>JAZQFN010000044.1:0-74314 GCA_045539515.1 Clostridia bacterium
CAAGTATTGGTGATTCTGCGTTTTATAATTGCAGCAGTTTAGTCAGCATCACAATTCCTGATAGTGTAACAAATATTGGTGATTCTGCGTTTGAGGATTGCAGCAGTTTAGTCAGCATCACAATTCCTGATAGTGTAACAACTATTCCTGAAAATGTTTTTTATAATTGTAGTAGATTGAAATTTGTTTGCCTTCCTCAAGAAATTAAATACATAAAAAATGATGCATTTAATGAATGTTCTGATATCGAAACTGTATTTTACGAGGGAAACGAATCTGATTGGAGCAACATTTTATTCTATAGCAGAAACGAAGATCTTACTAATGCTAAAATAGTATATAACGCAACTAAAAAGATATATAAATTTGTTACAAACTGTGATAAGGCATTAAATGATATTACAGATTACGCAATCTTTACTATGCCAACTGTTGAAAATGCTGGAATGACATTGACGGGTTGGTTTGATAATGCATCTTTAAGTGGTGAGCCTGTGACATTCCCTTATTATGGGGATGCAACAACTCTTTATGCTGCTTGGACAGATAGGGCGGGAAAAAGCTTTGATGATGCATTTATAGTAAAGGCAAATCAAGAGTATACCGTATCAACTGCGGAAAACGGACAACTTATATATTTTGAGTTTGTGCCAAAACTATCAAAGGAATATAGCTTCTATACAACAGGTAGCAAGGATACATACGGATACTTATATGATAGTAATCAACATCAATTAATAAGTGACGATGATGACGGAGACGGAAGTAATTTTTACATTTCCTACAACTTAACAGCAGGAGAAACTTATTACATTGCTGCTAAACTATATAGTGGAACAGGAACTTTTACATTTGTTGTAGAGGAGCCTGTGGATTATAGAATAAATGAAATCGCAATAAAAGATATGTCAGGAAATAGTATGCAAGCAATCCCGACAGGAGCATTTCTTGCAACTGTATCTTTTACCAATGTAAGTTCAAGTGAAGATACTGTAATTGTTCTTGCTCAATATACGGATGTTGGTGCATTCAAAGGCTTGATGTATATACAAACAGAGGATGTGCCGAAAGGCTCAACACTAAAACTCTCTATCCCTGTTGATAATTCAAAGGGTGATGTGGCAAAATTAAAGGCATTTTGCTGGGATTCATTTGGTTCCATGATACCTTTAGGAAATTCTGCAAGCTTTCCAACTGAATAATGTTATTTAGATTGAAAAGGACGAAGCTGAGGCTTCGTCCTTTTCGTATAACTTATTTACATATAAAAAATTTATTTTCTCTTGCATTTATTCAAAAATCCATTCCTCTTGCCATAACTCTCTTTTCGTTAACCTTATCGGTTACTTTGCAAAGAGCTTCGGCAAATCGTTGATAGTGGACTATCTCTCTTTCGCGGAGGAACTTAATAACATCGTTTACATCCGGGTCATCGGAAAGCCTTAAGATGTTATCGTAGGTTGCCCTCGCCTTCTGCTCTGCGGCAAGGTCTTCGTTTAAGTCTGCAATGGGGTCGCCGCTTACTGCAATAAACTTTGCATCAAAGGGTGTGCCATTTGTATTTGCCGGATAAACCCCTGTTGAGTGATTGATAAAGTAGTTATAGAAACCGCTGTCCTTTACAAGCTCGGAATCAAGGTCCCGGGTGAGCTGATACACAAGGGCGCCTACCATTTCAAGGTGAGAAAGCTCCTCGTTTCCTGCCTTCTGCTTGATATGGAATACATAGAAAAATTTAAAAATTTTATTTTTAGCAATAACACAGAAAAGTATTATTTTGAAAAATATTTATAAAAAAAGTTTTATATTGGACATAAATTTAGACAGTGTTGTTGTTATTAATATAGAGAGGTATATATACTAGTATAAAATAATAATACAACTTAAAATTCTTATACAACATTAAATCATATGGGAATTATATCCTTATGGTATTTTGCAAGGGTGGGTGGTTGGGTTGTTTGTTGTAAGAATTTATGTAGAATGATTGTGTTTCGTATATAAATATGTTATAATGAATAAAAAAGAATTTATGGGTGGTGAAACGTGATTTGAAAACATTTTCTTCAGAAGAAGAAAAGGACATTATTGAAAAAAAGTATAATGATGCTCTTGGAACAAAGTATTTTAAAATTAAGTGGATGAATTGGGGATTAATCTGTGGTCTTGATGAAATTGTTATTGAAAAGATATGGCTTATTGATTTAGATGGAAATGTAGGCTTTTACCAAGTATATGCTAATAATAAAATATCTGATATAGTTATCAATAAAATTTCTGATAAGATTTTTAATAGACTAACAAGTCTTTTGAATAATGGATTTGTAGGTGTGATAGATTGTTTTGATTGTTGCGATGGTGTAGGATATGAAATGATTTTGTACGATGATTTTGAAGAGATAAAACATAAATTCTGTGGATATATTTATGATAATAATTATTTAGAAGAAATTGTTGAATTAGTTGATAATATTAGTGACTAATCACATATTCTTTGGGAAGGATTAAAACAGATGAACAATTTTTCAGATACAGTCAAGCAAAAATTAAAATATTATGTATATGCTCTCGTTGACCCAAGAAATGATGAGATATTTTACATAGGAAAGGGTATCAATGACAGGGTTTTTCAGCACGAAACTGAAAAGAACATAGGGGTTGAAGGTAGTAAACATCGTAGAATAGAGAGCATAAAGCGTGCAGGTAATGATGTTAAAAAGGTTATAATCTTGTATGGTCTTACAGAGGAAGAAGCTTTTGCAGCAGAAGCGGCTCTTATAAATGTTATGCAATTTCTCAAACCTGACAAACTTACAAATGTTGTTTCTGGTCATCACGCTGACCCAGTTATGACAGTTGAAGAAATTGAACGGTTTTACGGTGCGGAAATTTTGACGGAAAAAGATATATTTCATAATTTACTCGTTATTAAAATAAATTCGTTGTATGACTACAATATGACAGATAGAGAGATTATGGACTGTGCAAGAGGTCATTGGGTAATAAATACAAACAATGCACAAAAAGTTGATTATTTGGTTGCGGTATATCATGGAATAGTCGTTGGTGTATATGAAAATATGAAATGGTATCCTTCGGGAGTAAAGTCGGAATTTTATCCCAGATTAAGTGAAGAAAATTTGAAATTAACTAACAGAAAATATTGTACATGTACGCCTGCGGCAAGAGCAAAATATTTACATAAGAATATTAGTACGGTAGTCAAAGATACTCAAAACCCAGTATCTTATATATGGGGCAGAAAGAACTCAACAGAGGTCTTACAACCTTATTATGATTTATTCTCTGGTCGTATAGATAAGACTTACGGTATGTTTGAATACGAGTTTGGCGATGATATGACTAAAATGGGTTATGAAATGGATGGCTTTTCAAGATATAAAGCATTAGGGAAGCCTAAAGATTTACTTTGCGGTAGTGATAAGCAAAAACTTGAAGAAGCAGTTAAAGATGTGGATTACCTTACTGCAACATCTATGCTTTTTTCTCACTGGAGATGGTTGACACATTGGGCTTATTTCGACTATGCTCGTTATGAAGAAGATGATGCAGAGATTTTCAAAGCAATAATAGAGCGGATATTTGAACTATCAAAATGATTTTATGATTTTGAAAATATTTCTCTCATAGGCGTTGACTATAGTATCAGGAAGAGTTATAATATTAATAGGGTAAATTATATGGGTATATGATTTACTTGTAATTACAGTATTGAGTGCAGCGGCACGGCTTGAATGATTATTTAAGTTGGTGGCGGTGGCGGTGGTTTTCTTTGGTAGGTGCTAAAGATATTAAATAATGAATAGAGCATAAGCCTATAAAGGCTTTAAGTGTCGTTACAAACGTAGCGGCACTTTTTTTGTGCAGAATATTTTTATAAGGGGGTAACGGATATGTTACATAGTGGTATTTTTAAAGAGATAGTTAAGAGAAATAAGAATTATAAGGGTGTTAGTATTAAATATACAACGGTGGCGGTTTTTATCAGGAGAGTTCTTGATATGCTGGGGCTGTATAGCATAGCGGATGCGGAAAATGGTATGGTTAGAGCAATTAAGGACGATGAAGAATTTGAAATCGTGATTGACAGGGCAAATCAAAGACTTGTATTAGAAACAGACCTTTGGAGCATTGGCACAAGAACATTTGCAAAGAAGAAAGCCCAGACGCTTGAAAGATTGAACAGATATAATCAAAATTTAAACTTTGGGTGTTGTATGCTTGTTGGGTGTAAGGTCATATACCATACAACAGAAAGTATCTATATGGGTATAGATGATGCAGAGGATTTGGCGGTTGCAGACAGGTTGATAAAGCATTATATGGTTGACATAGGACAGATAAAAGACAGAGTGTTTTCTGATGGACTTGATTGCGTCGGCACATAAGCAAAGTGTTTGTTTAAAAGCGTTGGAAATTTTATGATATTTTTTCAACCAGCATAAAATTTATTGGTTTTTCAGCAGGCTAATTTTTAAATTTTTAGTCATCAGATATAAAAAGTGTCAAAAGTGTTGGTTTGAGTTTGGGAGTGGAATGTGAAAATTTACAGATTATTTAAGTCTTATTTATCTTATACCATTAAATAGTGGTCGCAGAAAATTAAAATGTAAAAAATCTGCAAAAATTTAATTTTGACATTAAAAATGTGTTGATTTTACGCCATTTCGTGATTTGAAAATTATCATCACATTTTTGTGTTGAGATGACAGTATTTTGAGAGATTTTAATATAAATAGATGTTCAGGTGTAGGAATTGGCATATTCATATATTTTAATTTATGGGTATGACATCTGATTTCAGATGATTTATAGGGTTTAGGGTATTCAATTTATTTATTCAAAAGGTAGGTGTCATGTATGGAGTATGGTTACATAAGGGTATCAAGCAAAAGCCAGGCAGAAAATCATTCTCTGGCAGAGCAAGAGCAGACAATATTAGAGAAGTATCCTTCAGCAGAGATACATAGATAAGTTTATACTGCTGCAAAAGATTTCAATAATAGACAGGTGTTCAATGATTTGATTGAAAGATTATCAGATGGGGATAGTCTTGTGGTATGCAAGATGGACAGGTTTTGCCGTAATGTTCGCGAGGGGTTAGACATCATAGAACACTTGATTGATATGGGTGTTAAGATAGATATACTCAATTTAGGTGTTATAGATAATACACCTGTTGGCAGGTTGACATATACAATCTTATTGTCTTTTGCAGAATTTGAAAGAAATATGATTGTAGAGAGAACACAGGCTGGCAGAGAGTTAGCCAGACAAAAGGATGGGTATATAGAAGGCAGACCAAGAAAGTATAGTAACACACAATTAAGTCTGGCGATGCAGTTATTAGAAAAATATTCATATAAACAGGTAGCAGATATGACAGGTATCTCAAAAAGCACACTGCAAAGAGAAAAGAAAAGACAGTTGGCGAAAAAAATATAACATAAATTAAAGAAATTTTACTAAAATTCAAAAAAATATGCTTTTTTCAGTTTTTTTAACATAAATGACCACTGCTCACTTATTTATAGTATCAAGACAAGTCAGGGGGTGCTTAAATGAGTAGAGCATTAGGTCAAGCTGGTAGTGCATATACATCTAATGGTGGTGTTATTATGTCTATTGGCAAAGATAAGGTAAATGTTATTCTTTCTGATAAAGAGAAAGAGAATTTACATTATAATCTTAAGGCTGCTATTTTTAGAGATTTGAAAGAAAAAGATTTAATTTCTGATATGCAGTTAAAAGATTTGTTAGATAAAGCGCCTAAATTTTTAAATTAGGGGCTGCAATTGTGGAGTGGTCACGCTATAATGTGACCATTCCCAATACAAAAAGATAAAATTTATAGATTAAAGAGGTAGAAGTTTATGAAGAATTTTAGTAATTTAATTGATAGTAATGTTTTAAATGTAGTTAATGCTAGTAGTGTTGTGATTGATAATGTTAATATTATTAATAGGCTAAATGGTGTCAGAAATGTTTTGGCTGATACTATTAGAGTGGCTGCTTATGCAAGGGTAAGCACAGATAAGGATGACCAAGCAAACAGTTTTGAAAGTCAGGTAAAGTATTTTACTGATTTTATAAACAATCAAAAGAATTGGGAATTAGTTAAGGTTTATTCTGATGATGGTCTGACTGGTACAATGACAAATAAGCGTGATGGATTTAATGATATGATTGAGGATACTTTATCTGGTAAAATTGATTTTATTATCACAAAAGAGGTTTCAAGATTTGCAAGAAATACAGTTGATACTTTGCAATTTACAAGGTTATTAAAAAAGTTGGGTGTAGGGGTTTATTTTATGTTAGATGGTATCAACACTCTTGACAAGGATGGCGAACTGCGCTTAACTATTATGGCATCATTGGCACAAGATGAGAGCAGAAAGACCTCTGAACGTGTGAAATGGGGTCAAAGGCGCCAGATGGAAAAAGGGGTTGTATTTGGTAGGGATATGCTTGGGTATAGGGTTAAAGGTGGTAAGCTTTACTTGGTTGAAGAAGAAGCAGAGATTGTCAGAAAGATTTTCTATAAGTATCTGATTGAGGGCAAGGGTACTTATGTGATAGCAAGAGAACTGCAAGAAGAAGGTATTAGGCCTTTGAATCCAGATGGTAAATCAAAGTATAAAAATGATTGGTCAAATACAGTTATACTGCGCATACTGCGTAATGAGAAATATGTTGGTGATTTGCTACAAGGCAAGACCTATACGCCAGACTTTCTTGACCATAAAAAGAGATATAATCACAATCAAGAAGATATGGTATATATTAAAGACCACCATCCAGAGATTGCTATAATAGATAGGGACATGTGGGATGCTACACAAAAAGAACTTGCAAGGCGTAGCCCTTCAGACGAGCAAAAGTTAAGGCATAGCAACAGATATTGGGCAAGTGGTAAGATATATTGTGGAGAATGTGGAGAAAGATTTGTAAGTAAGCAGAAAAAGACATCTGTTGGTAGGACAAAGGCTTGGACTTGCTATAATCACACAAAGGCTACTGCTGACAGAACAAAAGAGTGTTTGCAATCAGAGTGGGCAAGTGACAAGAGTTTAAAGCAGATTGTTTTATACATATTAAATATTTTGGCAGACAACAAGGAAATGCTTAAAAAAGAGATTTTAGAAGATATTAAGACTTTGGATAAGAAAAGTAATGGCTTGAATACTGATTATTATGAAAAGAAAATTCAAGGTGTTGAGAAAAGAAAGCAAAAACTAATTGAAATTAGGCTTGCTGATGAAATCACAAAGTCAGAGTTTGCAGAGCAGAAAGAAAAATTGGATAAGGAACTTTCAGACCTATTAGCAACAAAAGATAGAATAGAACAAGAGAGAAAAGAGAAAGAAAATCAAGTTAATCAGATTGATAATATTATTGCAGAGATAGACAATGCTTTGTCTTTTGAAAATGATAATATGGATGCTTTGCTTGGCGCTATGACACATAGCATAACAGTATATAAAGGTCATATAGTAGAAGTTAGAATTAAAGACTTGCCATTTAGATTTAAGGTCAAATATGAATCAAAAGGTAAATTAGATGGGTATAGGACAGAGATTTTAGATTGTAAGATATTATAAGAGAAATGGGCAGACTTACTGATAATCAGTAGGTTTTGCCCATTTATGTATAAAGGTGCTATTTTGATACTGATACACCGATATCATTTAAAAGTCCCTGAGTTTCGGGAGTAGGCATTGCAAAGCGCTGACTTAAATATCTTAAGGATGCGCCCAGCTCACCGTCGGGACCGCCGTACTGGCTCAAGATAATCTGAGCAAGGCGGGGGTTTTTATTTTTAACCTTTACAGGGTACAAAAGCTTTTTTTCATATTTCCACATAAACTATACCTCCTACGCTTCCCATGGCCATTTATGGGCAGAAGATACCCACTCAAATGGAACATTATTTTTAACATCGGTTACACACAAAGGTGCACACTTTTGGGCATAGTCGTACTTTAAACTCTTTAAAGTGGCGGAAAGCTTTGTAAGCATTTCCAGAGCTTCGGCATTATCGGGATGAGTATCCAGGTAAAGATTTAAGTCGGTTATGGCAAATTCCAGTTCGGAAATTTCTCTTAGCATTTGAGCACAGGTCATATTACCGTTTGTGCCGTTGTTGCCGCTACCGTTATTATTACCGTTGTTGCCGTTACCATTGCCGCTGTTGCCGCCTCCGGGGCACATACAGTCGTCACCGCCGGGTATATTGTTATTTCCGTTATTGCCGTTATCGGGACACATATAGTCCTTATCGAACGGACAATAGGGATTTTTTGGATATATCATATTGTCACTCCTTATTTAAACGGGTTCATTATGGGATTGGATGCATACTCCTTAAAGGGAATATTGAGTTCTTTAAATATCGTGCCGTTTTTTAAAGCATCACTCCTGTTGTACAGGTCTTTAAATGCCTGATACGGCGCATAAACAAAACCCACTCTGGGGTTTGCTGTGTTGAATACCTTATCCATTGTAACACCTCCAATTATTTGTTCATAAATATAATATGATATGCATATAATTGTTGTTACAAAAAATAAAGGTTCCTGACGAAAAATCCGTTCAGGAACCTTATATTATCTTTTAGCAAAATACCGCTTCATATACAGTATAAGTATTACACCGAGTATTGGAAAAAGTGCCGAAATCAGTATACCGCTTCTCATACCTATCTGCTCGGCTGTGATGCCCAGTGTCTGTGAAAGCTCAAGAGCAAAGGTACTCTCTCCTACCTTATCGGCAGCAATACCTACAAGCTGAGGAGCAACAGAAGCTCCGAAATCTCCGCCTGCTGCAAGAAGTGCATACACAGCAACTCCTACATTTGGAAATTTTTCCTCGGTGTAGATAAGTGTGCCCGGCCATAGCATAGACACGCAAAAGCCTGTAATTACGCAAGCTATAAGGCTTATTACGGGGCTTAGAGTAAATCCGGCTATAACATAGCATATACCGGCACCCAGCATACCAAAAAGCATTACGTTGGCAATATTTTTGCCGTATTTGGCGTAGAGTGTTCTTCCTGTGCCAAGAAAGGCGGCAAAAAGTGCCATACCAAAGATATCACCCCAAAGCTTAGGAATACCAACGGCTTTTTCTATAAAACCCGATATCCATTGGGTCATTGTACACTCTGCGGCACCTCCAAGGAAAATGCAGCCAAAGCACAATATTATTCCAAGATTTGTAAAACTTACAGTTTTCTCACCTTTGTCCCCTGTTTCCACCTTGGGGAACTTACAAAACATAAACATAAAAAATCCCGAAAGCGGAACAAGCGCCCACATAAGTGCAAGATACATCCAGTTGCGAGAGCCTACCAGTTGTAAAAATACGGTGCTTATAATAACCACCCCTACAACGCCCCAGGCATAGGTAGAATGAAGCTTACTCATTTCTCTTTCCGGATTGTCCGCAGGAATTGCCGCTATAACAGGACTTATTAAAACTTCATTAAGTCCTGCCGCCACCGAAAATATCACCGTTCCTATGCATATCCACAAATATGCACTTTCGGGAAAGAAGTGCGGCATAACTGCGTACATAATCAATCCCAAAACTGTAATTGCCGGCATGGTGCGCACAGTTTTGTGAATATTAAAATGCTTGGAAAAGAATGTAAAAATCAAATCAATAAGAAGCTGTGTAGAAAAGTTGATTACAACCAAAAGTCCAAGCAAGGTATATGATATATCATACAAATCGCGAAAGGTAACAAAGAGAAGCGGTGACAGATTTGCCACCGCAGCCATAGAAACATTGGTTGTATAACATGCGTATCTGGTTAAATTGTAGTCTTTATTAAGTGTCATATTATATCTCCGAAATATTTAATGCTAAGGGTGTTACAGGATACTTAGTATTGCTCCTTGCCCACGCCCATTCAAATTCAAACCATTGGGGTTCTGTGAAGTCTTCACCCTTCAGCTCGCGAAGCCTTGCATCAATCCACATTTGCCATCTCTTTTTATAGAAATCTTCAAAAAGCCCCGACCACTGTCTGTTTGAGTAATCGTGAAGTCCGCCTATTTCAGCCTGATTGTATGCGCCCCATGTGGTAACAAGTGCTTTAGCGTTAAGCTCATAAAGACGTTTGGAAAAATCATCGGCGTTCCTGCCCAAAGCCTTTGCCTGCTCCACCCATCTGCCCAGCATATAGTAAGCATTTGAGCCTGTAACCTTGTCCATCTTGTCAATTAGCTTTAAAAATTGTTCCGAATACGAAGCAAATTCGCGGATGTTACCGACCTTAAAGGCAGAAGCCATTTTACCGTGAATATTCTGTGCATCGTTAGAGAGCACCTGCTGAAGAAGAGTTACAACGTCATACATATATCCGGCACTTTCCTTAAGCATATTGTAATCCTTAAGAAGTAGTTCCTTAGCTTCTATAAGCAAAGCTTTATCGTAGCTTATAACCGCGTTGCCCCAGGTGGAAGCTGCGTTAATGGCAAGGTTTGGTCTTGCGTTAACTATAGATTCCGGTGCGCCCTGACCCAGCATATTAAGCTCAGCCTTGTACACGGTATCTTTTAATATCATCCATGCTTTATACGCGTTATGGCTTACCTTGCCGTATCTTCGGGTAATGTACTTTTTAATCCACAGGTCAAGGGATATTTCTTCCATAGGACGGCTTGCATCCTCCACCCACACGGATTCAAAAAAGAACTCGTAAAGAATGGGGTTATTGACACTTGCCTCGGGAGTAATGCCGATACCGGATACCGATTTGCAATTTGTAAACACCTTGGGTATTTCCCTTGCAAGGTTATCAAGATGTCCGTGAAGTCCGAGTCTGCCGCCGAAGTTATTGAGCATACAATAAAGCCATGGAGTGTGATTGAATTCCTCATCATAACCAAAGGACGGATTATCCGGATTGCCCTTTGGGTAATTGGGCTGTTTTTCCGCGTATAAATCAAGAATTACGGCATGGTTTTTGCCTATATCCTCTATACCGCAAAGAAGCTCCGATGTGGGATTATTCTGCCAGGACTGAACCACCCACACGGCGTGGGGATTTTCCTCAAGCATTGCAGAAAGCACATTACGGGATATATCCCTTGGCGACATATCAAGAGTAATACCACCCTCATGGAATGGGTCTGTGGCAAAGAAATTACTTACATCGCCGTAAACTTCCTTTTGTGCTTCATAGAATCTGTGAGCATACTTTTTAAAGCAATCCGAGGTGGTTTTGAGCATATCCGGTCTTCTGAAGGAACACCATGTGCCCTGAGGGATAACCTCGGCATCGGAATCGTAATCGCAAATATCCACGGGAACCATACCGCTGTAACCCTGCAGAATAGGCTTCATACCAAGCTTACGCATTTTAAGCTGATTTTTCCTTGCAAGGTCGCATCTTTCCCCAAACCATGAATCATGAACCGGACCGCCGAAGCCGGTGAGGTTCGCCATATATGCCCAGGCATAATATGCCGGACCTGCTATAAATCTTTTAATCGCATCGTGAGAATAACCCAGGCCCTTTAAAAATCTGCGCCATACTTCCTCTTGGGCGGTGGCATCAAGCACAAGATTTACACCGTTTAAAGCAAGCCAATCAAGCTCGTTTTGCCATTCTTCCTCGCCCCAGAACGCCATAGAGTAAGACAAAGTGCAATAGTTGTAAGCGTAACGGATTTTAGCCTTTGTTTCTCTATGTATTACCTCTTCTACAGGAATTGGTTCATCAGGCATACTAATCTGATCGCCAACCTGAGATATGTTGACATTGCAGTAGTATTTAAGATAATGGTTAATACCTGTAGCAAGAGAAACACCGTTATTTCCAGAAATTTTGATTTTTCCGTTACAATTTTCTATTTCAAAATAATCATATTCCTTTTCCTCGGAAAGCTCGAGGACGAACCAGTTCTTATACTCTGCTCCAACACGTCTTTCTACAATGGAATATACTTCCGCTAAGGTATCATCGGTTGTTATTTCCACATTGTATTTACTGTCCTTAAATGACGGAATATCAATTTCGGGAGGATATATCACGGGGGTGCCGCTTTCACTGCCGGTAAATTCTATTTTATTAAGCACCGCCTCGGAGGATGCGGAGTTATACTCTATGTATACACGGATTATCCTTGCTTCTTTACCGTTTAAATTATACACTTCTCCGCTTTCGGTGCAGGATTCCTTTGATGTTTTGCGAGCAACTTCATCAAAATCCCTGCCGTTCAAGCTTGTATATACGGTATACTGCGAATATCCTTCCAACGGTGTAAAAACAGTTACGGTATCAAGGTAGTAATTCTTTTTAAGGTCTGTATCCTTATACAAAGGATAGCACTTGGCAAGATCTATATCCTCTGCCAGAAACAGCTCAACCTTGCTTACAAAAGCATCTTCCTCGGAAAGAGTTATGTAGATATCCGATGCGGTAACTGCGGCATTGGGTACAAATTCCAAAGTGGAATTTACCACGCCGGTTGCATTTGAAAACCATATAAGGTCGGATGTTACTCGGTTCTGAGCGTATTCAACAGTGGCATTTACAGCCATGCCGTCCACTTCTCCCCCAATGGTAACATTAATCTTGGCTATATTGTAATTGGTATCAAGGTGTACAACACCGACACCGTCTTCAATTTTAATATCAGTAATTACTTTAGTATTCATTTGACACCTGCTTTCTGTTTTTGACATTATATAATTTATGTGATAGAAAAGATGCACCTTGTTTTGTCGATATGCAATCTTCTATTGCTCAATATTTTTACATTCGCTCAAAACCCGATATGATATAAATCTCGTTGCGTCAGCAACATATTGAACCGCAAGGCATATCGAGTGCAACTGCACATATCGAAAATCTCGTAAGATATTTATATCGCTGAATTCAAGCATAGTTTGGGCTCATTATACCACAAAATCTTTAAAATAACAATAATTACATTGACTTTTATAGTTTACGGTACATTACGGGCACTTCACCGTACATCTTCTTAAATCTTCTGGAAAAGTAACCCTGAGATGAAAATCCCAGCTCTTCACTTACTTCCATACAACTTTTGCCGTCCACAAGAAGTTCCTTTGCTCGTTTCAACTTCATTTCATTAAAAAACGAAATACACCCCATGCCCGTATAATAACTAAAAAGCTTTTTAAGAGTAGTTGAACACACTCTGCATTCCTTGGCAATATCAGATACGGTAAGCTTTCGGTGAAGATTTTCCTGCATATACTTTACCGCTTTGTTATAAATAAAGGAATTTCCGTTTACTTCGTTAACTGAAAATTTTTCGTTATCAAAGGAATACTGCAGAAATACCTCAAGGAGATTAAGGGCACTTTCGGACACATCAACACAATCACCTTCGGTATTAACCGAATCCGATTCCATTTCATTCATAAACATTTTAAGAAGGCTGTTTGTATTGTTATCCATCGAGTATACCGAAAAGAAGTTACTGACAATCTGCTCCCTTGCTTCAAACTGTATAACAATCATTTCGGCAGGTCTATTGCCTTTTACACGATTTTGATGGAAAGCAAAAGAAGGCATAAGCACCATTTCCCCTTTGCCCACCGAGTATATACCGTCCTCACAGGTTATTTCCATAGAGCCGTTAAGGATAACATTTACTTCAACATCACCGTGACGGTGCCCGGTAAAAACATAGTCGGGTTTGTGATTATAGTGATAGTACTTATTTAAACTTTTAATATGAAATTTGTTTTTTATTATCTTCATAAGCCAACCTCATTACGACCGATAATGTAAATTTTATACCTGAATTTATATATACAGTATATATTTTCTATTGTATAATCAAAACAACATAATGTCAATACGAAAGGCTGTGTTATAATGAAATACACATTCTCTATGGAAAAAGACGAATACTGGTGGGGAGGCTCTGCTGTAGACGGCGACAAATGTCCCTTTGACAAAACTACAGAGATTGAAAGAGATTTTACATGGAACTGTCCGAACCAGACAATGCCGATGTATCTTTCCTCTAAAGGCAGATGCATATGGTGCGAGGACGGGTTTAAAGTGAAGATTTCAAATGGCGTATTTGAAATTGATGCTCCCTCCGAGGTAACGCTTGAACAATTCGGTAACAACTTAAAAAGTGCATATAAGGGTGCCATGGAAAAGCACTTTCCTCCATCGGGAAAAAAGCTTAATAATATATTCTTTAAAGTACCCCAGTACAACACATGGATGCAGATGACCTATCATCAGACACAGGAAGGTGTAATGGAATACGCCAGAGGAATTATAGAAAACGGCTTTACTCCGGGAATACTGATGATAGACGAAGGTTGGGCAAGAAATTACGGTGAGTGGGATTTTGATAAGCTTAAATTCCCCGACCCCAAGGCAATGACGGACGAGCTCCACAAAATGGGATTTAAGGTGATGCTGTGGGTTGTACCGGCGGTTCGCCCGGACGGACTTTTCTTTCTTAAGCATACCGCAAAATATCTTAATGCGCCTCACGCCGATGAAATATTCCTTAGAAACAAAGACGGCAAAATTGCCCTTGGCGAATGGTGGAACGGCTACAGCGCAATGCTTGATATGACAAAGGAATGTGACAGAGATTACCTTGACAAACAGCTTAAATATCTTATAGAAGAATACGGAATAGACGGCTTTAAGTTTGACGGAGGTACGGTTGAAAGGTACTCCGACCATTCATCCCGAACCGGAGAAGTTGACGATATCCACACACCCCACGAGAGAAATATTGCATGGAATGAATTTGGCACAAAATACGAATACCACGAATACAAAGACACATTTAAAGGTGGCGGTAAGCGTTCCATACAGAGAATCCGGGACAGAAACCATTCCTGGGACGGCGAAGGACTCTCTACCCTTATGCCCTACGCTCTGCTTCAGGGACTATTGGGTCATCCGTACATTTGCCCGGATATGATTGGTGGCGGTGAATGGACTGTAAGAGAACTTAACCAAAAGGTTGACGAGGAGCTTTTTGTACGAATGGCACAGACCTCGGCACTATTCCCCATGATGCAGTTCTCCTGGGCACCATGGGAAGCGGTAACGGAAGATGCTCTGGCATGTATTAAAAATGCCGAAAAGCTCCACAACAGATTTTCCGAGAAAATATTGGAGCTTGTAGAGAATGCCTACGAAACCGGTGAGCCAATAATGCGAAATCTTGAATACAACTATCCACACAAGGGCTACCACAGCATAACAGACATCTTTATGCTGGGGGAAGATGTATTGGTGGCACCTGTTGTGGTAAAAGGAATGGTCGTAAGAGACGTGGTTCTCCCGGAAGGAAGCTGGGAAGGCTTTGACGGCAAAATTTACCGTGGCGGACAGACAGTTTCCATACCGGTGACACTAAATGACCTGCCCTATTTTATAAAAAAATAGCAATGCATGTAAAAGCAAAGCACCCCTAAGGTTAAAGCGGTGCTTTGCTTTTTAACATTATCTTGATTTTTTCCTTTCCGTATAATCCTTATCTATATCATTGCGCCAGCTTGGTGCCATATAGCCTTCTGACCTTACGGAACACACGGCATCTGCCACCGCATTATACATACAGGCTGTACCCTTTGCATCTGCATGATAATTTACAGCACAATCGGAAGATATTCCAAATCGCCCCGCTGCTTCAACAGCATCTATATTTGCTCCCAAAAAGAGAAATTCCCAGCCTACTTTCTTCTTAGCATCAATCATTGATTTAATGTTTTCTCCGGTAAACTTACAGCTTGAATTTTCCATACCGTCTGTGGTTATTACAAAAACTGTATTTTGAGGCACATCTTCCGGTCGGATATATTTGTGAATATTTTCTATATGGTCTATTGCCTCTCCTACTGCATCATAGAGGGCGGTGCTTCCTCTTACAACATAGGTTTTGCTATCCATTTGCGGAACATTCTCCAAAAGATGCCTGTCATGCACAAGTTCCGTAATGTTATCAAAAAGATATGTAGACACATAGCACTTGCCGTCTTGCTCTTTCTGCTTTTTGATCATTGCGTTAAAGCCTCCTATGGTGTCCGATTCAAGCCCTGCCATGGAGCCGCTTCTGTCAAGAATAAATACCAGTTCTGTTACATTGTTTTTCATAATAAAAAACCTCTCTTTCATTTATTTGATGGCTTAAGTATACCACCATGAAAAAGAGGTTTGGTCGCTTTACAGGCGACAATTTACGCACCAAGTAAATTTTGGTCGAAAGCAAAAAGGGTTTCGTTTATTTTAAACATATCGTAATTTTTATTTGAAATAAAATACTCTATAATAATATCAAATTTGCTGCTGTGAGAGAGAGCAAATCCTGCTCTTGCAATAAAATCTCTGGTTTCGTCAAGGCTTAGCTCAAGAGCTATGGCAAAGGCAAGAGCCGTAGCCTTTGAAGGCTTATAGTCCGGGTTGTTCCTTATTTTAGAAAAAAGCTTACGGTCAACATTTGCTTTTTTGTATATATCGGAATCCTTTTTACCTGTGCGGTCAATAAGCTTTAAAAGTGTTTCAGAAAAGCCTGCATCTGTCCGGCAAAGCAAATCTTCAAGTTCACCTTCATCAGTAGCCCAAGCCCCTGTCGACATAGGTAAAAATTCACTATCACAGCTTTTAGGCATTGCATAGGTAAAATTTCTGCAAGCATTTGAAGCATCTATAATCTGCTTAAGTTCTTCCTCACGGACATCACATTTATTGCTGAAACCATATTCGTCTAAGGTTTTATCCAGGATGTAATTTTCATCTATGTAGCTTGATACCGAATTAAACAGCTTTTCAGAAAGGACAAAGGCATCACGGCTGAATACTACAAGATAGATATCCATTTCGTGGTTCATTAAAAAGCTGCTGAACACGCTTATTGCAATCTCCAAAGCCAAAGCTTTGGGGAAGCCGTGATTTCCTGCGGAAATAAGGGGAAAGGCAACAGACTGACAGCTATTGTCAAGCGCAAGTTTAAGTGAGGTTTCATAGCAGCTGCGAAGAAGATTTTCCTCATCGTAAGTTCCTCCCTGCCATACGGGTCCTACCGTGTGAATAACAAAGTTCGCATCAAGCATATACCCATCTGTTATGGCAGATTCGCCAACGGGGATTTTGCCTATTTTCCGCCTTTCGGCAATAAGCTGCTCCCCTGCCTTTAAGTGAATACCTGCATCAACTCCGTAGCCGATAACAGGCTCGGGATTTGCAGTATTTACAATAGCATCAACCTTCATATTAACAATATCATTGCGTACAATTTCAAAGGGCATTTCATTACCTGCTTTCCCTGTAATTTATATGATGCATTAATCCTCTTCAAGCTCTGCAAACTTAGCCGCCATAGTGGGATTATTTCTTGTTAATCTCTTAATGGAAAGCTCCTCTGCTTTGTTGTTGGCAAGTCTTAAGTTATTTTCCGAGGACAAAAGTGCATCTTTGGTCTTTTGCAAATGGTCTATCGTTTTGTCTATTTCTTCAATTGCTTTTTTAAACTTTTCGCTGGCAAGTCTGTAGTTTCTGGAGAACTTGTCCTTAAACTCATTCATATCCTCTTCAAAATGAGCTATATCAATATTCTGATTTCGGATTTCCGCAAGCTCCTGTTTGTACTGAAGGGCATTCAGGGAGGCATTTCTCAAAAGTGTAATCATAGGTATAAAGAACTGCGGTCTTATAACATACATCTTGGGGTATCTGTAGGACACATCAACGATACCGGTATTATACAACTCATTATCCGCCTCAAGTAGTGACACAAGAACTGCATATTCGCACTTCTTTTCGTTTCTGTCTTTATCCAGTTCTTTAAAGAAATCCTCGTTCTTATGCTTGGTGGCGGTTTCGTCCATTTCGTTTTTCATTTCAAACATAATGGATATAAATTCCGTACCGTCCTCTGCATATTCTTTAAATATGAAATCCCCTTTACTTCCGGTTCTGGCGTCGTTGTCTTTTTCAAAATAAGCATTTTTAAACCCGGTTGCTCTAAGTTTGTTGAACTCTATTTCGCAGTGCTGTTCAAGTGTTTCGCCAACCATTTTAGTGGACTGTCTTGCTTTTAAATCTTTGTAGTAGGCAATCTGTTCGTCTTTTCCTTTAAGCTTTTCCTCATAGCTTTCCTTGAGGGTCTGTTCTTTGAGCTGTGCCGTCTTTTCGTTGGTTTCTATTTTGCCGTTAAGAAGTGCAATTTCTTCTTTTTGACGAAGTATTTCCTTTTCCCTTTCGGTAACTGCTTCATTAATCGCGAGCTTTTTTTCGGTTTCCATGGAATCAGTTCTGGATTTGAGCTTTTCCTGTAGGGACTGAATCTCGGCATCCTTTTGGGCAAGCTCTTTATTTAAGCTTTCGGATATTTCGCTTCTGGCAAGCTTAACGGCGGTTTCCTTATCGCGCAGATGGTAAGCTTCCCTCTCCTCTATTTCTTTGGCAAATTCCTTATCTCTTACCTGTTTTACTATGGAATCATAGCCTGATTCATCAACTTGAAAAACTTCTCCGCAGTTGGGGCATTTTATCTCTTGCATAACATATCACTCCTATAAAAAAAGTATAGCATAATATCTTTTAAAATTCAATCAAAGTGCACCTATATAAGTACACCGTTGCAATGGTCAATTTCGTGCTGGATAATTTGTGCAGTCCAACCCTCAAAGCTTTGGGTATGCTCTTTAAAATCCATAGTCTGAAATTTTACCCAGATTTTCCCGTAGCGTTTTGTTTTCCTTGGACCCCCAAGAAGAGACAGGCAGGACTCCTCCGCGTCATAGGGCTCCGATGAGGACACTATCTCGGGATTTAGCATTGTAAGGTATATCCCCTCATTATTTACGCAGATAATCCGTTTTTTAACACCTATCATATTGGCAGCCATACCCACACAGGTGTCTTTGTAACTTAAAAGAGTTTCCATGAGATCCATTGCGGCCTGCAAATCCATTATTGTGGCGTCCGTTGATTTTTGTGCCAGAAAAATCGGGTCATGAACCAGTTCTTTTATCATTAAGTATCACCTCATTGTATTGGTAATTTTATGTTTTTCATCAGCTTCTGCTTTTCCTTGTAATCGGGGCAAACCAAGCTAAGCTCCCCATAAAACTCCTTGGAATGGTTGGGTACGATTAAATGGGTAAACTCGTGGTAAACCACATATTCTATACATTCCTTTGGTGCATATACAAGGTTTGTGCTGAAGGTTATAATGCCCTTTGCGGTGCGGCAATTCCCCCAGCAGGATTTCATCTTACGGAATTTAATTTGAGGGCTTTTTATGCCTTTTTTCTCATAATACGGGTATACTCTTTGACATATGCCCAATACAAACTCCTTAAGCTTGGTTTCGTTAAAATAACACACAAAATCTTCTTTGGTATTTTCTTTTAGCCGCCTGAGTGCATTAAGTATAAATTCTTCCCTGGATAAGATAAAGCTGTCTATAACCCTATCGGGCACCAAGGGATTGGCTGAAACCAATATTCTGCCGTCACTTTTAATGCGAAGGTTTATATTTTTAACATTTTTAATGGTCAGCTCGTATGTAATTGTGCTATTTTTTGCAACTAAAGTTTTAAGCATTGTTTACTACCTTTATTAATATTAAACCCACATACAATCTGATGAGTGTCCGTTTATAAAGCCTACAGCCTGAAGATAGGAATATATAATGGTGGAACCCACAAAGGTCATTCCGCGTTTTTTTAAGTCCTTGGAAATAGCATCGGAAAGAGGCGAAGTTGTCCTTGAGGTAAACTCTTCCTTTATAACTTTTCCGCCCGTAAAGGTGCATATATAAGCATAAAATGAACCGAATTCCCCTTGAATGGATTTAAAAATTTTGCTGTTGTTAATTGCAGAATTTATTTTAAGACGGTTACGGATTATGCCGGGATTACTTAAAAGTTCCTGCTTTTTATCATCATCATAGGCGATAACTTTTTCTATGTCAAAGTTGTCAAAGGCTTTTAGGAAGCTTTCCCGTTTATTAAGAACACATTCCCAGGAAAGACCTGCCTGAAAGCTCTCCAGTATAAGCATTTGATAAAGTTTATTATCGTCAGTCACAGGTCTGCCCCACTCTTCGTCGTGGTATTTAATATATTTGGGATTTTGAAGATTAACCCACGAGCACCTACATTTTTGCATTGTGATACCTTCCTTGTATTGTATATGAACTATTATAATCTAAAACACAAAGTAAATCAATATAAAGGTGACCACAAAAATGCAGAAACCCCGGTATATTTTCAAATCTGATTTTACTGTTAAACTAATAAAATGTTACCAACAGGAAAATCCCCGAAGCCATTTGACTTCGGAGATTTTTATTAACCGAACCTGCAACTTTTTATTATTCAATAAGTTCAGGGTCGTAATATTCGCCATTTATAAGCACTTCAAAGTGCAGATGCGCTCCTGTTGATGTACCGGTCATACCAACCTTACCGATTACCTGACCTGCTGTAACACTTTCGCCTGTTTTTACCTTAATATCATTTGTAAGGCTTGCATATACGGTTTGGATATTATCTCTTTCAACAATAACATAATAACCTTTTTCTTTATCATAACCTGTGTCCTTCACCGTTCCGTATATGGCTGACATTACATCTGTGCCCTCCGGAGCCTTAATATCAACACCATTGTGTGCTTTAACCTCTCCGGTAATGGGATGAGTACGCGTTCCAAACCGATTTGAAACGTACACATCACCATTGCATGGCCAGATAAAGACTTGCGGTTTATAGAGCTCCGTCTTTTCATTATTTATGTTATCGCCGGTTGTCAATTCGTATAAACTTTCCCAGTCAAGTCCAAAGTATCCCAAAAGTTGGGTATTATCACCGTTGCTGTAATCGTAATATTTATCTTTGCTTTTAAATACCGCACAAGAGTCCGTTGCTATTGTTACATAACCTTTTTGTCCGTTGCTTTTGGTAAAAATTATTTGTGCTTCAAACGGACAGGCTGTTCCGCCCATTTTAACAAGTGATGCCGAAGAAAACATTTTTTCGATTTCTTTATGTGCGTTATTAGCTGCAACGGGATATTTAACGCCCTTTATAAACAGTTCCGCGTTTATGATATCTGATATATCCGATTGCTCAAATTCTTTAATATTTGTCTCGGAAGCCGTCTTTACATTGCCAAAAACATATCTTTGTGTTATTTTGTTATCTGTTTTATTGACAGTTATAAGCTGAATATCCTTTACAAGCCCGTTTTCGGATGTTAAATAATATATATTATCCTCTCCGACTATGGCACCTGTGCTGTACCAGCCCACGGGATTTTGAACAGTTGTAAAGGTATCTGCCTTTTTTTCAAACAGTTCCGCATTTTCGGGTATGGGTGCTTTTTTAACAAAACCCGTATCCAGATAAACAACATAGGTATCATAATCCTTAATTTCCTCTTCAGGACCCAAGGCAGAAAGATAAGCAAGTGTACCGTCCTTACTTATTTTGATATCAAGGACTTTGCTTCCCTGCTGAGCATATGCGATATTAAGCTTTTTAAGATTAATGGCAAAATCAAACTCGGAACTGAATTTCGGATCTTTCAGTGTTCCTTTGGTATGAATAATAAACAACCCTTCCCCATAATGAAAAACAAATTTACTCTCATCAGCATAATAAATATCAGCCATATCAGAACCTATGGGGCGATTGACAAAGGCATAAAATTCAGATTCGGACATGGAATAATCCTTAATGTCATTATTGAAATTTGTTGCAAATATTATGGTTACCAAAGCCATTGTAGCTAAAACAAAAGCAAAAACAAATAAAGCTATCATTTTAGATATTCGTCCGTTGCGGGAGCGAATTTTCGAAAATCTGTTTTGAAGTTTCTTTCTGTCTGTGCTCATTTTTGTAGTGTATAAGTTTTCAAACACATTTATCCCTCCTGTTCAACCATATCAAGAATTGTTTTCATATAGACCTTTTGTTCATCACCGGACATATTTTTTGTAACCGCCATATCGCAAGAAATCTCGCAAGACTCGCTGATGTTGGCGCAAAGAACATAGGACAATGGATTAAACCAATGCACCGCATTTACAAAGAGCGAAAACCACTTTATAAGTAAATCTTTTCGCTTGTAATGAGTTAACTCGTGCAAAAGCACCAAACGCATATTATCTTTTGGAATGTCTTTGCAAGGTATATATATTACAGGAAATAAAACCCCTGCAAGCATGGGTGATTGTATATCCGGAAGCATCTTAATCTTGATATTTCTTTTGATATTTAATTCTTTTTTTACATCATTTAATAGTGAATTATCAGTTATTGCAACAGCCTTTTTATGCTTATTGAAAATATAGATCCAATAGCCGATTAAAACAATAGCCAAATAAACACACATACCAACAAACCACACGTATGCAAAAATATTAAACAACTCAAAATGACTGTTTGCGGTAATGTCCGCTTCTTTGCTTTCAACAGGTTTTTTATTGAAAATAACAGTTTGTGGAGTTTCCTGCGAATTTTGCGGAATATCTTGTTCAACACCCTTATTTCGCACAATAGCAGGTATCTTTTGAACTTCTTCTGTGGGAACCAGCTTATATGCAGGTATAATCATAGAGAATAAAACAAGTATCCAAACATAATATTGCCATTTGGCAGGAAATTTTTTAGAAGTAATGGGTTTTAACAAAAGCAACAAGGCTGTAATTCCGAAGCCAAAAACGCTTAATATCAGTACCGTTTTGAAAATTTCTAACATAACATCACTCCAAATCGAACATATTTTTTAATTCCGATATATCCTCTTTTGAAAGTTTATTATTTTCACAAAGGGCTGCAACAAGATTTTTTGCAGAACCTTTATAGATTTTAGAAAGAAAATTTTCAGTTTCGGACAAATCATATTCTCTCTGTTTAAGTAAAGGATAATATAAATTGCTCTTACCTTTCTTAGCACAAGCAATAACCTCTTTTTTAAGAAGCCTTTGCAAAAAAGTAGAAACGGTTGAAGCTGTCCAGTCGTTACCGTCGAGTTCCCTTACCACATCTGCTACAGTCATTTGCTTTTCCGCTTTCCAGAGAATTTGCATAATCTGATATTCAGAGTCTGTAATTGTCTGCTTTACATTTGACATTTTGTTGTCCTCCTTTTGTGTTTTTTATAATTACAATTGTAGCTACACTCTAAATATAACACGTGCAGCTACAATTGTCAAGATAAAATATATAATAAAGAGTATAACCTTTCGGTTATACTCCTTAATTTTTTATAATCGTTTTAAAAACAAGTCACAAGTCCTTGATATTATTCCCACTCAATTGTACCAATAGGCTTCGGAGTAAGGTCTAAGAGAACTCTGTTTATACCTTCAACTTCTGCTGTAATACGGTTGGTGATTTTGTGAAGAATATCGTAAGGAATTTCCTCAATAGTTGCAGTCATAGCGTCGGTGGTGTTGACTGCGCGGATAATTGCAGGCCATCCTTCGTAACGCTTGCCGTCTTTTACGCCAACACTCTTCATATCGGGAACAGCGATGAAATACTGCCATACCTTATCTGCAAGACCGCAGATGTCGAATTCTTCTCTTAAAATTGCATCAGCTTCACGCAAAGCATGGAGTCTATCACGGGTGATAGCACCAAGGCAACGAACACCAAGACCGGGTCCCGGGAAAGGCTGACGATATACCATTTCGTCGGGTAAACCGAGAGCAGAGCCTACCACTCTTACTTCGTCCTTGTAAAGAAGCTTAACAGGTTCAACAAGTTCCATTTCCATTTCTTCGGGAAGACCGCCAACATTGTGGTGAGCCTTTACACCGTCACTTTCGAGAATGTCGGGATAAATTGTACCTTGAGCCAGGAACTTAATATCTGTAAGCTTTGCGGCTTCTTCGTCAAATACTTTTATAAATTCGCCGCCTATAATCTTTCTCTTCTTTTCGGGTTCAGCCACATCCTTCAAAAGATCTAAAAATCTGTCTGTAGCATCAATGTATATGAGGTTAGCGTCAAGACCTTTCTGGAATACTTCAATAACATTTTCGCTTTCACCTTTACGCATAAGTCCATGATTAACATGTACACAAACAAGCTGTTTACCAATGGCTTTAATAAGAAGTGCCGCAACAACGGAGCTATCTACACCACCTGAGAGGGCTAAGAGAACCTTCTTGTCCCCTACCTGAGCGCGAACTTCGGCAATCTGTTCTTCAATAAATTTGTCTGCCAATTCTTTGGTAGTGATACGTGCCATGGAATCGGGTCTTACATTACTACTCATATCCAAAACTCCTTTATATAAATATATTTTCAACAAAATTAATATAAATATTTTATCACAAAAAAATATTTTTTGTCAATAAATTTTCTTTTTGAAGAAATATCAAATGAAAATTTTTAAAAATATGTGTAACTATGTGGTTTATTGAGGTTTACATTTGTGCAAAAAAATGTTATTATTACGAAAGGAAGGTTCTTCGGCTGAGCCTCAGAATGAAATTAACAGGAGGAATAATATATATGAAATGGTTTATAGCTTCGGACATTCACGGAAGCGAATACTACTGCAATAAAATAGTAAACGCCTACAAAGAAGAAAAAGCGGACAAAATGCTCCTTCTGGGCGATATTCTTTACCACGGTCCGCGAAACGACCTGCCGGAGGGTCACAACCCCAAGGGAGTAATTGAGCTTCTTAACACATTAAAAAATGACATAATCTGTGTAAGGGGTAACTGTGAGGCAGAAGTTGACCAGATGGTACTTGAGTTCCCTGTTCTTGCTAACTATGCCATTATTTACGAAAAAGACAAAATGATATACGCCACCCACGGACATATATACAACGAAAATAATCTTCCGCCACTAAAGAATGGCGATGTACTCTTAAACGGTCACACCCACGTGGCAAAATGTACAGACCACGGGGACTATGTGTATATGAACCCCGGCTCTGCATCCATACCCAAGGAAAACACCCACCACGGATATATGACAGTAGAAAACGGTGAATTTCTATGGAAAGACTTTGACGGAAATGTTATAATGACATACAATATATAAAATACTAAAGGCGCAACCCTTACGGTTACGCCTTATATTTTTATAATTATATGGATGAGCTCCACTTACCGCACTTATCTCCCCACATTGCCTTAACCTCGCCATCCACGAGAACCTTAACAACCTCGCAGGAGTTGGAGCAGCCTGTACATTCAAAGCTCTTGGGAGTAAATTCAAGATCAAGGAAGTCAAAGCCCTTGAACTTGGAAGGAACGCCACTCTGCTCTACCTGATTTCTTGCCATAATAGCCATACCTATGGCACCCATTACATTGAAGTACTTAGGTATGATGATTTCATGACCAACCTGAGTTTCAAAAGCCTTTATAATGCCTTTGTTTGCGGCAACACCGCCCTGGAATACAAAGGGAGGCTCCAATACCTTACCTCTGCCAAGGTTATTTAAATAGTTACGTACAAGAGCATCGCAAAGACCTTTTATGATATCTGCTTTGGAATAGCCGTACTGCTGCTTTGCAATCATATCCGATTCGGCAAATACGGTACATCTGCCGGCAATTCTTACGTCATTTTCAGCCATAAGGGCATGATCACCGAAGTCCTTGATGTCTACACCAAGACGCTCTGCCTGATGGTCGAGGAAAGAACCTGTACCTGCGGCACACACGGTATTCATAGAGAAGTCCGTAACAATACCGTCTTTAAGAACAATAATCTTACTGTCCTGACCGCCGATTTCAAATATTGTATGGGCATCGGGATGGAAGTGAATGGTAGCTGTGGCGTGAGCTGTGATTTCGTTCTTTACAACATCTGCACCTACCATAAGACCTATCATCTGTCTGCCGCTGCCGGTAACGCCGATTGCAGCAACTTCACAGTCCTTGCCTTCAAGGAACTTATTGAGTTCAGCCATACCCTCTTTTACGGAGTTAATGGGCTGACCCTTGGTTCTGATGTATCTGTCGAATATTACTTCGTAGTTTTCATCAATTGCAATGACATTGGTACTGACTGAGCCGGTATCAATGCCGATATATATATTGCTCATTTGTAATCTTCCTTTCGTGAATTATCACACATTGGCAAAGTCTTTTGCCACACCGTCTTTATCTTTACTGAGTTTAGAACGCTTTCTTCCGGCACACAAATCCACAAAGGCTTCAAGCCTTGTCTGAGTGTTTGCCTCACCGTTCTGCTCGTCAATTGACATTGTAAGTATCGGAATATCAAACTGCTCGCTGAGTTTGTGGGACATATTTCTCGTTACAAGCTCAGGCAAACATCCGAACGGCATAAGATGAACTATACCATCGTAGCCTTCCTTGGCAAAATGCTCTATCCAACCGATGTTTCCAAGATGGTGACCGCCACAGTTGCAGGTAGTGTACTTTTTACCAGCCATATCCATATGATGATGCTCGTCATGTCTTAAAGGCTTGGGCCATACATTGTGGCTTATCCAGTCGGATATATACTGTGTGCTTGTAACCTCAACACCAAGTGCATTTAACCTTGACTCTATATTCATATTAGTAGCGCTGTCCATAACAACAAAGATTTCACCAACAATTCCGATTTTGAGCTTTTTGTTCTCTTCGGTAGTTCTTAAGGGTATTGAATTAAGCTTTTCCCATGCGATGGCATTTGCCTTCTTAAGCTGCTTCATTTTTGAAGTGTTGTAGAACATTTCGTTGATTTCTCTTAAAGCTTTGTCAAAGTCACCTTTATTAACCTCGTAGGCACGCTTAACCTTGATAAACTTCTCTATATCATCAAGAAGCTTTATCATTTTAATTGCGTAACGGGCAAATCTTATGGCAGAAAAGATGTTTCTGCCGTTGCGGATACGGTTAATCTGCTTAATAAAGTATCCCGGTGCTTTAAAGAAGGAATCGAATATAACTATCTCCGTCTTGTAGCCAAGCTTTTTAAGTATTCTTCTGTGAATTTCGCAGTACATACCTGCACGGCAGGGACCGCTTCCGCCGGAGGAGATAATAATCTCGGCACCTTTTTCGCAGGCTTCTATGTATGTACCTGCCATAACCTTTGATGGGTAGCAGATAAACTCGGGGCTGTGAAGCACGCCCAGGTCAAAGGTACGCTGGGTGGGTCTTTCGGGAACTATTGCTTCGTGACCGAAAAACTCAACTACTTTTCTGTATACTGTTGTCTGACCCATATTGGGGAAACTGACTTTCATTTGTTTACACACCTTTCATTAAACAGTACTCTGTGTGTTTAATTTGATGAGATTTTTTTCATTTTGAGCATATCAATATACGCTTCCAATCTTGTCTGGGTATGGTTATCACCGGTATGCTCGTCCACTCTTAAAGTAAGGAATGGCAAAGAAGCATCCTCGCAATCACCCTCCATAAGTCTGCCGATTATGGAATCGGGACCGCAACCAAAGGCAGTAAGATGGATAATACCGTCTATTTCACCCTGCTTAATAAGGTACTTGGAAGCATTATATATCTTGCGGGCAAAAATCCAGAATGGTTCCTTGATAAGCCTTTTGTCCTTTTTGACAGCCTCGTCGGGAAGCATATCGAAGGTAACAACCTCCACGTCCATCTCACGGAGACGGTTAATGGTATTCATACTCACATAGCTGTCGTAAATATTATTTACATAACCAAGAAGTGCAATCTTAAGTTTTCCGCCTGTGTGAGGTTTAATGTCTGCACCGTTAAAGAGTATGTCGTATGCTTCAAGCACAGTATAACCCATTGTATTGAGGTCGCGGAACTTCTTCTGCACCTCAAGTGCCTTCTTAAGTGCTTTTTTAAGCTGAGATTTTTTTACACCGAGAGCTTCGCACAAAGGCATATGTACAGACAAACTGTTAAGATCGTCTTTTTTGGTATTGTAATTTAAAAACAGGAACTTGTCCCAGTCCTTTTCAAAGGAATACTTAACAACCTCTATGATTCCTAAAAACTTGGGGCAATAATATTCATTTTTAACTGTGTGCATCTGGGGCACAAACACATAGTCCACACCTTTGTTTAAAAGCTGAGCCACATGACCGTTAAATATTTTAATAGGTACGCACATTTCCGTTTCGGTAACATGGGCACCGTCTGAAATAATCTTCTTGTTTGTTTCGTCGCTTACTACAACTTCACAACCCAACTCGGTAAAAAGAGTTTTCCACATAGGATAGTAATAATAATAGAGTAAAGCGCGTGGTATTCCTATCTTCATACATATAACTCCATTTTAATAAATTTAAATCTACATTATATTCTATAACTTTTGATAAAAAAAGTCAATACATCACCGTCAAAAACAGCCTTAAGTTTTTCTTAAGAAAATGTAAACAGAATTTTCAGGGTACATACAATTCAATTTGATTTTTATGTAAATAATTGTTTGCTTCTGGGCTGAATATTTGATTTTTAAGGGTACATAATATTGTTATCGGTTCAATACTCACCAAAAAGTGAATATAAACAGAACCGCAAAAGAGGTGTTTAATGTGTCAAAGAATAAAGATAACAAAGAAAAGAAGCAGAAGGAAAATATCAAAAACGATAATAACCAGAAATAATTTAAAATGCTGTAAAAGCCGAGCTTTTACAGCATTTTTCGTTTGATTCAATTTGTAGTAAGGAATTAACCCGAAGTACTATGGCGCAAGCTTAAACTCATATTCCTCCGTCTGTGAAAGAACAACCCCGTCGGAGGTCATCTGACCTACATATACCATATCACCGTCTTCTGCAAACACATCTCTTACCACAAGGATTTTTTCGTTTAGATAGCTTGTGGTCATTTCGGTGTCATCTATAAAGACAACACTCTTCTCGGTAAATCCCGTTCCCCTTATTACGGTGGATGTACCCTTAAGCTCTACTGAATTTATCTCTATGGGTTCTACGCCGTATTGTGTATCTACAGTTTTAAAAGGGGTATCACCGTCATATGCATAGTTTTCGCCGTACAGCTGGTCGTAGATAAGCAACTGCAGTGCATTTGCATAGTCCGGGTCTTTTTTATCATTTTTAAAGTAACGATGCAAGGAATTGATGTAATTTCCCTTAAATCCAAGCATCTCGGTAACTCTTGAATTAAGCTGATATGCACACAGATACTCATCATTTACGGGTATGCTGTAGTTTGCCCATATAACATACTCTGTTTCAAAAAGGCTCTCGTTTTTAAGTTGCTCTTTTGTAATGTTAAAAGCGGGCAAATGGTCACCATAAAGAACAAGCACTACAGGCTCATCATAATTCTCAAATGTAGTGATAAGTTCACCTATAAATTCGTCCATTTCGCGAAGCTGATTTATATAATACTCATATCCTATGCGGTATTCAATATCATTCATCGGCGAGGTAACATAAATGGTCTGGTTAGGATCAATCACTTCACTTGGGTAATTACCGTGGCCTTGTACCGACACGGCAAAAACAAAATCTCTGTCCTCGGAAGAGTCAAGACATTTTAAAATCTCTTTGGTAAGAATTTTGTCCTTAGCCCAATTGTTTGGATTTCTTTCCACATCACTCATATATTCAATCGAGGTAAACGTGTCAAATCCAAGATTACGGTAATTGATATGTCTGTTATAAAATGTACCGGTATGATTGTGTATTGCATGAGTCGAATATCCATAGTCCTTAAGCTCATAGCATACAGAGCCGACTGTATGTTCCTGGGTAATGGTATTGTACGGATACTCACCTGTTCCAAACATTCCAACACTCATACCCGTGAGGACTTCAAATTCGGAGTTACATGTACCTCCGCCCAGCCCCGGAATACGCAAATATCCCGAAGAACACTCACTCTTCAGCCTTGTAAAGTTGGGCAAGGGGTCTTCGCTGTAA
Source organism: Clostridia bacterium (assembly GCA_045539515.1). Lineage (GTDB taxonomy): Bacteria > Bacillota > Clostridia > UMGS1810 > UMGS1810 > RGIG8748. The sequence goes on from JAZQFN010000044.1 coordinate 29,874, forward strand.
GTAACATCCTTCATATTCTTCACATCAAAGAAGGATTCAAGCTGCACATATATGATATTGGGTTCAACATCGGGTTTAGGAGGAGTGTCCGCATCTGTAACTGCATCTACAACAGCTTTAACCTTATCGGGTGTATAGTCGTCAGGTTCGGCAACGCCTCTGTTTACGGCACTGCTGGAGAAGCAGTACACAAAGCCATAGTTCTTGTAGGCCTGCGGCATATCCAGAAAAATCTCCGGATCCGTATAAAGATAATGTGTAACACATACCGATACCACGCAAACAACAACTGCACATAGCTGTATAAGGGTTGCGGTAACATAGTTTGGCTTACGTTTGGGAGCGTATTTTGCTATAAGCACAATACCCGAAAGAACCAATACTACGCCAACGATTCCAAGAATCACCTGATATATCTTAACATAGGAATTCATTATTTCGAACGCCATAAAAACGATGGACAAATCAACCCATGCCAAGGGAGTGTTTCTGAAGCTCAAAATTATTCCGTTAGCAATGCCGAGACCAAGCCATACAAGAAGCACCATTGACAGGGCAAAGTATCTGCGTTTAAAGAACAGGCAAAGCGTAACAGAAGATAACACAATGGCGAAATTGGCAAAATAGAATCCAATTTCAGTAACCATAAAGCCCAATGCATTAATAAATGAATGTCTGCCCAATATTTCCAATATAAGGACAACTATCCATGAAACTGCTGCACACAGGGCAATATCACGATAACGTATTTCCTTAAACTTTGCGGAAACATAGTGTTTAAAGGAGTTTAATCTGTCTTTAAAACTCTTTTCACCTGCATGGTCGTCGACCGTTTTCTCCAAAATTTCCGGATTTTGCTTTTTATTAAATTTATCTGTATTATCGCCTTTTCGTGATTGTTTGTTCATAAAAGCTTGTGCCTCCAAGACATAATAACAAGTAATGATATATTTTTAACTTGCAGGATTGCAAAAACTATTTTATATCAGTGGTTTTTGAAGAGCTTTTTTCCTCATAGCTTTCCACAAGCTTAAGTGCAAGCTCCGATATGGTCTGTTGCACTTTTTCCTTTAAATCATAATCGGTTGAGCCGTCTTCGGTTTTGGGAATTTCATTTACCATAATTACAAGAATAAGGTTGTAATCCTTACCGAAAATCAAAGCTGCATCATTTTCAACCTGAGAAAGCTCCCCTGTTTTGTTGGCTACAACCACGTGTGGATACTTTTCTGAAATAAGGGCAGGAATTTTGTTGGTTCTTTCCTGCTTTTTAAGAAGCTCAAGAGCTTCGGTGTTATAAGGTTCTTCAAAAAGAGTTTTGTTGTAAATACCTTCCAGCAATGCCGCAACATCCTCTACACCGGTATAATTTTCGTATCCGGATGGACCTTCGGGAGGTGTTGTGTCGTGCATTTTTCGGTTAGCTTCTGTGTGCTTATAACCGCTGCTTGCAATGGTTGTGTTAATATAATTGTCCTCTTTAACCTTACGGGTATCGTCCTCACCGCCAAACTCATCTATAAAATAGTTTGCGGCGTTGTTATTGCTTTGAGTAATCATAACCCTTAAGTGATTTTTGCCTTCTTCCGTAAGGGTGTAGTCCCCGGAGGCTACCCTTTTATATACGGTTTCCATAATAAAGAGTTTTATAACACTGGCACTGTTCATTTGCTTAAGGTTGGATACGACGGTTATGTCCCTGTCGAGATCCTTAATAAGAAAAGAAACATCTGCCGAGGGGTATTTTCCCTCAAAGGTATTTATATACTCCTCCTTTAAGTCAGAGAGCATTGTATGATACTCTTTGGTTTCCTCGCTTGCCTTGGCGCTTACATCGTCCATAACTCCGGCCGGAGGGGTTTTGGTTGAGGTTTCCTGAGATTTTTGCGAGGTTTTTTTATAATAATAAATTCCGCACAATGCCAACGCAAGAACCATCAAAGCCAGAAGTATTGCTTTAAAAATCACACCGCCTCTGTCGTAGAGGTTTCGTTTTTTTATTTTACTGTTAAGCTGACTTAAACGTTTGTCATCCATAAAATCACCATTACTGTTCAAACTGTGTTTCAATAATATAATTTACAATCTGTCCCTGAATATTGTCGCGGAGCTCGTCATTTTCCAGATCGGTATACCCTTCTGCTGTATTGGAAAGAATAACCACAATTATTTCGGTTTCTCCGTCGGAAACATATGCAACATTGTTGGTTGTCTGAGTTGTAAATGCGTTTACACAGGCAGAATCATAGTCCGGTGAAATGTGATTCTTAAGACCGATTTTTTCGCCGTTGACAGCTATAGATTTAAACATATTGAGTACATATTCTTTTGAACCAAGGCCATCATTGGTAATCATATTTTCAAACATGCAGCCAACATCGTGTGCCGAAGTGGTGTTTGCAGGCACCGAGGTATCAATAAGTCTTGGATCAATATAGGTTTTGCGGTTAACGCGTGTATTGCTGTATCCCAGAGAATTAAGTCGGTTGTTTATTGCATCAAAGCCGTTGCCCTCGGAGGAATTGGCACCTATATAATCAATAAGCAGATTGGACTTATTGTTATCGCCGTATATTGCCACATCTCTTATAACGCTTTTTACGCCAAGATAAGTGTTATCCTGTACGGGACTTGTGGGAGCTTCCTTGCCGTTGGGAATATAGGAGAATAACACGGTGTCGTTATCGATATCCACATAGCCGTCGTTCTGCATATCGGATATGGTGTCAAGAACTACAATCTGAACCATGGCAGAAGCAAGAACAGAGGTATCAGCATTGTATTCATAAACGTATTCATTGGAAAGATTCTTCACATAGATATTGAAATCTGTGTAAGTGCTGTTGGCGTTAACGAGATCTTCAATGTAGGAATCATCAATTTCGTTGATAACGACCTCTTCCTCTACTATCTCTTCTTCATCGTCATCGAAAATAGAACCGAAAGTCTTATCCTTGTCGTCTTCGGATAAGAAATAGTATGCACCAAAAGCTATAACACCCACAAGTACAACAGAAAGAACAATGCATATAATAATAAGAGCAACATTTCCGGACTTCTTCTTAACCGGTGCTTCATAATCGGTAGGAGGATAAGAGCCACCCTTGTAAGCTGCCGGCTCTTCCGGAATATACGGAGCTTTATTCTCGTATACAGGACTATTGCCTGCATTGTTTATACCGGAAGGATAAGCTCCATTGTAGTTATTGTACTCATTGGGAGAAATATTCTGTACATAATCGTTTTGCGTGTCGTTTTTCTCCTCCTGTACAGCCTGTTGCGGTGTATATTCACCTACAGTCTTGTCATTGTCACTGACATTCGGATTATACTCCAAAGGCTTGGGAGAATTACAAAATGTACAAGATTCCCCGTTATTGTAACTGCCGCATTTTTCACATTTCCACATAAGTAGATACTCCCCTTTTAATCATAATAATGCTATTATATATTATCATTATTTATGTATTTTGTCAATTATTGTTGATATCCAGTACACTTAAAAAGCTTAATTTTCTGTAAAATTCTAAAGAGTTCTCCAAGTACTTGCATTTTTTGCGGTAATATGATATAATAACAAAAAAATATATTGGAAGCTGCCACCGGGTAGCAGAATGTTTAAAGCATTCGTTTGCATATCGTTAGGTCTTAGAAGATATGCATGCGGATGTTTATTTTTTTAAGGAGAAAACAATGAACAAATACAAAAATTATTTTTCCAAAACAGAAATTTCTCTGTGGACAGTCTCGGTAATGCTGATTGTAATATCCTTCTGTATTTTTGACAGAGTTAATTACCTGACCCTGTGCGCATCTGTCATTGGCGTCACCTCCCTTATTTTTAATGCAAAGGGTAATCCTGCAGGTCAGGTTCTTATGGTTATATTCAGTATTCTGTACGGAATCATATCCTACACCTTTAAGTATTACGGAGAAATGATAACATACCTTGGTATGACAATGCCCATGGCTGTTATGGCACTTGTTTCATGGCTTAAAAACTCATACAAGGGCAACCGTGCAGAGGTTAAAGTAAACTCAATAACTTTTAAAGAAGTATTATTTATGCTTTTACTGACTATTGTTGTTACTGGGGGCTTTTACTATATTCTTAAATATTTTAACACTTCTTATATAATACCAAGCACCCTTTCAGTAACTACCAGCTTTATTGCAGTGTATCTCACCTACAGGCGAAGTCCCTATTTTGCATTGGCATATGCATCAAATGATATAGTTCTCATTGTTCTGTGGATACTTGCAAGCATAAGACAAATACAATATGTTTCCGTGGTAGTATGCTTTGTTGCGTTCTTATTTAACGACATATACGGATTTGTAAGCTGGCAAAAAATGAAAATCCGTCAAGCCGCCTGATACGCATAAAAAAGCCATTGGATTTTCATTCCAATGGCTTTTTTATTAATCCAATAGTTTGAGAAACTCCGTGGCATCATGGTATTTACCATCTTTGTAATCAAAAAGGTAAAATCTTCCGCCTATCATTTCAGGATGAATATGCTTCATAATTTCCTTGGCAGGCACATCGTAATAGTTTGGAAATTTTTCTTTTTTAAGCTCTTCATCCTTAAGAATATGGTAGGCATAATCCATCCACTTTTTATTGTAATCCCCCATCCATTGGGGACGTTTGCCGGGTCTTCTGCAAATGAGATAGTCAATTTTAAGCTTATTTATAACTTCCTCACCAAAGTGCGAAAAGCACTCCGTAAAGTTTTTGAATAAATCGTCTACCGAATAGGCGTACCCTGCAGGATTGCCCTCTTTAAGGTGCTTTCCCAGTTTGAGAAGCACTTCATAGGGGCTTTTAGAGCAATCAAACACATACCGGAGAGAATTTTTAAAATTACCGCTGTTATAGTACTTATCCAGTCCAACCTCAGTAATCTTCAATTCGTTTAGTTCATCGTAGGAAATAAAGTCGTTGGATATTACTTCATAGGGCGGATAGTCACGGTATATATAGCCGTATTTATCACCATCTCGGCGAATTGCAGAGCCTTTGAGCATTTTTAGAAAACCAAGCTGCAATGCGTGAGGTCTTAAGGCTATAACCTCATCGAAAGACCTTCTGAATGAACATATATCCTCCCGTGGCAGACCGGCAATAAGGTCTAGGTGAATGTGTATATTGCCCATTTCCATAAGTGCACAAACGGCAGATTTAAGCTTTTCAAAGGAAACCGAGCGGCTTATGGCTTTCATGGTTTCAGAATTTGTGGTCTGTACACCGATTTCAAACTGCAAACCACCCTTTTTAACCCGTGAAAGGATATCCAGAGTTTCTTTGTCTATAAGTGCACCGGATAACTCCATATGGAAACAAGTATCTGAGGGGTTGTCCGCAATAAACTCAAATATTGTTTTTGCCCTTTTTACATCGGCGTTAAAAGTTCTGTCTACAAATTTAACCAGAGGAACCTTGTGTTCCATAAAGAAAAGGAGCTCTTTTTTGACTCTTTCCGCATCAAGATAACGAACCTTTCGACTCTCGCCGGAAATGCAATATGTACAGTTGTAGGGACAGCCTCTGGAAGTTTCGTAATATATAATTCTGTTTTTCAGCGAATCAATTTCCTCGCCGTAGACAAATTCCAGCTCGTTTAAATCAACAGGGTTACACGGACAATCAAGACAAATTATCTCATTATCCCGCCGATAAGAAATATGACTCAAATTTTCAGCATCATCAGTTCCCGAAAGTAATTTTACGTAATTTCTTAAAGATATCTCACCTTCGCCGTGAAGTACTGCATCAATAAAGGGATTATTCCTGAGTATAGCCTCTGCATCGTGCTCCGCCTCGTGTCCGCCCAGAGCTATGTTTATATGAGGATTTACCCTTTTAAGTACGGATGCCGCCTTGAGTATATGCCCTATATTCCATATATAACAAGAAAAGGCAACACAGTCGGCTCCGCGTGAGTGTATGTCCGATATAATTTCTTCTATGCTGTCGTTAATTGTATACTCTGCAAAAGATGCATCACAAATACCCTTTACTGCGTGGTAAAGACACCTTGCAGAAAGGGATGTGTGAGTGTATTTGGAATTAATGGCAACAATAAACAATTTCATAATTTTAATCCTTTGTTATTTGTATTGTATTCTATCCTCAAAAACCGCTTCAATAACAGTAGAAATGTCGTTCTTACGAAAATCCTCTCTGCCGTGAACCTCGATAATCTTTGGGTTAAGGGAAACAAGTTCCGCAAGAACATCGGTGTTTTCCCGGGAAAACTCTGCATTTCCTACATCAATGGCAGGAATACATTCTTTAATATCTATCTTATCGCAGGTTGCACACAGCACCACCTTATTTACGCTGTGAGCAGACATGCCGGCAAAGCACCTTAGGGTTTCTATCATTTCGTTGCGCTCATTCATATCTATAATCCTGTCGGCTTCTTCTATGGCGGCATCCTTTGCAGCTACCGATAAATCCCTGCACATAAATCTGTAAAAACCTACCGGATTTACTTTGTTGTTCACCTTAAGATATACATACAATCTGCCCGGTAGCTCTGCGGAAAAGGGTCTTTCCCACACAAGTTTCAATATTCTTCCGTATTCATCGGCGGTAAAGCAATCGTAAGTCCGAAAAAGAAAGGTTTTAATATCATTTTTAATAAGTGTTTTGTATATTATTTCGCTTATGTCACTGCACACCTTATATAGTCTGCCGTCATCTGCGCTCTTATCTATCTCCAGATATCCTTCGGTGTAGTGTATATTAACCATATCGCATGAATCAGGCGGTAAATCAGAAAAACCGTCTAAAACATCCGCATCGGTATCCAGTAAAATTATTTTTGTACACAACATTCTCACAACCTTTTCGGGAATATTATGTGTATTATTCTTTTAATTAATCAACAGTTATTGCGCTTCCGTAGTCACAAACCATGTTATTTGAAAGGTTTTTAATAAAAACTCCGTGTTTTTCGCAAAAGGCACAAATATCCTTATAATCGGGATGCAATGAAATATCGCCGAAGAAATAAAGAGTATTATGATAAAAAAATGACCCGCCGCCTATAAAGCCGAAATCAAATCCCGGTAAATCTATGTGACACGGGGAGATTAAAAGTGAATCCACTCCGGCAGAATCCGCCCTTTGTGCAATTACCCTGTCGGCGGTGATGATTCCTCTGTCTGCCACAGAGCATATACTGCACCCGGTGTAACCCTGAGTGACATCTATATGCTTTAATGCTGAAGAGTGCTCCTTTACCACTTCGTCGGTGTATTTAAAATTGTGAATTATACTGTTTTGTATCACCTTAATATTATATGCAACATCCTCGGGGTAGTTACTCCGGCATTGCTTTTTTCCGCAAATAAGCCTGAAACCATCATCCCCAAGAGCCTGACGGTAATATGAGTATACGCTCTTATCGCAGATAAATTTATCATTGATTTTTGCAATCTGCATATCAGGGTGATATTGAAGGCCCGGAAGCAGATTAGTGTTTTTGCAAGTAAAAACAAGCTCAAACCCCTCGGACTTAAGCTCCTTTTGCAAATCATCTGTCAAGTTACCTGCAACAATAAGCTTCAAAATCATTCACCTCTTAACGCACTGCAACATAGTATATAAACACAACAACTAACAGTCCCAAGGCCGTTAGTTGATCATATAGGGGTAATGGGGATGCTACAAAGCATCCCCATATGCCCCACTTATAAATTGCTGTTTACAAAATTTGAAATAATATCCACTGCACCCCTGATATCTTTGATATTCACGGTTTCGCAAGGGGTGTGAATATATCTTGCAGGTATAGATACGGCACCTGTCTTAACACCGATACCCGACGTGTGTATGGCACCGGCATCAGTTCCTCCAAAGGAAAGAACCTCATACTGTACCTTAACACCTGCCTCTTGCGCAGATTTCTTTAAAGCTTCATTTACATCCTTATGAGTAATAATGGAATTATCCATAAGCTTAATGCATGGACCCTCACCCAGCTTTACTGCCATTCTTTTGCAGTTGGGAGTATCGCCTGTGGCTGTGACATCTACAGCAAGGCCGATATCCGGGCAAATGGAGTTTGCCGAAGCTTTGGCTCCTCTTAAGCCAAGCTCCTCCTGAGATGTAAACACAAAATACAAATCGTTGGGACTGCTTTTGAGGTTTTTAATAACGGAAATAAGTATATAAACTCCTGCTCTGTTATCCATAGCCTTGGATGTAACCGAGTCGCCGTTTACTCTGAAATCTCCCCTGAAGACTGCACTGTCACCTATTGAAACAAGCTTTGCGGCTTCTTCGGCAGTTTGTGCGCCTATATCAATATACATTTTTGATATTGAAAAATCCTTGTTGAGCCCCTCTTTGTCCTCGTAGGCAACTGTGCCCATAACACCGTTTTCAAAAACAACTGTCTGAAACAGAGAACTGTAATGAGATACTCCACCAATAGGGGTAAAACGGAGAAAACCGTTATCTTCAATGTAATTTACCAAAAGCCCTATTTCATCCATATGACCGGCAAGCAGTATCTTTTTTCCGTCACCTTTTTTGTGTGCAATAAGATTTCCCATATTATCCACAGCAAGGTCGTCTACATAAGCACGTATTTCGTCAGCAATTACTTTTCTGATTTTCCCCTCGTTTCCGGAAGGAGAATAGGTCTTTGTGAGTTTTGCTAATAATTCCATTTTATTTACCTTCTATCGTTTAACATATTATTGTGCAAGAGTTTGAAAGTTGTTGAATGCGTTGTCAATAAGACTCTTAAGCACCATACAGTCATATCCCCAGGAGGACCTTACAACGCAATAATCCTTGTTGGCATCTCGGTAAGTATAAGTCTTAACACTTCCGTCCTTCATGGTAAAGGTTACTGTAAGATAGTTGCTTCCGTTGGCGGATTCCACCTTACCGTAAGTAACACTTATAAGTGCTCTGAATGCATTTTTAAAGCTGTTGGCATCAACGGTTTTGCCGTTTACCTTGCAGGTGGCTGTGTTTACATCGCCGGAAATACTTGCAGTGCAGGAAACACTTCCCTTGGTAAGGGTTATGGAACTTACATTTTCAATGTCGTAGAGGTGAACATAGGGTTCCAGATAGCTTATGGGGTCTACGTCCTTGAACTGCTCATACACAAAGCAGGTGCCCCTGTATACAACAGGTCTGTCGTTGTACATAATGTATACGCCACCCTCGGGAGCTTTATCTCCAAAACGTAAGGTGTGCTTTTCGGCAGAGTCATATATAAATACAGTAAGAGGATTGCCGAAACCGTACTTTGATATATCGGCAGGATTTTCCTCGACTACCGCGTCCGCCTCAAGCTGACAGAACATATTAAGGAAATCATTAATCTTGCGCTGGGAAACTTCCGCACCGGCATATGGATATGCCATTTCATAGGTGCCCATTTCAGCTCCGCCAACTATACTCAAAACTTTAGTTGAACCCTTGTGTACCGTAACATCACGAAGAAATACATTACTTAAGGTACATATAATTTCGCTTCGATACTCTTCCGGCATTTTAAGAAATTCGGCAACATATTCCTCGGACAAGGAGCATACTTTTCCGTTTTCCTTATCCATGGCGTAGTATTCGTTATCTACACCCACTTCATTTCCTATTACCAGAGTTCTCGTTCTGCCGTCTGTCATGGTAATAGTTATTGTTTTGTCGCTGTTTTCCAGCCCGTATTTACTGTAATCGGACTTTTTAACATTAATAAATCTTGTAACGGGAATAATAGAAACCTTCGTTACTGCCTGTACAAGCTCCGAACGGGAAATAACCGATGACTCGTACCCTTCTATGGTTATGTTTTCTCCCACGTGGATAGAATATTCAACATCCCCTATTTTGTAATTAACCGACTTTATCTCATAGGCATTTTCTTCCCAGAGATATTCTATTTTTCCGAAAATATCTTCGGGATTAACTTCCTCTTCCTTGTTAAGGTAATAGTCTGCTGCAAAATAGGCTGCCACAAATAAGACAAAAATTGCAATAACCGCAATGAGCTTTTTAAAATTACTATTTACAACAGGTTGCTTTTCAGTCATTATCTGAATCTCCTTCTTATCCATACAATGAATGCAGCCGCCAGAATAATAACCGGAATAACAATAACAAGCACTACGGTAATTCTGGTGGTTTCATCAGATTCAAGGGTAAATGAATCGGGACTGATATTCTTTGCTCTGATGCCTGTTTCAACATTGCTTCCGCCAAGGTAGTTAATAAGATTCAAGGTGAAATCGCAGTTGGCAATGGCAGTATTGGTGATGTATTCTTCCGATGCAAAGGAGGAACCTCCCCTCTCGGAAACAACACCGCCGGCAATTACACATACCTTACCGCCATCCTCCCTCTTTTCGGATATTGCACCCATAACAAAGGGACCTATGGGGTCGCCGGACACATACTCTATTTCATCAGATAAAGCATCATTCTTAGCGTAAGAATCCGGTGAACTCTTAAGGATAGGTGTAACAACTGCACCATTTGAGCTGTTGGAAATTGTAAGGGTGTTTGGCAGAAGCGGTGACAAGAAAAGCATATCACTTTCCATAAGCGACTTATTTATGGTGTGCTCCTGCATATACATTCCCATGGAATATACGCCCTCGTGGAAAATATAGTTGTCGGGGCTGTCGAGCACAAAATCTCTGTTGGCGGTGATACCCCATTTATTAATAAAGGACTGAATGTTATCGCCTGTGCCCTGACTTGAGCTTATAAGCACAAAGCTTCCGCCGTTGGCGGTAAAGTTATTGAGCTCCTCAAGCTCGGTCTCAGAGAAATCCTCAACAGGCATATAAGAAATAACAACAGAAGTGTCCTCAGATATGGTCTGTGCTTTAAGGTCTATTTCGCTGTATCTGTAGCCTTCTTCAATCATACGGCTTATGAGAACGGATGTATCGGACTCATTGTGACCTACCGTAAATGCAACTACAGATTCATCAAGCTCCCCTACTACATAGCGAAGCCCATTTGTAATCTGGCGCTCGGCATCTATGCTCTGGTCGCCGCTGTAGCTTTGGGGGAATATTTCGTAATAAGTAATACCTCTGTAAAGGTCACCGTTTTTAAGAATGACCAGAGTGGGATTCTGTCTGCTCTGATACAAATCGGTAAACTGATTCATAATTTCAGGGTTTTCATAAGGATTGATTCGCTTTACCACGAAATGGTCGTTCATAGCAGCATACTTTTCCAGAAGCTGCTCAAGGTGTGCATATTCTATACCTTCATATTCAAGAAGATACACTGTAACATCGCTTTTTAAGCCTTTAATGGTGGTATTTGTAAGCTCGGAAAATTCGTAAACATTATCCTGAGTAAGGTCAATATCCAGTTGCTGTTTGTCGGCAATAATGCCAAAAGTCATATTAAAAACAACAATACATGCGATGACGGCAACGGTAAGAAGCACGGAAATAAAATTCATTTTAAGTTTATTCATACTGTGCACCCCCCTAGTTGAAACGTCTTCTGTCCATTACACGGACAGTAAGGAATATAAACGCAGCACTTACGCTGATGTAGTATACAATCTCTTTAATGCTTATAACACCTGTCTGGAATATATCATAGTGAGAAAACAGCGAAATAGCATTAAATATACCCACAACTATGAAGTTGTCCGTAAAGAGCTTAATGCTCTGGGCATAGTTTACGGCAATAAGTACCGCAAAAGTCAGAACGCCCGCTATCATCTGGCTTTCCGTAAGCGAAGATATAAAGAGCCCTATGGATATAAAGGACGCCCAAAGCAGAATAAATCCAACATAGGAACTTATGGTTTCGCCTAAAGATGGATTGGCATAGTTAAAGAGTATAATGGGATATATAATTGACAAAAGCATGGTAAGTCCGAAAACCGAAAGAGCGGCAAAATACTTGCCGAGAACAATTTCCGTAATACTTACAGGTGAAGAAAGCAGAAGCTGGTCTGTTTTCTTGTTTTTTTCCTCGGAAAGAAGACGCATTGTAAGGAGCGCCGCAAGGAAAAGGTAAACAAAGTTGATATCGGAGAACACATTTGCCATGGAAGCCTTACCCACAAGAACAACACGCTGGGTAAAGAACCAGGATGCCATAAGGATAAATATACCTATAAATACATACCCGATAGGCGAATTAAAATAGCTGTCAAATTCTTTTTTAAATATTGCCTTCATTTACGCATCCTCCTTTACTTCGTCTTCTTCAACAGGCTCGGAATCGGTCATGGAAGCATATTTTATAAATATCTCTTCCAATGTAGGTGCGGAACACTTAAGCTCACCAATGGTAATGTGGTTATCCGCAAGGAGCTTTCCAAGCTCATGTCTTATGTCCGTACCGCTTTTTTGCTTGATAATAAACTTCTGGGTTTTATCGTCGTTGGTTTTTACCTTCACTATTTGTTCAAGGCAGTTACAGTTTAAAAGAATATCCTTTACGGACTCTTCAGTAGAAAGAACCGTAAGTGTAAGCTCATCCTTGTCGTAGGATTCCTCCTCAAGACCGGAAATGGTATTCTGAGCAACAATTCTGCCCTGTGCTATAATTGCAACCCTGTCGCACACGGCACTTACTTCCTGAAGTATGTGAGTGCTGAGAATAACTGTATGTTCTTTGCCGAGGCTTCTTATAAGACTGCGTATTTCTATAATCTGCTTGGGGTCAAGACCAACGGTGGGCTCGTCCAGTATAAGGATATCGGGCTCCCCTACCATTGCCTGAGCAAGACCTACTCTCTGCTTGTAACCCTTGGAGAGATTCTTTATGAGTCTTTGGGACATATGGGTTATCTTTACACGTTCCATTATATCTGCAAGATGCTCTTTCATAGGGAGCTTGCACTTCTTTAATTCGTATACAAATACAAGATATTCATACACAGTCATATCAAAATAAAGAGGGGGATTTTCAGGCAGATACCCAATTCTTGCCTTAGCAAGCTTTGGCTGGGTGAGTACGTCATATCCGCACACACAAACGCTTCCCTCTGTGGGGCTTATGCATCCGGTTACAATATTCATAGTAGTGCTTTTACCTGCACCGTTCAAGCCGAGAAATCCAAGGATTTCGCCCTTTTTAACATTGAAGCTGATATCTTTTAATACCTTGTTGGAGCCATATGTTTTGGTAAGATTTTTTATTTCAATGGAATTTTCTTCATTAAACATAATTGTACCTCCTTATTCAAAAAGCGGTGTGGAGAAATAACGTTCTGCCGTATCGGGAAGAACAGTAACCACAGTTTTTCCTTTGCCGAGCTTTTTGGCAAGCTTTATGGCAGCGGCAACATTTGTACCGCTGGATATACCGCACATAATGCCTTCCTTTGCGGCTAGCTCTTTTGATGTGCGGATGGCCTCTTCATCTTTGATAATGCATATGTCGTCGTAGATATCCTGGTTAAGTATTGCAGGAATAAGTCCGTCGCCTATGCCCATCTGTATGTGTGTACCTATGGAACCGCCGGAAAGAATTGCGGCGTGCTCCGGTTCTACTGCCCATATTTCCATATCGGGGTTTTCTGCCTTAAGGGTTTCGCCTATACCGGTAATGGTTCCGCCGGTGCCAATGCCCGAACAAAAGCCATGGATGGGTCCGTTTACCTGATTCAAAATTTCAACACCGGTCACTTCCCTTTGAACAGAGGGGTTGGCAGGGTTTTCAAACTGCTGAGGAACAAAAACGTTGGGGTCTTCGTCGCGCATTTTAAGTGCAAGCTGCAAGCACTCGTCTATGCAGGCGCCGATATTTCCGGCATCGTGAACAAGTATAACCTGTGCGCCATAGTGTTCAACCAGCTTTTTGCGCTCTACGCTTACGGAATCCGGCATAATAATGACGGTTTTAAATCCCATAACAGCACCTACAAGAGCAAGGCCGATACCCTGGTTTCCGCTGGTGGGTTCCACAATAACGGTATCCTCGTTTATGGCACCCCTTGCAAGAGCATCATTAATCATATTGTAAGCGGTTCTTGTCTTAATGGAGCCGCCCACATTCTGCCCTTCCACCTTTACAAGAATCTGCGCGCTGTCCTCGTCTGCCATTTTGTTAAGACGTACAAGTGGGGTGTTCCCCATTGCTTCCAGTATATTGTTAAAAATCATATCTGCCTCCAAATATGTATAGTATTCCTAAATTATCATACAACACATTATAATAACATTTTTACTCCTCTTTGTCAAACAAAACAAAACCTGCTTTTTAAATTCCTCATCTCCTTGTTAAAGGTTTCCGGTCAATGTGGAATAAAAAGCAGGTTTCTTATTTATATTATACAGTAAAAGTCTTACATTTATTCAATTTATTTAACTGTAACGGCAGATGTCTGGGGAACAATCTGAATGTATAAATTACCGGGATTAATTTTAAGCTCGTTTCCGTCGGCATCCTTGTATACCGTCTTTGCAGTTCTTGAAGCTTTGCTCCATGTAATTTCTATAGCCTTACCATTGGTTATGTAGTAGCCTTTGCCGCTTCCCACGGTGTCCACTTCCTGACGGTCTTTGTTCTGTCCGTCATTTAAGGGGTAGTTGCGAACATAGCACACGATGATGTTCTTTGCAGTAAGGTTATTGCCTGTCTGGGACATATGAAGGTTTGAACCTATATATCTGTCGTAAACCTTGGTGTCGGAATTGTATTTGTAATTAACGGTATACATTGAGGAGTAAGGCACACTTACCTCTGTGGCAGACTGAGCATTTTTAAGGTCGGTGTCCTTATCATAATACCATGTATACTCAATATCGCTTGTGGCATCATACTTCTTTTTGCCGGCATATTCATAAGCATCCTTTACACTGGTGTAAAGGTTGTGATATGTATTGTCGTAGGTGTTGTCGCGGTAGAATATAACACCATCATCACCCTGAATACCATTGATGTTGTTAACACCAAGGCTCTTTATATCTGTGGTAGCCTTGGGGCTCCAGCCTGCGTGAAGATATATGGCATCGTGTTCCAATGCATAGTCAAGGAAATAATGTCTTGATGAGCGGATGGGGCCTACCTTTTCGATAGTGTTGTTTTTAAACAGAGCCATCATACGGGAAGCTCCGCCCTCTACAATAACTTCATAAACAATGTATGCACTTTCAACACCTATCTGCGGTCTGGATGAAGGGCCGTCATTATCAATCATAACAGCTAAAGGTCTTGTGTCTGTGGAAAGCATCTGAATAAATTCGTTATCTGTGAGTTCTTCAACACTTTCTATCTGCATATCCTGCTGAGGAACTTCCGGTTTCTTTTCTTCTTCGCTGCTGCATCCCATTAAAAATACAAGTGTAAGAATGAGCATAATGGAAATAAGTTTTTTCATAATAACCTCCCGTAAAACATAAATTATTTACTCTTTTATTTTACTGTTTTCCCCACGTCAAGTCAAACTTTTGAAGCAAATTTAACCTATCTGTAAAATAAAGCCTTTGGTCTTGACTTGATTTTAGTTTTTTGGTATAATTTATAGGTACGCTGGTGTGGCTCAGTCGGTAGAGCAATTGATTCGTAATCAATAGATCGTCGGTTCAAGTCCGATCACCAGCTCCAGAAAAAGGGACTGTAAAAAAGTCCCTTTTTTTAGCACACATTCGCGCTATTAAAAGTAATATTTTTTTGAAGCACATTATAGACAAGTTCTCCCCTATGTGCTATTATAAAAGTGCAAGATAATATCCGGGAGGTGTTTAATATGAAAAAAAGAATACTCATATTTTTACTTACAGTTGCTATGTGTATTGCAGCAGGCTGCAGCAAGAAAGAGGAACCAAAAAAATCAAATGAAGCCTCCGCTCCAAAGGTTGTAGAGGAAACCAAGAAAAGCACAAAAGACAAAACAGCCTCACAGACCGATTACGAAACGGAATATTCCCGCATACTATCCGATACATACGAAATAATACTCAATGCGGATTCAATGGAACCCCAAGACGGTCAGCTCGGCATATGGGAGGTTGCCCTTGGTGCAAAAGATGATGCCGTAAATCAGATATCATACTTGTTTAAGGATATTAACGGTGACAACGTAAAAGAACTTATAATAGGCTGTTTTGAAACAAACGAATATTCCTACACCAAAAACCAGATTCTGGCATTATATACCTTAAATAACAACAAGCCCCTTTACGTGACAGAAGGAAGAAGCAGAAATGCCTATTCCCTTATGGATGACGGAAAGCTCTTCAATACAGGTTCAAACGGTGCGGCATATTCTATTTTCGGCACATACTATCTGGGCAAAAACGGTAAGCTGATTTGCGAGGACTTCTACTTTTCCTATCCTACCGACGATTACTCGGAAATAGAATTTTACCATAATCAAACTGGTATATACGATAAGACAAAATCTCTTATCCTGAATTTATTTGAAGATGAGTTTTTTAGTATACAGGAAGACTTTGCAAAGCAGACCGTAAGCCTCAAAGGTACTCCATTTTCCAAGCTTTCAGACAGCATAAAAGGAAACATTTCCAAAAATAAACCCACCTCCGTTGCAGACGGTATGACAGGCACATGGGTACTTGTAAGCGGTCACACAGATGGTTATGAATTTACTGCAGAGGAAGCAGGTCTTGAAAGTGAGCTTACGGTTAAAAAGGCCTCCGGCAAGCTTGATGCAAGCTATTGGATTCAGTCTGATGCGAAGTATGAATCCTTCGATGCCGAAGCCATATACCGCGATATGTCCCTTCACGAAGGCTGCCCAAATGATGAATGGTGCGTTGAATTTGTTGTAAAAAGCGGCAACTTCAGCGACGAGGACGAATTCTATGCCACCCTGATTGATGATGATACACTCCTGTTTCAGCACTTTTTCCCTTTTGACGGAACCACAGGCGTAAGCTATATGACATACAAAAGAAAGTAAAATTTATGACATATGAAAACCATCACAACGGATGGTTTTTCACTTAATAATTTCGTTTTTTATTACGGTCTGTACCCGTCAATTCCTGCCCTTTCCATAGCACCCAGGATTTTTTTCTTAATGTCCCTGTGCTCCTTGGAGAGTTCTTTAAGGAGGGCTTTTGTACTTTCCCTTTCCGATGTTTTATCCATGGGACAGGGATTTTTTATGGCCTTAAGTGAGCTTTTGTTTATAAAATATGTTATGTCCTTTTCAGACACTTCAACCATTGGACGAATCAAGGTGATATCACTTCTGTCAAAGTGAACTACCGGCGGAAAGGCTCCTATTCTGCCTTCATTTAAAAGATTCATCATAAAGGTTTCTGTCGCATCGTCCATATGATGCCCAAGGCATAGCTTATTAAAGCCAAGGTCTTTTGCTGTATTCTGCAGGGCTCCTCTTCTCATTTTGGCACAAAGAGAACAGGGATTTTTTTCTTCTTTTTCGGAAAATACAATCTGTGCAATATGGGTGGAAACTATGTGAAGGGTAATTCCCTCACTTGCGCAAAGTTCATTTAAATATTCCCTAATCATAGCAGACTCCTCCAAGGTGCAATAACCTGCCTCTTCAAATCCTGTATCAACATATATGGCGCAAAACTCAAAGCTTTTGGGGTAAAACCCCTTTAATGCACTCATAACTGCAAGAAGCGTAAGGGAATCCTTACCTCCTGATACCCCAACGGCAATGCGGTCGCCGTCTTCTATCATATTGTATTTTTCAACAGTTTTTCTCACCAAAGAGCAAAGCTTTTTAAGTTCCTTTGTAAATTCCAACGTTAACACCATTCTTTTAATATTTATATTGCAAATTATATCACAGGTCAAATCTGCCGTTTTAAGAGTAAGTCTTAAAACGGCATTTGTAATTATTATATAAGTCCTGCTGTTTAAATCGCATTTCGGACAATATGCTACTGATTGTCCTGTTTTAAACAAAGAGCACATTCCAGAAGCTGCTTTTTTGACTTTACCCCAAGCTTTGAATATATATTTGAATTATGGAATTTAAGGGTTGTTTCTTTAATGCCCAAAAGCTCTGTTACCTCTTTGGTTTTTCTGCCCTCACAATACAAATCATATATTTTCTTTTCAGTAGGAGTAAGCAAAGTCACTTTTTTGATTAAGTTATTACTTAATTCACGGATTTCATCTGTATTTTGGTAATTAGGCTTTTCAGAAGCCAAGTCAACATTGGATTTGTTTATATCCTCAATAACGCTGTACAATCCCAAAAGGAACAATTCAGTTATAATATAGGAAACAGACAAAAACTCAAAATTAAACTTAAAAAGCTGTTCCACAAACCACACGCAGATATTTACAAACACAGCGCAAAGGAGGGTTATTGCATGTTTATTTGACTCGATATTTTTCTTATATGTAGCATAAGTGATAGCTGAAACCATAATCAGAAAGTATGCCACAAGATATACAAGGTACAAAGAATGAAGCGCTCCGTATTCTTTAACAAGAACCGTGGTTCCGTTTTCCACAGCAAACTCCACGTTTTTGTAGTATATGTCTAGATAACCCGGGCTTGCCGCAACAAGAAAAACTACCCCTCCGATACCAATCATAGTCCATATTGCAATTTTTGGAAGTTTAAAATTACATACGTTTATTATAATCATAAACATGGCAAAGGGCAAAAATACCGAACCGAAATAAGAAATTCTGTTTGCCCACAAAGCCATTTCAAGATTTGCAGAAGCAGAAAGTAAAAAATAACCCGTATTTACAATAAAAACCGAGGTGAAAAGCAAAACAAACCATTTGTCTTTCTTCTTAATGAAAAACACATACCCCAGAAGAAGCAGTAAAGATATTAAGGCAATTATCATATACAAAACCGACAAGCTTCCGGATTTATCACTGCAAAGATTGCAGGAACTTAAAAAGAAACTGCAAGCAAATAAAACAGCAGTTGCAAGTATCTTTTTCATAAAATCCCACCTTTTTTGAGCATTATACCCTACTTTTTTTAATACTTTCTGTAAATATAATTAAATTTCCCCTACTTTTCTGTATGCAAGTAGGTTGACATTAAGTTTTATAATTATTATTATAATAAGTAGTTAATACTGTTGATTATACAACATAATTTTGATTCAGTCAATGCATTAAATCTTTCAGGGAGGAAAAATCAATGAGAAATCCAATTCAAAAAAATTATCGCAAACTGTTGTGCACCTTTATGGTACAGGTTTTAGTAATTCAGCTTCTGATGATCTTCCCCATTTCAGCCTTTGCGGCAGAAAGCGGCACTACGGGAGATGTAAGCTGGTCACTTGATGGAGGAGTACTTACGGTATCCGGCACAGGTGCCATGGCTGACTACAGCTCCAAGGAAGAAACTCCCTGGTATGCATATATTTCCGATATAGAAAGTGTTGTAATATCCGAGGGGGTATACCACGTGGGCACCCACGCCTTTGACGGATGCACCAACCTTTCCTCTGTTTCCTTCCCCGAAACACTCTACCGTATAGACCAATACAGCTTCTACGGATGTACCTCTCTTACCGAGATTACAATACCGAGATACACTCACGAAATTTGCTACGGTGCCTTCGGAAATTCCGGTCTTACCAAGGTAACGGAACTTTCCAGAGCCGTGGAATATGTGGAAAACGATGACTACAAAACTGACCTCACATTCCCTTCTACTGCCGTGTTCTACTGTACATACGGCGAAACCGAATACTTCTGCCAAAACAATAACCTTACATACCATATAATTGAGGACGAGCTTCTCATTAAGGCAGACAGCGGAAACTCCACCTATGACTTCATTTACAATGACTACGTTGTGGCAAACCTGTGGAAAGCAACCAAGGCAGAGTCCGGTGCAGAGGGCGACATTGTGCTGGACTACACCTTCACAATTAATGCCGACGAGGTGAGAGAAGAACATAACCTTATGGCAGACAGCGACAGCCAGAAGATTTCCCCCGACAATGACAACGGCGGTGAAATTAAGCTTGAAGTGTCTTTAAGCTTTGAAGATGAATACTACAATTTTTCCGATGCAAGAAACACCGCCTACTATGGCTACAGGGAAACAGACCCCATAGGAAGAGAAAACACCAACTACAACAAATGGGAAGTATACGAAGGGGAAAATCCTTTTATAACCATAACTTCAAACGGCAAAACAGCTACTGTAACCGTAAAAGGAACGGTAAAAGAGCTGTACGAATTTGCAACAAAAGACCTTAGTGAAGAACTGAAAGACTACAAGGCTATAAACGCCATGTCCTTAAGTATTCGTGTAGAGGGTATAACCTATAGGCCCTCCTCAAATTGGAATTATTTAAACGAGGACAAAAAAACCCAACCCGAATACCGCTATATCGGCTTATACGATGCACACGCCAGATATGCGGAAACAGAACGCCTTGGTCCCAGAACCCTTGAAACAAAAAACTATATAACAGATACTCCCCGTGCTGAAATTTCCGGATTTATGGAGCCCACAAAAAAGAACTACCTGTGGAGCTATGAAATACAGAGAATATCCCGTGACTACGTGGAGGAGCTTGACCGCAATCCCGGTGACGGCGGATATGAAGATGATATATTTTTTGAAGAATACAACGGCATAACCTACGGTCATGTACGCGGTGAATACGATGCCGGCGAAGTAAACACCATGAAGATAGCTGACTTTATAACAGAGGAAAACTCCGACTTTATAAATAGTCTAATTGGAATTACCGCTTCCGGTTTGGGCGGAGAAGTTATGATATTGGCAGACTGCTCGGTAATTCTCACCTTCCCGGACGGAGAAACCAAGATTCTTTACGTTTCCGCCTGCGAAGAAACCACATGGCTTATAGGTCCCTGTATGCATTCCTGCAAAGAATGCGGACTTTGTACCTCTGACGAAATGCTTCATTGCAACACCATGGAATGGTTTGAATTCCGCTGTATCTGCGAAGAACCACAGCCTGACACCGTGGTAACAGAGGTTGCCGCAGAGAACAAGATATCCTTTGAAAACAACACCTGGAATGAGGACTTAACCCTTAATGTGGTTTATGTTGATGTGGATGAATCCCAAGAGAGTGCTTACATTAGCCATATAGGTGATTATGTAGACATAAAAAATACCGTAATGCTCTTTGATGCAAACCTTACTGCAGAATACGGGCCCTACATTATGAATCAGTGGGGCGGCGAAGACGAAAATGTAACCGTAACCGTAAATGTAGGCAAAGAAAATGCAGAGCTTATAGATAAAGGGGAAGCCGAGCTTCACCACATCACAAAGGGAACCTCCGAGGTTGTACCCTGCGTGGCTGATACAGCAAACGGCACAATAACCTTTAACACCACGAGCTTAAGTCCCTTTGCCATTGTTAAAACCAAAGACTTTCAGCATTACGGAAAAGCCTTTTTAACAGATGCCCAAAAGAGTGTATACGAAGCTTTGGAAACCGGCATCACAAACTGCGATGAATCCATACCTGTTAACACAGAACTTGGACTTAAGATTGAAGATATACGTCCTGTAATTGAGATGTTCTTAGCCGACCATCCCGGCTACTTCTGGTTCCCCGGTTCCTACTCCTACTACAGCTACAACAACATAGTTTCAGGCATAAAGCCCAAATACACTATGGCAGGCGTAGCCGCAACAAAGACACAGATTGAAGAAGCAAAAGATGTATACGAATCTAAATTAGATGCAGTAATTGATGAAATGGAAACCGAGCTTACAGATCCCACCGACTACGAAAAAGCCCTTTGGCTCCACGATAAGGTGGCAGAAATTGTAACCTACGAATACGGTCCAAATCACCAGACAGCCTATGGTGCATTAGTTGAAGAAAAGGCTGTGTGTGCAGGCTATGCAGAGCTTTATCAGGCACTTCTTCTTGAAGCGGGAATACCTGCCTGGTCGGTAAAGGGTGATAGCATAAACCCGGTAACCTTAGAAGCCCAAGCTCACGAATGGAACCTTTTGTGGATAGAAGGTAACTGCGTATATGCCGACGTAACCTGGGATGACCAGATGGACGAAATATTCCACATATACTTTGCAAGAGATATTACGGGTATGAACCCGGAGCACGCCTTAAACAGCAATTATTCCGACAAAATCCCCGAATGTGTTCCCGGCAAATGCGATAAATACACCTACTACGACAAGGTTGAAAATAAGCACATTCTTACCGAGGAAGTAACTGCCGATATGCTCGCCGAAATAATGACAGAGCAGATAGAAGGCAAATCCTTTGTAACCATGCTCTACGCACCAAATGACGAGATGCTTAACAGCTTTAATACATGGCTTAACGAAGATGGCAATGTAGAAGAGCTTGTAGGAAAGCTTATTCCTTCCGGTGGTTATTCATTTATCTACTGGGAAAACATAATGGGTAACAATGTGCTTGGTGAGGAAATACATCTTCACATAGAAAAAATTGCTCAAAATACAGAAGTTACCGTATCGGAAGATGAGGATAAAGGAACCTGTACAGCTGTAATGAGCATTGACAGCAATAACTACAATAACGAAAATGTAAGAGCAATTATTACCTACTATGACCAAAACGGAACATCAATGAAAAAGGATATTGAAACAATAAATGTAAACGGTAAATTTACCATGGATATCCCCACGGGTGCAAAGAAGTTCAAGGCAATGATAATAGACATTACCAACATGAAGCCTCTTTGCAGTGCAGGAGTAATAGAGCTTGATTAATATATTTGATAATAAAGAAAACAGGTGCTTCAATTGAAGCATCTGTTTTTGTTTGGAGATACTTCAAAAAGAACACAGTTTAATTAAACTTTTTAAAGTTTAAAATTAGCCTTAAAACATTCCTCTGTATTCTGTGGGTGTCATATTGGTATACTTTTTAAACATTCTTGAAAAATACGAATTATCATACACCCCCACCGCCTTACTTACCTCGTACACCGACATATCGGTGGTGGCAAAAAGGGTCATTGCTCTGTAGACTTTAAGCTTATTGAAGTAAACTATGGGCGATTCTCCAAAAGATGTTTTAAATTTTTTAACAAAATATGTGGGTTGCATATACGAGATTGAAGCGAGCTCATTGAGCTTTAGGGTTTTGTCAGTATTTTGATGCATATAGCTTATTACTCCGTCAAAAGGTGTGGTAAGCTTTTTCTTTTCGCTATGCCTTAAGAGAAACTCTTTTATAACAAGGGAAATGTTAGCACAAAAAATCACATCATACATAGGATTCTTGTTCATTTCGTAGCGGAGAGAATCTTCAAAAAGCTTTGCAATAGCGGTAACATCATCTGTATGAATTACAGGGTATGCCATATTCACACCCAAAGACTCATTCCACGGTTTGCCGTTTACATAGGCTTCAAAGTTAATTTCGTACATTGTAAGCTCACGGCACATACTAAAGTAGGAGCGCATCTTACCCTTTGGCATAAACACAAGGTCACCGGAGCGCAATATGTGGCTTTGCTCTTCAATAATAACACAGCACTCCCCTTCCACCACAAAGAAAAAAGCATCGCTGTTGCCTATATGCCCCTTGGGGTCGCCCTTCCAGTTAATTGGCGGAAAATACAACTGAACAATCCTTGGTATAATATTAAAGCTTTCTATCATAGGGGTAAGGTAGGAATAAATGTTGTTCATATTACAGCTCCTTTTTGATGCATATTTTACAACAAAGTGCAATTTCGTCCTATACAATCATTAAATACTGGCTTTAAAAAGCTATAGTTTTTACAATATTATTTTACAAAAGTCAAGATAATCCATTTACGAAACAATTATACTATTCTATAATAAACTTGTCAACATTAATTACAGGAGGATAAACAATGATTAAAATAAAGAACGGAAAAGTAATAACAGATATCATTTCAGAAACTAATGTATACATAAAAGACGGGAGGATTTTTGCCGTAACTGACGAAGAACTTCCTTGCCGTGAGGAAATTGATGCAAAAGGACTTTATGTTTCTCCCGGGTTTATAGACACCCATTGCCACGGGGGCGGAAATCACGACTTTATGGACGGAAGTGTGGAAGCTGCAAAAGGCGCCATGAAAGCCCACTTTAAACACGGCACAACTACAATGCTGCCCACAACCCTTTCGGAAAGTACGGAAGCAATTATGGGCGCCATAGCAGACATAAAACAGGCAATAGAAGAAGACGAAGACCTGCCCCATGTACCCGGTGTACACCTGGAGGGCCCCTACTTTGCCAAAAGTCAGGCAGGCGCACAGGATTTGCGCTACATAGTGCCTCCTGTTAAAGAGGACTACACCAAAATATGCGAAACCTACGGAAATTTTATTAAAAAGTATGCCTTTGCTCCCGAGCTTCCCGGAAGTGAGGAGTTTTGCAAGTACATAACCTCAAGAGGAATTATAGCATCAGCCGGTCACACAGAATGTACTTATGATGATATGCAGAAAATGTCGGACTGCGGTCTTACCATGGTAACTCACCTTTATTCCGCAATGAGCACAATTGTGAGAAAAGGCGGTTTCAGAATACTTGGCGCAATAGAAGCTACCTACCTTATGGATAATGTGTATGCCGAAGTTATTGCCGACGGACTTCACGTACCGCCGGAGCTTTTAAAGTTTATATACAAGTTCAAAGGTCCCGACAAAATGTGCCTTATAACAGACTCCATACGAGGTGCAGATATGCCCGAGGGTAAGTCTATTATAGGAAGTCTTAAGAACGGTCAGGATTGCATTATCGAGGGGGGTATTGCTAAGATGCCTGACAGAACCTGTTTTGCAGGAAGTGTAGCAACCACTGACAGACTTGTGAGAACATTCTACAAACAAGTGGGAGTGCCTCTCACCGATGCGGTAAAGATGGCATCGACCACTCCGGCTGTTGCTCACGGATTTAAAAACGTGGGTGCCATAAAGGAAGGTTACGATGCAGACATCCTCTTCTTTGACGACGACATAAACATAAAGAAAATAATAATGAAAAGAAATAATAATATAAAAATTTATTAATAAAGGAGAAAATTAAAATGGAAATCAGAATTTGCGAAAACCCCGATACCCTGGGAAAGAGTGTGGCAGAATACACCGCAAAATGCATTAACGATGCAATAAGAGAAAAGGGCGAAGCAAGAATTGCCCTCTCTACAGGTGCATCACAGTTTGACACAATTAAGCACCTTGTACAGCAGGATGTAGATTGGAGCAAGGTTGAAATGTTCCATCTTGACGAATATGTCGGCATGGACGAGAGCCACGGCGCAAGCTTCAGAAAATACCTTAAGGAAAGATTTGTAAATCAAGTTAAAAACCTTAAAGCGGCTCACTTTGTTGACGGCACAAAGGAATGCATCAAGACCCTTACCGAAGAAATAAGAAAGTCCCCTATTGACATCGGTCTTATAGGCATCGGCGAAAACAGCCACATTGCTTTTAACGACCCACCGGCAGACTTTGACACAAAGGAAGCATACATCATAGTAAACCTTGACGAAAAATGCAGAAAGCAGCAGCTTGGCGAGGGCTGGTTCCCCACTTTGGAGGATGTGCCCAAACAGGCAATTTCCATGACAGTATATCAGATAATGCAGTGCAAGAAAATTGTATCCTGTGTGCCCTACCCGGTGAAGGCTGATGCAATTGAAATGACTCTTAAGACAAAGGAAACCACACCTATGGTTCCTGCAACAAAGCTTAAGGAGCATCCCGATTTTATACTCTATGCAGATATGGACAGTGCAAAGGGAATAATAAATTTCTGAAACTTTAAACAAGACAAACACTAACAAAAATGTCATTCTGAGCGTAGCCGTAGGCGAAGTCGAAGAATCTCCATAGTAAGTGAGATTCTCATTTGCAAGGAAGATTCCTCACATACGTTCGGAATGACATATGGGGTTTGTACTCATAATAATTCATCAATGATAAATATCATTTTATTTCCCTTAAGAAAGGAACAAGTAATATGAAAAAATATGCATTAGTAGGCACAGGAAACCGCGGACTGCAGTCTTACATGATGCCTATGGTTGACGAAGTGGACGATGCGGCAAATCTTGTGGCTGTATGTGACAAAAATCTAAAACGTGCAAAAGCTGCAGTTAAGCTTTGTGGCAAAGACGTTAATATTTACACAGACTTTGCCAAAATGATTGAAACCGAAAAGCCCGACACCGTAATTATAACCACCAAGGATGCCAACCACTCGGACTACATAATAAAGGCAATGGAAATGGGCTGTGATGTAATCAGCGAAAAACCCCTTACCACAGACCCGAAAAAATTTAACGCCATATACAAATGTTACGAGAGAACAGGCAGAAACCTTGTGGTAACCTTTAACTGTCGTTTTATGCCCTATTTTGTGCGCATTAAGGAGATACTGAATACCGGTGTAATCGGTGACATACTCTCCGTACATTTTGAATGGGCGTTGGACACACGTCACGGTGCAGACTACTTCCGCAGATGGCACAGAGAAAGACGAAATTCCGGCTCCCTTTTGGTACACAAGTCCACCCATCACTTTGACATACTCAACTGGCTTATAGACGAAGACCCGGTTAAGGTAAATGCCTTTGGCACCAAGAGATTTTACGGACCCACAAGGGAAAATCGAAGCGAAAGATGCCTTACCTGCCCTCACAAAGCAAAGTGTGAGTTCTACTACGACATAGAGCACGACGAATTTTTAAGAAAACTCTACCTGGAATGTGAGGACGAGGACGGATACTACAGAGATAAATGCGTGTTCTCCGAGGAAATTGACATTGAGGATTCCGTGGCTATAAACATTAAGTATTCCAAGGGTACGGTTGTTTCCTACTCACTTACAGCACACTCACCCTATGAAGGCTCAAAGATTGTGATAAACGGCACTAAAGGCCGCCTTGAAGCCGAAAACTTTGCAGACCTTGTAAATCTTGGAAAAAATAAGATGGAAATACGTGCGTACAACAGACTTGGTGAAGCCCAGGTTTACCACTTGAACCCCGAAAAGATGCTTACGTACAACACTCCTGTTCTGCCAAGAAGCAAGGGCGGTGATATATACGGTGCTCACGGCGGTGCCGATGTAATAATGAGAGATATGCTGTTCCGTGGTTTCCATGAGGACAAACTCCACCAGATGGCAGATATACGTGCCGGTGCCATGAGTCTTGCTGTAGGTTTTGCGGCAAATATCTCTATGTCAGAAGACAGAGCCGTGTATGTAAACGAGCTTTTTGACAACGTAAAAGTAAAATAACCTTACACAAAAAACAAAAGGTGTGCCGCGGCACACCTTTCATTTTTATATAGAATTATTTATAATCCTTGGGGTTAACCTTTTCAGGATTCTGCTTCTTGTATTCAAGAACTGCTGCACGAGTTTTCTTGAAGTCAGCTTCAGCCTCCTGGTGAGTTTCAATGTAGTTATCCATCTGTACCTGTACATGCTTCATATACTTGTCGATACCTGCAATCTTAAGAGCTTCTTTTTCCTTCTTGATGGCAGCATCAACATTGGGAACTGCACCGTACATTCTGGGAGAAGAATATTCGGTAAATACATCATTGAGCTGAACTGCAAGAGATGCCATTTCACCTTCGGAGTTGATTGCACAGTTAACGAGAGGATCGGAAACAGCAATGCTGTTCATTTCTTCAACAAGGTCTAATGCATAAGGATAGTCATACTGTGTTGCAAACTCATATTTCTTATTCTTAATACCAAGATTAGGTGCTGCATAGTTCTGGCTCTTGGGAATATACTCGCCTTTTTCATTAAGCTCGTAGTGCTTACCTTCAATACCGTGTATAAGAAGGTTGTGCATTTCTTTGTCTGCATAAATAGCATCGATAACCTTAAGAGCGGCTGCCTTCTGCTTGGAGGTTGCACTTACTGCAACTGCACAGTTAAGGTAACCGTAGGTCTTCTGGAGCTTGGAGTACATAGAGTAGAATCTTACGTCCCACTTGTCTGCACCTTCAATCTTCTTTAAGTCGTTGTAAAGAACGTTTGCAGATGCAGGACTGGAAGTCCATGCAAAAGCACTCTTACCATTTCTTAAGGATTCTTCTGCAGTGGTGTTGTTGGAGAGAACAGACTTGGAGAATACACCGTTATCGTACCATTTTTTAACTGTATTTGAATATTCCTTAACCTCAGGCTTATCTATAGCAATGAAGAGTTCTCTGTCATCGTCAAATACACTGTAGTAGTAGTGACCGCCAAAGGAAAGTGAACCGGGAGCAGCCCAGCCCCAGTCGGAAGCCCACATGGAGAATATCATCCAGGGAGAACCACCTGCAGCATTGTAGGGAACTATATTGGTCTGACCCTTCTTGTTGAGGTCTGCAACACCCATAAGGAATGCATCAATATCGTCGATGGTGTTGAGGTTATCTATACCAACCTTATCCATAAGGTCACCACGAGCAACAATTACTCTGTTGGGGGAATACTTATTGATACCGGGGATTGCATAGTACTTACCTTCAAACTGTGCGGCATTGAGCATTTCTCTGCCGTTTTCCCACATGTAGGGTGCGTATTTCTTGAAGTCTTCTTCCTTAAGCTCCATAAATGCATCCTTGGATACATTCTGCCAGTAACCGAGCCAGTCGGGGCAAAGGATAAGGTCAAAGCCATCGCCTGCGGCAAACTTAAGGTCATACTGAGTCTGGTCTATGTACTCAAACTTAACAGTATAGCCTGTTTTTTCCTTCAACATTGCGTTGAATTTTTCAAATACTTCGGGATTGTCGGAAGCTTCTGTACCAACAACAACCCATGTGATTTCTCCGGATTCTTCCTCATTTTTACCGCATCCTACAAAAAGGCTTGCAGCAAGCACAAGAACGAGAAGAAGTGAAATTAGTCTTAATTTTTTCATTTTCATTGCCCTTTCATATAATTTTTGACAAAAAGCAACTCCGTATCAGTACTAATGCCATGTTATGATTACGAAAGTCTGTGAGAATCTTCCTGACAAACGAGCGTTCATTTTGTCGTTGAGATTCTTCACTGTCATTTTGAATGACAACTGCTTAAAGCATCAAAACATACGAAAGTTGCTTTTTGCGATTATATGTGATTATTTATTAAGTTCCTTTACAAATACCACGTAAAGTCCGGAGTTACCGGGGGTTTTCATGGTAATTGTGCCGGGCTGAACTTCCCTTGTGTATACATGGCGCATATTTCTGATTTGTGAGCCGCTGTATGTATACTGGAGGGAGTCTGCAGCATCAAGAAGCACATAACCATAGCCGTCAGCCACAAGACCGGGATGTTCATCGCCGCAGAACACTATAATCTCCGCAGGACGGTTTACCTTAAAGGTGTATAAGGGACGCGGTATATAGTCTTCTTCGACCTTAGGAAAAATATATATCGTTTTTCCATCTTTATCTTTTTCTCCGCTATCAACTTTCTCATAGTTATTGTACATACAAGCAATAGCACTTGAGGAACCATCGTCATACTTTATGTTGGACTGAAGGAAGATAGCATCATCAAGGTCGTATGAGCCGGGATATGAAGAAATGCTTCCTGTGCCGTTATACCTTGATGTGTCCTTAAGACCTAATCTGTCCATAGCAATACTCTGGTTGGTGTCCTCTGCATCAAAAATTTCCGGAACGGGAAGAGGCAGATTATTGTCATTCATATTGATTGTAGCCCCGTTGTAGGTAACGGTTTCTGTGGGACGAGCCACATCTGTAACAAGAGCTACGGGTGCTTCTTCAATTTCTTTAACCTTAGCTGCTATCTCTGCAACAGAAATAAACTTTTCCAGCTTTGTGGGAGTAGTTGCATTGGGTGTTGCAATGTCGTACTTCTGGATAAGCTCCGGGGTTAAAGTATATGCCTTTTGTGATTTATTTCCGGTAAGAGCATCATTCATGAAAAATGCATATTTACGTATCTTGTAGCTTGCAGCTGAAGCATAGGTATATGTAACATCATCCTGAGTATATGTTTCACTGTAACTATTGCTTGTTGAATAGAGCATAAGGTCTGTCATGTCTATCATTTTGTTTGCTACCCAATATGCACAGGGAAGATACTTGGATAAATCCTGATATCTTGTTGCTATTGTTGTGTCCCGAGATACAGTGTCACCGGTTGCGGAACCGTCAAAGTATACGGTAGCACTCTGGGTAACTACATGAACATCAACAGGCTCATCTACGTAGAATTCAAATATCATATCATCTGTGGTAGCACAAGTGTAGCCAGCAGAAGGAATAGCAATGTAGTTGCAGCCCAGAAGAGTGGAATTTACCATGTAGAATCCAAGACCACCGCTTACCGGCTCACGGGTACCACCATTGGTAACACGGGAACCGGAAACAAGATAATGATCGTTTGCTACAAATTTGTCATATACGGGAACATATACCGCCTTTTCCGCACCGTCAGCCACCTTATACATTTTAACGGTATATCCTTCATGAATTACAGATTTTTCACCATCCACTGTGGTGTTGTTGGGATCTACGGTTGTGCCCTCAGCCATGCCCTGATAAGCGCTAAGCTGACCATAGGTGGCTCTTTCTTCTACAAAAGGTTCCAAAAGGCGGTTGTCTGCATAAGCGGAATCGTAGTCATATGCAGTTATGACACCGCTGTCTTTAACCCAGTTTATAGGTGTGGAATCCTGATAGAGAACTGTGTTTTTATCTGTTCCCGAGGTTTTGGGTACTATTACAAGAACAGAGGTTTTTCCTGCAACACCCTTTACCTGAAGAGTAACTTTTCCGGCAGTGTCATATGACTTAACATGATCGTAATACTTTGTTGTTGAGCCTGCAATACCACCGGTAGTTCCGTTTTCTACAAAATCGGAAACAACAAGTTCATTGATATCATAGTTTATTGTGATAACTTCTTCTGCCTCTCTGGAGTAGTATGCCTTAGTAGTATCCTTACCGGTATTTGCGCTATCGTTGGGATTGTGAACTGTGCGTGTGTCTACAATTCTTGCTCCGCTGCCGATGGTGATAACAGACTGCATAGCTTCGTAGTCTGTGGCAACATCAACGTCAATGGAGCTGTCCTTTGTCTTGTAGGTTATCTTGGGAAGATCGATATCGCCGTCGGCATCTGTGTCAGAAAGCTTTACTGTGTAGGTATCCTTACTGAAGCTTAATGCCTCCCCTGCCGCTGTTGCAAAGGGAACACCGTCAAAGTAGATTTCTACATCGGCTTCTGTAGCAACCGCAAGGTCTGCGGCAACTGTAAGAGGAGTAGCCTTGTCGTCTGCGTTCCAGATAAAGGATTTAACTGTGTTTGATTCAGCTTCTTTTTCCACTGTTGTCTTTAAAAAAGCATCCTTGGCATTTTCGGCGCTTTCACTTACATCGTAGTCAACCACGCTGCCGGAAGCATCGTATACAGCTGTAACAAGTTTAGCCTCAGAGGAAAGACCTCTTACGGCAACTGTTGCTGTAACCTTAAGCTCATTGGTTTCGTGGTTAATAAGACCGATATTAGCGGCAAAAGCTACTGCTGAAAGCTGAAGAACCATGGCAAGAACAAGTATTAAAGACAAAGTAAGTTTAAAATACTTTTTCATTTTAATTCATCTTCTTTCTAATAGATATTAGTTTTTGTCATTCTGAACGTAGTGAAGAATCTTCCTTTTCAATGAGAATCTCACCGGTTATGGAGATCCTTCGGCTACGCCTCAGGATGACAAAAGTGGGTTAAAACGTGAAATTCACTGCATTCCACAGGCAGAACAAATCAGTATATCTTATTTTTTAGTTAATATTGTTTTTACTATGTATGTTAAGTACATAGTAAACCAAGGGTACCCTTGGTAAAAAATTCATTTTGTAGTATACAAGTTGTTTGGCTCCGTTTACACCGGCATATACGGATACAGGTGTAAACAGAGCAAAATATATAAATACGGGCGACTCCCAACCCCCACTCGAAACAGACAGAGGGAATAGGGTCTTAGCTTCGCTTGGGAAGAGTAAGCCGCCCTGTATTTATCAAGAATTAAAGGGAGAAAAAGTGAATCCGCCAAAGCAGGTAACACCTCATCCACCGCAAGCGGTCCCCAACTTCCATTAAAGCAGATTCAAGGCCATTTGTCATTCTGAACTTTAGTGAAGAATCTTCTTTGCAAGGGAGATTCTTCGACTTCGCCTACGGCTACGCTCAGAATGACATGTTGTGCCGTATTCTCTGCAGGAAGGCAGGTCGCCGCCCTGTATTTATTTAAATAATTTATCTCTTAATAAGAGCAAACCAGTCGTAGTTCCAGTTACCGCTTACATGTTCAACTGTCATAGTGTAGGTACCGGGTTCAAGATATGTGCTGGTCTTGGCTATGGTAGCTGTCCAGTTTTCGGGAACTGTACCCCAATCAAGGGTCTGGAAGAGGTTTACAATATAAGCATTTCCACCAAAGTCAAAGGACTTTACAGCACCGCCTAAATCCCAGCAAACAGCATTTACTGCAAGGTCGTAGGTACCTGCCTCTTCAATGGTAAATTCATAGGTAGCAAAGTTACCTGAGCTGCTTAAGAGCTGAACACCTGCACCGCCGGACATAAAGGAACGTGTGGTGTAAACATTTCCGCCATTATGAGTAATCCAGTTTTCCGCTTCGATAAATACCGTTGCAGATTCCTTAACGGACTGATAATTCTTTTCTTCAACAACCTCGGGTGTGGAAACAGGAAGAGTCTTAAGCTTAATATACTGTTTTTCTGTAGAGTCAACTGTCATATTGAGCTCATTAAGATTTCTTCTGTCCCCTTCCATAAGTGAGCTTACTGTAAGACCGTCGGAAATTTCTTCAACCTGATATTTACTTGTTTCTATGTCGGTTTTACCGCTGAATATGTTTTTACCGTCTCTTCGCATAGCACCTTTTACTTCGGCAGTCTTAACAAGCTTATCATCAACGTATATATCCACGGCGTTGGTAAGCTCTTCGGAGGATGTAATAAGCTTGCCGTTAAGCATAAGAGAGTAGTTATCCATCTTGGCATCAAAGGTCTTGTAGTTTTCTGCCTCGGCAATGGTGTACTCCCCTTCTTTGCCTTCAACGGGTGTGAGAGCACCGTCCATAAGAACTATGCCGTACTCTGCGCCAATAGGTCTGCCGTCGTAATCCGTAACGGACTCAATACCCTGAATGTAGTCGTTGTCGGTATTAAAGGTCATGCGGTTGTCGTCATAGGTGGAGAGGGAAAGCTCATTTGCACCTGCAACAAAGGACATTTCCTTTTCGCTCTTTGCAATAAGCTTGCCGCCTACAGTAAGCTCTGTACCGTGTACAAGCATAATGGAACGGTCGTTGTAAACTACTGCTTCGCCTGTAAATACAATGTCACCGGTATCTACGGTGGTAGTCTTTTCGTTTAAGTTAACGTAGAGAACAGTACCGTTTTCAAAGGTCATTCTAAGGTAACCGTCAAAATAGTCGGTGTCTACATATCTTGCTTCCGTTCCCTTTCTGTGAACATCGAGAGCCGCTACAACCTTGGTACGGTCTACCTTTTCGGTTTCAAACCATACCTTGCGCTGTACAGGTTTGGAAAGATATTCAGCATTTACGGGTGTATACTCTTTCATATCGGAAAGAGCGTGAATGTTGTTGTAATAAGGTGTGAGTTTTTCCGGATATACTATGGAAGTATCAAGAACAGCGTTACCTGTTCTGAAGGTACAACCGTTTCTGTCGTCATAAATCTCAATATCATTTTCGCTGTGGAGCCACCATTCAAATTTGGACTCTCTGCCCTCACGGGACCTAAGCTCATCCACTATAACAAAGATGTCGGGGCGAATGTAAATCATGGAACGCTCGTACATACCAAGCTTTCCAACGTATGCCTGAGTTGCATCACCGGAGGCAAGGTCAAAGTCAAGCTGTGTCAAGAAGCCTGTAAGGTGACCGTCGGCAGCCAATGAGTCTGCACCCTGTCCCTGATTGGTAGCTATGGTTACGTTGTTGGTAGCACCTGTCTGACGGGTAAGACCACTATCAAAGGTTGAATGATAGCTGTCGTAGTAACCGCTTCGTGTTGCGATTCTTTCGCCATATGCCTGAAGAATAAATGCATTCTGGTCGGACATGGAATGGTTGAAGGAACCGTAGGGAGAAGACTTAAAGGTCATGTGAATCTTGTCGTAGGAGGCAAGGTCATCCATCATAAGAGCCCAGCCGATGTCGGGGAATTCCCATGCGAGCTGTCTGTCGGCAGGATTCTTGGCTTCCACGTTTTCAATAAAGGGTGCAACATAGTAGTCATTAACCGAGTTGGGTATTTCTATGGACATATTGTCGTAGAACCACTTTGCATATCCGTTATTTAAAAAGTGTGCCTGATTGGTAATGGATTGTATAGCCATGCTCTCGCTGTCACCTCTGGTCTTTCTGTTACCGCCGTCACCGAAAGATGCGTAAACACCCGATGGGTAAGCATACATCTGCCAGAGGTATTCGTTGCGGTGATATGCCGCCTGATATGGGTCTATGATATCTGCAAGCACAAGAGCATCTATAAAGAACTGTGTACTTCTGGAGGATTCTCTCCAGTAGTGAGGTCCCTGGGACCAACCGCCATCCTGGTAATCCCAGGGAGCATTGATTGCAAGATATGTGGGGAGAATTGTATCCATAAAACGTCTTGCAGTTTCGGATTCGTGATATATGGATATACAAGCTATGCCCATGTAACCGAAAGCAGTCCATCCGTGGGAGTCGTTGGGACAGTTGGCAAGTGAGGTGAGCAGACCTTCCATTACAACAAGTCGCCTGTCTATCATATCAATAATGAAAGCTCTCTCCTCTTTTGTGGCTGCATCCCATACCCAGTCAAGGGCAATTGCAGACATATAGCAGATTTCTCTGTGGAGCTGGTCCTGCTGCTGATAGGAGGATACACCGTTGATATCCCAGGAAGCAGTTTCCATAAGGTTGTCTATGGCGTACCTTGCATACTTTTCGTCACCTGTCATCATATAGGCAAAACCGGTGGTCATAGCTGCATCACAGCCCTTAAGACCTGCGGAACGAAGCTTCTGCGACCAGTTACCTGTCATATCAAGAACAGGCTCTTTGAATATTTCGCCCTTTGCAACAAGGTTATCTGCAGAGCTCATAATGTTGTCGTAAATCTTCTTTGCCGAGGGGCTTGTATCCTTTAAGGACTTCATTTCATCAAGATTAGCCTTGGTGTAATATGTTCTGGGGTGAGTAGTGGGAATCTTGGCAAGAAGTTCTTCCATGGGGGTACCACAAAAGGTACTGCATCGGGGTCAATGCGGAAGCGTCTTACATCAGACCAACCGCTTGTGACACCGTTTTTGGTGTAACGTGCCGCCCAATAGTACTCAACACCTGTTTCAAAGGTATAACCGAAGCTGCAGAAGTTTCTCTTTAAGCCTTTTTCGGTATATACCACGTTTTTAAGCTCGGGGTCGGAGCAAACTATAACCTCATAGGTTGCACCCGAAACTAACGGAAAGCGGAATCCGGGAGGGTTCTGCTGAGATACATACTTATCCTCGGGCATAAAGAAGGTGTAGCGGTCGTCTTTGTTGAAGGTCATATTCCAGCCGGTATCGTGCACCGGCATATGTACACCCTGTGCATATGCTGCAGGAAGCATAAGGGGTATTGCAATAAGCATTGCAAGTGCCAGACAAAGTATTTTCTTAGTCATTATTCATTGCCTCCTTTCGCAATTGTAACAAGCTTCTTAGCATCATCATAGGAGTATTCAAGACCTAAAATTGATGCAACGGATTCTACAGGAACATAAACCTGTAACCCCTCAAGAACTGCAGGCTCTTTGATTGCAGCCTTTTTGCCGTTAACCTGGGCTGTGCCGGATGCCATGTCGATAACAATCTTTGTGGTGTCATTCTCCATGGTGTAAAGGGAGCCTTCTCTTGAATACTTAAGGTCAAACATAAGAGCAAGATTTTTAGCTGTAGCCATTACGTTGCCGGTTTGGGAAACATAGGGCTTTAAGGTGGTGTACTTGTATTCACCGTCTACCATGATATTGATTCTGCCTTCTACGGGTTTAGCTGCGGGAGCAGGAACTCTTATCTGAGTTGTACCCTTTTCAATGTTGAGGTCCATTTCACGCTGGGAAAGCATTTCCTCTGCCTGATAGATACGGATGTAGTCAAACACT
The DNA here is from genome assembly GCA_045539515.1 of Clostridia bacterium. Lineage (GTDB taxonomy): Bacteria > Bacillota > Clostridia > UMGS1810 > UMGS1810 > RGIG8748. Next base: position 65,947 of record JAZQFN010000044.1, read on the forward strand.
ACCTTACCGCTGTATCTTAAGGTTTCCATGGAAATGTTATTGAACATCTCACTCTTGTTTAAGTGATCTGCATCAAATATGGTAACATTATTTCCGGTAGCTTCGTTGGTAAACATTGCATCCACGTAGCCTGTTTCGGTGTTGATTGTGTAGTTGATTGTATACCAGGTGTCGTGAGCAACCTTTTCAAAGCCTGTGTTATGGGCACCGGTGTTGTTAAATCTTAAGATACCTGTGGTGGAGTGAATCATAAATCTTGACATATAGTTCTTTTCACCGCGGAAGTCGGCTACAAAGTTAACCCAGTCACTGGTTTCATCGGGAATGTACTTAATACGGAAGTCCACTCCTACTATGCCCTTTGCACCGCCTGCGTCAACTGTAGCCCTGATACCATTATTATCAGTGGAAGAATCAGTATCTGTAAGAACAAGACAGTTTTTCTTCTTGCCGTCTACATCCATTTCTTCGGTAGCAACGGTACCGTAGCTACCGCTTCCGGTGATGCCTCCGGGAAGAGAACCCGGGGCAACATCGGTGAATGTATAAAGTTTAATATCATTGTCACGTGGTTCGTAAAGCTTCTTGGAAGAACTTGAAGAAGAGGTCTTCTTTGCATAATAGTCCTTCTTGGGAGCTTTGGTGGCATCTGCCATGGCGAAGGTAGGACATAAAAGCAGAACCGCTAAAATTAAACTAATTATTCTTTTCATTTATATCCCCTCCTTATTCTGATATTACTACGCCGTAAGGCATGCCGTAGTGCTGATGGATTATAATTCTTGATGCTTCATCGCCAACATCGGTGTAGCCCTTAAGAGCACCAGGTGAAGAATTCTTAACTTCAGGTCTTGAAGCATCTGAGGAATCGTACTTATAGAAGTATGAAGTAACAACCGCTGTGGTTACAAATTCCATTTTTGCATCATCGTAGGTTGCGTTTGCAAGGTCTGCAACATTATCGGTGTAGTATACAAGGAATCCACCGTCTAAGGTTTCGTATACATAACCGTAACGGATACTTATCTGCTGACCGAAAGCTGAACCGCTTCTTACGTAGCTTACGGAATCGGTAGCACATCTGTAGTACAGTTCAACATTTGAAAGCTCTCCGTCGCCATTGGTGGAGTAACGGATTACATCGCCGGGCTTAAGGTCTGCTGCAGTCATATCAGCAGAAAGCTCGGGATCCTTTTCGTTTGCGGCAGAGGTAATTGTGCACTTGGTTTTGGAAACCATAAGCTTAACTTCCGAGCCGTCGTGAAGAACAGTAACAGAATCTCTCTCTTCGCCGTCATCACCAAGCACCTTGGACTTAGCCTTAACGATGGCAAGTCTTACGGAGCTGTGGGGTGCACCGCCGGAGGCAGCACTTCCTATTACAACTGCAAAATCTGCTCTGGCAGCCTTCTTGTCGGAATAGAAAGACCAGATATTTACGTAGTCCTTATCGTTTGTAATCATTGCAGATGCCTTATCTGTAGAAAAATCATCATCTTCAAAGATTTCCTCTGCACCCGGTACAAACATAGCAGGCTTATCACCGTCGATGGTAATCTTAGGTCCAATGGTCATATACTTACCGGAGCTGTAGGTTCTGCATCTGCCTCCATCTGCGGAGTAGCTTGCAAAGAGTGAATCTCTGTAGCTTGTTTCGGTTGCTCTTGTGGCAACCTCGCCTGTGGCACCGTCAAGAATTGTGTCGATGGCACTTACTTCACCGTTGGAGTTAAGAGCGAATCTTACAGCAGATGCTCTGAACTCTGTGTTATCCTTAACAGATTCGCCGTACATTGCAACAGCAGCATTATGAAGAACAGTATTGATACTGTCTATTTCGGTTCTCTTGTATCTGTTGCCGTCTACCCTTACGTTGGAAGCCGCATCTGCAATGAAAAAGTCACCGTCTGTATTGTAGAAGCGGAATTTAGCCTTTGTTGCAAAGCCTTCGTCGGAATCACTTCCTATAAGGAATCCGTAGTTAAAGGTGGGGTCAGCTTCAAGCTCACCGCCTGCAACCTTGCCGGTAACATCGAGCATAAGTCTTACAGAGATACCCGGCTTAAGGATGTTGGCAAGGTTTGTCATGGCATACTTGGTAACTTCGTACTCTGTTTCGCCTATTGTAACAAGTCTTTCGTCTGTGTTAACAGATTCAATATCTCCTACCACGGCTGTGTCAGATACATAGGCTGTAATATACGCCTGGTATGCATCATCCAAAGATTCATATACGGAAACTACAGAACCCTTCTTGATTGTACCAAAGGTTGCTTCTTCGCCGTTGATATCAAAAATATTTACAAAAGGTTCATCAACCTCAGGATCAAGTGAAATGGAGTTTGTCTTGTTGTACTTATCAAAGATTGTGTATTCTTCTGCATCAGCATAACCAACATAGTAGTTTTCGTAAGCATTTACAAATACTACATCAGCTGTGTTATTGCCATCATTGTCCAAAAGCTTAACTGTGCCGATTTTTCCTTGGATAAGGTCATTGTTAAAGGCTTCTTCTGTAGCAGCACCGTTGTACACAACAGGAACTGACTTTTCAAAGCTGTAGTTCTTTTTCTTGTTAGAACCGGAAGGATATGCTGTAACTTTGCCTCCGGAAATTGTTGTAATATCTTCGATATCAAGAACTGTGGCTGTGTTGGAAGAAACAGCAGCTATGTGAACAATCATGGGGTCTATGCCTCTCTTGGTGATGTAGACAATCTCTACCTCATAACCAAGGAAATCATAGGGATTAGTGATATAACCGATATCAAATATCTTGCCGGACACGTCCATACGGTAAGGGTTAACATCGTTGTCACCGGCAATTCTTGTGATATCTACACCTTCTACTATACCCTCATAGTGGTATGCACCAAAAGAGCTTGTAAGAATGGTGGTGTCCTCGCTTACATAGTACTCTGTGGGCTTATTGCCTAATGTGTACCTGGGAACCATCATATCTACATTGAAGGAATTGTATATAAGCACTACGCCCTCACCTACTGTAAGGGTTTTGCCGAGGTTAAGACCATCGGTAAGTTTAAGTCTGTTGGCTACAGAAAGATAACCTACAGGATATCCTCCCTCAGCCTTAGCCTTGGGTCCGTAGCCCAATACACTTACAACAAGTGCAACTGCTTCGTTGGTGCTTATGGGTTTTTCAACATGGATATTGCCGCTCATATCGGTGGAAATATATCCTGCTTTGTAGAGTGCCTTAGCATGAGATTCGTATTCATCGCCGGGCTTTAAGTCGGCAAAAATCGCATCAGCACTTTCTACGGGAGTAACTGCGCCAAGGGCACAAATCATCTTGTAGAATTCGCCTTTGGTAAGATCTGTGCCAAGGGTGTTTACATCTTCTATAGCGGTGATTTCAAGGGCATTGGTAAAGCCCATTTCATATTCACCGAATATCTCATTACTTGTGGGTGCTTCATCAGCATTAGCGAAAACACAAGTGTAAAGCATTGCCATACAAATAATAAGGCTTAATATTCTCTTAATATTCATTGTGTTTTCCTCCTTTTACTGATTTATCAAAGAATCTATAATCTTTGCAGCTTCGGCTCTTGTACAGCTTGCCTTGGGAGCAAAGGAGCCGTCGCCCATACCGTTTACAATTCCCTTAGCCTTAAGAGCATAAACTGCATCTTTAGCATAATCGGATATATCCTTATCGTCGGGGAACATATCCTTGGTGGGTGTAAATACCGTGCCGTTTGCCTTGGCAATGTTATATGCCATAACTGCGGCATCCTGACGGGTAATGGTGCTACCTGCACCGAATGTACCGTCGCCTGTACCTGCCACATAGCCCTTGGCGTATGCCGCGGATACAAAGGGAGCAAACCATGCACCGGAAGGCACATCGCCAAATACATTTTCGGGAGCACCATCCACAGAAACGCCGTATGCCTTAACAAGCATGGTAATCATTTCTTCGCGGTTTACATTTCTGGCAGGCTCGAACTTTCCTTCGCCGACGCCGGAAACAATACCCTTGGCAGCAAGCTCGTTAACGCTTTCTACTGCCCACAGGTGGTTGGACATATCGTTAAATACGGGAGCGGGTACTGCGGAGATTGTATCCTGAGAAACTACGGGAGTATATCCACCGCCAATGCCTGCAGAGGTGGAACCGCCACCGCCACCGCCGGAGCCGCCCTGATTATCGAGGAGCTCTTCTGCCTTATCGTTAACCTTCTTTACGAAGGATTCAATATCGGAAACGGTGAGCTTTGAAGCATACTCATAAAGCTTGGTTTCATTTTTGTTGTTTAAGTCTTTGATGTCGTCCATATCTACGCCTGCTTCTTCACCGAAGTTTTCGATAAAGGTCTTAACATCGCCGTAGGAATCAAATTCCTTTGCATATGCTAAAACTACTGCATCGTAGAAAGCATTTTCAACTTCTGTATCTGTTATGTATTTTTTACCTTTGTAATAATCTGAAGCAAAGGAAGTCTTGGTTTCCTTGGAAAGCTCTTCATTATATACCTTAAGGGCTTTTTCATTAAGTTCAAACTCTTTGCCGAAGGCATCGAATGAACCCAAGCCTTCATTTAAGGCTGCAACGTGAGAAGCATGAGCAATAGCTGACACAAAGCTTTCGGCACTTGCAAGGCATGTGGGGTTAGCCTTGATTTCTGCGGTTAAAACCTCTGCAATAAATGATGCATCTGCCTTGGTGATATATTCATCACTAAGCATAAACATATCTATTGTAATGCTTTCGGGATTTTCAAGGTCAAGCTTTGCTTCAACGGCTTCGGAGCCTGTGTTTGCAAGTCTTCTTAAATCTCTTAAGAAGTTGTTCTTATCGGTTGTTGTGGCAAAGTAGATTTCGCCTGCTTCCTTACCGTTGATTCTTACGCCGTAGTTACCGGAAGGGTTGCCGTCCATATTGATGTTAACAATGTAGCTGCCTTCTTCGGAAATGTATCCCTGATTAACATATATGAAGTCAGATACAATCTTGTTGTCATCGTAGGGGTTTACCTTGTCGATTTCCTTGTCCTTTGCGAGAACCTGCAAGGTAATCTGGTCGCCGTATTTGCCTTGGGAATCGGTAATTTTAATTGTGAGGGTATCCCCTGCTACCGATGTGGAATATTCAGGTGCTGCAAGTGCTGTAACTGAAAGACAGCACACAAGGAGCACGCCTAAGATTAATATTAGTTTTTTCATATTATACGTTCTCCTTTCTTATCAGCCTTCAAGTTCCTGATAGTTATCATAGGTTACTACTATGTGATAGGTATTCTGTCCGTCCTTTGCATTGGGGACAATTACTGTTTCACCTGCTTCATACTCTTTGGTATACATATACTTGTGGTATCTGTTGTTTGTACCGTTTAAGAGTGTGTACATGTAATCCTTTTGGTTGTCGCTTACAGTTTCGGTGTAACCCATACCGGTAAGCTTGGAAGCATCTGTAGTTGAGAATTTAAGAACGTGAACCTTAGCGTTTCTCATTACCTTAAACTGTACCCAATCCAAAGTTTCTTCACCGGTGAATGCCTTGATGGTATTTGTGGAGCCGTTGTACCAGGTAATACCGCCGGTGATGTAGTCGGCACCAACGAGAGATTCATCGTTGATTTCCAGTACTACATATCTTGTGCCGTTTTCGGTTCTTTCCTTACGGTCGTTATATGCATATGCACCAACTACAAAACCGTTCTTGGTGTACTCGGGAAGGGGCTTTGCAGCTCCTCCGCCGTAGGCTTCGGGAATGGTATTGTTGCCGAGGATTGAAAGGTTTGTAAGAAGATCTGATGTAATGTAGTTGATTGTGTAAACCTTATCTTCCTCGCCGTCCTTGGAAACAGTAAGAGTTACGCTTCCGGGGAAGGCTTCGGGGTCTGTAATTTCATAGGTTGCACCCTCGGAAACTGTAGCTTCCACTACGGGGAATGCCGCCTGGTTGGCAGGAATTCCTACATTATATGTAAGGATATCTGCATTAACATCTGCAACAGCATTATCGTCTATTTTAAGACCTGTAAGACCGAACACTTCGGGTTCTTCCGGAATCTCGGGTTGTTCAGGTTCTTCTCCACTTTCTTCACCGTAGCCCGCATAGTCAATAAGTATGAAGTAACCTCTTGAAGTCTTATTGGAACCAAGTGTTATGGTTTCACCAGCACTTACTGTCTTGGTGTACTTATAGGAATATGTGTAGTTGTTGGATGTACCAACAAGAATCTTTGCATAGTCTGCCTTGGTAGCATCAAGCACGAATCCGTCTGCGATTAAATCGTCGTGGAAGTCGCCGGAGTTATTCTGCACAAGAAGTGTGAGCTTAGCATCACGGTTTACATCAAAGTGCCACCAGTCGGCAACATAGTCGCCATTGTACAAATCTCTGTAAGGTGGTGAATGAACCCAGCCAAAGCTTACGCCAAAGTAATCCTTGCCGATGAATCCTTCGTCACCTATAGCGGTAACAGAGGAATTGCTGTTGTGAAGAACTGCGTTACGGTCATACATTGCAGGGGTTGCACCTACGCTGAAATTTTTGTAGACAACAGGGAGTAAGCTTTCGGAATGTCCGGTTGCACCCTTTGCCACCGAACCATAATCTATGTTGGAAATAACTTCATTATCCAACACATAGTTAATGGTATATACTGCATCTTCCTTGCCATCGGCGGAAACTGTAACAGTTACGCTTCCGGGGAAGGTTTCGGGGTCTGTAACCTCATAGGTTGCACCCTCGGAAACTGTAGCTTCCACTAGGGGAACTTCCTTCTGATTTGCAGGAATTGTTACATTGTATTCATATACTATGGAAGAAACATTTTTCACGGCAGTACCGTCAACGGTAAGTGCTGTAAGACCAAAGATTTCTTCGGGAAGTGCTTCCACGGTAATTTCAAATGTAGCTGTATAGCCTTCGTATGTAACAGTAATTGTATGCTTGCCTACGGACATATCACATTCGGATACTGTATAGGTGTCTATTTCTTCGAAAGAGTTATCGGAATAGTTTGCCTTAACCTTAAGACCTGTAAGGTCTATTTCTTCCCCTTCGGTATAGGTAAGCTTTGTGGGCTTTGAGGTAATTTCAATACCGGAAAGCGAAGGAGCCTGGGGTTTAAGTTCCTCGTAGCTGTCGTAGGTAATAATTGTGTGATACATATTGTTATTATCTTGTGAGTTTGGAACTATAACCTTGGTACCTGCGGTAACCTTCTTGGAATACATATACTTGTGGTATCTGTGGTTGGAACCATTAAGAAGTGTATACAGGTAGCCTTTATCGTTATCACTTACGCTCTGGGTGTAACCATAGGATTCAAACTTTTCCTTATCGTTGTTGTGATGCTTTAATACATATACTGTAGCATCTCTGTTTACGGTAAACTGGAGCCAGTCAAGGGTATCTGTGCTTGTAAATGCCTTTACTGTAGGTGTGGAGCCATTGTACCATGTGATACCGCCGGTGATGTAGTCACCACCAACAAGACGGGAATCGGTGATTTCAAGTACGGAGTATCTTGCACCGCCCTCTGTTCTGTCCTCACGGTCAGAGTATGCGGGAGTTCCAACAACAAATCCGCCCTTTCGGTACTTGGGCTTTGCAGATACATTTCCGCCGCCGTAGACTTCGGGAATCTTGTTGTCGCCAAGGATGTTTACGTTTTCAACAATTTCCTTGTCGAATACATAATTTAATGTATAAACCGCATCCTCTTCGCCTGTCTTGGTTACCTTAACGGTAGCCTTGCCGGGGAATTCTGTGGGATTGGTAACGGAAACTAAACCGCCTTCGGTAGCAACTGCATCAACTACAGGGAACTTAACCTGTGTGGAAGGAATAACCACATTATATTCCTTTGTAGCAATGTCAAAGTCTGCAACAGCATTACCGTCTACCTTAAGGGAAGAAAGACCAAAGGTTACTCCCTTAACCTCTACATCAAAGCTTGCAGTAAAGCCTGCATAGTTTACGGTAACTGTGTTTGTACCAAGGGCCATATCGCAAGGCTCTACATCGTAGTCGGTAACAGGAACCTTAACGCCGTTGGAGTGAACTGCGTTAACGATAAGTCCTGTAAGGTCAAGCTCATCGCCAAGCTTGTACTCAAGCTTTGCGGGCTTGGATGCAATTTCAATACCGGTAAGGGATGCACCGGGTACTAAAGTGGGCTTGTAGCCTTCAAATTCAAAGAATACAAAGTAGCCTGCGCTTGCAAATGCGGTAGGAAGTGTAATAACACCAATATCATTAAGTTAAGAACAATATAAAAATTTAAAACACATCTAACGGAATATAGAAATTCTAAGTTAGGTGTGTTTTTCTAAAAAACGACATGCTAAAAAGGCAGGCTGAAAAGTCTGCCAAAATTCGCTTAATTAA
>JAZQFN010000045.1:0-14408 GCA_045539515.1 Clostridia bacterium
GGAGAGGGTACTCTCCGCCGTACCCTCTCCACTCCCGGCTCCCGCGAGTATTTTTTGCTAAAAACAAAGCGTAATTTATTTAAAAATATAATCGTCGTTGCGGACGCGACAGTATAGTCGCTTGTCCTCACTAAACGGCACTTGGTTTAATGGAACTGAAATATTCAAGTGCCGTTTACGATAATTTTTAAAAAATTACTAATGTTTTTCAAACGCCAAAAATACTATGCGGATTTAACTGAACCATAGCTTTATTTTCTCACTATAAGTGAGGTACAAAGCGGTGGTGACTATTATTCCGCATTGTTTTAATGCCATAGAAAACAAAACGAAGTTTCAAAAAAACGGTGCAAAGTCGGCATGCAATTATTCAGTTCCATTTATTATGCCGACTTTAGTGAGGACAAGCGGCGAAAATCGCCGCCTCCGCAGCGGCATCGTTTTTGAAGAAACAAGTCTTATGTTTTCAAGGTATTAAAACACGCGGCGGGGAGGGGTGCAGGGGAAAAACCTGCAGTTTTCCCCTGCGGTTTTGGTTCTTTTACCTAAAAGAACACAGTTTAATTAAACTTTTTAAAGTTTAAACTCAGCGACAAACCAAATTTTAAACATGACAAAAGCCACGGCTCGCGTACCGTGGCTTTTATCTTGGTTTTATTAAACAAAGGACATGAGATGAGTATTTACACTAATTTATTTTGCTGCAGTAAGAGCATTGTATACTGTTCTTGCAGCGGTAAGTGTAGCATAATTTGCTACGTACTTCTTCTGGTCTGCTGTAAGGGAAGCATATGCCTTTTCAGCGGCTTCTATCTTAGCTTTGCATGCATCTGTAGCTGTAACTGAACCAATCTGCGCTATAAGTGCATCAACTTTTGCAGCTTCTGCCTTGTCAGCAGCAATCTTTACTTCTTCAACTGCCTTTGCGTATGCAGTCTTTGCAGCGGTAAGTGTAGCATAATTTGCTACGTACTTCTTCTGGTCTGCTGTAAGAGCTTCGTAAGCTTTTTCTGCAGCATCAATCTTTGCCTTGGAAGCTGCGGATGCATCAACTGCACCAATCTGTGCAATTATTGCATCTACCTTTAAAGCTTCTGCTTTATCTTCTGCTATCTTTGCTTCTTCAACTGCTTTTGTATATGCAGTCTTTGCAGCAACTATGGCACCTGCATTTATTACATATGCCTTCTGTTCTGCTGTAAGAGCTTCGTAAGCTTTTTCTGCGGCTTCAATCTTTGCCTTGGAAGCATCGGTTGCATCAACTGTGCCTATCTGTGCTATGATTGCATCAACTTTTGCAGCTTCTGCCTTATCTTCTGCTATCTTTGCTTCAGCAACTGCCTTTTCGTAAGCTGTCTTTGCAGCAGCTATGGCACCTGCATTTACTACATATGCCTTCTGTTCTGCCGTAAGAGCTTCGTAAGCTTTTTCTGCATCTTCAATCTTTGCCTTGGAAGCTGCGGATGCATCAACTGTGCCTATCTGTGCTATGATTGCATCAACTTTTGCAGCTTCTGCTTTGACGAAAGCCTCTTTTGCAGCCGCTTCCAATGCATCATATGCTATTTGCGCTTCCACAAGCTTGGAATAATTGGTTACTGCATATTTTTCAGGTGTAGTAAGAGCCTTGTAAGCTGATGTTGCAGCCTCAAGCTTATCGGCACATTCAGTTGTATAAGCAACTGTGCCTATAGCATCAATCAAAGCTTTAACGTTGGCGACACTTGCCACGGAAGATGAATATTCATTCTTTGCGGACTCAAGCTCATCGGCATTTGTAACCTGTGATTTTTCTGTTTCTGTAAGTGCGGTATACGCACCGTCTGCGGTGTCAATCTTTTCCTTACATTCATCGGTAAGTTCTACTTCGCCAATACTGTCTATAAGGAGAATAACCTCACCTACAGCGGCGGTGCTTACGAGTGCATCGTAAGCCGCCTCTGCTTCTGTAAGTGTTTGGTAATTGGATACCTGTCCTTGCTCTGCGGCATCAAGTGCATCGTAAGCATTTCTTGCAAGGTCAATCTTAATCTTGCAATCACCGGTTGCATCTACCGTGCCAATGGCATCAATAAGAGCTATAACATTATTGACCTTCTGAGCTGATTCTGCTTCAGCAACTAATCTGTTGTATTCAGCTCTTGCATCTGTAAGAACAGTATAGTTCACAACATAACCCTTCTGATCTTCAGTAAGGTCGGCAAAAGAGGATTCTGCAAGCTCTATCTTAACTTTGCAATCTTCTGTAAGCTCTACTGTACCAATCTGAGCTATAAGAGCATCGGTTGCCTGTGCGGCAGTTCTGTCTGCCTCTTCTTTTGCAGCAGCTTCTGCTTCAGATTTAAGCCCATTGTAAATTGCTCTTGCTTCTTCAAGTACGGCATAGTTGGAAACTTTAGCTTTCTGTGTTGTGCTGAGGCTTGCATATGCTTCTTCTGCAGCTACAATCTTAGCAAGACATTCATCGGTGTACTCTACTGTGCCGATAGCATCAATAAGAAGTACTGTTTCAATATTTCCGCCAAGCTGTACTCTTTCGTTGAAGGAGTAAATATCTACAACTTCTTCGTCTACCAACTTAACAAATACGAAGGTTGCTTCGTTGGTATCGGGATCAAAGTGGTATGCGTCTTCAGCAAGGTAGTCACCGATTTCAATAACTATGTTTCTACCTGCATCATTATATGTGTACTTGTTAGTCTTGGATGTAACAAGAAGTACTTCTTCATCACCGTCATTTACAGTAATAATTTCACCCTTAGAAGTCTTCTTTTTCTCGGATGCGGTGTTGGAAATGTAACCGTAAACAAACTCTGTTTCATCATTGAAGGAACCAAATGCAGATTTATTAACATCGAGAAGTCCGTCTCTGTTGATACTACCAAGAATTACATATTCGGAAACATAACCGGCATAGTTTGCGTTATATGCAAATACATCACCGGGCTTGAGGTTTTCATACGCGGTATCATAACCTGCATAATTTTCGGAATCATCATTAAAGTAAACTATGTTACCGCTATCTTCATTCTGAACAAATGTAACCTTTGTCACGGAGTTGCCGTCTTCATCATCAGTTGTAGCAACCTTAGTGGCGATAGCAAAGCCCTTTTCAGCTTCAAAGGTGCTTTCGCCGGTTGTAATTACCATTACGCAGTATTCGTAGTCACTATTTGCAAGAACTATACCGGAATACTTGGCATCATCCACAAGATAGCTGATATCTGTAGCAAACGCTTTATCTACGCTGGTGCCTGTGAGATTGAATACAACTGCATTATCTTCAAGGTACGCACCCTTGATGTTTTGAGTGCTGCTGTTGTAATCATCATTTTCTGCATCGAGATATTTAATCTTGCCTGCAGAATCCGCAGCGCTTTCGAAGGATTTGATATATCCTCTGGCATTTGTCTTGTATTTAATAATTCTGTCGGGGTTTGCCTTTTCGGAAGCGGAGAGGCTCTCGTAAAGCTGCTTTGTCTGAGACGAAGTAATACCAAGCTTTGAAGCGTAAGTGTTTTCAAAGTAGTCATTAGCATTGTCTGTAAGAGAATATGTAACGATACCGTCTTCCATAGTAAGAAGCTTAATCTTCCACTTACCCGCAGAGAACACTTCATTAGTAACTGCAACTTCAAGAATATAAGCGTAGTCTTCGCTTGCGGAGCTGCCGTCAAAATCTATAATCTTGCCGGTCATACCGATAAAGAACAAGCCTTCATCACCAACGGAAAGGTTTGTACCTGTTCCATCAATAAATTCTTCATCATCAATAACAACGTAGTTATATCCGCCGGAGTAGTATGTGGATTCAACATATCCGCGAACAACTGCATTATTGAGTTTTACAATTCTTATATAATCTATATAGTTCTTAAAGTTGTCATTATCTGCAACTACAGCAACAACATCGTCCTCTTCAAAATCGTAAAGGTCGAGCTTGTTTCCCTTTTCATCTTCAAGAATTATTGTAACGTCTTCATCGTCGAAATCAAGTGTAACGAGAGTACCGCCTATTTCTATACGATCCTTTTCAGGGGAAACTTCGTCAACTCTTGCGGAGTAATACTTGGTAGCAACGATTACATCGTAGGTCTTATCGCCTGTGTTTTCAATAAACTTAAGCTCAACATCTTCCTCTTCAAGAAGAAGCTCATAAAGGCTACCCTTGTATGTACCCTTGTTGTACTCAACATCAACATCGGATCTTACCTTTATTGTCTTGGTTTTTGAGCTGTTGGCAGAATCAATATAATACTCTACCTTATTGTTATAGAAAGATTCCACATCATCGGATATGATGGTCATTGTGGTGCCTTCTACGGAAGGAACTACAGCTATAACCTTGTAGTCACCCTTACGAACCTTAGAAACATAGGCTTCTACGTTCTGATGCTGATAATTGGCGATATCTGTGTTGTTAATTTCAAAGCACTCGTAATCGCCTTCTTCAAATTCAAAATCATCTGAATCTTCAGTAATGTCGAACTCCACCTCATCGTAGGTCTTTGAGCCTACAACACCGGTAGCTATGTATATATCCATATCTGTAAGGAGTGTTCTGTAGTCCTTACCTCTGTTACCATCGAGAATTTCGAACTCTATGTCGGAACCCCATGAGGTCTGATCCATCATAGGTGTGGAAAGTGCATTGTAAACAAGAACTGCAATGTCGGCTCTTGTAGCATTGGAAACACCTTCTGTAATTCCATAGGTATTGGCAACTACGAGATAACCTGTAGGCCAGCCACCCTTGCTTGAAGCCATGGGGTCAAATCCCAAAGCGGATACAACCATCTTAACAGCCTGGTTATATGTAACAGTATCGTCGGGACCGAAGTTACCATCGCCGTAACCTGCTATAATGCCGTTCTGATTGGCTATATTAATATAACCGGAAGCCCAATGGGAAGCGGGTACATCGTAGAATTTGGTGGAGCCTTTAGAACTGTTGGCAGCACCTTCAAGACCCTTGGCACGGCACATAATAGCAGCCATTTCTGCTCTTGTGATGGTTTTGTCGGGATTAAAGTTACCCAAATCATCACCGACAAAAATATCCAACGCAGAGAGAAGCTCTACCGCACCGGCATAATCGGCATCTACATCTACATCTCTGTAACCGGCAAAGGCCACAACAGACATAATCATTGTAAATACGATTGTGAGTGATAAAATCTTCTTTAATGTCTTCATGTGATTTCCTCCTAACTGATTTCTATACTATAGTTATGCAATAACGCATAGCTATACCATCTCCGTTATAGCTATATTGTACAATAGTGACAGAAATTCGTCAATGCAGAAAGTTTCCTTGTAACAAAATTGCAAGATTTTTGACAAAATTGTTACAAAATGCACACACATTTAACACAAAAGGGTGAGTTTGGCAATGTTATGGTCATAATTGAACAATTATTGGCAGAATTTCGACGAGAATTTTAAATAGAGATATTAACAGGATGTTAATAAATAACAAATTGTTTATAAATTAACATTTGTCGGCGAAGTTAGATGAAAAAGACATACACCCAATATGTCATTCTGAGCGAAGCCACAGGCGGAGTCGAAGAATGACATGTATGTTAATACCTGCTCCACTCAAGCAAAGCGACAAACCAAAATTTACCACCACATTGTCATTCCGAGAGCAGACTCCCGTGAAGTAGCCAAAGGCGTACTGAACGGTGTGAGGCTGCCTCTGGCAAAACTGTCGCAGAGGCGAGCGCCAGCCTCGGTGCGAAGACGATGCGCTACAGTTGACGGCTTACGCATGTGAGGAATCTCCCTTATAAATGAGATTCTCACTTGCTATGGAGATCCTTCAACTCCACTTCGTTACGCTCAGAATGACATACTGAAACGAGTAACTCACTTAATATGGAGATCCTTCAGCTTCGCTTCAGGATGACACACATAAGTAGGTTCCTCACTTGCTATGGAGATTCTTCGACTCCGCTCAGAATGACACGCATAAGTGAGTTCCTTACTTGTCGGACACAGCGACAAACAAAAATTTAACAGCCCGTCGAGAATGTGGGTTTCTGCAAGTGCTTATTCAAAAAGTAACGACAAATATGAATTTAACAAACCTGCACAAAACGGAAAGGCGGCTGCAAAAGCAACCGCCATAAAATATCCGCTATTAACTTTGAATTAATATTCAACAAAAGTTTGAACTCTTAATCTAAAATGTAGATAGACTGAGCATTTGAACCGGAGCCAAGTGCTTTGATTACAACGATTCTTGAAGCAGAAGTTGCATCACCCTGAGCCTCAACAACAGATGCAAGATAGCTTGCATCAACATTGGGGTCAAAGGTATCGGTATCATCGTTCCACTTGAAGAATGCTGTTGAACTTGTAATAGTATACTGTTCGTATTTTTCGTTGTTGTAATCCTCTTTATTATCCACAATCATGGGTACAACAGAAATTGAACCGTTGCTGCTGTCGGTAAGCATCTTATCATCAAGAGTACCGTGAATTACCTGATAGTAATTGGATGTAGAGCTGTAGGAATGGCTTATGAAGTTACCCTCTGCCGGGAAGGTTTCATAAATATCAGGGCTCTTCCAATCCATAAGAACTCCGCTTGAGAATACCTTCTGAACATCGATAATTTCCTTAACTTCTTCATCACCATACTTCTTGGTTTCGTATACGAACTTAATGATATCTCCCGCCTTAACTCCGGAAAGAGTGGTTGCTTTTTCTGTAAGTATCTTAACCGGCTTTGTGGTATCGGTTATCTTTGTCTTATAGTCAAAGTATGTAAGCTGCTGTACCTCTTCGCCGTCAGGATTCTGAGCAGGTCTCACGTCCACAACAAAAGCAGGATATGTAGAGTTTACTGTAACTACAGGCTTAGTCGAAACACCTCTTGTGTATACGAGTACAACGCCTGCAATATTGGACTTAACATCGTATGGCTCTACATCGTACTTCGTACCATTTGAGAAGTAGCTGTAAGTCTTTCTCTTGTATTCCTCGGCATCGCTTCTGTCGTCAGGAACAAGTAAAACAACAGTAGACGAATTTATAATAAACTGATTGGAACCGCCGTCATCCTGGAATGCCTTGGAGGAGGAATAATACTTAAGCCTGTTCTTACCGTCGGTAAATACATCCTTTTCTTCTGTTTTAAGTGCACGGAAGGGAGTAGGAACTATTTCGCCGTCTTCCCAATCGGTAGAATCCATTGTATAGATTTCGTCAACGAAGTTTACTGTTTCATCGTTAATCTTTCTTGTGGAGATCTTACAACGAACGAGCTGGGAATATTCACCATTTTCAATTTTTGTTTCATTTGCTAAGCTCTTCTTATTTATTAACTCAGCATTTGCTTTAAGTATACCTCCAAGCTCCTTGGAATCCTTTCTCTGACCGTTGATTTTAACTGTTTCGTCAAGGAAACATACCTTAGGAGTTACAGTTGTACCGGAACCCATTGTCAATAAATAAATAGACTTTACGCCGTCAAGGCCGTCGCCGTTTTCAAAGCCCATTACGTATGCATAAGGAGTCTTGTTTTCAGCTTTCTCGTAAAATGCGATATTTCCGTAATAGTCCAGATAGAATGTTCCTGTGTCACCGGTTTCGTAGGAGTAATCCTTTGGTGTCTTCTCTCTGAGTCTTTCAAGATATGCTGTTTCTTCGTAATCCTTATCGTCAATGGTTACAGTAGTTTCAGAAATCGAGTCGATTTTCTTGTTCTGCAACTTGTTCTCAGAAATAATTATTGTTGTTCCTTCTTTATCTTCGCCGTAGGGCTCGGAAACAAAGAGAACCTTCTTGGCAGCTATCGCTGTTGCCTTGCCTTCTTCCACACTCTTCTTCGCTCTGGAAACATAGAGAGTGGCCTTGGTTGCATCAAAGGAATAAGACTGACCAAGATAGTCAACTATGGTATATATATCACCGGAGTTGGACTTACTGGATACTACATATGTATCATACTTTTCAACTTCAACAAAATCAAATTCTCTTCCGCCGTTGTTGTTTATAAGCTTCATGGTACCATTTTCAATATTAAGGTACTTAGCAATAAATTCATCGGTTATCTCTGTCTTGGGAACAGGCTTTCCGTTGTATACAACACAAAGGTCGCTGGAAAGAGTTATTGTTTTAGACTTGTTTTCACCGTAAGGATAATATTCAATTTCTCTGCCTTCGACTCCAACAAAATCTTCAGAATAAATGGAAATAACATCATCTTTAGAGGAAAGCTCAATCTTTCTCAGAGTCTTTTTACCAGTTCCACTTTCTTCATATTCAATATCGAGTCTTCTTCCAAGATATTTATACAAATCGTCCAATTTAAAACTTCCGATATTGTATACTACGCCACCAGCCATAATCTGCTTATAGGTAAGGTCGATCTCTTCACCGGTGATACTTGTTTCAAAGACAGCCTCTACAACTACACCATTTGCTTCTTCAAGTTCTTCTTCAACATCTTTGCTGACACGGCCGCCGCTACCGCCACCGCCGCCACCAACAGATGGCTGAGTCTTGGGTTGATAGTATTCAATACCTTCCATATTATATATAAGCTGTGCCACAATGCCTCTTGAGGCTTCTTTATCGCCTGTGCTTAGTGCATTTTTGGTAATGTTGATTTTGTTTGCAATATTAACATAACCTTCATACCAGGGTGTAGTTGCTTCATAAACTTCGCCATAACCCTTGGCACAAACTAGCATCTTACAAACCTCGCCGTATGTAACAGGGTTTGCAGGGCGGAAAGTACCGTCATCGTTACCGGCTACAATACTGGTCTGCACTGCATAAGCAATGTATTTGTTTGCCCAATGGTCCAATGAAACATCGGGGAATTTATCTGTAGTGGATGTGAGCAAGGATTCATCCTTAACAAGGGCTATTGCTATGAGAGTGGCAACTTCGGCTCTTGTGATGGTATCCTCCGGTTTAAAGGCAAAGCTGCCGTCATCCTGTTTGATACCGTTTACAACACCGTCCTTAGCAAGGGAGTATATTGCATCATAGTATGGATTATTCTCTGCAACATCCGTAAAGCTAACAGCATCTTCCTCGGCAAAAACACCAACAGTAAAAAGCGAAGAAAGAATCATAATAACGGAAATTACTGCACAAAATAACCGTTTAAATGTCTTCATATGAAAACCTCCATTTCATTTGTATTTAATCCGGATGAATCAGCTATTAATCAAAATGCCATCATCGGAATTGCAAATCAAAATAATAGTGATGCTACGGTACTTTAATAATATCATTTTTATATTGAATAGTCAATGGAAATTTATTTTCTGTTTGATTACGTTTAGTTTACAAGATGACATTTTATAAGAGCCTTAGTTGAAACGAGCCTATAATAAGAACCCCGGACACGACGGTGCCCGGGGAATGTAAAAAGAGCCACAGCTTACGCCGTGGCTCTCTTCATATTATTAAGTCAAAGACTTGAGAAGCTAATTATGCTTCTGGTTCGAGGGAACCAGCAACTTCAACTCTCTTGTTTGCGGAGTAGATGTCAACAACTTCGCCTTCGAATGTTCTGATAAGAACATAAGATACTTCGATCTTACCTTCTGTTTCAGCTTCTTCAGCTACATATACATCTTCAGCCATGTAGTCGCCGATTTCGATTACTACATTTCTACCAGCATCGTTGTATGTGTACTTGTAAGCAGCAGACTTAACTGTGAAGTTTTCTGTGTCTTCGCCGATAACAACGTCGATAACGTCACCCTTGGACTTCTTGTCTCTTGTGAGGAGGTAACCATAGTGAAGTTCTGCTTCATCTTCTGCATCTGTAGCATATGCTACAGCATCATTGTTAACTACGAGCTTGCCGTTAGCAACAGTAGCAAGTACAGCGTACTTGGAAACGATACCTTCAGCATCAGCATTGAAGAGAAGAACAGAACCTACAGTGATATCTTCAGCATCAAGACCGCCAAGAACCTGGGAATCATCATCGATAACGATGGAACCTTCTTCTTCGTTCTGAACGTAGGAGATAGCTGTGATTTCGTTACCATCTTCGTCATCTCTTGTAGCTTTCTTTGTTACGATAGCAAAACCTGTTTCGAGATCGAAGAGAGCATCGTCAGCTGTAATAACAACTGCAGCATATTCAGCATCTTCATTCTTAAGAACAAAGCCTTCGTATGCACTTTCATCTACGAGGTAGGAAAGGTCGGAAGCATAGAGATCGTCAGCCTCGATTTCGCTTACTACGAAGATTACAGCATCATCTTCAAGAGACTTACCAGCTAATCTCTGGGAATCTGCTTTGTATTCGCCATCAATTGCAGCTGTAGTACCTTCAGCCTTTTCGAAGGTTCTAATCTGACCCTTGGAGTTTGTCTTATAGGTGATAAGTCTAGCACCATTAGCTTTTTCATCAGCTGTAGCATCTTCCCAAAGAGCTGCATCGTCCTGAACGTCAAAGCCATTAGCAGCGATGAGGTATGCATCAAATGCATCGTTCATAGCATCTGTAACATCATATGTTACAATGCCGTCAGCCTTTGTGAGGATCTTAATCTGCCACTTGTCAGCTGTGAAGGAAGATTCGGAAACAGCAGCTTCTACGATGTAACCGTAGTTTTCACCAACGGAAGAACCGTCGAATTCAACAATCTTACCGGTCATACCGATGTAGAAGATACCTTCGTCGCCAACCTTGAATGTTTCAACTGTGCCGTTTTCGTAGTCTGTACCATCGATAACAACATAGTCTTTACCATTGGATTCAAATGTTTCTTCAACTGTACCTGTTACAGCAGCATCAGAAAGCTTAATGATCTTGATGTATTCTACAAAGTTCTTGAAGTTGTCAAGTGTAGAAGCATCGGAAAGAATTGCAACAACATCGTTTTCAGCGAAGTCTGCGAGTGTGAGCTCGTTGCCTTCAGCATCTGCGAGGATGATGTCTACTTCTTCATCTTCGAAATCAAATGTAATCATCTTACCATCGATTTCAATCTTGTCTCTGTCAGCGTCAACTTCGTCAACAACTGCGGAGTAGTATTCTGTAGCGATAAGAACATCAAATGTTGTATCGCCTGTGTTTTCAATGAACACGAGTTCGATGTCTGTAACAGCTTCGCCATCTTCAAAGATAAGAGCTGCAACGTCAGCATTTGTAGCTTCGTCGTCAAGCTTTCTGTTCTGGCTGATCTGATTAACATCAACTTTGATTGTCTTTGTCTTAGAGCTGTTAGCAGAATCAACATAGTATTCAAGCTTACCATCTTCAAGACTTACAACATCATCAGAAAGAACCTTGAATGTTTCGCCGTAAACACCAGCAACAACAGCTACAACTTCGTAGTCGTTCTTCTTGGTTTCTCTTACGTATGCATCAACATTCTGGAACTGATAGTTAGCAATGTTTGTACCATTGATTTCGAAGTCCTTAACATCGCCTTCTTCGAATTCGAAGTCATCGGAATCATCCATTACATAGAATGTGATATCGTCTACATCCTTAGCACCTACAACACCGGAAGCAATGTAGATGTCCATGTCTGTAAGGAGAGTTCTGTAGTCTCTATCCTTCTTACCATCAAGGATTTCGAATTCTGCATCTGCACCGTAGATGGTCTGATCCATCATAGGTGTGGAGAGTGCATTGTAAACGAGAGTAGCAACGTCTGCTCTTGTGGAACCAGCAACGCCTTCGCTGATCTTGTAGGTGTTAGCTACTACGAGGTAACCTGTAGGCCAGCCACCCTTCTGTGCAGCCATGGGTTCAAAACCAAGTGCACAAACTACCATCTTAACAGCAGCTTCGTATGTTACTTCATCTTCGGGACCGAATTTGCCATCGCCGTAACCAGCAATAACACCATTCTGGTTAGCTACGTTAACGTAACCGGAAGCCCAGTGATCTGCAGGAACGTCTACAAACTTTGTTGCGCCCTTTGCAGCATTTGCGGAAGCTTCAAGACCTTTGATACGACAAATGATAGCAGCCATTTCTGCTCTGGAAATTGTCTTATCAGGATTGAAGTTACCTAAATCGTCGCCCACAATAATATCTAATGCGGACAAGAGTTCTACTGCACCAGCGTAGTCAGCATCTTCAGCTACATCGTTGAAGCCAGCAAAAGCAACAACAGAAAGCATCATGGAGAATGCGATAACGAGTGCGAGTACTTTTTTGAGATTTCTCATATTCTCAAATCCTCCTTAATAAAATTTTTTGAAAGAGATTGACTTTTTCGTGTGTAAGCCGCATCTCTTTCATATACTGCTTAACACATAGCCAGAGATTTCTCTAGCTTTGACACGATTATATCACCAAAAAAGTGACATAGTCAATGCCGTAAATGACGTTGTAACAAAACTGTAAAAATAGAGTAATCTATGTTACAATAGAGTAATCCGTGTTACAGTCTGCTACAATTTATACGGCTTTGAGGCAGGGAAAATGGCACCTGCTCATTAAAGCACTAATATATTCTATAATGTTATCTTTAAAATGTCAAGATATTTTTTTCTTTTTTGATATTTGTCACCAAATTGTCATATAGGGAATGGATGTTAACAAATAATAAGGGATACGGAATAGCGAAGAGGTACGGCGTTTGTCACTGCGACAGTTTTGCCGGAGGCAGTCTCACGCTGTCCAGTACGCCTTTGGCTACTGAATCGGTGTATGTTCTCAAGATGACAAACAAGAAGAGCGCCTCGGTTATTAAACAAAACCATAAATTCAAGCATATTAAGTTATCAAAATAAAAATTGTCGAATTTTATAATTTTTTCTCAAACGAGCAAAAACTATTGACAAAATGTTTTTTTTGCTATACTATAATAATAAAGAAACGAGGTGCAAAGAATGATTCAGAGAACAGAATATTTAGATAATTTAATAGCCCTTCGCGATAAGCAGGTTATAAAGGTTGTGACAGGTGTCAGAAGATGCGGTAAATCTACTTTGTTTGAACTGTATATCGACTATTTAAAACAAACAGGAGTTGACGACAATCAGATTATATCAATAAATCTTGAAGATCTTGATAACAACAATTTACTTGACTATATGGCACTATATAATAATGTAGCTTCCAGACTAATATCTGATAAGAAAAACTATATTTTTATTGATGAGGTTCAAAAGTGCAATGGATTTGAAAAGGCAGTTGATAGCCTTTTTATAAAGAAAAACTGTGATGTTTATATCACGGGTTCAAATGCTTACTTGCTATCAGGAGAACTTGCCACACTCCTTTCGGGAAGATATGTACAAATTGATATGTTGCCATTTTCCTTTAAAGAATATTACGAAGCAACAAGAGATAACGGCAAAACTAAAAAGGAACTCTTTGAATGCTATTTGAAATATGGTTCGTTCCCCTATGTGGCATTTCTTGAAGTTAATGATAAAGTCACAAACCAGTATATTGAAGGTATATACAATACAATTCTCCTGAAAGATGTTGCCACAAGAGAAAAAATTAATGATGTTACCGTGCTAGAAAACATACTAAAAACGCTTGCTTCAAGCATAGGCAGCCCAATTTCTACTAAAAAAATCAGTGATACTCTCATATCAAGCGGAAGAAAAATTTCTCCAAATACAGTTGAAGTATACCTTAGAGCATTAACTGACAGCTATATTCTTTACAAGGCAGACAGATATGACATAAAAGGCAGGCAATATTTAAAAACGCTCGGAAAATATTACTTTGTAGACAGCGGTATCAGAAATCATATAATAAACCAGTCGGCAAAAGACTTGGGGCATCTTCTTGAAAATGTTGTTTATCTTGAGTTACTCAGAAGAAAGAACCGAGTTAACATTGGTAAGATGGCTGAAAAAGAAGTTGATTTTGTTGCCGCAGGCATAAACGAAATTGAGTATTATCAGGTTTCCGCCAGCGTACTTGATGAAAAGACATTAGAACGGGAACTGGCACCGTTGCAAGAAATCAAAGATAACTACCCAAAAACATTGTTAACCCTTGATGATATTGGGAACGGAGCAAATTACGAAGGTATCAAACAGATAAATGTAATTGATTGGCTGTTGGAATAGCACATAAAATATCATATAATATTTAACGTCTCAAAATCAAAATTGTTAATGCTTATTATAAAGCAAAATACCAAATTTGTATTTTGCAAAGCACCTATTCCACCACGCTTGCGCGTTCCAACTTTTCTTAGGTAATAACGTAGTCAACTCAAGTTTTTTGTCATTCTGAACGTATGTGAGGAATCTTCCTTGCAAAAGAGATTCCTCACTTGCTTTGGAGATCCTTCGGCGGCGCCAAGCCGTCAACTGTATCGCATCGTCTTCGCACCGAGGTTGGTGCTCTCCTCTGCGACAGTTTTGCCAGAGGCAGCCTCAAACCATTCAGTACGCCTTTGGCTACTTCATGGGAGTCTGCTCTCAGGATGACATACAGA
>JAZQFN010000046.1:0-16459 GCA_045539515.1 Clostridia bacterium
ACAACAAAATTAAAGTTTTAAAAAGAAACGCTTACGGATATCGTAATTTCAATAGATTCAGAAAAAGAATATTACATATGTTTAACTACAAAAAATCTAATACTGGAAAGGCGGCTGCTTAAATTTCCGCAACCGCCATCAAAAATTCCATTATTCAATTTTGACCCCAACTATTGACAAAGAGCCTATTTAATTTAAAAACTTAAATTATTTAATGATAGCGGATACAACGCCGGAACCAACGGTTCTGCCGCCTTCACGGATAGCGAATCTTAAACCTTCTTCGATAGCGATAGGAGTGATAAGTTCAACTTCCATTGTTACGTTATCGCCGGGCATGCACATTTCTGTGCCTTCGGGAAGCTTAATTACGCCTGTAACGTCAGTTGTTCTGAAGAAAAACTGAGGTCTGTAGTTGTTGAAGAAAGGAGTATGTCTACCACCTTCATCTTTGGTAAGAACGTAAACTTCGCCCTTGAAGTGTGTGTGGGGGTTGATGGAACCGATCTTAGCGAGAACCTGTCCTCTTTCGATTTCGTTTCTCTGAACACCTCTAAGAAGTGCACCAACGTTGTCACCAGCCTGAGCTTCGTCAAGCATCTTTCTGAACATTTCAAGACCTGTGATAACAACTTTTCTGGATTCGTCTGTAAGACCAACGATTTCAACTTCGTCACCAACGTGAGCGATACCTCTTTCAACTCTACCTGTAGCAACAGTACCACGGCCTGTGATGGAGAATACGTCTTCTACAGGCATAAGGAAGGGCTTGTCAGCCATTCTGTCAGGTGTGGGGATGTAGCTATCTACAGCAGCCATGAGCTCGTTAATGCAAGCATATTCGGGAGCGTTGGGATCTGTAGATTCGGATTCGAGAACTGCGAGACCGGAACCCTTGATGATCGGAATATCGTCACCGGGGAATTCATATTCGGAAAGAAGGTCTCTGATTTCCATTTCAACGAGTTCGAGAAGTTCTTCGTCGTCAACCTGGTCAACCTTGTTCATGAATACAACAATGTAGGGAACACCAACCTGACGAGCAAGAAGGATGTGTTCTCTTGTCTGGGGCATAGGACCGTCAGCAGAAGAAACAACGAGGATAGCACCGTCCATCTGAGCAGCACCGGTGATCATGTTCTTAACATAGTCAGCGTGTCCGGGGCAGTCAACGTGAGCGTAGTGTCTGTTTTCAGTTTCATACTCAACGTGAGCAGTAGAGATTGTGATACCTCTTTCTCTTTCTTCGGGAGCCTTGTCGATCTGATCGTAAGCATTGAACTGTGCCTTACCCTGCATAGCAAGTACCTTTGTTATAGCAGCAGTAAGAGTGGTCTTACCGTGGTCAACGTGACCAACGGTACCGATATTAACGTGCGGTTTGGTTCTTTCGAATTTAGCCTTAGCCATTAGTATTTCCTCCTTAAGAAAATAAATAATAATATTTTAATTATATTTTACAATTAAATAGCATAAAAATCAAGAGCAAATTTATATTATTCTGCTTTTGCTCTTGCACTGATGATTGTTTCCTGTACGTTCTTGGGAACTTCACTGTAGTGAGAGGGTTCCATTGTGTACTGACCACGACCCTGTGTACCGGATCTTAAGTCTGTAGCATAACCGAACATTTCGGAAAGGGGAACATCAGCTGTTACCTGAGTAACACCACCGGATCTAACTTCCTGACTCTTTACAAGACCACGTCTTGAGCTTAAGTCACCAATTACGAAACCGAGGTAGTCATCGGGAACAATAACGTTAACAAGCATGATAGGTTCTTTGATAACGGGGTCTGCCTTCTTCATACCGTCTTTGAATGCCATAGAAGCGGCAATCTTAAACGCCATTTCAGAGGAGTCAACTTCGTGGTAGGAACCGTCGGTGAGTGTAACCTTAACGTCTACAACATTGTAGCCTGCGAGGATACCATTCTGCATAGCGCCCTGGATACCTGCATCAACAGCGGGGATGTATTCCTTGGGAATAGCACCGCCGACAATAGCGTTAACAAACTCGTAACCCTTACCTTCTTCAAGGGGTTCCATAGTCATCTTAACGTGACCGTACTGACCCTTACCACCGGACTGACGAGCATACTTGTGGTCAACGTTAACAGACTGTCTGATAGCTTCTCTGTAGGAAACCTGAGGCTTACCAACATTAGCTTCAACCTTAAATTCTCTAAGAAGTCTGTCTACGATAATTTCCAGGTGGAGTTCACCCATACCTGCGATAATTGTCTGACCTGTTTCTTCGTCTGTATAGGTCTTGAATGTGGGATCTTCTTCTGCAAGCTTTGCAAGAGCGATACCCATCTTTTCCTGACCTGCTTTAGTCTTGGGTTCAATAGCAACTCTGATAACAGGCTCGGGGAATTCCATGGATTCAAGAATAATAGGATGCTTTTCGTCACAGAGTGTGTCACCTGTAGTTGTGTTCTTAAGACCAACTGCAGCTGCGATATCACCGGAATAAACTGTCTGGATATCTTCTCTGGAGTTTGCATGCATCTGAAGTATTCTGCCAAGTCTTTCCTTGTTGTTCTTACAAGCGTTAAGAACATAGGAACCTGCATCTACTGTACCGGAGTACACTCTGAAGAAGCAAAGCTTACCAACGAAGGGGTCTGTTGCAATCTTAAATGCTAAAGCTGCAAAAGGCTCTTCATCAGAGGAAGGTCTTTCCTGTTCTTCTTCTGTACCGGGAACAACACCTTTGATGTTAGCAACATCTACAGGTGCGGGCATATACTCGATAATAGCATCAAGAAGAAGCTGTACACCCTTGTTTCTGTAAGAAGTACCGCAAAGCATAGGAACAATCTGATTTTCGATTGTAGCCTTTCTTAAAGCCTTCTTGAGTTCATCAACAGTGATGGAATCAGGATCTTCGAAGAATTTTTCCATGAGCTCTTCATCTGTTTCAGCAATAGCTTCAATCATCTTTGCTCTGTATTCTTCTGCTTTTTCGAGCATATCTGCGGGTATTTCCTCCTCGCGGAAGTCAACACCCATTTCATCATAATATACTTCAGCCTTCATAGTCATAAGGTCGATGATACCTTTAAATGTATCCTCTGCACCTATAGGAAGCTGAATCGGAACACCGTTAGCGTGAAGACGTTCATGAACCATGTTTTCAACATTGTAGAAGTCTGCACCCATGATGTCCATCTTATTAACATAAATCATTCTGGGAACCTTGTAGTCATCAGCCTGTCTCCAAACTGTTTCGGACTGAGGTTCAACACCACCCTTAGCACACATAACGGTAACGGAACCGTCGAGTACTCTTAAGGAACGCTGTACTTCAACTGTAAAGTCAACGTGTCCGGGTGTGTCGATTATGTTGATTCTGTGCGCAACATTCTTGTAAGGGCCTGTCTTGGGCTTCCAGAAACATGTTGTAGCAGCAGAGGTAATTGTAATACCACGCTCCTGTTCCTGAGCCATCCAGTCCATTGTGCCGGCACCGTCGTGTGTTTCACCCATTTTGTGAATACGACCTGTATAATAGAGTATTCTCTCTGTAGTGGTTGTCTTACCGGCATCTATGTGAGCCATGATACCGATATTTCTTGTATTTTTTAAAGAATATTCTCTAGCCATAACTTTGTATTTCCTCCTTTCCCATACTTATAAACATAAAGTAAATGGTAAAATTACCAACGATAGTGCGAGAATGCCTTGTTGGCTTCTGCCATCTTGTGTGTATCGTCTTTCTTCTTAACAGCTCCGCCCATGTTGTTAGTAGCATCCATAATTTCGCCTGCTAATCTTTCCTTCATGGTTCTCTCGTTTCTTTCACGGGAGTATCTTGTGAGCCATCTTAAGCCGAGAGTCTGTCTTCTTTCAGGTCTAACTTCGATCGGAACCTGGTAAGTAGCACCGCCGACTCTTCTTGCCTTAACTTCAAGTACGGGCATGATGTTTTCCATAGCCTGTGTGAAAACTTCCAATGCATCCTTACCTGTCTTTTCGGCAATAATTTCGAAAGCGCCGTATACAATACTCTGAGCTACACCCTTCTTACCATCTAACATAATGTTGTTGATAAGCTTTGTAACAACAATGTTGTTGTACATAGGATCGGGTAAAATTTCTCTCTTTGCGATAAAACCTTTACGTGGCACTGTTCTTCCCTCCTTCATAATATAATGATTTCATAGGTACTCAAGCTTTTATAGGTAAGCTTGTTGTGCTCAATACAAATATATATAATTGCGTATTGACGCACTTTTTAACCTTAACTGTTTGTCGCAGACCATTATTTGCCGGCTTTAGCACCGTACTTGGATCTGGACTGGTTTCTGTTAGCAACACCGGAAGCATCCAATGCACCGCGGATAATGTGGTATCTAACACCAGGGAGGTCCTTAACTCTTCCTCCTCTTATAAGAACAACGCTATGTTCCTGAAGGTTGTGACCGATACCGGGGATGTAAGCAGAAACTTCAACACCGTTTGTAAGTCTTACTCTGGCCATCTTACGGAGAGCTGAGTTAGGCTTTTTAGGAGTCATAGTTTTAACAGCTGTACATACGCCTCTCTTCTGAGGTGCACTCTGATCGGTAGCTTTCTTCTTTAAAGAGTTGAAACCAACCTGAAGTGCAGGTGCAGTAGACTTCTTAACAGCAGTCTGTCTACCCTTCTTTACTAACTGGTTAAATGTTGGCAAATGTATTCACCTCCTGTATATAGAATGTATATATTAGCGCATATGCGTTAATAACTTAGTTTACTTGGGCAAAACCACGATTGATGCATCCACATCTATCTTGCATGCCTTTCCCAGTTCCGCCTTGGAAGCTATGAGCTCCACCGGAACCTTGTGAGCTTTGCAGGCATCTAAAATCTGCCTTGTCATAAAGGGCTCAACATCCCCGGCAATAAACGCCTTGGCAGCCTCACCGCGCTCAATGGCTTTCATTGAACGGCGCATACCCACAATAGCCTTTTTACTGCGGACTTCCTCTATCATTACAATCCTCCTAAAGAATTATAACTTAAGTAAATTATTTACATAATTATGAAAATACATACCACCGCATAATCATACTCGTATATTATATATCAACAAAATATGGTTGTCAAGAGTTTTTTGCAAAAATTCAAAGGTATATGGGTATACTGTATAATATAGAAAGAAACCGAAACAAACAGCTTCGGTTTCCTTTTACCTTATCTCTATCCATCATATGTTTCGTATTCACTATCGGTCTTGGATTTTTCAACTATAAATTTTGACAACTCTATTTCCCTTTGAGTCTTTAGTTCTTTTTTAAAATCCTTATATATAACAAAAGATCTTAAAAGCACTATAAATGCCTGCACTAATTTTATAATACCATATACTACTGCGCCCCACCAAACAACGTAAGATGCACTTCCATTAATTTCTGCTGCTTCTTTAGCGCCCTCATGTCCTAACCATGTTGCAAATATACCTCCGCCTATCCAGGCAAATGCCTTTAGAAATGCCACCAGCACAACTTTGAAAATATCAACCCTTGCCTTCCCCAACGCCGCTTCAATAGCTCCATCCATAATTGCACCACGAACAATTATTTCTGCAACATCTTCGGACATTTTTTCTTTATTTTCCATACGCCGCCTCTCCCTCGTCTATATATAGCCTAATAGTATCATATATAGCCCACTTTGTCAATAGCGATAGTCTATAATTAGCCTATAGTATTTTATTATGGAGGTAATGAAATGAATACATATTTAGCTGTAAAAAACCGTATACTTCATCTCTGCGGAGAGAAAGGCATTTCTCTTAATAAGCTTTCCAACGAATCCGGAATTGCTCCGTCAACCCTGAAAAATATTTTATACGGAAAAAGCAAGAATCCCGGAATCGTTACAATCAAAGTTCTTTGCGACGGTCTTGGTATCAGTCTTACTGAATTTTTTAACTGCGACGAATTCAAAACTCTTGAACAGGAAATTAAATAACACCTTTATTTCCTTTTGTATTTTTATACTTACCCGGACTCAGTCCCGTTTTCTTCTTAAAGCAATATGCAAAATACGAATGGGATTTAAATCCGCACCGAAGAGCAATTTCTTCAAGGCTTAAATCTGTGGTAAGTAAGTATTCCTTTGCTTTCTTTATTCTTATTTCCGTAAGATATGCTCCGGGGGTTCTTGATATATAGCTTTTAAATGCATTGTGAAAGTACACGGGGCTGAAGCTCACATGGTCGGCAATGTCCTTTAGTGTGATATGCTCGCCCATATTGTCTTCCATATACTTTATGGCTTTCTGTATAACTCTGTTTTCCAAGGGAGCATATATTTCTTCACTTTTGGAATCCTTCAATATAATATGTAGTAACTCGTATATTCTGCTTTGAAGAAGAAGCCGGTTTTCTTCCATATTATATAGTTTAATTACATCCTCAAAAGCATCCTTTAATATATTGTACTCCGAAGCAAAGAAGCTCACGGGAATATCCTTGATATACTCTGAAGTTTTGTCGTCGGCTATAAGATGAACATAATAGCAGGTAAATTTATTTTTGCTGTAACGGGTCTTTCCCGGGCCCGCAAAAAGCACTCTGCCCTTTTGGTGAGGATAGCTTACACCGTCCACAACGGATTCACCTTCACCCTCTATGTAAAGCTCTATTTCGTATTTGTTGCTGTAGCGTTTAAGGGTTTGTTTTGTTTCCTTGAACTTGTCGGTACTTTTAAAAATACCGGCTTTAAGTAATTTTATCATTTAATCACCTGACATTAAGTTTAAAAAGTGCCGTTGCATTATCTTTTGTTTCAAAACTTATAAAACCATTTTCTGTTTTCACATCATATGTTCCGAATACAGTTCCGGAAAATTCAACTCCCTCGGGAAGCCTCAGTTTCTTTGTTCCGCTTTTCTTGCTGTGAAGTCCTATATATCCGTTGCCGAAATATACGACATCGCCTTCATCGCCAAAGAAATGTATTTCGTTCTTTTTGTAAAATCCGCACAAATCTTCTTGGCTGATACTGAATGTATTGCAATCCGGACAAATGTAAGGAATTCCCATTTTTTCGCAAAGCTCAATCGCCCTTTTGCCGGCTTCAGAATTCACAGGCATAACAAATACCGCCCCTTTATATTTTCCGAGAATATCGGGAGCATCTTCAACCATAAACAAATCATAAGGAACACCGGTACTTCCCATGGCAATTCGTGTTTCATTAATAGCGGCAAGCTGAGGGGAATCATCAAAAATACCGGCATAGGCATCTTCATCCGCAAAAAACACAATCTCTGCCCCGGGAGAATTTGCACACATATGCTTTGTAGTGTATATACGTTGCATCTCTTTAAGCTCATTCATCAGCATTGTATCCGAATACCATCCGCCCCACATATCAAACCACCATATGGCAGAATCCTTTGTAATCTGATGGGCAAAACATTTGCGAAGAGCATCGCGGGAAAGCTCTGCCGTGGGAGGACCAACCCATACAGATTTGCCGTCTTTGGTTTTGTATATATCATCAGGATAAACTCCCGGTCTGGAATCCTGCACACTTGTTGTAAGATGTGTTCTTATGTCGCACTCTATAAATGCCATTTTGCCATGATGTTTTATAGAATCTACCGGAAGCATATCTACCCAGTCTATTCCAAAGCTACGGTTTTTAAGATATGCATTTGGCGAAGAAAAGAAATCAATATTCGGGGAGTTCAAAAGAGTGCTTAAACCATGAGAACCTTGCCAGGATGGCTCATAAGCGTAGCCGTAGAATGTTCCCACAACCTGAGAATTATCTGTTTCTTCTTTAATAGTGCCTGCAAAAATATCAATGGTTTTTGCCACCTCTTCATTGCAAAAAACGGAATATCTCATGGCATTATCCGACAGTTCCTTATTTTCGCTATATTTATATTCCCTCGGATCCGGCAGAAAAACCTCATCTTCCCCGTACCTTGCATTATGCCAGATGGTATAGGGCATATGCGCTCCTTTGCATATGCTTCTGCCTCCGTCATGATGAAACCATTCCTGAGTTAGTCCGCCGCATATTTGCCAGCCAGCAATACGATGAGCATAATCGGAATTTTTAATATGCTTTACTGCTCTTTTTATAAATTCTGCTCCGTCTTTCCGAAAGGCATCCGAAAATAATATTTCCCTGTATCCGCCCTTTGGTGTAATTACAACATCATCGGGATGAGTGTCCACCCACCACTTGGGCATACTGATGTTAAGTCTGGGAAAAATGTAAGCCTCAGGACAGGATTTCAAAACCTCCCTTACGGAATATTCAAATTCGGAATAATCTTCCTTTTCCTTATCTTCAAAAACCCCTGTGTTAAAAGGAGTAAAACCTGTAGATACACTGTTTATGGGCAGCTTTGTAAAAGACATATTTACGAAAAATATTCTGTATCCCGCATCTGCGAATTCCTCATAGCAGTTTCTTTCGTCAAAATATGTGGTATACGCCATAGCAGGCACATCTCTGCCGTCTACAAATAGCTGTACCGAATTGTTGTTTGATTGAATATAACTTTTCAGCATATATTTTACCCTCTTTCAATTCATTAAGTAATATTTCTAAAGAATACAATAATATTTCTATAAAATTATATCATAGCGGGTGATATAATGCAAGCAAAGAATACGAATTTAAATGAGGTGTATTAAATGAAGGTTACAGATATTAAAACCTTTGCGGTAGACTGTTTCCGCACAAACTGGGTATTTGTGAAGGTATATACCGACGAAGGAATCGACGGTGTGGGCGAAGCCACACTTGAATACAAAGAAAAATCCCTCATAGGTGCGGTAGAGCACATCAGGGAATACCTTGTGGGCAAAAACCCTCTTGAAATTGAAAAACACTGGCACGCTATATACCGTGATGCATACTGGCGAGGCGGTGCGGTGCTTATGAGTGCCCTTTCCGCTGTGGAAATGGCTCTGTGGGATATATTGGGTAAATCCCTTAACACTCCCGTGTATCAGCTTCTTGGGGGCAAAGTAAACGACAAAGTAAGAATATATGTAAACGGTTGGTTTGCAGGTGCAAAAGAGCCGGAGGAATTTGGCGAAAAGGCAAAGATTGCCGTTAAAAGAGGGGTTACTGCCATGAAGTGGGACCCCTTTGGTAAGAACTACTTAAACATATCCAACAAAGAGCTTGACAAAGCCTTAAGATGTGTTGCCGCCGTAAGAGAAGCTGTTGGCAACGATGTTGACCTGCTTATAGAAGGTCACGGAAGATTCAACATCCCCACAGCGGTTAAGATTGCAAAGGAGCTGGAGCAGTTTAAGCCTATGTTCTTTGAAGAGCCGGTTCCCCCCGACAACCTTGATGCACTAAGAGAGGTTAAAGACCGCTCGCCCGTATCAATCTCTGCCGGCGAAAGGCTCTACACAAGATGGGACTATCGCAATATGTTCGACAAGATGGCAGCCGACTACATTCAGCCCGATATCTCCCACGCAGGAGGTATATCCGAGCTTAAAAAGATTGCCTCAGAAGCAGAATGCAGATACATCCCCTTTGCACCCCACAATCCCTCGGGTCCTGTGGCAAATGCGGCTACACTTCAGCTTGCGGCAAGCTGCCCCAACTTTGAAATTCTTGAAATTATGTATTCCGATGTGGAATGGAGAAAGGATGTAACGAACGAAAGTCTTGAATACGCTGACGGCTACATCACAATTCCCGATAAGCCCGGTCTTGGTATAGAAATAAATGAAGAAGAGTGCTTAAAGCATCCCTACAAGGTACACACTCTCCGTCACTACACGGGAGCACTTACAGACATAAGACCTGCAAAAACCGAATTTTATTTCTAGAGGTGTAAGATAAATGAAAAATGTACTCGTAACCGGCGCCTGCATAAACACAGGTGTTGCAATAGTAGAAAAATTCGCCTCCGAGGGCTACAATGTGGTCTTTACAGGAAGAAACTGCGAAAGCGTTTCAGAAGCAGAAAAAAACTACCGTGAAAAATATCCCAACGCGAACATCTTCGGATATACCATAGATTCCATAAAAGGTGTATGCGATGTGGATGAAGAAGCGGTAAAGAAAATGTTCGACTTCATAGATTCTAAGGGAATACACCTTGATGCCATTGTGCTTAATGCCGCAGACCAGGGACTTAATATGAAATTATTTGAAAGTCCGCTATCCGATATGATAAGAGTAATAAACACCAACGTGGTATGGAACTACTGCATATGTGAACACTTTGCAAAAAGGGCAAAGGAAAGAGGCGGCGGAAGCATAACCTTCTTAAACTCCAACACAGCCTACAGAGCAATCCCCGACAGAATTGCCTATGTGGCATCAAAGGGCGGTCAGCTTGGACTTATGAGAGCACTTGCTCTTGAACTTGGCAAGTACAACATAAGAGTAAACGCCGTGCTTCCCGGTATGATAAAAACAGACCGTTGGGAAAAGAATCCCGAATTCTATGCCAAAGTGCCCTCAAGATTTACTCCCATTGGCGATGTGGCTGTAGGCAGCGACATTGCGGATGCGGTGTACTACTTTGCAGAGCACGCAAGAAACACCACAGGGGCAGAATTAGTAGTAGATGGAGGAAACAGTATACAACTTTATCCCATTATCCCTTATGAGGTGTAAAAAAAGCGCAGACCGCAAAAGGAATGGGAATTAATAAATAATAAATTCTATTATGTAAGTTTATTTTTAAATGTTGAAAAGCCCTATGGGGCTTTTCTTATTTTGTATTCCTTTTGCTCTGTCCAAACTGTGCCCTTCGACGTATCACATACGCCTTCGGGCAAACCCTGCGCTTCGCTTGGGCACAGTTTGAACATTCTGCATCTTTTTTTCCTACCTCTCTTACCAATACAGTTCTCATGAGGTGTAAAAAAGCGCAGACCGCAAAACTTACCACCGGATTGTCATTCTGAGCGAAGCCGCAGGCGAAGTCGAAGAATCTCCATTACAATAGGATTCTCACTAGTTTGGGAGATCCTTCGACTCCACTTCGTTACGCTCAGGATGACACGCATAGGCAAATACCTCTCTTGCCAATACAGTTCTCATGAGGTGTAAAAAAAGCGCAGACCGCAAAAGAATAATTCATTATATCAATATATCACACAAAAAGAGAACCCGCACTTGCGCGGGTTCTCTTTTATGTTATTCACCATCTATTAAATAATCATAACTCACATTAAATATTTGCTTTAATGCCTGAAGTTCAAAATCTGTAACATATCTTTTATTTGTTTCTATCCGTGTTATAACATTTTTATCCATATCCATGCCGATAAGTTGGAGTTCTCTTGCCAAATCACGTTGCGAAAGATTATTTATTTTGCGCAACTCTTTAAGTCTTTCGCCAATCAAATTTTTACCATTTGCATCTGTTCTTTGCTTCACAAGTATCACCACACATTTTGTATCATTTTTCGCACTTTATATATTGATTTTACAACTTTTATACTGTATAATAGGTTGTAAAAGTGATACAAAATTCGAAAAGGTGATTTTTATGAATATTAAATTGGAACTATTACAAAATCATATAAGTGACTGCGTAAGAGAAGCATTTAAAATGAATGTGATTGATGTAGATGAAATTGCTGCTTCAAATGCAATTAATATTATAGACAAAATTAAATCTGTAATATGTGATTCTAATCTGTCTGATTTCGAAGCAATAGAACAAATTATTTATATATTGGAAGAAAACAATATAAATTGCGGTTCAAGGCACGACTATTGATGTGGCTTAATTTTAAAATATTTATTGTGATGACGTTTTTTACTCAACAGTTACTGATTTTGCCAGATTTCGGGGTCTGTCTACATCATTACCCAGATTTAAAGAAACATAGTACGCCATAAGCTGTGTAGCTGTGGCACACACCAAGGGCATAAATATCTCCTCGGTATCGGGAAGGTATATTATGTCCTTTGCTATGCCCGAAGGTATGGCAGTTGCCTCAGATACAAGAGCTATTACCCGGGCACCTCTTGCGTTTACCTCCTGAATATTACTCACCATTTTGCCGAGGGTGGCTTTGTTTGTGATTATAGCTACCACGGGAGTGCCGTCCTCCACAAGGGATATGGTTCCGTGTTTAAGCTCTCCTGCGGCAAAGGCATGGCAATGTATATAGGATATTTCCTTCATCTTGAGGGCGGCTTCCTTGCTTTGTGCCACGTCCACTCCCCTGCCTATAAAGAACATATTTTCCGAATCCATATACTTTTTTGCTACAGCTTCGCACCGTTCTCTGTTGTCTATAGCTTCCCGTATTTTGCCGGGAACTTCATTTAGCAGAGTATGCGTAAGGCGGCTTATTTCATCAAGGGGAAGTGTACCCTTAATTGATGCCAGCTTTAATGCCATAAGATAAAACGCCGTAAGCTGTACGTGATACGCCTTGGTGCTTGCCACAGATACCTCTCTGCCTGCCTCTGTTACAAAAACGCTGTCTGCCTCTCTTGCCAAAGCTGAATCCGGACTATTTACAACGGCAAAGGTATACACACCTTTCAGCTTGGCATAACGCATTGCCCCGAGGGTGTCGGCAGTTTCGCCGGACTGCGATACCGCCACTACCAGGTCTTTGGATGAAAGTATAGGCTCATTGTAGCGAAATTCCGAAGCATAGCTCACCCTTACCGGAACCCTGGCAAGGGTTTCTATAAGCCTTTTTCCTACAAGACCTGCGTGATACGCCGTACCGCAAGCCACTATGTGAATACCCTCAAAGGCGGCAAGCCTTTCATCGCTAAGCTCATCAAAGGATATGCTTCCCCCTTTTATTGCCTTTGAAGCTGTATTCTCCACCGCGGTGGGTTCTTCAAATATTTCCTTAAGCATAAAATGCTCAAAACTGTCGTCAAGATCGTGAGTGTGAGTTTGCTCTACTTTGCAAGGAGTCTTGGCAATGACCCTGTCGTCGGAGGTTACAAACGAAACCTTGTGGGGTGCTATAATGGCTATCTCCCCTTCATCTATGGAGAAGTATTCTCCTGTGTACTCTGCTACGGAAGCAATATCCGAGGTTACAAAGGAACCCATATCACAGGTTGCCGCCACTAAGGGGTTATCCTTTCGGAAGGCATACACGCTGCCCCCAAAACCTTTAAATACGGCAGCAATAGCATAGGCGCCCTCTATGAGATCAAGGGATTGCCATATGGCACGCAGGGGGTCTTTTGAAGATATAAAGCAAAAATCAATAAGCTTTGCCGCAACCTCGGTATCGGTAGCTGAGGAGAAGCCGTAACCGTTGTCGGTTAAAAGCTTTTTAATACGGTCGCTGTTTTCTATAATGCCGTTGTGGACTATGAGGACATTTTCCGTACCGTGAGGGTGGGCGTTGGTATCCGAGGGTTCGCCGTGAGTAGCCCAGCGAGTATGACCTATAGCACAGGTCGCAGATATATCTTTGTCCTTTAGCCTATTCTCCAGATTATACAGCCTGCCCTGTTCCTTTACACTGCAAAGCATTTCTCCGTCAAAATAACCGATTCCGGCAGAGTCGTAGCCTCTGTATTCCAGCTTGGATAATCCTTTAAGTACCACGGGAACTGCCTTTTCTTTGCCTGTGTATCCTATAATTCCGCACATAAACTTCACCCTTTATATAAGTTAATATCTATAGTATGTGCGAATTTTACAGGAATATTATATCAACTGAAAAGGGCGTCATCAAAAACGCCCTTTTTCTTTGGTATCTGCAACTTTGCATTTTCAAATTTCAATTATTTCCGCCAGATTATCCTGTGACTTTACGATGCACCCTCCGGGGAAAACTCCACGCAGAGAATTAAGAGGATAAACCCTTGTACCCTTGCCGAGAACAGTTCCGGGATTCAGTACACAACCGCACCCCACATCTGCACCGTCAGCGAGGATTGCACCAACCTTGCGCAGTCCTGTGGGGTAATCCTCATCGCTGTGGACTATCACCGGCTTTCCGTCGGACTTAAGGTTGGAGCACACAGAGCCTGCACCAAGGTGGGAATGATTGCCCATTATGGTATCCCCCACATAGTTGTAGTGAGGTACCTGAACTTTATCCAGAAGAATACAGTTTTTAAACTCCGAAGAATTTCCCAGAACGCAGTTTTCACCGGTAATCACACTTCCGCGGATATACGCACCCGGGCGGATTTCGCATCCGTTGCCTATTATGGCAGGAGCTTCTATGGTAGCAGTTGGATATATCTTAACTCCCTCACCCACAAGAACACCGGGTTTAAGCTCCTTAAAGCCATCTATGCCCTTATTTATAAGATTAGTAATGTAATCTTTAAGAGCCGGGAGCATATCCCAGGGATATACACTTCCTTCGAAAAGCTCTTTAAGATAAGGGGTTTCGCATTTGTAAAGCTCTTTGGTTTTTACGGTTTTATACAAGAGTATGCCCTCTTTCTTCTATAACTTTAGCTATACTTTCTGCATAGTTTTCACATAATTCACGGCTTTGTGCCTCAACCATTACTCTTACCACAGGTTCGGTACCGCTTTTACGCAAAAGTACTCTGCCTTTGCCGTTAATTAATTTTTCAACTTTTTCCTTTTCTTTGAGCACAGCCTCGTCTTCAAGGGCTTCGTCCTTGCTCTTGACCCTGATATTGAGGGTATACTGAGGATATAGCTCAACCGCCTCCGAAAGCTCGGAAAGGGTTCGCTTGCTGTCGCATATTTCCTCAGCAATCATTATGGCGGTAAGCAGTCCGTCACCTGTAGTTGCGTATTTTTTGAGGATTATATGCCCCGATTGTTCTCCGCCGAGAGTGTAGTCATTTTTCTGCATACATTCATACACGAAGCGGTCTCCCACTTTGGTCTGCACGCATTTGATGCCTGCCTCATCCAGGGCAGATACAAAACCGCTGTTTGACATTACGGTGGCAACCACTGTGTTGCTGTTAAGCATACCGCGGGATTTTAGACGTTTTGCCAGTATATACATCATAATGTCGCCGTCTGCCACATTGCCGTTTTCATCTACAGCGATGCATCTGTCCGCATCACCGTCAAAGGCAAAGCCAAGGTCAAGGTGCTGTTCCTTTACCAGCTTGCAAAGCTTCTCTATGTGGGTAGAACCGCAATCAAGATTCACATTGGTTCCGTCAGGTTCTGCACCTATAACTACAGTCTGTGCACCCAACGCACCGAATACCGCCCGGGCAATAGTCCAGGAGGCGCCGTTGGCGCAGTCTATACCTATTTTTAAATTTTTGTAAGAATGAGATGCTATGGATATGAGGTATCCCACATACCTGTTTCTGCCGGACACATAGTCCACTATACAGCCTATTTTTTCTCTGTGGGCCCATGGAAGGTCGTCGCCTCTTATGCCAAGAGCACTCAGGTCACCGTCAAGATAGGCTTCTATTAAGGCTGTGGTTTCATCATCAAGCTTTTCGCCATAGCGGTTTATTATCTTGATGCCGTTGTCGTAGAAAGGATTGTGGGAAGCAGTAATCATAATACCGCAGTCGAATTCCTCCTGACGGGTTACATAAGACACGCTGGGGGTTGTGGTAACATGTAGCATATATGCATCTGTACCCGAAGCGGTAATGCCTGCCACCAGAGCATACTCAAGCATATAGCTGGAACGGCGTGTATCCTTGCCTATAACTATCCGGGGACGATAGTTGGCTTTGGTACATCCACAAAGAGGAGAGCTATAGTACCAGCCCAGAAATCTGCCCACCTTGTAAGCCTGCATTGAGGTAAGGTCAATGTTTGCCTCTCCGCGAAAACCGTCTGTGCCAAAATATTTATTCTGACCCTTTGTAGGTTTAACCTCTCCGGCTATGGAAATATCGTCCCTTAGAAGTTCGTCGGCTGTTATGCCGAAAATAGTGCATAGCTGAAGTACTTTATCAATCTGCGGAAGTGCCTGATCCACCTCCCATTTGGAAACAGATTGTCTTGAAACCGAAACCTTTTCCGCAAGCTGTTCCTGTGACATATTGTGCGAATTTCTCAGTAGTGTGAGTTTTTGTCCTAAAGTCATAATGTCTGCTCCTTGTTTTTTGTTGACAAAGGGACTCCTCTGTAAGGTAGTATTTAAAGTATCAAAAGAGTATCCGAGAAGCCCCTTATAAAGTTTATGTTACCATATATTTCCTGATGTATCCACCAACTTTAATATGTTTTTAATGCAACTTCGAGTTGCTTTTTCCTATATATTATATCATATTTTCGTCAAAAATATTCATTATATCAATTAAAAGTAATCTATTGTTTACATCATATTAATATGTTGCAATATCAAAAATAAGTATTATAATATCATATGCTTCTGTATATATTATACTCCGTTTATACTACACATTTCGCCTAGCCATTGGAGTACTATCCGAACTCCGATTTTAAGATACAAAAATCGCTCTAATCCACACCAAAATACTCGCCAATCCGACAGGATTACCTGCGTTTTTGGCTCGATTATAACGATTTTTGATAATCTTAAAATTCTTCG
>JAZQFN010000047.1:0-90877 GCA_045539515.1 Clostridia bacterium
ATTTTCCTGCCCGATATGTAAATATTTATTATCGGCAAACTATTATATAAATTTTTATTGCAATCAGATTTTTGCAATCCATTGCCCATTTTTGTCAGCGCCTACTCTGTCGATGATTTCTCTTTCTTTTAATTTTTTAATGTTTCTTTCTATTGTTCTTGTTGCAACATCTGCAAACTTTGCCATTTCTTCAATTGTTATGCTTGGATTATTTCTTATAAGTTCAACAATCTTTCTTTGCGTTTTATTTAAATTTACCCCGACATTTTCCCCGACATCTTCATTATTTACACCGACATTTTCAGTTTCATTTTCTTCAAAAATATTTTGAATGTGCAAATAACGATTTTTAAGTTCGTTAGATTCATTTAAAAGTAAGTTCCTTATAAACTTTTCAAGATAAATCGTTGTTTCATGAATATTCTCTTTTAGATTGTTGTAATTCGCTCTAACAAGTGCGTTTCTGAAATACCATGCATTCTGTGCAAATATATCGTTTGTAGCATCATACCCTAATGAGCGTAAATATTTAATAAAGAAAACCGCAGTTGTTCTTGTATTACCCTCACCAAAAATATGAATCTGCCATAATCTTGACACAAAAAATGCAAGATGTTCTATAATTTCATCTGTTGAAAGTCCTTTATAGCTGAACTTCTTTTCCTGCTCAAAATCGTATTCAAGTGTCTGACGAAGTTCGGCAGCATTTCCGTATAGAACTGTAGCTCCGTCAAGCACCCATTCTTTTTTTGTTATGTTATAATCACGAATTTTTCCTGCGTGCTTATAAATACCTGAGAATAATTTTTTGTGAATTCCTATATATTCACTCGGGGAAAATGTAAAGGCTTTTTCGGAAAGAATTGATGCAATTCTAACAGAAACCTTATCAGCTTCTTCTGTTCTGTCATCCTCTTCTTTTTTTGAAATCGTCTCATAATAGCTGTTTATACGTCTTTCCGCATCTTCCATTGTGATATAACCTTCAATATTCTCAATGGCGGTCTTCACAAGTTGTTCTGATGGTTCAAGACCATCAACCGCTTGAAGACCTATAGCTGTACTCCATGCATAGCCTTTATCTCTTTTATTTGGTTCAGATTGTTTTATATATTCTTTAAAAGGATCTTGATTCATATGTTTTTCTCCCTTCAACGATTTTATAACTTTGTTAACATTATAGCTCGCGACAATACTGGATTTTCTCGCTCCCGATAGTATATGTAAATATTATAAATCGGCAAACTAATGTTTTAAATTATATGGACTTGACACAAGTAAAAAACACAATATAATTATCAGTTTTTACTATATGATTTATGTCCTTTCTTTATCCCCTGCTATTTTAAGTTACAAGCATACCTTTATAAAGTTTTTTCCAAAGGAAGTTAACCCAAACTTACCTTTCTTAATTTCAATTTTTTCACCTTCTTGAATAGGTTTATTCAGTAAACTTTTAATATACTCATGTTCTTCCAATGGTTTATATAATTGTTCAGCATCAAGATATAACCCTCTTGGAATTTCAATCAGTTTCAATCTTTCAAAATTATCTAAGTAAGAAAATATTTCATTTGGACAATCACACACATTTTCGGCAATATCAGTAAAGTTATGAACTAATGTTATATATCCTCCATTCTTTACCCTTAATATAACATCAATTAAAGGATACTCACTTCCTACAGAAAGTTTTTTTAGCAACTTTGCCTCGTCAGGAGTAAGCTGTTTAATTATATCAACAAATGAAGGATGAACAGTATATTTTGTATCAATATTCATAGACGAAGCTAAAAGATTCGCATACATATCCCTCAATTCATCACTATCAAAACAATATGAAATTTGTTGCAACGCAGGAACTGCTACATAGTTTTCGGGTGGAACAATTTTTTCTATAGGGGTGTCTTTTAATTTCTCAGCTAAAATTTCTCTCGTTCTTTCATAATTATATTGTTTTTCTGCAACCCATAACTTTGGCTTTGTCAGCACCGCATCAACAACTTGAAATGGAAGTGCAACAATATTTCCAATGGATTTCAAGGCAGGTTTAAATGTGTCGTTATATCCTTCAATAGCAACCGCTTTAGCAGATTCAACTAAAATCTCTTTTCCTAATTCATCTGGCATATTATTTTCTCCTTTGTTTTTCATATTTCTATATTTTCCATCACCATTCGACATAATTCTTACTCGTGTCAAGTCAGGATAAAAAATCATAAAAGATTAAATTCGCCAAGCTTTTTATCCATTATATAATCTTTGCCGAGAGGAAGAACCACCTTCATATGAGGAGTTTCTATATGAGCCTGTTGATGAGCCTTGGATTCCCACATTTCTATTAAAAGAAGTTCATTTTCGTCTTTTTCGGAGAAATAGTAATCATAGCGGATACAACCTTCTTCTTTCCGAATCTCTTCTAAATATCCTTTTTCATTAAGAAGTTTAACATATTCTTCCCTTTTGCCGGGAAAACACTTGAACGACACATAAATACAATACATATTATTCAACCTTTCTATGCGAACCACAATTGATTAAAAAAGAGCATAACATCACTGCTATGCTCTTTGTATGGATTATAATTACCATATAAGGAAATCTACGCCCTTTAATTTGCAAAGAGCTTCTACAAAGAAGAAATCACCGTATACAATGGGAATATGTACACCCTTTTCTTCCTGTTCGTTATGAGGATAACGCTCTGTACCCATAAGCACAAGGGCATCCTCCTCGTCACTATAGTCGCAGAAGTGCTCATCTGTAGCCTTAAGAAGGTTGATGGCTGCTTCTGTATACATTTTAGCTTCGGTGGGGCTAACATACTTTGCAAGCTCCAAAAGTCCGCAAGCGGTACATACGCCTGCTGTGCTGTCGTAGAGTACAGGCTCCAATGGAGATTTGAAATCTACCAATGTCTTATAGTCTGTGGCAGCAGCGTTTGCAATAAAGTAGTTAGCTGTCTTAATTGCTGCATCCAGGTATTCCTTTTTGCCGGTGTGAATGTAAGAGAGGACTGTGCCGTATACTGCCCACGCAAGGCCTCTTGACCAGCAGGAATCGTCCACATAACCCTGACCTGCGTATACTCTTACAACTTCGTCAGATTCTATCTTGTGTTCTACAATATGGTTTACACTGCCGTCTTCACGAATGTGGTCACGGATAGCCATATCGCAATGGCTCATAGCAATTCTCTTAAAACGGTCTACCTTCTGTTCCTTAGATGCCCAGTAAAGAAGGGGTATATTCATAAGGCAATCGATAATAGACCAGCCCTCGTGCTGCTCGCCGTTCCATGCACTTATAAACTTGCCGTCAATGTTGTATCTGGAAGCAAGTGTGCAGGCTGCATACATATTTCTTAAATAGGACTTTCTGTCCCCTGTAATTCTGTAGGAAGCACCTGCGGTAAGGTGATACATAAAGCCCACATCGTGGTGGAGCCCTTCAAACTTTTCCAAACCCAGGTCCAGGAGCTCTTCGCTTCTCTGTGCGGTTTTCTTGTATTCTTCGTTATTTGTAGCAAGGTACATAAGCCACATCATACCGCCCCAGAAACCGTTTGTCCACCAGCAGGGACGGGTTTCCTGACAGTTGTCGTGTACACCGTTTACTGTGGTGTAAGGGAGCTTTTCGCGGCTTTTTACAGCAACTCTTTCAAGCTTTTTTTCCACCTTTGCCCAGGTTTCATCAAGCCATGCTTTATTCTGATTGATTACATTGTTATCCATTATAAATTCCTCCGATAAATTCTTTGAATAAATTGTACCATTTATTTAGTTCTTAATCAAGTATTAATTAGATTTCCGGTACAGGATTTATTTTTTCTTCGGCACCGCCGTTTTTAAGAGAACGCTCTATTGCATTTAATATAAACACGGGAGCTATAAAATCTCTGTAGTTTTCCCCTTGGTCGTTACCTCTTAACACATCAACATACTTATTAAATTCAATGAGATATCCGGGGATAGTTTCAAACTCGGCACCTTCCATACCTTCGGAGCCGCCTATGTAAGCATAGTATTTGTGGCATCCTTTGGTAAGCACCGCGGTAACATCACATTCCTCATAACGGACTGTGCTTGTAATAACATCACCGTTTTCCACAGAGCATACACTTACGGGGTAGTTGCCAAACACGGTCATCATAGACTGAATAAGGTGCTGACTGTAGAAGTAAAATCCGCCGTACTGTTCCCAGTGAACATTGGGAGCACGGAAATAACCCCCAAAGAGCTTGCCTATGCTTCCGTCTTCTATCATAGTGCGAAGTTTTTTAAGTATTGGCTGATAGATACAGCTTGAACCGCCTGTTACCTTAACACCGTTTGCCTTTAAATCCTTCATAAAGTCAATAGCTTCCTCTTCGGAAATGGTAATAGGCTTATCTATAAACATAGGTATGCCGCTTGCTATGTAGGGCTTAGCATACTTATAGTGATTGTCACCGTGACGTGCTGTAACCACGATGCCGTCTACCTTGCCTACAAAAGCATCATAGGAATCTGCGGTTTCTACACCGTATTCCTCCTTGAGCTTTGCCATAGCTTCAGGCTCGTCGGAATACACGCCGGCAACTTCTATATCTTCATACTTTTTTTCCTTAATTAAAAAGTCAAGGAAAGCATTTGCGTGGGAGTTTTCGCATCCC
Source organism: Clostridia bacterium (assembly GCA_045539515.1). GTDB lineage: Bacteria > Bacillota > Clostridia > UMGS1810 > UMGS1810 > RGIG8748. The sequence continues at coordinate 4,655 of JAZQFN010000047.1, forward strand.
AGTATAGCTATTTTATACATGTATAAATTCCTCCGTTTTGTTGAAAAAAATTTCATTTGAAAGGGAGATTCTTCGCCTTCGGCTCAGAATGACAATGGGGTATTGTCCGTAAAGAAATTAATTTCGGCTCAGAATGACAATGGGGTGTAATTCTGAATAACAATAAAGTGTCATTCAAAATGACAATGGAGTTATCATTCTTTAAAGAAAAGGGCATAGTAAAAATACTACGCCCTCTTTGCTTAAATTATTTTATCTTTGAACACGACCGGAACCGTCTCCGCCTGCAAGACCTTCTACATCTGCACGGCTAACTAAGTTGAAGTCACCGGGAATTGTGTGCTTAAGAGCGGATGCAGCAACACCAAATTCAAGAGCTTCTTTGAAGTTCTTGCCATCGAGGAAACCGCAGATTGTACCGCCTGCAAAGCTGTCGCCGCCGCCAACACGGTCTACGATAGGATGAATTCTGTATTCCTTGGAGTGGTAGAATTCCTTGGTATCTCTGGAGTAAATGCAAGCAGACCAACCATTGTCGGAAGCTGACTTGGAAACTCTTAAGGAAGAAATAACATATTCAAAATTAAACTTTTCTACCATCTGCTTGAAGATGCTTTCGTAACCTGCAAGTTCAAGGTCACCGGAAGTAACGTCTGTTTCACCGGGCTTGAATCCGAGAACCTTTTCGGCATCTTCTTCGTTACCGATACATACATCTACATACTGCATAAGGTTTGTCATAACCTTCTGTGCCTTTTCGGAAGACCAGAGCTTCTTACGGAAGTTGAGGTCTACAGAAACCTTAACGCCGTGCTTCTTAGCAGCCTTTAAAGCGATTTCTGTAAGTTCTGCAGCAGCATCGGATACAGCAGGAGTAATACCTGTAAAGTGGAACCAGTCTGCACCTTCGAAGATAGCATCAAAATCAAAGTCTGCTGCTGTAGCTGTGGAAATAGAAGAATGTGCTCTGTCGTATACTACATTGGAAGCACGCATGGAAGCACCGGTTTCAAGGAAATAGATACCGAGTCTTTCGCCGCCGCGGGCAATGTTCTTTGTGCCGACATTGTGTTTTCTTAATGCTGCAACTGCACATTCACCGATGGGATTTTCGGGAACCTTGGTTACAAATTCTGCATCGTGACCGTAGTTTGCAAGGGATACTGCAACGTTAGCTTCGCCACCGCCGTAGCATACATCAAACTCGTCTGCCTGAATAAACTTTTCGTTATTGGGAGTAGATAATCTGAGCATTATCTCGCCCATGGTTACAACTTTAGCCATTTTATATGTACCGTCCTTTTAAATTATTTACCCAACTTTTCGCGGGCTTCTTTAATATTGTATACAAACTGCTTTGCTGTTTCTGTAATAGCATCGAAGTCGCCTGTCTTAGCACCCTTTGTAAGAGAGCTTCCTGCGCCTACTGCTACAACACCTGCCTTGATCCACTCTGCAACGTTGTTTACATCTACGCCGCCTGTAGGCATAATGTTTGCCTGAGGGATGGGGCCTTTGATAGCTTTAACCATACCGGGTCCGAATGCATCGCCGGGGAAGAGCTTAATGATGTCGCAGCCAAGTTCTAAGGACTTAACAACATCGTGAATTGTCATACAGCCGGGCATACAGGGAACTGCATAGCGGTTGCAGAGCTTAATTGTAGCTTCGTCAAAGTAGGGGCTTACCACATACTGTGCACCGGAGAGAATAGCAATTCTTGCGGTTTCGGGGTCAAGAACTGTACCTGCACCCAAGATGATGTCGTCGTTCTTGTAGTAAGAAGCCAGCTCATCAATAACCTTGTGTGCACCGGGAACTGTGAAGGTAAGCTCAATTGCGGGAACTCCGCCCTTCATACAAGCTTCGGTAATTTTCTTAGCTTCGTCGGCAGTTGTTGCTCTTACAACGGCAACTATACCAACATCTTTAATCTTTTTAATAACGGTCTGCTTATCCATAATAAATAAACCTCCTTAAAAAATATCAATATATAGTTTAAGTATATCACTTGCATTGTTAATTGTCAATTTTTCACAGACATATTTTTGTGACATTTTTGACTTTTTTTATTGCATTTTTCACTTTTTTGCTTCGTAGTGACCTTGAGCAATCCTTACGCCGTCCATAGCGTCCTTTGCATAGTAATCTGCGCCAATCATACGGGCGTATTCATCGGTAAGCACCGCACCGCCCACCATAACCTTAATGTGGGGATTATGCGCTTTAATAAGCTTTACGGTTTCCTCCATGGCAGGCACGGTGGTTGTCATAAGAGCACTTAAGCCCACAAGGGTGCAATCCTTATCCAACGCCGCCCTAAGAACAGCCTCCGGCTCCACATCTCTGCCAAGGTCCGTTACGGTAAAGCCGTAGCTTTCCATAACCACCTTAACTATATTTTTTCCAATGTCGTGGATATCGCCCTTTACCGTAGCCAAAATCAGCTTTTTACCATTGTCGGCATCAGCTATGCTAATCTTAGTCTTAACTATATCAAAAGCTGCCCCTGCAGCCTCGGCACTCATAAGCAGCTGAGGCAGATACGCCCTGCCCTCTTCAAAGGCTGTGCCGATTTCGTTTAATGCAGGTATAATCATTTCGTTTATTACATCCATGGGCTCATTTATCTTAAGAGCTTCTTTGCAACATGCTGTTGCAGCATCCTTAAGACCTTTTACAACCGCGTCCTTAAGAGTAATATCCACAGTATTTGCGGTTGTCTTTTCGATGCTTGCAATTTCACTTGCGTAGGATATATAGTCTGCGCAGGCTTCGTCGGCACCGCAAAGCACATTGTGAGCATAGTATGAGTTCATCATAGCATCGGAGAAGGGATTCATAATGGCACACTTAAGACCCTTTTGCATAGCTTGAGTAAAGAATGCGGAATTTATGATTTCCCTTTGGGGAAGTCCAAAGGATATATTTGATACCCCAAGGCTCGTATGTATGCCCCGGGAGTTTAATATTTCGATGGTTTTCAAAGTGACAATGGCACTTCTGCCGTCGGAAGAAACGGTAAGAGCAAGGGGGTCTACCACTATATCTTTTTGGTCTATACCATACTTTGTAGCTTCGTTTATAATGCGGTATGCAATCTCCACCCTGCCCTCCGGAGTATCGGGGATGCCGGTTTCATCAAGGGTAAGGGCAATGAGAACACCGCCGTACTTCTTAACAAGAGGCAATACCGCATCCATGGACTCCTTTTTGCCGTTTACGGAGTTAACCATGGGTTTGCCTGCATACATACGCATTGCACCCTCAATAGCTTCGGGGTCGGACGAATCAATCTGCAAGGGTAAATCTGTAACAGCCTGAAGGCTTAGTACGGTGTCCTTCATAATCCGGGCTTCGTCTATTCCGGGGACACCCACATTTACATCAAGTATATGTACGCCTTTGTCCTGTTGACGTATACCCTCGGAGAGAATATAGTCCATATCACCATCCTTAATGGCTTCCTTAAGCTTCTTTTTGCCCGTGGGGTTTATTCTCTCACCGATGAGAACGGGCTTTGCGCCTATTTCTACGGCGTGAGTATAGGAAGACACAAGGGTCATATTCTTCTTTTGGGAATATATATATTCAATTTCTTTAACTGCATTTACCATTGCACCGATATACTCCGGAGTAGTACCGCAGCAGCCTCCGAGAATGGTTGCACCGCCTTTGGCAAGATTTACCATACTTTGGGCAAATTCGTCGGGAGTGAGAGTAAACACAGTTTTACCGTCTTTTATTTCCGGAAGTCCTGCATTGGGATTGACTATTACGGGAAGTGATGAATACTTCTTAAATTCCCCTATTATATCCATCATTTTGTCGGGACCGTAGGAGCAGTTCATACCCAGGGCATCTACACCTAAACCTTCAAGCATAGCAATCATCGCCTTGGGGTCGGCTCCCGTCATAAGCTTGCCGGTGCCATCGTAAACATTGGTTACAAATACCGGAAGGGAGGAATTCTCCTTTGCAGCAAGAACTGCCGCCTTGGTTTCAAGACAGTCGTTCATGGTTTCTATTATTATAAGGTCGGCTCCGCACTCTGCGGCAACCTTTACATTTTCCGCATAGAGCTCCACGCACTCCTCAAATTCCATATCGCCAAGGGGCTTTAGCATTCTTCCTGTGGGACCCATATCAAATGCCACAAATCTGTCTTCATAATCCCCTGCAGCTTTTTTTGCACAGGAAATTGAAGCCGAGATAATTTCGGCAAAATTTTCGAATTTATCCTTGTTTACACCAAAAGTATTGGTGGTGGCAACATTGGCACCGGCTTCAAAGTAAGCTCTGTGAAGTTCCTCTATTATTTCGGGTTTTTCTATGCTCCACAGCTCCGGTTTTTCGCCGGGTTTAAGTCCCCGGGACTGAAGACAGGTACCGGTACCGCCATCGAAGAATATTCTTTTTTCTTTAATTAATTTTAAAATATCTTTCATCAAACGTCACCGCTATTCTTTGATTCCGCATATTGCAGTAATTGATTTTCGTGGGGTCATTATCAGATTGTCCCCAAGCTTAATTCCTATGAGTTTGTCTGCACAGAGGAAATCCAGTACATCCCTCTGATGTGCAAGCTCAAGGTCACCGTAACCGGGACTAAAGCGGGCAGTAAGGCGCAAATCTGCCGAAAGATGGGTATACATATTATCCATAACTGCTTCCGCCACAGCCGAAGCTATGGCATCTGTCACAAAGCCCTCAACAGGTGAAACAAGGCTTTTGCGCCCTATGAGTCTGTCGGTTTCCACGCCAAGGGTAGAAGCCATAACATAGCCCTCTGCGCAGCCTTTAAGGCAGGCGCGAAGATTTTGGGATTTTACAAAAGCAAACCCCAGATCCACTCCATCTTCCTTCAAGGCAAGGGGGAGTCTTGCATAACAGCAAGCAGGCTTTACCGAGGCAAAAACCTCCGATATACACCTTTCCACAAGATCATCGGTGTAACCTCTGGGGGTTTTAAGCCGTAGAGCAAGTTCGCCTTTGTCTATAGTAATATCTTTTTTATCTACCGTATATATGTACCTTTCCATAGAGGGGACCTCATTTTATTTTTTCGCAGATTTTCTTTGCAGAGGCAGACATAGCCTTGTGAGCAGCTTCAAGCTCGGTGTCGTCGCCTTCTGCCATAGCAACAAACACAAAGTTACCCTTGCTTGTATAGATTATTGCCGCATCTACGGACTCTTCGCCGAAGGTAAAGGACATATTTGCCCCGTATGCACCGCTGGGCAGAGAATTCATAATCTTGTGAGTCTGGGTGTTCGCGAGCATTTTCTTGTACATATCACTATAAGGGAAAAAGCCTGTGTTTTCGTAGAACTTTTTCATAAGCCTTGCAAGGTCCTCCGCGGTTGTGTAGCTGCCTCCGTCAGAGCCTACAGTACCGCCAAAGTAAGTATTGGCATAACCTTCCTGTGCAAAATAGTTGTTGAGCTTTTGAACACCGAAGAAATCTATAAGAAGGTTTGCCGCATCCACGCTTCCTTCTCCAAAGGCTCTGTCCATAAGGTAACTGCCTTTGTAGCCTCCTACATCGGTGGTATAGTCGAATCTGCCCAGATATATGGCATCACTTACGTAATCTGCCAAAAACGGCGCAAGTGCCGCGGTATTTTCTATTTTGTCGGTATTCTTTATGTATGTTTCACCGTCGGAAAGCTGCATAATTCCGTATGAATACTCCGCTTTAACGGTTTCAAATTCCTTGTTGACAGCCTTAACTGCATCTGTTTCCTTACCCGAAGAAGCATAGTCCTTATTGGAAGCATCTTCCTTCTTTGTGTCTGCAGGCTTTGCAGGGACTTTCTTCTTGGGTTGGGCAGTTTTGGTCTGAGTAGTCTGCATTGTTTGTGTACTGTCTTTGGAGCCGTCATCATAGCTTGCCCAGATATGAACAATAAGCCCTACAAATATGCAGAGAATAATTATAATGGCAACGCATACTCCAAGAACAATATTGTTTTTATTATTTTTCTTTTTCTTTTGCATACCGGGAAGAGGCTTTCGTCCCGTGTTAACAAAAAGCGTACTGCTTTCAAACTTCATACTGCAACTTCCTTTCTCAAGATATCTTTAGTATATCTCAAAACATAAGTTTTTTTGAAGGGTAATATTTTACATAAGCCATTCTTTTTCCGTTTCGTGCTTGCGGGCTCTGCCCATTAGGGACTCTGTAGCATCCTGTGCCTTAAGTTCTCCCTTTAATATCTTGTATATTGCTTCGACTATAGGCATTTCCACATCATACTTTTTGGAAAGAGCATACGCACTGTAGCAGGCACGCACACCCTCTACAGTCATATTAACTTCCTTCTGAGCTTCCTCGCAGGATCTGCCCTTGCCTATAAGTATACCTGCTCTGCGGTTTCTGGAGTGCATACTGGTGCAGGTAACTATAAGGTCGCCCACTCCTGTAAGCCCCGAAAAGGTTTCGGGATTTGCACCCATCTTTATTCCCAGACGGGTTATCTCCACAAGTCCTCTTGTCATAAGTGCCGCTTTGGTGTTATCGCCGTAGCCGAGGCCGTCACAGATACCTGCCGCAAGCGCAATAATATTTTTAAGAGACCCGCCAAGCTCAAGACCTACAATATCCTCGGTGATATATACCCTGAAAAGAGGCGACATATATAAATCCTGTATAAACTCAGCACAGCCTTCCTTTCGGCAGGCAACCACATTGGTGGTAGGCATACCGAGAGCAACCTCCTCCGCATGGGAAGGTCCGCTCATTGCAGCTACAACAGCACCGGGAATTTCGGAGAGTATAACCTCCGAAAGCCGCTCTCCGGTTTCGTCGTCAAACCCTTTTGAAATACTGAGTATAAGCTGACCGTCGGAAACATACGGTGCAAGGGAACGGCATGTAGCTCTTACCGCGTGGGAAGGAACCGCTATAACAATAAGGTCTGCACTGCCGCAACGGGATATATCGGAAGTAAAGTCTACCGCCTCGGGAATTTTAACTCCGGGGAGGAAGGGCTTGTTTTCTTTGTGTTTTTTGAGATTTTCGCTTTCTTCCTTCATATATGACCACAAAAGGACTTCGTGACCGTTGGAAGCAAGAAGAATCGCATTGGCTGTACCCCAGCCGCCTGAACCAATAATATTGATTTTAGCCATAGATAAACCTCCATATTTTTCTACTTTATATTATATTTAATTATGTTGTCAAAGTCAATAATATTGGCTAAATTTATATGCTCTAGATAAAAGGACTTGAGTTTCTGCCTTGTTATACATGGCAGAAACTCATTTTTTTGCTCAAAATTTCCCTGTATATCGTTGAAAATAGGTGGACAGTTTTCTTGGTTTTTGAAAAATATCGATGAACTTTATTTTGAAATAAAGGGATTTTGTTAGGTTTTTATGTTCATTGTAAAAAGTGATGAAATTTGTCTGTATTTATTTACAAACAATGAGTTTTGTAGTATAATAATTCCTGCAATTTATTTTTACGAGGTAATATTATGAAAACCGCATACATAAAATATCTTCTTGCTCTATTACTGTTTGGAAGTAATGGTATTGTAGCAAGTCAGATATTATTAAATAGTTATGAAATAGTCTTTTTAAGGACTTTAATAGGTAGCATCCTATTGATTATTCTTTTCAAATTATCAGGTGGCAAATTTACGTTTCCTAAATACAGAAAAGATTTATTGTTTATTATGCTATCAGGAATAGCAATGGGTACAAGTTGGATGTTCTTGTATGAAGCTTATCAGCAAATAGGTGTTGGTATATCTTCTCTGATTTATTATTGTGGTCCTGTTATAGTAATGATATTATCCCCTATGATTTTTAAGGAAAGACTTACATATCCTAAAATAATAGGTTTTCTAATTGTTGTTGTAGGTTTGTTGTTAGTAAATGGTAATGTATCGGGAGAAAATACAAATATTTGGGGAATAACCTGTGGTGGTATGTCTGCTCTGATGTATTTCTTTATGGTTACACTAAATAAGAAGTCAAAGCAAATAACAGGAATGGAGAACTCAACAATTCAATTAACAGTAAGTTTCTTGACAGTTGCGGTCTTTGTCTTATTCAAGCAAGGTCTTATGATAGATTTATCAGGAGTTAATTGGTTTGCAGTAATATTCTTGGGGGTTGTTAATACAGGTATTGGATGCTATTTGTATTTTTCGCCTTTATCTAAATTACCTGTTCAGTCTGTAGCAGTTCTTGGTTATTTAGAGCCTTTGTCAGCAGTAGTATTCTCCGCCGTGTTATTATCAGAAACAATGAGTATAATCCAAATAGTAGGTGCAACCTTAATAATAGGTGGTGCAATGTTTGGAGAATTGGTAAAACCCAAACTAAAAAATTAAATATGTTTATTGACGAGCTTTGAGCCTTTTCGTTCAAGGCTCTTTGTTTATTGTGAAAAGAATAAATAGTGGTATTATGCAACGATATTTTTGCTCATTTTAAAGGTTTTGGAGATTATTCATGTAGGTATGACAATGGATAACCGCTAAAGTCTATTTTGCTAGAGTATATAAGGCTAAATTAAAGTGTTTGACATTTAGCGCGAGTTGTAGTATAATATAATTCCTGACATAAAGGAAATATCCTGAGTGAAAGGGCAAAAAATTTAAACCGTGAGTTTATTTGTCGTGCCCTTGTTGGGGTGCGATTTTTTATTTTGCGAGGTACGAAAATGGAAACAAGAGTTGCAGTGATGGGAATTATAGTGGAAAACACCGACTCCGTAAAAGAGCTCAATGATATTTTGCACAATTACGGGAATTATATAATAGGTCGAATGGGAATTCCCTACAGAAAACACAACATAAATGTAGTAAGCATTGCCATAGATGCACCGCAGGATGTGACTTCATCTCTGGCAGGCAAAATAGGAGCGCTGAAAGGAATAAGCGTAAAGACCGCCTATTCCAATGTGATAAACAATGAATGATTACAAAAAACTTATTCAAAAGTTAACAGATACCGGGAGCCTTGCTTTGGAAGAATACCAAAGGCTTATTGAATCTTTCTCACCGAAGACACTTAGCTTTATTGCACCCATTGCCTTAAACACAAAAAAAGCCGTGTACGGCGATGCCATATATATACGAGGGCTCATTGAGATAAGCAATATCTGCAAAAATGACTGTTTGTACTGCGGTATAAGGGCATCCAATGCCAACTGCGAAAGATACAGACTTTCCAAGGAGGAAATACTTTCTTGTTGCAAGGAAGGTTATGCTTTGGGATTTCGCACCTTTGTGATGCAGGGCGGTGAAGATATGCATTACACCGACGAGGTGATGTGCGACATTATCCGCAGTATAAAGAAGCTTTACCCCGACTGTGCGGTTACTCTCTCTCTGGGAGAAAAGACTGCAGAAAGCTACAGGAAGCTATACGATGCCGGTGCGGACAGATATCTTCTGCGCCATGAAACGGCAGACGGCTGTCACTACGGAAAGCTTCACCCCGATAATTTAAGCCTTGAAAACAGAATGGAATGTCTTAAGAACCTTAAGGACATCGGATTTCAGGTGGGTTGCGGATTTATGGTAGGTTCACCCTATCAGACAGCGGAGCATCTGGCAAAGGATTTAAAATTCATTGAGGAATTTAAACCTCACATGTGTGGCATAGGCCCCTTTATACCCCACAAGGACACGGAGTTTGCAACTAAAAAGCCCGGTAGTGTGAACCTTAGCTGTTACCTTCTGGCAATAATAAGACTTATGCACCCGGGAATACTTCTGCCGGCAACCACGGCTCTGGCATCACTTGAAAAAAACGGCAGAGAAAAGGCGATCCTTTGCGGAGCAAATGTAGTAATGCCCAACCTCTCCCCTATGGAGCAAAGGGCAAAATACACTCTTTACAACAACAAAGCATCGGTGGGAACCGAAGCGGCTGAAGGACTTAAGTCACTAAGAGAAAGCCTCAAAAAGATAGGAGCCGAGGTTGTAACAAGCCGAGGAGACGCAAAAAAACAAGTAATAGGTAATAAGGAATAGTGAAGAAGTGTGGTGCAAATCCGATAAATCGGATTTGTAAATATTTCACGAGATTTTACCATAACTAAGACACTCACTTGTTTTGAATACCCTTCAGCTTCGCTTCAGGATGACACACATAAAAGAGTGCCTCAGTTCTGCAAAGCTACACTTCTCTTTATCCTAATCGCTATTCCCTAATCCCTAATAACTATATTGAAAGGAACGAAAGAAAATGGCAGTATACAATCCAAAATCACTTAAAGCAGAAGAATTTATAAACGACGGCGAAATACTGGACACCATAGCCTACGCCGAGGAAAACAAAAACAACAAAGAGCTTATAGAAGCCCTCCTTGAAAAGGCGCGCCCCCACAAAACCGAGGACGGCATAAAGTGCGTGGGCTTAAGCCACAGAGAGGCGGCTGTTCTCCTTGCCTGCGAGGACGAGGAATTAAACAAAAAAATTGCCGCATTGGCAGAGGAAATAAAGCTTTCCTTCTACGGCAACCGAATAGTAATGTTTGCCCCCCTTTACCTTTCCAACTACTGTGTAAACGGCTGTGTGTACTGTCCTTACCACTTAAAGAACAAGCACATTGCCAGAAAGAAGCTTACTCAGGAGGAAGTAAAGGCTGAGGTTATTGCCCTGCAGGATATGGGTCACAAGCGTCTTGCCATAGAAGCCGGTGAAGACCCCAAGATGAACCCCATTGAATACATTCTGGAGTGTATTAAGACAATATACTCGGTAAATCACAAAAACGGTGCCATCCGCAGAGTTAATGTAAACATTGCGGCTACCACCGTGGAAAACTACAGAAAGCTTAAGGATGCCGGCATCGGCACATACATTCTGTTTCAGGAAACATACCACAAGGAAAGCTACTTAGAGCTCCATCCCACAGGCCCCAAGCATGACTATGATTACCATACCGAAGCCATGGACAGAGCCATGGAAGGCGGTATAGACGATGTGGGTCTTGGTGTGCTTTTCGGTCTTGAAAAATACAAGTACGAATTTGTGGGTCTTATGATGCACGCAGAACACCTTGAAGCGGTACACGGCGTGGGTCCTCACACCATAAGCGTACCCCGTCTTAAGAGAGCCGACGACATTGACCCCGACCAGTTTGACAACTCCCTCTCCGACGAGCTGTTTAAGAAAATTATAGCCTGCATAAGAATTGCAGTACCCTACACAGGTATGATAATATCCACAAGAGAATCCGAAAAGGTGCGCGGTGAGGTATTAAAACTTGGCATAAGCCAGATAAGCGGTGCTTCCAGAACATCTGTAGGCGGTTACACCGAGGAAGAAAGACCCCACGACTCCGAACAGTTTGACGTATCCGACCAGAGAACTCTGGACGAAGTGGTAAGCTGGCTTATAGATATGGGTCACATCCCATCATTCTGCACAGCCTGCTACAGAGAAGGCAGAACAGGCGACCGCTTTATGAGCCTTTGCAAAACCGGTGCCATACAGAACTGTTGCCACCCCAACGCCCTTATGACTCTTACAGAATACCTTGTGGACTACGCAAGCGAGGAAACCAAGAAAAAAGGTTTTGAGCTTATAGAAAAAGAACTCCAAAAGGTTCCCAATGAAAAGGCAAGAAGAATTGCCATAGAAAACGTTGAGGCCATAAAGGCAAGTAACAGAAGAGATTTCAGATTTTAAATAAAATACGCAAGAATTGCGTGCTAAAAAAACAAAAAATACGCAATTTTTGCGTATTTTTATTGCATATTTTAAATGTTTGTGGTAAAATATATTTCGAGGTGATAAAAATGACGCTTAAAGAACTTCGAAAAAACAAAAGTTTAACTCAAGCAGAGTGTGCAAAATTTCTTGGAATACCACTCCGCACCTATCAAAATTACGAGAATGACCAAAGCAAGTGCAATTCCATAAAATATCAATATATGCTCAACAAGTTAGAAGAGTATGGTATTATCGATGAAAGTACCGGAATTTTAACCATTAACCAAATCAAAGATACATGCACAAGGGTTTTCGATGAATTTGACATTGAATACTGCTTTTTGTTTGGTTCATACTCAAAAGGTAAAGCTACCGAAAATAGCGATGTTGACCTTCTCATATCTACGCCATTATCCGGAATTGCTTTTTTTGATTTAACAGAAGCATTAAGAGAATCACTTAAGAAAAAAGTGGATTTATTGAATCTGGCACAACTTAATGATAATCCTGAATTAATAAATGAAATACTGAAAAACGGAGTAAAAATATATGGATAATAAAAAAGACAACCTGTATTATATCCAAAAAATCGTTGGAGATTTGTCCTTTGTAATTAAACATACAAAAGGAATAACTCAAATCGCATTTGAAGCAAATGCTATCCTGATTGATTCCGTTATGTTCCGTCTAATACAAATTGCAGAAAACTCAGACAGACTATCAGAGAATTTCAAGTCGCAGTATGCTTTTATTCCGTGGCGGGCAATAAAAGGTTTACGCAACAGAATTGTACATGAATACGGCAATGTTGATTTATCCGTGGTGTACGATACTGTACAAAAGGATATACCTGAACTACTTTGCAAATTAAAACAGATTTTATAAATTTAATTTACTATGCATTCAAAAAGAGCAAACCTGCAGAAATACTACTCTGCAGGTTTGTTTTGTTTATGCCGGACAACTATCCCACCACAATATCGCTTATTGCTTTGTTTTCCGAAAGCTTGTCCTTAAGCTTTTTAAGGGCTTTATCCACAAGAGCGGAAAAGGTGTTAAAGGGTATAACAGATGAAACCACAGGATAGCTTCTTACAAACTCTGCATACACATCTCTAAGCTTAAGGTAGCCTGTACCGGAGCCGTAGGTCATTTCTGCCTCGGCGCAGAAGCATACAAGCCATTCCACTATGTTGTTTTTGCGGACAATGACAAACACAATCAAAGCTATAATTAACAAAATCAATGAAAATATGTACATATAAATTCCTCCTTTCCTTAATATTATATCAACACGGAAATAAGATAACCTGCAAGTCCTCCGCAAAGAGCCGTAATTATGCTGTTTACAATTACATCGTATCGTTTAACGGGTCTTTCCTCTATGGTCTGTACCCTTTCGAGTACATTGGCAAAGTCATTTCTCATTTCATGCATTTCCGATGCGAGAGCGTGTATGGAGTCGGCAATATGCTCTATTCTGTCAAGTCTGTGATGAGCTGATTTTGTACTTGCCTCCACACTTGCTATTCGCTCCCATATTTCTTTTTGTTCCAAGATATCACCACCTTGTATCAGGTATCTTTTTTGTTTATTACCGGTTTTCTACCCCGCTTTACAGGGAGATCCTTCGGCTTTGCCTCAGGATAACATCACAGCCAAGTGCCTTAATCTAGGAAAGATAAAATGCCTCACTACGCTACAATTCCTGCAATACGCATCATTACCGCAAGGCACCATATTTTGGTATCGTCAAGATTCAGATTACCTTTTTCGTCACCTTTTATGTAGCCATTGGACAAAGCCTTTGATACGTAGTCCTTTGCCCATACAGGGCATTGCTCTAATGTGTTGTACATTGTGTACTCCTCCTTTACTTCTTCCTTTACTGCCACCTTGGAATAGTCAGGTCTTCCATAGCCTGCAATGCGGTCGTAATCACGCTTATACATCTTTTTTGCTACGGCACCTCCGTTTGCTACAACTCCGGTCTGATAGGATGTGTTGCCCTCTACGGTATACACATAAAAGTCATCCAGGTCGTACACAATACCCGTGTGGCATATGGTACCCGATGCATCCTTAAAAAATATCTGGTCACCTATTTTGGGAGCGGTGTGCCACCTGCGATGCTGCTTATAGTAGGAAGCAGAGGTGGGTGTGTAGGCACTCCATCCGTAAATAAGTTCCTTAGCTCTGGAGCCGTATGCCTTTACAAAGCACCAGTCCACAAAGGTATCGCACCAGGCGTAGCCGTTGGCATATATGCCGGGGCTGTAGGGTGACATTTCCGCAGCATATTTGGTATAATTGTTTCTGCCGGGGTTTGCCGTTTTGGAATAAAGCTCCTTATTGGTTGCCTTTTCAAGATAGCCAACCTCCGACAGAGCAATGTCTATTAGTCTTTGCATTTTATGTCCTCCTCTTTATCTGTTTTGTTTTTGGAAGCAGAGTCTTTTTCAAGAACTCGCTTTACGCAGAGCAGCAGAAGCTCTCCACCGAATACCGCGTGGTTTGCCGTAAGCAGACCTGTAACCAAAAACATATTGTGACTGGCAATGCGCATAGCCCAAAGCTGCATAAATGCAATTTCGGCAATGCAGAATGCCACTATAAATTTACTGAATTTGTGCTTTTTCATCTTTTACACACACTTCGTTGCCGGATACTTCAAACAGAGCATCGGTACCCAGAGCTTTTTCCGCTTCTTCGCTAAGCTTATAATAACCCAGTTCTTTTAATTCGGTTTCAGATGGATTAAATACCGTAACATATTGAATTCCTTCCTCGGTATCAATTACGGTACTTACACTGTTATTTTTCATTATTTTTAATTTTCCGTCTGTCACTTTACCGTACATTTCTAAACACTCCTTTCGTATGCTGCTCATTTTCTTTTAAGATTCCGTCATTTTCGTCAGTCTGCTGTTCTGTTCCGGTTGAGGTATCTTCCTGTGCCTTTAAATAGCTATTGTAGGCCATATGCCCTCTGTGCGCTACACTCATGACGGGTCCGCCTCCACCCATGTGGCAATGCGGTTTACTATGGAAACCTGATATATGTGCCCCGGCGTAATGGTAACAGGGGTTGCCCAGTATACCGGCAGAGAAGAAGTTATGCGTACAGAAGCCCTTTCGCTTAAAGCGGTAAACTCAAAGATATACTCCTGAAACTTGCCTTCTTCCATATCTATAGGTCTGAAGTTCACGTAATCAACTTCGCCAAACTTATAAAACGTATCTGCCTTGGCTTCCTGGCTGTTGGAAAGCATCATGGTACCACTTATTGACATATTGACAGGCAATGCCTCAAGATAAGTTCTTTGACTGCTTGTTGCTATATTTACATTACTTGGCATAATAACTACCTCCTATTCCATAATAACCCATATATGCACATAGGTGTACGTTGAAACAAGACTTTGAATCTTAAGAGCTGTAATCATGGGAGATACAGCCGCATCCGGCTTTAAATTCTCCCATAATGCATAGTAAGATTCGGGATTTTTGGACATTGTTCCCAAAATATTTACACTGTTAGAAACACTCCAATAAATAGCCTTTACATATTTCTGACCAGCCTTTGGCTTTGGTATTTCCACCATTATATTTTCCTTTGAATCCAACCTGTACTCAAAGGAATAGGTATAATCGTTATATACATTCTTTATTTTCTTCATGGGGATTTCCTCCTTATTATCCTGTAATTTTTCTTATGGCTCTAAGACGCTGTGCTCCTTCATAATTATCTTCAAGGCGTTTTTTCTTTAAAGAGATACCTTGCTTTGAAAGGGCATCATCTTCCATGCTGAGCCCATCTGCACTATCCCTGCCGTATGCCAGCTCTACAAGCTCCCTCAGCTTTTGATTCTGCTCCGCAAGCTTTTCCAAAATCTGCAGATTCTGACTGTTTTCGCTTACCTTTGACATAATGTTGTTTCTTCCTTCAAAGTCCATCATTTCAAGGCATACGAGGGCAGGCTGTGCATGCTTGGGATCAAACATACCTGCCGAATACAATTCCTTTGCAAGTTCATTCTGTGCAGTTTTGGAAAAAGGACTGGACTTCTGACTTGTAACATAAATATCAAAAACAATCTGCTTGTCCTTAAGGCTGCCGAAAAACTCACTTTTGGAAAAGTTGACAAAGTCATATTTGCCATCCGACGAACATATACGGAAGGTTCTGCTGTCATCGTAAAACTGACATATAAGCTCTATAATGAGATAGTTGATATTTTTGAAAGCTCTGTAAGAGCCCTTTATCATATCTCTGGAAAGCTTGCTTCCTGCTTCCTGGAGTGCAGCAATGGCACTTGCTGCCGTAACGCCGCCCGAAACACCACCCTGAGAAACATCTCGGTTTCCGCTGGTTTCCTTAAGCTCGTCTATCTTCTGATTGAGTACTGCAACTATGCCCGAATCAAGCTGAGAAACACTTATTTCCTTTAAGTTCCTTTCGTCAATGTTTCCTGCAACATGAACAAATTCCTTTGACCAGTCTGCAAATTCTTCTTCGTTAATTCCCGTATTATCGGATATAAAAAATCTTCTCTTTCCTGCCTGAAGGGCATTTTTGATGATAATCTGATTTAGCTTATCTATATACATCTGTACATCCTTCATAACATCAATATATCCGAATCCGCAGGGAGTTCCCTCTTCCAAAAACAATGGGTCAAACACAAAGGGATATTTGCCGTGATTATAATAACCCGTATTCTTGTAGAGAGGGTCGTTTTCTGATGAATAGAGTACATTTGTTCCCACAAATTTACAGTAGTGAAGTACACTAACACCGTTAACAGACTTTTTGTAGTACCAGTCCACCACAGCACTTTTGCTTGCAGTATCCACATTGTCGTCGTAGAGATATCGGGCTACATCCACCTTAGTATCGAGTGTTCCTTTAAGGTCGGGGTAGGCGCTCTCCAGAATATCGGTATCCACAAGCTCTACGGTAAAGAGATTGCGGCTGTTCTGTATATCTTTGATGCCCGGCTCCCAGAATACATTCAGGATATCTATACCCTTAATGTCGATATCTCCAAGCCCGTGACAAAGATTGCTGTTCCAGAACACTCCGTAGCATCCGGTGCCTGTCTTTAGCTTGTACCACCACACGTCGGAATAGGTTTCCTCGAAGCGGTTGTACTCAAGAACTGCAGGAACAATATCCGAGAGCATCTTTGCCGCGGAAATGTCGTCCTCTGTACGAGGCAATATACCGGGCTCGGGATAGTTGTCCATAACATCTGCGTGCTTATTGGAAATGCTGTTAAACAGCCACGCCGATGCAGGTTCGGGGTCATCGGAATGCTTTTTACGGATAAGTTCCCAATGTCTCATTTTCCACCATTCTTCGTTTTCTACAATTCTTCTTTCAAGGTTTGCCTTGGCTCTTTTGTAAGAATTGAGAATCTCCGTCGCCTTGAGTATTTGTTCTTTACCGATAGCAGGCGAATAAACGGTGGCGTTCTGCTCATAGTTTTCCATTTGTTTCCTCCTTGTTTAATTATTTGAAGATGTCTTTTAAGGACTTTGCTGTCCTAATTCTATTTTATTTCGTTTGTACTACACATTTCGCCTACTATTTCAATAATTTTTTAAAAAGCACAAAAAATCCCGTCTGTACAGATGTACAGACGGGATTAGTTTGGTTTACTGTTTATTTTTGAGTCTTATTAAAATATGACTGAGCATATTCGGCAACCATGGGAGCGATATCTCTGGGCTCCATATGGGTGGTATTAACACACAGATGATAGGCTTCCTTGTCGCCCCATTTAACTGAAGAGATAACCTCCCTATGCTTTGCGCGGTTTTTATCAATACGTTTAATTTTTTTGATAAATTTTCTGTCGGTCAGTTCTTCATCGCCCTGACTGCGCATTCTGCAGCGATTTAGCTTGGAATCCATATCGGCATATACAAAGATATTAAATGGATTGTATTCGCTGAGAACCACATCGGCACATCTTCCTACAATTATGCAATCTCTGCCCTTTGCGGCAATTTCCTTTAACGCCTTTTGCTCTGCAAGAAGAATCCTGGTGGAATTATCCCAGGTGGCACCTGAGTAGAAGAATGTTCTGCCGTATGTAAGGGTATAGCCTGCACTGTACCCTTTTTCGCCGGCTTCTTCCACATACTTTTCGTGAAAATTACCTATCCTTGCAACTTCGGAAATAATCTCTCTGTCGTAGTAGTCGAAGCCGAGAATATCTGCAAGTCTTTTGCCAACTTCTCTGCCGCCACTTCCAAACTCACGGCTAACTGTGATTATCTTCATATATTTAAAATCCTTTCCTTATAGGTTATTCGGTAGCAGGATCTTCCTCCGGTAAGTCTTCACCGGTAGGCTCGCCTTCTTCGTCGGAACCGGAATCTTCGTCATCGTTTTCAATACTCTTATAGGGCTTTGTGCCTATATACTCATGATTGCCCTTACACAAGGTTCTCGAACGTGTCTTATCTGCCATTTGATATACAGTGGGACAGCCATCTGCAGGAGAAAGTCCCGTACGCTGACAAACGGTGCGTTCTACGATAGAATCCGGCTTTTCAAAGTATTTGGAAGGAAGAGGTTTATGGATTTCGGACATTATATCTTCCCATATTACCAAAGCGGGATTATTACTTGCCGATATAGACTGGGGTTTGTCGTAACCAAACCACACAGAACCCACATAGTAAGGTGAATAACCTATAAACCAACGATCCTTGTTGTTATCGGTGGTACCTGTTTTACCGCAGGTATCCATATTGGAAAGCTGCGCTCCGGAGCCTGTGCCTTCCCTGACAACGCTTTTGAGCATATCATTCATCATATATGCGGTAGACGGTGAAAACGCCTGATTTTTGGTGGGCTTTTTATCGAGAAGCACCTTACCCTCCATACTGTATACTCTGGTATAAGTGTGAGGTTCTATATAATTGCCCTGATTGGCAAAGGTGGCATATGCACCATTCATTTCCAGAAGAGTAACACCATCGGTAAGACCGCCCAACGCCAACGAAGGAAGGGTCTTGTCGGAATACTCTTTACCGCCGGAATGTCTTGACTCCACAAGAGAATCAACGTGAAGTTTATTCTTCATATAATCGAAGGATTTATCAACGCTAACTTCCTCAAGCACACGGACTGCAGGAATATTGTATGACCATGTAACAGCAGTTTTAACGCTTACAAATCCACGGAAATTACCGCCGGAATTCTTAGGTGTCCAATCACCTATCTTAAGAGGTGAGTCGTCTACAGAAGTGGAAGGAGTAATAACTCCCTGATCTATAGCAGGTGCATAAACCGCAATAGGCTTAATGGAGGAGCCGGGTTGACGCTTGGTCTGGGTTGCTCTGTTAAGACCTCGGTTGAGGCTCTTCTCTCCCCTGCCGCCTACAATACCCTTTATTTCGCCGGTTGTGGGATCGGTTATAATCATAGCCGCCTGAGGCTGAGTTTCGCCGGCGTAGGAATTGAAGTTGGAATCATCTTCAAAATATTCTTCCATAATTCGCTGAATTTCGGGGTTGACGGTACAGTATATCTTAAGACCGCCGTTATATATCATATTGGTTGCAAACTGCTCTGTGTAACCTTTTGCGATAAGGTCTTTTTGAACCTCTTCGAAAAGCTCATCCAAAAAGTAGGACTGGATTTTATTTTGCTTGACTTCACCCTGATGTAAAACTATTTTCTCTTTAACAGCCGCATCGTACTCTTTCTGAGATATATATTCAAGCTCCAGCATTTTTTCTAAAACGAGTTTTCTCTTGCGTTCATTTGCTTCGGGATGAGTTATCGGGTCGAACTCCGCAGGATACTGGGTAATACCGGCTATACATGCACACTCCGAAAGGCTAAGCTCGGAAACCGTCTTGGAAAAATATATATTTGCCGCAGCTTCAACACCATTGGCACCCTGGCTTAAGTATATGGTATTTAAGTACATTTCCAGAATCTGGTCTTTGCTGAGCTTGGTTTCCAGAACTACAGCTCTGGTGATTTCGCGGATTTTTCTTGATGCATCTCTGTCTTTATCCGCGGTTATATTCTTGACAAGCTGTTGGGTAATTGTACTTCCGCCATAGGAAGAATCCCCTTTGAACACATAGTTCATAGCTGCACCTGCGGTACGCCTTAAATCCACACCGTGATGCTCGTAAAATCGCTGGTCTTCAATGGCAACTATAGCGTTCTTCATATTTTTGGGCATTTTGTCTATAGGAACCCATATACGGTTTTCAGATGCATTAAACTGAGCATACTGAACTGCCTCGCCGTTTTCGTTGATGTAATACACCTTTGATGAAATATTGAGGTTCATTGAGCTCAGGTCATCGCCGAAAGAAAAGTCTATAACGGAAAATACCCAGATGCCAATACCAATTACGGCTATAAGAAACACAAGGAATATAATCTTAAGTGTTGTAAATATCCATGAATACTTTGACTTTTTTCTGCGTCTTCTTCTCTTTTTGGGCGCACCTTTACCTGCCGCGGCAGCACCGGGTGTCACGGTTTTACGAACGCCGGATTTTGAAGCATCTGTTCCCGGTGTCTGTTTACGTTGTAAATCAGACTTATCTTCCGAAGATCTTGCCGAAGTTTTTTCCGGTTGCTTCTTTTCGGCTTTTTCTGACTTTGCTTTCTGACGGGCTCTTACCTTGTCCAAATTATCCATTTCCACTCCCCGTTTCTGTAAGAATGTTCAAAGCATAATTTTACTTATAAATCTACCTATACATTATATAGTATAACACACAAATAATAAAATAATGTTACAGTTAAATTAAGAATAGTTTAAAATTGTGTGGAAATACTATCAAATATATCATATGCAAAGGATTTTAGTGTAAAAATGAAAATAAAAACCGTACTTCTTATACTTGTATTGATTGCTTCGGGTACATCTTTTATCTATATGGCAGTAATGCCGAGCTTAACTGACCGATACCCTATATTGGAAGGTGTGCAAATTCCCGACACAAAGGGTGATGATTATAAAAGAGAATTCCCCCAAACCAGAAAGGTTACCGAAGAAGGCGGGGGAATTAAGGAATATATATTAAAATGTGACCCAACAAGTCAAAAAGTAGTACTTATAACCTGCTACGAAAACGGCAACAGAACTGTGTCACCTGTGGAAACTATAAATTTGCTGTATCTGGAAAAAGAGGATATAGCATTGCTTTATGAGGGAATTCACTTTAAAAACAAAGAAGATATGTTTTTACTTATAGAGGATTATTCCAGTTAGAGCTAAGCTTTTCGATGGCCTTTTTCTCGATACGGGATACGTAGGAACGGGATATTCCCATATTTGATGCGATTTCCTTTTGGGTAAGAACCCTTCTGCCGCCAAGGCCATACCTGTGCTCTATGATACAGCGTTCCCTCTCTGTGAGGAGTGAACCTATTTTTCCATAGAGCTCCTTTATTTGCATTTTGTTTTCTACACGGTCAAATACATCCTCTTCACATCCCAATTTATCCATAAGAGATATTTCCTTCCCTTCGGCATCTTTGCCAACAGGGTCTTGCAGGAGGACTTCATTTTGTCTTTTTTTACTTTGGCGCATACTCATAAGGATTTCGTTTTCTATGCATCTGGCGGCGTATGTAGCAAGACGTGTGCCCTTATCTCCTTTGAATGTTCCTATTGCCTTTATAAGGCCTATGGTTCCTATGCTTATAAGGTCATCGGTATCACCTGCGGCAGGGTATTTCTTAACAACATGTGCCACAAGCCTCAGATTATGTTCAATAAGTATGTTTCTTGCATCTTTATCACCCGCCCGGGCTTTTTTTATATAAATTTCCTCTTCATCGGGAGCAAGGGGCTTAGCAAAAGAGCTTACATTGGTGACATAGGACACCGTAAAAAACATCTTTGGCATAAGCTCCAGCAAAAATGATAACACAAAAGCACCTCCATATACTGTCACATATACAATATATGAAAAGGTGCTCTTATTTCGTGCATGTACTTAAATTTTTTGCTATTTATAAACATCTTTCATCACAGATGTCAATGTTGCACAAGCTGTCACCGCGTCTCGCGCTCCATAACCCACTGTGAAATTTTCATAACCGTAATCACCACCATAGGAAGTAGCAAAAGCTTCCAATGTTATTACATCATCTTTCAAAGAAAATAGATAATGATATGTAACATCCTCCTGTGTAGAATAATCTTTTTTTGGAGCCACCTCAATATTCACATATAACTCACCATAATACTTATCATCGTCATAGACAAAATCAGTATTCTCCAACTACAAGCCTGAATTCCTTATCAGAAATACCGCAAGAAGTAAGCATTACAATTGCAATGATCAATATTGAACATAAAATAGTCTTCTTTGCGTTAGCCTTTATTATCATAACGCAATTTCTCCTTTATCTTACTCTTTTCCAAGCTCCTCCGCCAAAAGCAAAGCTTATTTCGTCGGAATCACATGTGAAATCCTGTAAGGTAATATTGTTGTTACCACCTAAATGAATAATCAGATCTTCGCCGCCGCTATCATTTTCAACAATGCTGTAAGTTGCTGTATATGTATCTCCTGTCTTACGTACATCAAACATACCGCCGGTGCTTGTCAAGGTTACGGTATCACCACTAAATTCCATTGAAGAATAAAGCTTTCCGATTGTTGAATCAGTACCGGGTGAAATATATTTACCCTCAGGTTTTTCAGAACCTGTACAGGCTGTCAAACCAGCCAAAATAATAATCACACACAAAATTGTTGTAATTCTTTTCATAGTATCAACCTCTTTTCTTATGTTGCCATAAATAATGATTTGAGCAATTAAAATCAATTGTTTTGGTTAATTATTATATCAATAATCTCCAGGGCTGTTTCGGAATCGCACTCATACCACTCCTGTGTACTGCCGCCATTTTGTGTAAAGGACAATGTATTGCCTTCAAATTTAATAGAAGACATCTCCATTACGTTATCCTTTACCCCCGAGGATTCACCGATTGCAGTAATTGTAGTTCCGTCTACTTCATAAATATACACTGCTGCTCTTTCCTTTGATTTTTGGTATAGAACAAGTAAATCATCATCGACGAAAACTGCGAACATATCGGATTCTCCGTTCATATCCCAAACACCGATAACTTTCTCTTTTATCTCTTCTTCGGAAATGCCTTCTTCCGGTTCTTCGCCGGAAATATCCTCTGTGAGTCCTTCTTCAGTGCTTACATCCTCTTGTGATGTTCCAATTTGAGTTTCGTAACCCGTGCACGCAGTTATACTTATCAAAAGTGCAACAACCATTAAAACCATTAAAAGCTTTTTCATTTTCTTTTTCTCCATTATTCTTGTGTTACATCTTAACTAATTTTGCTTTGAACTGAATTTTCTCAATTTAACTGTTGGTTATAGTTCTTTTGTACTACCCTCTTCCTTTATAAATTTTACAATCATGAAATCAACTACTGCAAAACTTCCAACTTTTTGTGCATCACCTTCTTTCACCTAAATATTAACATATCTCAGTTGAATTTGCAACTATTTTTTGATTGCAATTTTAACTATATCATTAACCAATAAAATTAGTTACAATTATACTATACGGAGGTGTTTATATGGATTTCATAATCAAAAAACCCACAAGCTCAAACCGCACAGTACGGATGCCCGATGATTTGATTGAAAAACTCAGTTCTATTTCCAGCAACAAGGGGATATCTTTCAACCAGCTTGTTATACAGTGCTGCGAATTTGCATTGGAGCATATAAGCGAAAACAGCGAAAACAAATAATAATTACAAATTTTTTTAAGGTTAAACACTATCTTAAACATTCTGCGCCGTTCATTTTTGGAAGCTGAGCTTTCTTAAAGGAACGGTGCTTTGTTTTTTATCTGTTCCTTTTGCAGCGGTAATTTTAAGCTCCAGTTCTATACAATCGTACACGTCATCCAGTAGTTTTCTTCCGAAACAGTCTACAGCACCAATACCATTTTCACCTTGAGTTATATTTATGACATTATCTCTGCAAACATCAACGGATTCACATACAACCCCATTGTATGTAATAAATTCTCCGTTACGGGGGTAAAGCAAGCCAAAATGCCTTACATCACAAAAAACCGGGCCTTCCTTGGTGTTACCGCAAAAACAAAATGATGCTTCATTGTAAAAGGTATAGGATTTTTTATATATTTCTTTGCCGTCGCATCCATTTAAGATATATTGATATTTTTCATCTTTGCAATACAAAAATGGCAAGTCGGCTTTAATATCTTTAAAATCTCGGGTTATTTCATTATCCAAGTTGTAATATCTTATCTTGGTATCATTTGCAAAAATCAAATTGTTCCCTATGGTTTCCATTGTATTGAATTCACATTCAGCTATGATATGCAGTTTATTATCCTCTATTCGTACTGCTCCCGTTTTTCCCTTGTGCACAATGCCAAAACAGTTGTCCCGACAATAAAAAACATTATCATATTCAGCCGGCAACAACCATTCATTTTGGAAGGTGCCTAAAATGCCCCAACGATTATTTAATTTTGCAGGTGTACAGTTACATATTTCAGGAAATTCATGGTTAATATTTGATGTTGAACCCGGCATATGCTCATCTCCTTTTTATACCCATAAAAAAAGAACCTTCTGTGTAATTATACTTTTAATTACACAGAAAGTCCCGGACTGTGAGTCCAATTCATTTAACAGGAACAATTTTTCCGTCTTTCAAAACATATCCGTTAACGTCACCCAAATCTTCCCAAGCCACATTCAACTTGCGAATATTATTGTTTATCTGAAATGAATATCCTTCAGAAAACATATCCCCTTCGCAAAGGGCGAAGCCGGTTTCCTCATCATATTTAATGCACCACGCCATACAATAATTGAAATTGTTATAGAAACGGGTTTCTACTCTGCCCATTGCACTTTCTGCCACGCCCACCAGAAGTTCCGTTCCCTCGTCCATATCAAAATTGTAACAGATGATATCGGCACTTTTTGCTAAGCTTCCGGTATAGCTCTTTTCGTAAGAATAGCTACCATCATATTTAAAGGTGTGCCTAAAGGTGTTTGCGTGGTTATCGGTAAGGTTAACCGACATTATTCCATTTTTAAATTCAAAGTCAGCATTGATTACCGTTTCGTTCTTTCCAAGCTTTATTTTTCCTGATTTGGTGATATCTTCAACAAAAATCAAATGTTCCCAAGGGGCCGGCATGCTGAAGATGCAA
This sequence comes from Clostridia bacterium, assembly GCA_045539515.1. Lineage (GTDB taxonomy): Bacteria > Bacillota > Clostridia > UMGS1810 > UMGS1810 > RGIG8748. The sequence continues at coordinate 29,568 of JAZQFN010000047.1, forward strand.
ACCTGAGGATACATATCGAGATTGGAATACTCTTTTTCCAGTAAACCTTCACCAAAACCGTAGAACACACCGTCGAAATCTAAACTTTCCATTTGATCGTCGGAGAGTTCTTCATCGTTGTTGCCATCGGGAACCGGTTCTTCGGATTTATCGGTATTCGAGATTTCTTCAGGCTCTTTTTCGATAATTTTTACATCATCATCCGCAGCGGGAATAGCCTTATCCGTATCCTGTTTATACAACATACCCAAGGCAATATACCCTATTACCCCAACAATAATCAAAGCCGCCAAAATTGCCGTTGGCACAGTACGATGCCAAAGCATTGCGTTTTTTATCTGCTTTACATTCTTATATCTTTCGCCGGGATCAAGCTTTTTGCATTTTTCTGCAATCTTGTGTAAAAAGCCGTGTATATTAAGATAATCGAGGAGTTTTTTTAGAGTTACCCCAAAAGCATATATATCTGTTTTATAATCCGTGGGCAAAAGCCCATACTGTTCAATAGGTGCATAACCGAAGGTTCCCATTGTTTCGGTATCGCGCCTTGTTTCTTCTCTGTATATGCGTGCAACATCGTAATCGGTAAGCCATATGTGATTGGTTTCGTCAATGAGAATATTATCCGGCTTTATATCTCTGTGAATTATATCTTGCTTATGCAAGGCTTCCATTGCAGATAAAAGTTGTCCAACCAGAGAACGCAATTGCTTTTTGCTGAGAGTTTTGCCTTGATGAATATAATCGCTTAAAGATATACCTTCAATATATTCTTCAACAATAGTAGTATCCGCATCAAATCCAACATAATATATTCCGACAATACACGGATGATGAATCTTCATGAGGTTTTTGTATACTTCTCTTTTATCTCCGGAGAGTATGCGTTTTAAATACTTTTTGCCATTGTCATCACAGCATAATACAACCTTTTGACGGGCAGTTTGCTTTATTATTTGTATTTCGCTGAGTACGGATATATCAAACAACCCAAACATCTCCTTGCATATTGTAGTGGCTTGTATTATAATAATTATATTAAAGTTGCGGAGGATTGTCAATGGCTGCCATAACAGATGAATTGCTTAAAAACTTGAAATTTTCATCGGATATAGAAGAGTTTTTCAAAAAATACGAAAGTTGCTTTATCGACGAAACACCGGTTGGATATATGAACAAAATGCTGAAATACAAAAATACAACCGTATCTGATGTTGCCAAAAATTCCGGTGTGGGAGAATATGCATACAAAGTATTTAAAGGGGACAGAACCCCATCAAGAGATGTGCTGATTGCACTATCTTTCGGGCTGAATTTGCAGCTTGAAGAGGCTCAATTACTTCTGAGAATTTCAAAATTTGCCGTACTTGATTCCAGAAACAAAAGGGATAGCATAATAATCTACGCCTTAAGCCATGACTTGTCTGTTTTTGAAGCAGACGATCTGTTGGAAGAGCAAAATACAGCAACCATCAACTGAAAACAATAACATATTTTAAAAACAGTGCTACGCAAAAGCATCTTGAATATATTGATATACCTCAAAAGCACCTTTTCATATACCGTAACATATACAATATATGAAAAGGTGCTCTTATTTCGTGCATGTACCCTATAATTATTTTATTTTTCAATTTCCTGCCAAGGTACTCCAAAGCCGGAAATGTGCAGTTTACCGACGGTGCTGTGGGGATTTGAAATCTCAATTTCTGTTTCTTCATCCGGAAGAAGCATTATGCAACCTTTTGAGAAAAGGATATTATGATTAAGGTCACATTCTGCCGTAAGACCGGAAACTACATACTCACCGCAATTTTTTAGTTTAAGGGTATTTCCCATAAGCCTTGCATCTATTTTGCACTGTGGTTGCGACAAAAGCTCCTTATAAGGAACGCTTGCGGTAGAATGTATGCTGTACCCTCTGTCTGCCTCATTGTTTTCTCCGTCAAAGAGAATCTGTCTTACAAAGAACACACCATCGGGAAGCGATTTAAACTCTACTGACAGTACATTTGCCACAGTTTCATCCGGACAAGCTTCACACTCGCCGGAAACCTCTTCCAACATATTTCCTTTAATATCGTAAAGCTGAACCGTAACCTTACCCTTAAAGAATTTATCTGTGGAATTATACAAAGTTACCTCGGCATTAAAGGAATCCTTATGTATAACCGAATGGTATTTAAGAGCAATATGAAGTGGCTTAAAGGCTTCCTTTTCGCCGTAGAAGGCAGGCTTAGGCTGGTCGTAGGCATCTATGGAGCAGGTATCTGCCGCATTTGGCCAAGGCTCTGCCATATGCCACAGGCAGGCTGCGGCACACCTCTTGCCGAGACGTCTGTGAGCTTCCAGAGAATAGCGAAGCTGTTCCCACTGAATAAACCTTGAAGCGTGGGCATAGGTTTTGTAGTCTGTAAATTCGCCAAAGTATGGCTCTATGCAGGTTTTGGCATTTGCCCACATACGTCCGTGATAGTTTGCCATGGGGTTCATTTCATCAAGGGGCCACAAATATTCTTCCGGCATAAAAGCTTCCAGAGCCTGAACGGAAGCAGAACCGTGACAGCCGTATTCCATATGAGCCATCATATCGTAGGCGTTGTACATATGGTAAAACTCCTTGGGACCGAAAATCGCCCAGGGGCCGTGTACATCGTGAAGTGAACCGCCTATAAAGTCTAAAACTGCATTTTGCACCACAGGTCCGGAACCGGAGGTGTGGAACCACATTCTGCCCGGGTCCAGACGTTTTACCGCTTCGCCCATGGCTTTTAAGGTAGGGTACTCACCGCTTAACGGAACCCAATGATAGCCGTTTATATCATAGGTGTAGCCCTCATTCCCCTCGGCACCTTCTATAAGAATTCTACCGTCGGGGGTTATGTATTTGCCGCGGACACAAAGCTCGTTTCCACCGCACCATATTATAAGCGAAGGATGGTTACGCTTCTGCAAAACCGCAGATTCCGTGGCTCGTACCATCATATCTATGTATTCTTTATCTCTTGGAGGATGATTGTTTCTGCAGGAAGATGTCTGGAAAAGCTCCTGCATTACCAAAATTCCGTAGCGGTCGCAAAGGTCATAGAAATATTCCCTTTCCAAAAGACCTGCACCGTGAACTCTTAAGAAGTTTGCACCGGAGTCCTTAACCAACGCAAGACGGGCATCATATTCGTGCTTATGCTCTCTGCCGTAGAGCTGACGGACTGCAGTAAAGTTGTAGCCCTGAAGATATACTCTTCTGCCGTTGATATAGGGCTGATAGGGCATTGCGTCCTCTCCTGCTCCTTCCACCCTTGTCCACTCAATATGCCTTAATCCTACATTTGCCTTCTCTCTGTCCCAATTGTCACCGAGGATTGCGGTTATTTCATATAGGGGCTGTTCGCCCATTCCGTTAGGGTACCAGAGCAGGGAATTATCTATTTTAAATTCACATTCAGCCACATTGCCTGTTGTAACAACCTTTTTTATTTCCTCTTTTCCGTCGGGGTGTTTAAGTACAAAATCAACAGAGGCATCTGCACCTTGGGTTGTAAGACAGGCCTTTACGGTTGATTTTTTTGTTTTGTAGTCAACATCTGTTGTAACGTGAAGATTATCTATATTGGCATCTTTGTCGTAGCTTAAGTATACATCTTTCCATATACCGAGAGTTACAAGACGTGTACACCAGTCCCAGGCGTAGTTAAAACGCGCCTTTAAATCTCTTACCTCGGTGGTTCTGCCCCACTGACCCTCTGCCTTTGGAGCGGACTTTACTATAACCTGAACAGAGTTTTCCCCGCCGTAATTAAGCTTATCGGTCACATCAAAGTCAAAGGGTATCCAGGCACACTCGTGGTTTCCAAGCCATTTGCCGTTTAAGTAAACCTCACATTCGTAGTCCACACCATCAAAGCAAAGGCGTACACGGCGACAGGATTCGTCAAGAGGAGTAAAGCGTTTGGTGTAAACCCAATCCCTCTGATAAGTCCATTCTGCCTTACGGGCATTGTAGCCGTAGTTAATATCTTCTATAACACCGGCATCAAGGCAGTCGGACTGCACATCACCGGGCACTGTGGCAGGGATAAAGCATCCGCCGTATAAATTGCCCGATGCAATTTGCGGTATAAAATCAAGTACTGCACTTACTTCGTCGGGAAGAAAATCCGACACCATCCAGTCGTTTCCTGAAAGTAGCTGTTTCATGGGCTTTTAACCTCCGTAAAAAGTAATTCTATGCACATAATAATATTATATAAACCATATGTCAAGCATTATTTTTGCACACTTCAAAAAGTATATTTTTGAACTCTTTTACAACTTTTGGAATGTACTTTTGCGAGTTATAAAAAACATATGTATCTCTTGTACAGTCGCAAATATCCATAAAACAGATTTCTTTTGAAAACTGTCCCTGCCACGAAAAAGACGGCACAAACATAACTCCGAGCCCCAATTCCGCATATCGACGTACATAGTAGGGGTCATCGCTTTTTATGGCTATATTGGGTTTAAAACCATGATGCATGCATATTTCTTCCGTAAGGCGGTAAAGACTGCTATCTTCCGGCATAGAGATAAAACGTTCATTTTTAAACATGGATAAATCCGCTTTTTTTACTCTGCACAAGGGGTTGTCTGCCCTTAATGCAACCATAATTTTTTCAGTAATGAGAAGTTCTTTGGTTTTATTGTCATCAAGAGGTACAATGTCGGAAATAACAAGGTCAAATTCCCCATCGTCTTTATAGTGATGACTAAGGTAAAAATTCACATCGGGGTATTTTTCTTTGAACCTTTCTATGGCAACCGTAACTATACGTCGGTTGGTACAAACCTTAAGGCGGATTTCTTTTGTTTGATTTTCGTCAAAATCCATTATTTCCCTTTTGGCATCGTCCATAATTTCCAGGGCATTTTTTACCTTTAAATAAAAGCTTTTGCCGTAAGTATTCAGCACAATTTTGTTTGCACTTCGGTCAAATAGTTTAACACCAAGCTCTTTTTCCAGTCTTTTTACAGTTTGAGAAATATTTGACGTAGGAACAGCGTATTTACCTGCTGTGTGGGAAAAGTTTTCACACTCTGCGGCATCGCAAAAATATCTTAACTGAAGTAAATCCATTATAATCACCCATATATAGTATATCAAGTTTTACTATAACTGTCAACATATAGCAGGTGTATATTATTATGTAATTTACAACATAGCGTATAAGTGCTATAATTAACAAAAAACACACGAAAGGACGATTATAATGCCCGAATTAGCAGAATTACTTGAAATTACCATGATTGTAAGCTTTGGAGCTTCATGGCCTTTAAATGTTATGAAGTCCTACAAAGCACGTACCACCAAAGGAAAGAGCCTCGGCTTTCTTTGCCTGATATTCTTCGGATACATAGCAGGTATTGCTTCCAAGTTTGTAAACGAAGCATATATGGCAGACTTTGCCGCAAAATGGTATGTACTCTTCTTCTATGTGCTTAACCTCATAATGGTTGGTGCAGACCTTGTGCTCTACTACAGAAACTATAAAATCGACAAAGCCAACGGAGGAAAATAATATGAAAGAATACAAGCATATTGAATACTCCGATGTATGTCCCAAGTACAATTACCTGGACCTCTACCTGCCCGACGGCGATTGCAAGGTGGTATTTGTGTATATACACGGCGGCGGACTTGTTGTACCCCAGCCTCACAACCTTAAATGCTATCCCTTTATTGTGGATCTTTGTGCAAACGGTGTAGGCGTGGCAACAATTGAATACAGAGGCTTCCCTCGCTTCAAATACCCCGACTTTATTGAAGACGGCGCTGCGGCTGTTGCATGGGTTAAAGAGCATATCAAGGAATACACCGACTGCGACAAAATCTATGTAGGCGGTTCCTCCGCAGGAGGCTACCTCTCCATGATGCTGTGCTTTGATAAAAAGTACCTTGGAATATACGGCATGTCCCCTATGGATATTGCAGGCTTTATCCACGATGCAGGTCAGCCTACCGCACACTTTAATGTGCTTAAATCCCGGGGTATTGACTCCAGAAGGGTTATTGTTGACGAAACTTCGCCTATGTACCATGTGGGTGTGGACAGCGAATATCCCCCTATGATATTTATAGTTTCCGACAATGATATGGAAAACCGCTTCGAGCAGACAATGCTTATGCGAAGTACCTTAAAACACTTCGGTTACGATGAATCTAAAATATATCTGGAAGTGAGAAACGGCACCCATTGCCACTATGTTGGCAAAGATGACGGTGTGTTTTCCGGTATGATAAAAAATTTTATAGAAAAATGCTTGTAATATAACAAAAACGCACCGCTGGGTGCGTTTTTTATATGTATCAAATTCAATTCATAATCTTTTTTACTCTTATCTTCTTTACAAAACCTGCCTTATGCATTACTCCGTCACCCTCGTCATATTTAAGATTGGTGTAGTGCACAAGTATGGTATCTTCAGAAATTATCTCTGCAAAGCTATTACTATAGCTTACAGTATCCTCATACTTACTGTCTATATCATCTCTGCCGAGGGCTCTTTCTTCCTCAAGAGTTTTTCCTATGATACTTACAGAATCACTCCAGGTTTTGCCGTTGTCCTCAGATACCTTGAAGTGTACCCCGGGTCTTCCGTATATAAGAACTACTATTCCATCCTCAAGTGCTCTTACCTGCGGAGTTATGCTGCAATCTGCTGCTGAAAAAGGTTCACACCAGGTATAACCATTGTCATGAGATATAGCAACATAGGTATCACAGAGAGGTCTTTTTTCAATAGCATTTATAGTCATATCCATGCGCATTACACATATTAAATCGCCGTTTTCACAAAGTGTAAGAGTGTTCTCGTAGCCGTCACCACTGTAACCATAGGGGGTTTTGTCGGTAGCTGTGGCTATGTCTCCCCTTTTTTTCCATGTGATGCCTCCGTCGGTTGACTCCATGAGATACACCGCACCGCAATATCTGTCAAGAACATCATGGTGCTGACCTGTGGTGGTGGCAACCAAGGTGCCGTCCTCAAGCTCTGTAAAGCAGGCGAGATATGGGTTTTTGAAAAAATATGGTCTGAGATACTGTGCCACGGGAACAAGCTCACCATCCTCTGCAGGTGCAAAGGCATTGACCAAAATCATTCTTTCGGGGAATTCGACAGTTGCATCTTTTCTTTCTATCTCCTTGCCCTTGGAATTGTAGCGCACAAGCTCCACTCCCTTGGCATTGTCGGGAATGTCGCCATAGCGATAACCGTAGGCAAGCGCCTCGCCATCGGGATGCATAATCTCTGTGCAATGCTTTGTATTTTCAATGGGTTTTCTGTTGTCTTTTTCTCTTAGGGTAATTATTGTGCCGTCTTTAAGGGTAAGATAGGGAGAGCCTATGCCAAGGATAGCATTGTAGTCAAAAAGGCTGTCGCCATCTTCCACATTGTTCCAGGTTTCGCCCTCGTCCTCGGATACAAAATACATATTGGGTGCTTTCTGCATTCCATATAAAAGACACGAATCTTCCTCACCGTTGAAACGCACCACAAGTCTTCCGTCAGGGTTTTTCCACATACGGGGTATGCAGTATACACCCCACTTTGATGTGCCTTCATTAACCGGTGCAGACCACACTAAGTTTGGCTCTGATATTTCAATGCAAACTGCCATAATGTAAATCTCCTATATTCCAAGTATATAAATAATTCTTTTAACAACTTTCTGATTAATTCTCGATAACCATTTTTATAAAATTTTTGTCGCCGGAGTGATAAATATCCAGCACATTGGAAAACTCGTCCAATTTAAAAGTGTGAGTTACCATATCGTGAAGATTAATTCTACCACTTTCCACAAGAGATACAAGCACATCCCATCCTGCACAATATTCTAATATTCCATGCAGACGAAGTTGCTTTAACATCATCTTCATAAACGGAAATTCTATTTTGGAATCGGCAGAAGGAATTCCATAGTATAGTACATCGCCTCCGTTTTTACATGCATCAAAACAAAGAAGAATACTTTCGGAAGTACCTGCGGCATCCATAACATATTCGCATCCTTTGCCACCGGTAATCTCCATAACTCTAGCCAATACATCTTCGTTTTTGGCATCAATTACTACATCTGCGCCAAAGTGTTTTGTATATTCCATACGCTCTTTACCTTTTACAGAAGCAATTACTTTCTTTGCTCCACTGAGTTTTGCTGCCTGTATAAAAGCAATGCCTGCAGGTCCACCACCCTGCACAAGAACAGTGCTTCCGGGTTTAACTCCAATTCTTAGCACCGCTCCAAAAGGGCAAGCCACACTTTCCATAATCGCCGCATCTCTGAAGGATACGCTTTCGGGCAAATGAACAAGACACTGAGCAGGCACGCGAACATACTCGGCATATCCACCATCATAGGGATTATATCCTATTTCGTTCCTTTCACTACAAAGCTCTTTTCTGCCACTTTTACAGGCAGTGCATCTGCCACAGGAAACAATCGTGTCTATAACCACACGGTCACCCTTTTCCCAGCCATGAACAGCATTACCCACTTCTTCGATAACACCTGCAATTTCGTGACCGAGAATCGCAGGTGGTTGAGCCAAAGCTACATTTCCGGAAATCATGTGTATATCGGTGGCACAAACGCCTACCGCTTTCACCTTAACAACCACATGACCCTCATCTGCCTTGGGCATGGGTCTTTCTTCAATTGTTACGTGATTTATTTTGTCCCATACTACTGCTTTCATAACTTATCCGCCTTACACATTAATTAATAATTTATCCAGTTCTTCCTTAACCAAAGGACGAATGCTTTCGATTTTTCCGATATCCGTTATCTGGCAATGCCCCATAGGCAAGCCTCTTTCTTCATACACAAGCTTATATCCGCTTGGGAACATTAAAGAATCTGCAAGTCTCAGTAGCGACAATGCCTTACGATTGAGTTCCATAGCTTCGGCAATTTTCCCTTGATTAAACAATGCATAAATCTTTGCATTAACTTCAGGAACAATAACCGAAAATGCCGTTACAGAGCCTACACAGCCTGCAAGAAGACTTGGCACAAGGCTATCGTCTGTACCGCAAAGCAATGAAAAATCGGGTCTGAATTTTGCCACAAGGTCTGCCTCATGAGCAATTTGCTTGATGTTCTGCCCGGAATCCTTCATACCTACAATTCGCTTTACTCCGAGAAGTCTTTCAAAGGTTTTGAGTTCTATGTTATTGGTAAACATTGGTATCTTGTAGAGAACAATATCACAGATATCCTCCATGGCAAGATACTCATAGTACCTTATCAAATCCTCCTGACCCATTGTAAAATAGTAGGGTGGACAAACCATAGCCGCTTCGTATCCGAGATTTGCGACATGCTTCATATATTTAACCGTTGTTTGGGGATTGGGGTCGGAAACTCCGGCAAGAAGTTTCTTTTTGCCACCAAGATGCTTTGCTGTAAACTCAAGAATTTCCATATTTTCCCTTGGAGAAAGGCTTACGAATTCTCCTGTTGTTCCGCAGGCAAAAAAACCCGTAACATCCGATTTTAATACAAAATCAAGTTCCTTTTCATAGGCATTGTAATCTACCTTACCCTCCGAGGTAAAAGGCGTAAGTAAAACACCGTAGGCTCCTTTTATCATAGTAATTTATCCTTTCAGTATGTAATCCGATATTTCCAAGGACAGATTGTCCAATCTTTCAAATCCCTTTTCGGTAATACGATAATTATTCTCCAGTCTTATACCAAATTCTCCGGGATAGTAGATGCCGGGCTCAATGGCTGCAACAACACCGGAAACAAGTTCATCTTCGGTGCTTTTTTCAAAGGCGGGTTTTATGTATGCATTTTCCGGACTCAATAAATGACCAGCATGATGAGCAAACGCATAGTCTGTACCTATGACACTTCGCATGGAATCATACAACTCTTTGCCTTTTGTTCCCGGGCGAAGTAAGCTCTCCCCTACTTTGATTGCATCCGCTATTTTTTTATAGGCTTGTACCTGTTTGTCATTGGGTTCACCAACAAAATATACTCTTGTAATATCCGACCACATTCGTTCTGAATACACTTGTATGTCAAAGAGGATCACATCACCCGTAGCAATCGTTCTGTCTGTGGGACCTCCTTCTATACAAGCAGACCTAGCTCCGGAAATCAAATCTCCGCGCCAATGAGGACATACCGAAGTAATAACATCTGCAATATCAGTTTCCTTCATACCTGGAGACACATTACTCTTAATTTCATTATGTATTTTGGCCTGTAATTCCCAGGTGGTCATTATTTCACCTCATAACGCTTAAGTACTTCTTCGTCTATCTCTACGCCAAGACCGGGCTTCTGTGGGATATTTACAAATCCCTTATCATCTATGGCAAAATGCTTTTTAACTAGATTTTTGGAAAGAACCGTTTCCTGACAGCAATATTCAAGCCACAAAGCGTTGGGAGCTGCCGCAATTACCTGAAGAGATGCACTCATAAGAATTCCTGTTTTAAATGCATGAGGAATTACCGGAATCTTGTGGAGGTATGCCATATCTATAACCTTTTTGGCAATGGTAATTCCGCCACAACGACTTATATCAGGCTGAATAATATCTATGCCACAACCTGCAATAAGCTCGTTGAATTCAAACATCGTACCCACCTGTTCACCGGCAGAGATTCTCATATCTACGCTGTGGGTTAATCTCTTATAAGCTTCAAGGTCATCGGGAGTAAAGGGTTCTTCTACCCAATAAACATTTTCCTGTTCAAACTCTTTGCAAAGACGGATTGCTGTTTTTACGTCTCTCCACACCATACCAATATCAATCATAAGCTGAGGGTCATCGCCCATTGCCTTACGGCACATTCTTACTAGTTCAAGGTCTCTCTTATCGCTCTGACCCAAAGCACCCCAACCAAACTTAATACCTGTGTAACCCTGAGGAAGATATGTATCTGCAATTCGCTTTATTTCATCTTCATTATCGGGCATGAGAACGCTGCAATATGCGGGAATCTTATCCCTGAAAGCACCGCCGAGAAGCTTATGAACCGGAACGCCAAGCTTCTTACCGAGAATATCCCAGATAGCCATATCTATACCGCTCATGGCATGTATGGCAACACTACGTCTTCCATAATAGTTTGCAAGGTTGTACATCTTGTACCAGATTTTTTCCACATCAAAGGGGTCTTCTCCCACTACTATGTCACGAAGACCCATACATACCATATGCGATGTATCTGCTTCTACTATTGCCTTTACTACGTAAGGAGAGGAATCTACTTCACCTATACCGGTAATCCCTTCATCTGTCATAACTTTGATAACAACTGTATCCTGACTGCCGTCACCTATTATGCTAATTTCTGGCTGCTTAACAATAATTGCCTGTACGTCTGTTATCTTCATTTGAATTATCCTCCATTATATGTTATTAAACGAATTTTATATTTCATTTATGTTATTTTCAAGTTTAGCATTTACTGCAATATTCTTTGTATCTATAACATTAATTCCGTTTTTAAGGGTGATATTGTCTGCTTTTATAAGGTCAATGATTCCTTCATCACCGGATATTACGGAATTTACCTTTTCGGCAAATATATCTTCAACTATCATATTGCCTATTTTTGCTTCATCGCAAAGTTTAAACAGGTTTCCGCTTGTGGTAGCATCGCCGGAGCGGAACACTTGGATGTTCTTTGCCACAAAATTATCTATGTTGTATCTTAATTCAAAAATATTGGTATCATCTGCCTTACTGTCGGTTTCCACCACAAGACCATCTATTACAAAATTCTTTATGGTGGGTCTATCGTATTCCGGCTTAAGATCTTCTTTTTCGTACATCTGTGTGCTTGCTCCAAGGTCAGATTCCACGTATTCACCTTCTACAAATTCGGGCACATAGTGGAAGGGTCTGCCTATATCGAAGACAACATCTTTACGAATGGGATTGCGAAAACGAACATTTTTAAAGGTTACATTTTCAAAATTACCCCCAAGCTGGCAAAATGTAAGGGGTGTGTAATGGAATGTTTCCTTAATTTGCCTTAAATCGATATTTTCAAAGCATATATCCCCCACATTTCCAAAATTATTGCCGGGATAGAAAGGAATTACGCTAAATCCAAAGGTGCGGTATGTACCGGTAACATTTCTTATGGTGATGTGATCCAGTCTGCCGTCCTTTTTGGAAAGAATGCGAATTCCCTGAAAAGATTCGTCCAAAAATACCCCATCTACAAGCACATCTTCAATGGAGGACTTGCCGTCAAGTTCGTCGGGAGTTATGTTCATGTAATCATCGCCGGATTTACCGCGAAGATTTTTCATAATGAGGTGCTTACCGGGTCCAAAAATGTGATAACCGTCCTGATTGGAGGGTTTAACATAATCCACAATTTTGAGCTCACAGTTTTCAATGCGAGCATTAATAAAATTGCCAAGGGAAAGAGCATAACCGCGCATATTACGGAAGGTAACATCGTCGCAAAGGAAATTTTCCACGCCGTAGAATTCAAAAAGGAACACAAAGTGTCTTTCGATTTCCTCTATCCATTCGGGAGGATTGAAGTCATCGGGCCATGGGTAAGTCTTGGTATCCACAAACCACGCCTGCTTGGTGCAGTTGTGGTTGAAGGTTCCGCCTTTTATTGTTATATTACGGCTTTTTATGGTGTACAGACTCCAATCGTAGTTGGAAAGAATTGGTCTGTCGGTATGGTCTTTTAGGAATAATCCGCAATCTTTATTGGGGCATTCTATGGTTGTGTTGGAATGAAGCTTAAGACCACGGACAAGTGCAGCACCGTCCAGCACAATGTGAAGTCCGCCATCGCCATAAGACGGTGCGGTGTCAAGAATTGCCTGGATTTCGTCTGTAACATCGGTACCGCCACCGGTAAAAACATTGCTGTCTAAGCTTACAACTTCACTTAAATATATTTTTTTCATGTTACTACTTCCTTTTCATTAAATGTTCACTACGAATGTATAACAAAAAATACGCATTGTCAACTAATTGGGGTTGCAAGTATGCAACCCTAATTAAGCTGACTGCTATTTACTCAGCAACAAATACCATGATGCACCTACCTAAGAATACATCTACGTATCATCTCCAGTAATAAGGAAGATCAATAGCTTTCATTAAAGGATCAATATTTGACTCCCATACAAAGACCTTTGCCTTATTGAATACAGGGAGAGCAGCCGAGTTTGAATATGTATGTACACCGCAGGAATCTACTGTACCCTCACCGGTAAACTCAATAGCCTTAACAAAAGTTTCTGAGCCATCTTCTGCAACCTCGTACAATCCAACATAAACTCTGTAATCCGAAGGAATTGCCTGAATTGTCTTTAAGTTAACAAATCGTCCATACTTTCCTTTACCGTTGTACCAGTAAGCGTTTACAAAGTCAAGAGGATAAGCATCAGATTCAAGAACTTTAGCACGCACTGCATCTAATGTTTCGGTTGCATCCGGTGTATAGTATGTTACATTGCAATTATCAAATGTAAGAGTTACAGAACCTGCCTCGCCGCTTTCATCTCTTATATATGTTTCAAAAAGCAGTTCAGAAATCTTATCCAATTCAATATCTATGCCGGAGTACAGAGAATTGTTTAGATAAAAATAACCCTTTTTGTTAACAACGTCCACAATAAAATCAAGGTTATGCTTTATACCCGGAACTATAGATAAGGTGTTTTCGGGCATTATGAGCTTCTTTTCACTATAATTTTTATCCATGGTGTAGGCAAAAAGATATTCCACTTTGTCATTGTTTGCGCTTACATCTGCAGATACGGAAACATACTTGTAGGTGGGTGTCGCTACATTTACAGCCACAGGCAATTCCACAAAGCATTGCGCCGAACTCCCATCTGAAAATGCCGAAGCTAAAGAAACTGTGGTCATATCACCGTTTGTAGCAATTATACTATTGTTGCGGTCTTTAAAAGACGGTATATATGAAGTAACCGGTTGAACATAGGTAATCTCTGCATCAATATCTGCATATGTGGTTCCGGGAGCATAAATGTGTTTATTGACATTACTTACGGTAGCACAGTTATTTCCTGCCGCAAGGTTGCTTGCCAGAGTAAAGATAACTGTGGGATAAAGTATCTCAATTGGATTTACATTATCTGCACCAGAAGCAAAGTTAGTGGTATAAACCATATTTTTATCAACATACCAATATTCTGTAGCTGTGTTTGAATCGTAAATCAAATCAAATTTGTACGTTTTGCCTGCAGAAAGAGCAATACTCTTTGTTGAGTAATTGTGGTCTTGTGCTCCGTTTCTTTTGAAGTATGTACAGAAAGCAGTTTTTGTAATATTTACCGAAGGTGTCACTTCAAAAGAATATCTGGTAATGGTATCATTGCTGTAGGAAGCTTTTCCGGGAACATAGTTTATATCTATGTTCATATCTGTTGTATCAATATAAAATCCGCAATTAGACGAATCTGTTGCAGCACCAAAAACATAACTTCCATTTCCATTATCCAAAAAACTTGTGTTGCTGAGTTGTCTGCCAACCGTAACAGGTGTAACAGAAGGTGTTATATCAGCAATATCTGCATAAGCATAGGAAGCAGTGGTCCCTTCAGGATATTTGTGTCTTGTAACATTTTTTACCTCTGCAATCTTTGTTCCCTGGGTCTGGTCTTTATTAGTGGCAACACGAATAAGAATGTATGGGCAAAGAAACTCAATAGGATCTATTTTGTTTGCACCATCACTTAAATCAAGGGTATCAACAAGCAATTTGTTATAATACCAGTATGCGGTTGTGGTGTTGGAATCGTATACAAAATCCACATTGAATGTCTGGCCTGCTGCAGGCTTTAAATTTGTAAAGGGCATTTCCTTTAAAACCTGAGTGCCATTCTTTTTGTACTCAACATATAAATTTACCGCACCCATTGCCATTGCAGGTGTTATCTGTGCGGAATATCTTACAACAGAATCCTTTGTATAATCATCCTTAGCAGCATCATAAGGTACATCAACATCAACATCACTTGATTCAAAGCGAAAACCGTAATAACCATAGCTATTTAAATCGTTTCTGCCATCAGTTAATGTCCACTTACCCGTTCCGTCATCAGTACAGGTTGTGTGAGTAGTTACATACACTATATCGACTGTCTCTTCAACTACACCGGTTGAAGCTTCCGCAGGTACAAAAAGCATGCTGGAAAGCACCAAGGCACATACTATTGCAAGGGATAAGATTTTTTTGATTTTCATTAAAATTCACCTCTTAATGTTTTAGCAGACATTAAAACAATATACGGTTATTTGTTATTTTAACGCTACTGTTTTCGGGTTACTCACTGCGCACCCAAGCAGAACAAATCAGCATATTAATTATTATTTTTTACGTACATTTTACTTCGTATACGGTTTGAAGCAATCTGTACATTGTAAACAAAATATTTAATACATATAAATTATATCACATCACTATGTTCAAAAAAATGAGCATCCGTACACAAAAAAAGTAAATTTGTTTACGTGTTTTTACTGTTTTTCCTGTATTGTCCGGCAGACATTCCTTTAGCTTTTTTAAACACTCTCAAAAAGTAGTTTACATCGGTAAATCCAATAGCCTCAGATATTTGCACACTGGTCATATTGGTTTGCTTTAAGAGCCTTGCGGCTTTTTCAATTCTTTCGTTCTTTATAAAATCTGCAATACCGTCGGGCATATAAGTCTTCATAATTTTGTATATTTCTGTTTTAGAAAGATAAAACTTTTTGCAAAGCCTCTTTACAGACAAGTCCTCCGAAAGATTATCCTTAATGTACTCCACTATACCTCTGCCTACATTATCTTCTGCAGGGTATGCAAGTTTGCTAAGCACTATATATCCGGCAAGAGCTTCAAGAATTTTGGAGGCATCCTCTATCTGTGTGTCGGAATAATATAATGTCTTTTTCAGTCCGTATTTAAGCTTGTCGGGGCTAATGCCGTAGTCTTGACACTTTTTGCTTACAAATTCAAATAATGCTTCTTTGTCACCTACATTGGTAATCTGACCGAACATAATGTAGCCTATAACTGATATTCCGTCGGTCAGAGGCGACACAACCTCTGTAAGCCCTGCGTGGCAGGTTTCTACTATGACTGTATTTTCTTCGGTGCATTTACGGCACATCCTCTCGGAACTTTGGTCACATTTTTCGCACAGGTTTTCATCTGCCGACATTATGGCACAAAAAGGCGCATCAGATTCCGGGAAAGTCAAAATCTTGTTAAAGTCGTTATCGTATATGGCAACTTTAATTCCCGTAAGATTATAGAAAGCTTTAATTAAATCTCTTAATTTTTCGGTGTCAATTGTTATCATAACATTATCTCCTCAAAATTCACTTGTAATTAACGCATATATCCGCGTAATCTATTACCATGTCGGAAGCAATAATCTCTGCGACCTGAGTCTGCTTTTGCATTGCTTCAAAGGGGATTTCATATACATAGAGTACACTTTCGGTAAGTATGGGTTCTTCACATTCGCATTTACCCATATATTCACATTCCCTGCTGTTTACATATACTTTTAAATCGGCATCTTTATTTATACCCAAGCGAAGTGTGCACTTTGCACCATAAGGTATAATTCCCGTATCAATTTTAATATATCTAATTTCGGACTTACTATCAAAAGATACAGGTAAAATACCATTTGGATTCTTCCATGGCAGCGTTGTATCGTTATAGGTTACTATATGACGCCTGGGAAGATTTACAAGTTTTTCAAGGCTTGATAAATTGTTAAGAACCCTTTGATACTCCTCATATGTATATGAAGGCAGTCCCGGTCTTGCTTCCATGGTTTCGGGAAGATCCATATGGTTAAAAAGATATATATCACCATCTGTCTGACTCAGCACATTTACTGCACTTGCGCAGAGAGTTTCCCAACTGTGCTTTCTTAAGCCTTTGATGTTGACTTCTTTGTTTATAACTTCATAATAATCCTTACATGAGTTCAGGTGCCTTTCAAGGCAAGGCACGACCTTTACACCATAAGGCTCCACAAGCTGTCGCCAAAGCTTAAGAGGCATGGAATTGTCGCAGGTAAGCCAGTTTGGTGAGGGTACTATCATATCTATAAGCCCTCTCTTTGCCATTTCACCAATGTCAAATCCAAGTTCCAGAGAGTCTTCGGGATTTGCGTGACAACGGATGGAAAGTTTTATGTTGTGAGAATATCTCTCACCTGCTTTATTTACTATTTGTCTTACCTTTGATACAAAATCCAACATTAACCCGGAGTTATCCCACTCTTTACCTATGGCAAAGCAGAATATTTCTCTTTGAAAATCCAGTTCTACTCCATACACATCATAGCGGTTTACAAGTTCTTCTATGTGATGGAGCTGATAATTCCTGAAATCTTCGATTTCGTAATCACGGCACATTTCCACAGGGTCACGGGGCTCTCTATGGCGTACACGGGCATAATCAAAAGCATGCTCATAGTAATAATCGCTCAATATGAGATTGGGCATATTAAAAAGCTCCGCATCATTCATACGAAATGTAATCCATGGATTGATGCCCTTTTCACGGCAACGATCAATCCAGATTTGGTACATGTCCAACTTTTTTTCGTACCAAAGGTGGTAGCACGCTCTTTGCCATGTAGCTGTGTAGTCTACAGCCTTCCCCATTTCTGTTTTAGCAAGATATTTATCCCCGGAAAACTGTCTGGTTTTTGAAGGAACAAAGCTTAAAGTTGCCGAGGTATTCATTATAAAGTCCGTAACAAGGGTATCGGCATATTGGTCTATGAAGCCTTTTAAATACTCTTCGTCCACACTTTCTATTATATTAAGTCTGGATGCGAGAAAATGATTGCAGTCTTCGTTTATCATTATACCCATAAAAATACCTCACTATATTATCGAGATGTAATAATAAGTGTATTGGTTTTGGTATCAAGCACAGCATCCTTGACTGTCCGGCTTAAAAACTCATTGGCAGGGACATAAAGTTGATTATCCGAAGGTACCGTTTTGTCCTTTAGATTTATTAAAGCTGTGTTTGTTTGCAATATATCAGAGTTTGCAGTATATGTAAATATTTCCTCATCACTTGATATAACAAACTCATTACCATTATGATAGTAATTAAAATTGAAAATTTCTGCTAAATTTTTGGCAGTAATCATAATACTTCCGTTTTCTGCCACATATGGGTTTTTGGTAGTGTATTTGTAATTTCCGTCAAGAATAATGTTGAGCTTACCCTCTACGGCGTGGGATTTTGGAGTGGGTATCTTTATCTGCTCGGTACCCTTTTTTATATTGGCATAGGGGTCTTCTCCCGATTCAAAGAGAGTCTTTTCTACTTGTCGTACGCGGATATAGTCAAATACAAACTTACCACCGTATACCGAAGTTGATGCTACAAAACCGGTTAAATCACTGTGGTCAAGTCCGTCTTCAAAATCTGCTCCGTAAATTACGTTGGTGGTCTGCTTGCCCTCATTTGTCAGTACAACATCTATGTGGGCATTGTTTTCGGAGTTGAAATTGATAATATATCTTAAAGTATACCAACTGTTATCCGAAAGGATTGCATTTTCCAGAGAACTTTCATCATTGTATCCATAGTTAAACATGGTTTTTCCGTTTGAAGATGCCACCACAGTGCGGGAAAGCTCTCCCAAAGAACTTTTAAACCCAAAAACTACAGAAGCATAAGGACACTCTTCGGGCTTTAAGTACTTATATCTTACGGTAACCTCGGTAATACCTTCCTGAGGTTCAAAATCAAGCCCTGCGTACACGCCATTGTACTTGGAATCATAACTTTGGTCATCAAGAATGAGACAATTTTTAGTGTAGCCGGGCAGCACCTCATGCTTTTCTGTATATACATAGTCCTGTGCAGATACTACTCCTTCGGGAAGGGTTCCTTCTTCTACCAGAGTAAAATCTTCAAACAGCACATCAGTAAAAGCTCCCCTTACAGGTTCCTGCAATTCGTAATCACCTTCATAGTCATACATTGGCTTTACAACTGCCATACACACAGAAGCTGTTCCGGGACTCTTTACCATAACTACAGAATCCTTATCCAGAATTCTCGCATATACATACCCCAGTACTATAGTGCCATCAGATGGTCCCTTTACTGTAGCAGATGCACCTTCCACTCTTTTAAATCCTGCAAATCTTGCCCAGGAAGAAATATCTGCTTGGGATATAATATACACCATTGATTTTCTGGAAAGACCAAATGAATAAAAGTCCACACCAAAACTGCCGGGGTATTTCCATATATCTGCAAGAGTCGGTGTCTGTGAATACACGGTGGAGTTGGTGTTCATATAGTAACCTGCACGATTCGTCATATCCCAGCTTGCACGAACCATTTCCCCTTTGGAAATGTCAATACCATCTAACGAAAGAATTGCTCCCCAATCGGGATTTCCGTTGGCGTTGGCACCACCCGGGAGTCCGTTTCTGTCTGTAAATACAGATAGTTTCGACTCATTTGTATTGCTGTTGTACACATCATCGGTTTTCTTTACATCTATAGCATATTGCCATGTAAGAGCAGACATATCCAGATCAGTAAATGTTTTGCTTGCATAATCACCGGTCGTTCTTTTGTTATTAATTGTAAGAGAATCATATTTTTTTGCGGCAACTTTGTTTAAATCCTTAATAATGCCTGTGTTATCCTTTTCGTAATAAGTTATGGTATATACCGTTTCCATACCGTATTTGTTGACAACTTTTACATAAGCAGTACCGGGAAAATATTTAGGATTCTCAACAGTCACCTTTTGACCGGGTATTGCAGACTCAGCATAAATTTCGGGGCACTTTATATTATCAGAGCTTACTCCATAAGTATATTCATGCACCTTGGGATTAAAATTATTTAAAGGTATTCCATCTACGCTAATGGAAGAAAGCATTGGAGCTTCCGAATTTGGCATAGGCTTTACAAAAGTCATAAGCATTGCTGTATTACCAGGTGTTGTTATTGTAACTTCATCACCCTTTTTGAATAAACCGGTGTAAACATATCTATACTTATCGTGAGAATTGTTCATTCTGACAACAGTAATTGCATCTTCGTTATCAAGCACAAACTTTCTCCACTTATCGGAAGCTTCGTAACCTGTATGTTCTTCGGTAGCAAAAACCATTACTTCGCAATCTTTGTTTAAAGTGAACTTATACAAATCTACATTATACTTAATATATAAATCTGCATAAGTCATAGCATCGGAATGAATTGAAGCATTACTTGAAGTTACCCTTGCGCCATCGCTCCATATGGAAGGACCTATAAAAAGAGTTTCGCTGTCATCAAGCCCCATACCATCGGGATAGCTTACCACTGAACCTGTTGCCACGGACTGCGGACTCACCCCAAGTGAAGTATCTCCTAAACCTGAACGTCTGGAGTAAACTGTATATGCAGGAAATTTGCCTACAATGGGCTCACCTAAATCACTTTTCAAGGGCAAAGTGTTGTAA
Source organism: Clostridia bacterium (assembly GCA_045539515.1). GTDB lineage: Bacteria > Bacillota > Clostridia > UMGS1810 > UMGS1810 > RGIG8748. The sequence continues at coordinate 50,090 of JAZQFN010000047.1, forward strand.
ACCGTACCGTGTGTAAGTCCGTCTGCAACAGAATACTGACTGTTACCGGGAATTGTACACAGTTCAAGACCTTTAAGACCCTTGTTCTTGTAATGAACATTGTCTGTAGTTTCAAAAAGATCTTTCTTGCCCTTGAAAGCAAAATCTTTTGGATTTTCATTAACATAATTTATTGTAATTTCACCTGCAAGCGGTCTTGAGTATCTTTCATAGTTAAGAGTATATCCGGAAAAAGCCTGTGACTTGTTTTCGTTTATTCTTGTTGCATAATAGAACTTTATTATCTGTTTTAATCCGTTAACATCCGTTTCAACATCGGATATAAAATCAGAGTTATCTATATTAACCTGTACTTCAGGAAAATATTCAAAATTATTTTCGCACAAATTGATGGTATACTCCCCACCAAGCTCTAAAGAGGCATCGGGTAAATATTCAAATAAATTTTTATCATTTAGTTTTATGGTAATATCATCAGAGTATAATTCTCCCCTACCCGGGGTCTGTGCTTTTGACAACGGTGTCATAGAGTCTGTCCACAAAAAAGTTTTTACGTTATTGTCATTGTTTTTTATAACAGAAGTTTTAAGATATGAGGCGTTATTTCCGGTATCAATATCATACTGAGATACGGTCATACCCTCGGATTCTTGTACAGCGGTAATCAAATTTAAGTTGCCATCTTCATAATTTACATAGGAATATGTGTCAATACGTATACGGGCATCATCAAGTTTTGTTTCTTCGTATACGGTTACATATGATGCCAAAGCATCAACACTTAAAAATAAGCTCATCATAAAATTAAGTGTTATTCTGAAAATTCTGTTCATATTATCGCCTCCAATATGCCGAAAGCAGGACCGAAAACTAATAATTATTATCGATCCTGCCCGACATCAAAATCCTCATCGAAAGATATCATATCGAAATGAGAAAGAAATATTTTACTGATTTGTCAAAAATATGATAATTTGAAAAGAGGGGGTTCGATAAGGATTTTATCTATTTTAATTTGCCGCAAACAAATTAAAACAGCATAATCTTATCGCTTTACAAGTCCAAGGTAATCATAGTTCCACATACCCTCCATTGCTTCTACGGCAAGCACATAGCTACCGGGTTCAAGGTATATGTTATTATCACCAATTACATATTTCCAATTTTCGGGAAGAGCACCATAATCTACTGTCTGAGGCAATGCCAAAACATAATTTGAACCGTTTATTGCAAAACCTCTTTCAGTAATTTCCTTTTCCCATGCAACGTACTTAACAGCAATATCATAGTAACCTGCTTCTTTGACATTGAGGGTATAGTAAGCGCTCTCTCCCACTGTGTTGTGAAGCTGAACACCTTTACCGTTTGACAAGAAGGCTCTTGTGGAGTAAATAGCAGCTCCTTGAGGAAACTCCGTAGCATCTTCCGCCTCAACCATTACTGCAAGTTTATCTTTTAGTTCATCAACGGTTACACCGCCACCCTGGCCTTTAATGCCTGCAACAACGCTGGATACAGAACGTAATTCAATTACGTTTTGAGCGTTTGTTGTGGTTACATCCACACTGTCAAGGTATGTTGTCTGTCCTTCCACATATCCGCCATAGCTTGCACCTTCCGGAATAGTTACAACTTCATATTTACCGTAGGGTACCGTAACCTTGCCGGTATAAAGAGATGTACCGTCACGCCTGGTGTAACCGCTTATTTCGGTATTTGCACTTTCGACACCATCTACCATTACAGTAACATTCGCCGCAACGGATGTATCCGTTACAATTTCCTTTCCGTTTGCTAACAGAGAGTAGTTATCTGCCTGACACTTAAATTCGGCAAATTCGCCGTTATTTGCAATCTCAATGCCCCATGCGGAAGACATAAGGTTACCCTTATCGTCACGTACATCGCTTATTCCATTGATGTAATCGGATTTTGAATTTATACTTATTACATTATCAACAATCGTGGAAATTCCAATTTCATCTCTGCCAACAACAACAGAGGCAATTTCATCGCACTTGATGAGCTCGGTATCTCCCTCTTTGAGATATGTACCGGACACAAGCATTATACTTTCATCTCTGTAGGCAACAGCTGCACCGGTGAAGGTAATATTGCCAGCAACAACCTGTTTACTTTCGTCGGCATTGGTATTTACATATAGTACTGTACCGTCTTCAAACGTCATCTTGACATATTCGTCAAAATACTGTGTATCAACATATCGTGCCTGAGTTCCTGCCCTGTGAACATCCATGGTTACTATCATCTTGGTTTCATCAAGAGGCTCAGTCTCAAACCATACTCTACGTTGTACGGGAGAGCTTGCAAAGGAACCTGTGGGATTAATTGTTATCATATCCGACAAAGCAAAGGTATTGTTGTAGTAAGTGGTTATATCCTTGGGATACTGAACCATAGTGTCAAGAATTGCAGCACCGTTTGTCATTCTGCATCCGGCAAGTTCTCCACCATCGTAGACTTCCATATCCACTTCGGAATTGAGCCACCATTCGTATTTTTCTTCTTTTTCTTCATAAGAATCAAGGTCGTCTATAACCACAAAAATATCGGGACGTATGTAGATGATATGTCTTTCTGCATAATCTAAGGTTAACGGATACGCCATTGAAGCATCGCCTGTTGCCAGGTCAAAGTCTGTATGGTTTAAAAATGCCGTTATAGCACCTTTTGCAGTAACAGAGTCATCCTTCTGACCCTTGTTGGTTGCAACTGTTATAGTGTTGTGTGCACCTGTTTTTCTTGTAAAACCAGAATCATGAGCTGTGTGGTATGCATCATAATAACCGCTTTTGGTTGCAAGTTCCTCACCATATGCCTGAATTATAAACGAATTCTGATCAGGGTGAGAATGGTTAAATGAACCAAAGAAAGAAGATTTCATTGTAAGCTGAATCTTATCCTTAGAAACAAGGTCATCAGTCATTACTACCCAACCTATATCACTGAATTCATGAGAAAGCGGATAATCTACAGGAACTATAGTATCAACCTTGGCACCTTCGGTATTAAGATACATCTGCATTTCGTTGTTATTATAACCATAGTGATCCGCAAGCCATCTGGAAACACCTGCGATTTCCGGGTCATCCACATTAGCAGCTATACCGTAAAGAAGCTCATGATAATACTGACTGTATGGACCCTGAATATTGTTATCTGTAGACTGGTCACCAAATGTACCGTATGATGTAGGAGATGCTGCATAGAGTGCCCAAAGGTATTCATTCTTCTGCCAGGTCTTCTGATAAAGATCTATAATACCTGCTCGTTTAAATACATCCATAGGGTCACGATTAGTCTGGCTGGAATACTTCCAGTAAGAGGTACCCTGCCCCCATCCGCCGTCCTGGTTACTCCAAGGTGGCAAGAAAGCAATATACGATGGAATAATCTCCTTAAGCCATTTTTCTGCTCTGGGAGTTTCACCATACAAAGCAACACCTGCAACACCAATATAACCGTAGGCTGTCCAACCATGGGAATCATAGGGTATCTTACGTATCTGACCCACAAGGTATTCCATATCGTCCATGCGCTTAAGCACATGGTCTATTATGGTTTTTCTTTCGCTTTCGGTTGCCACATCCCAGCACCAGTCTATACCAACTGCAAAATTCAACATAATTTCTCTATGAATCTGGTCCTGATTCTTATAGCTTGTGGCACCATAGGTATCCCACTTACTGCAGGCTACCATAACATCTATAGCACGTCTTGCATAGCGCTCATCGCCTGTGAGAAGATATGCAAATGCAAGTTTTATGGCAGGGGAATATGCATCGGCAGCTCTTTGCCAAATCTTATTGCCCCATGCAGGATCTGCAAGCTTTTCTTCAGGTGTAAGATCGGGAATGTTATCGGGAATGTTCAATTCCTTCTGTATTTCTGCTTCTGCAAATTCAACATAAAACTTCTTAATTGCAGCCGCATTGGAATCACTGTCTGCAAGCGTTCGGAAATTTTCAAGTTCTGCCTTGGTTGTATATACTCTGGGGTGTTCCTTGGGAATTCTTGACATAAGAGTATCAAGATCGGGAACAGTAAATTCATAGGCATCGGGCTGAATCCTGAAACGTCTGGAATCAGACCATCCGCCATCTTTGCCGTTTTCGTTAAATCTTACAGACCACCAGTAGTTTACGCCTGTTTCAAATGTGTGTTCAAAGTTATAAAAGTTTGTTGGAATCTTTTCCTTTTTATATACTATGTTTTCAAGATTCTCATCGGAGCAAACTATAAGATCATAGTAATCTGCTTTGTCGTTATTTGGCCACATAAAATCCGGTGGATTCTGCTCACTTACATACATTTGCTCCGGTCTGAAGGGAGTATGAGGAGAAAGCATTGTAGCAGGTACATAGAATTCAAATCCTGCATCTGTCCAACCTTGGTCATATATATTTGGATTATTATAATCATAGTGGGGATATGGTACTATTCTGCCATCTGCTTTGGATGCCAAGGCAGTTACCGACATTGTTAAAAGCATACACAATACAAGTATAATGCTTAATATTCTCTTTAACATCAGTTATTTCCCCCTTTCGTAATTAATGCTGTATTTGTATTTACATCATAGCTCATATCGGCACCGATAGCTCTGCAAAGTGCATCAAGGGGTACGTAGAGCTGATTTCCGCTGACTATCGTAGCATCATTCAAGCTAACCTCTGCTCCATTAACACTTATTGCACCTTCATTTTCGCCTAGCACTATCTTTGTGCCACCGGATGTAATGATATGTTCACCATTCTTCCTGGAATAGCCCAAATTAAATATCTCGGCAAAATTCTTTGCAGTAATCATTACACTTCCGCCATGTGCCACGTAAGGCTTCTTTGATGTGTATTTATATACCCCGTTTAAGGTAATGTTGAGTTTGTTCTTTACCGGGTGACTTACAGGTATTGGAATCTTTTTCTGAGGTACGCCCTTAATGATATCTGCGTAAGGATCTTTCCCTGAATTTGCAAGAGTTGTTTTAACACTACGAACTCTTACATAGTCAATTACATACTTACCACCATACATAGAGGTTTGCAAAGCCACACTATTGATATTCTTATGACTAACACTACTATCACAATATCCTCTCTGGAGCAATACATTTCGGTTTCCGGTTGTTTCATTCCACAAGGTGGCATCTATATGAGCTCCTTCATTTTCGGGATTGAAATCTATTATGTATGTGAGAGTGTACCATGCATCGTGATTGATTATTACTCCCTCCATCAGTGCTTCGTCCTCGTAACCGTAGTTAAAACGAGTTCTTCCGTCGGAAGATGCTACAGCCACACGAGAAATAAGCCCCTTACCGCTGTTTAAGCCGATAACAAAAGAACAATGTGTACACTCATCAGGTTTTAAGTACTTATAGCGTACTGTTATTTCGGTTATACCTTTCTGTGCAGGAAAGTTTATGGTAGCATCAACGCCGCTATATCTCTTATCAAAGGAAATGTCATCAAGTACAAGGCAGTTTTTGGTATAACCGGGAAGTACCTCATACTGCTCGGTATATACATTGGTTGCTCCTGGTATTACAGTTTTGGGGAGCTTACCTTTATCAACTTCGGTAAAATCCTCAAACAAAGCATCGGTTGTTGCACTGCGCACAGGGCCGCTTTTCTTTACGACCGCTTTGGGGTCTTTTCTCATAGGCTCTGCATTTGCTATAGTGAAGAATGAAAGCACCAATGCAAAAGCCAAAAGAAGTGACAAAATCTTTTTCATTATTATTCCTCCTATCGTAGTAAACTTAAAGGGTTTATCGGATAATCTCTACAATTGTTTTGGGTTCACCTGCATATGTGTGTACATATACAAATGAAGCCTCACTGCCTGTTTCTTTGTAGCCTTTAAGTTCATTGTTCTCAATAGAAGACACTTTGAATTCATCTTTTTCGCTGTCGTCATAACGCATAGATTTGCATGTTGCCGTAGCGTAATAGAGATATTCACAATCTTCAATAGTTACATTTTCCAAAATTGGTTCATCATGCTCCCAATTTCCGTTAAAGTTATTGTTGTAGTATACAAATATTGCTCCGTTTAAGGTTGTGAATACGTACCCCTTTCTGAATGCCGGTGTTGAACCATGGCTGCCTGTATTTGGGTATACTGTTCCGTTTTCTATGGAAGGTCTCATATAGAATTTAAACTTACCCACATAGCCTTTATGATCCAGCTCATAGCGCACAATATCCCCTACCTTAAGGTCGGAGGCAGAAAGCTGTGTGCTGTGGAAGCCTTCAATTTTGGAAGGAACATTTCCGTTTTCGTCTGCTACAGGGTCGGGAGCACCGGCAAATACAGAACCGTTCTTAAAGGAAAGCTTTACATTACCGTTTACGGTAAGCAGGGTAACAGCATCTATTTCTTCACCGTCACCTCTTGCATCTATCATCTTAGACACTCCGGTAACAACAGCAAGATTTGTAACGCCCCTCATGCTTTCGCTAAGGACAATCTTGCCTTCAGAGGAGCCTGTACCACCAATGCCTACAGGAGCCGCTACAAAAGAGGATGTTAACTCTTCATCGGAATTAAAGAATGCCCATGCACCTTCAGAAACGGTAGTATCATGCATCACATTGGAAGTGAATTTAACATAGGTATATTCATCCGTATCAAATACAACTTCAGGATTCTCAGATGTAATTACAGGATAGCGGAGCATCATTGTATTTGCATTGAGACAAACTCTCGGTCCAAGTATAAAGTAATTGGAATACCGTCTGAAGTAAGGTGCACTTTCGTACACACCGTAAAGAGTATTACCATTAGTTTTGGGGGTTTCTCTTGTTGCGAGATTTGCTGAATCCTGCATGATTGTATCTATGGAAGTGATTTTTCCGTTACTGTTTATGGTATATAGCACAACAGAACATCTTGTACCGGAAGGTGCTGCGCCTTGATAGAATCTTGCGGCTGCTGTTTCAAGTTGTTTCAAAAGTGATTCATCGGTAGCTTTATATCTCACACCGTCAACCTTAACATTTGAGGCACAAGGATAACGAACAAGTTCTCCGTTTGTTGTGTAGATAAGGAAGGAAAGGGTCTGCTCAATTGCGCCCTCGGTATCTGCAACAGCAATAAAACCGTAATTGGCTTTAACTGCTTCGCTTGCAACTGCATCCACAACTTTACCTTTAACATCCAGGCGGAGAGTCAGATTCGCACCGGGTTTTAATAAATCACCTGAACGTTCTGAGACTTCTTTGCTCAACTCGTACCGCTGACCGGATACTGTAATGTATTCATCGTCTTCAAGCTCATCAATTTCTCCGGATATAACTTTGGTGCTTATGTAGGCTCTTCTGTATATATGTGCGGAATCCTTTGTTTCGTCATAAACAGATAAAACTGCATTCTTTACAACTTCTTCCGCTTCTACTTCCAAACCCTCTTCGTTATACAAAACAACGTAAGGTTCATCTGTGGTATTGTCCAGTACCAATGAAGTAATGACACCGTTTTCCTTAAAGTATACAATACTGTTTGCAGGGTCAAAATGATCCACAACTATATTTTTGTACACATCAAGAAATGCAACATCATATTTGCCGTCTCCGGTGTTATCCAGAAGTTTTAATGTTCCGGATTTCCCTTCGTGCAATCCATCGGTAAGTGCCTGACCTGTTGCGGTACCGTTATAGATAACTGCTATACCCTTCTTGCAATTGTATTTTTTAATCTTTTTTCCATCTGTTGTATAAGCTCTTATACATGTATTTTCAATATCTGTTATATCTTCTACATCAATGATAATTTCCTCATTGTCTGTTGTTGGTTCAAGATAAATAACCTTATCTTCTCCATGCCTTGGAGATACATAATAAGCTTTCACGTTGTAACCAAGGTAACTGTACGGATCTTCTATCGCTCTGGATTCCAGAGAAAGGCCATCCACTTCAATATGAAAAGGAAGAACGTCGTTGTCACCTATGAGTTTTGACATATCAACTTCCACAACACCCTCAGCTATCGAAATTCCAAAAGCCGTGGAAAGAAGTGTTGTACCCGGTTCAACCTTGTACTCACTTTCCTCAGAACCGGAGGTATAGCTCTGAACCATTATATCCGCATGCAGTGCATTGTACAATAGAAGTACCGCCTGACCTTTTGTAATGGCGGAAGAACTCATAAATTCTTCTGCACCGTCTGAAATATCTGCCTGATTTGCTACTGTGATATAACCCGCAGGATATCCTCCCATAGAATCTGCCTTAGGACCATATCCCAAAGTCTTTACAATAAGAGCAACTGCTTCTTTAGAAGAAATAGACTCATTTACACGAACCTTGCCGTCGCTTCCGGGAGCTATAATTCCTATCTTGTAAAGTGTTTTGGTCCATCCTTCATACTCTGCTCCTGCATTAAGATCACTGAATACAGTTTCTTCGGTAAGTGTTTCCGGATAACCATTTGCTTTGCAGAGAAGCTTATAGAATTCACCTCTGGAAATAGTATTATTTAAATCTTCCGCTGTATACCCGGCAATATCAAGTGCTGTAATAAGACCGTTTTCCTCTATGCCGTATACAGTATACGAAGCTTCTTCAGCATGGACAAGGACACAAGCAAAAAGCATGGAAACTGCAATAATTAGTGCCAGAACACGTGATATACTCTTCATTTATTTCCTCATCCTTTCTTATTTTTTAATTAAAACATATATAATCTGTGCTGCCTGACTTCTGTTGCAATTTGCCTTGGGAGCAAAAGTGCCGTCACCCATACCGCTGATAATACCGGAACCTTTAAGGGAATATACGGAATCCTTTGCCCAGGGAGAAATGTTATCATCATCTGCAAAGACTTCTGTTGCAGGTATAAAAGTCTTTCCATAAAGTGATGCTATACGGTCAGCCATAACAGCAACTTCTTCTCTTGTGATGTATCTTCCGATACCAAACTCGGTATCGCTTAAACCTTTGACTACACCTATTTCATATGCTTTTGATATATATGGTGCATACCATGCAGAAGCATCCACATCTTCAAAATTAGTACTTTCTGCACCGGTGGTATCTACATTGTATGCTCTTAATAGCATTGCAAGCATCTCTTCACGAGTAATTTCTCTGCCGGGAGCAAACATATTGTTTCCTATACCGCTTACGATATTATTATCTCTAAGATAGTTTACGGCTTCATTTGCCCATTCGTAACCCACCATATCGCTAAATCCTTTTACCGGAGCAACTATAGGTGCATAATTTACATATCCGCCGGCACCTGTGCCGCCTCCACCACCGCCACCGGAGGAACCAGAACCCTTGCCGGACTCTTTTTCCGAGTCACGGAGTTTTTTGATTTTCTTATTGATATTATCTGAGATAGTCCTGATATCTGTTGCGTTAAGATCAACTATATATGTGTACAGTTTATCTTTGTCCGAAAGCTTTTCATAATCATTCATATCTAAACCCATATCTTCACCGAAGGTTTCCACCAGAATCTTGGCATCGCCCCAGGAATTGATTCCCTTGGCAAAAACCTCAATTACACCTTCCCTAAAAGCTAAGGCAACTTCCTCAGCAGTGGTTAACTTCTTACCACTGAAAACAGTTTTTGTAAAACTATTCTTCTGATCATTACTTAGTTGTTCGTTATATATTTTGACATAGTCTTCATCAAGGCTGTAATTTTCTTTGTCTGATACAACATCACCGATTCCACTATCAAGTGCGGCAATATTCACTGCACGGGAATAAATACTGCCAAACAAAGAAATACTGTCAAATGCTTTTTCATCTTCTGTAGCCAAATTGTAAATACATTCTGCCAGGAGTGTGGCGTCTACATCTTTGCCCACGGCGTTATAAGAAACAAAAATTACAGCAAGATTGTCCTCTGCTTTTTCTGCAGTAATCATATCCTCAAGTTCCGATATAGCCTGCTGTTTGTCTTTTTTGCAGCTTTCTTCTGCCAGAGCCATAAGTTCCCTTTTCCTTTGTGCAGGAACGTGGAATATTTCTTTAACATCTTTGCCGTTAACACGAAGTAAATAATTACCCATGGGCTCGTCCTTCATGCCGGCAACTACTTCAAAATTATTTTTTTCATCAGATACATTAACGCCCGATGCAACCTGAGTATAAATTACAAAGTCTCTTACAAGCTGCTCTCCGGTATAACCTAACGAGTCAGCCAAAGAATCTATTTTCTTATCCTTTTTAAGAAGTTCAACGGTTATAAGATCCCCGTATTTAACATCTTCCATGGAAGCGCAAATTGTAATGCTTTCCTTTGCATCATCTACTTTTGTATTTACGGTAATACCACTTAGGTTATCCGCTCCAAAAGCTGTTATTGACATAGCAAAAACCAGAGCAATTACAGACAAGATTTTTAAATATCTTTTCATACAAATTCCTCTTTTTCTTAAAAAATATTTGACTTTTAGATATCAACGTTTAGATATTTTCACACACAATGAAATTATAACACATTTGCTTTTTTGATAAAATAAACAAATATACTCAAAAACTGTAATTTTGTTTCGTCATTTTTATTGTTTTGGTATTTTTATACAAAAAAGTACTGCTCCATTTTATCAATGAAGCAGTACATGAAATACTATATATTATTGTTCTACATTGTAATCCAATACGGTATAACCGGAAACCCCGCGCATATTGGGTATCTTAACGGTTACAGGCCCGTCCTCGGGTATGAATGTTTTTGAAAACATTTCACAATATGGAAAATCCGCGGAGGTATATCCAATGAGATATGCATCATCACTATGAGTATGTGTCCACCCGTCAGCCTCTAAAGCTTCCTTACGGTATGCAGAATCGGTTATAATCATAACCTTGGCTTCTCTGTATAAGTCAAAGGTATAGAAATCTTCGTAGAAAGTTGTATCCTTCCAGAGTACACAATACGCATTGCTTCCGCCGTATGCCCAGTTAAGAGCGCCCTGAATCCAATCCTTGCCCTTAAGGCTGTCGTCAACCTTAGAGAAGGACATAGTATCGGTAAATCTGTCGGAATAACAACGATTGCCCACCTGAAGATTGGTTTTGTATACAGCTACCTTTCCATCCCAGTTTATGGTAGCATCCTTGTAGGTTTCCTTCATCTTAAGATTCTGTAGAGGTGCATCCATGGTAAAATTAATTGTATACACCTTGTCCGCAAAACCTTCGCAACCCACGCTAACCGTTGCACTGCCGGGGATTTTGCTTGCCTGAGTTATGCTGACTGTGGCATTATCGGCATCGGCTAATTCTGCAGTTACTTCGGGGATGTTAAATGTGTTGTAGCATTTAACTTCATATTCCAAAGTTTCTGAGTCAAATCCACCCACTGAAACACCGTTAATCTGTATATCGGCAAGATTTCTGTAATCCTCGGGCTCAGGTTCGGGAGTGTACCCGTAGTCATCATAATCAATAACTACGTAACATGCACTGCCTGCACCAAGATTGGGTATTTTCACTATGGCAACACCGTCTGTTACATCAAAGTGCTTTGTATATTTGTGAGGATATGTTACCGGTCCGCTTGTATAGCCCACAAGATATCCCTCAGGATTATTTGTGTATTTATAACCATTTGCAGTAAGATTTGTCTGCTTATTTACATATTGAGTAATAATATTTATCGTAGCACCTCTGTAGATTTCAAAAGTATAGAAATCATCATAGAAAGTGGCATCCTTCCAGAGCTTGCAGTAAGCTGCATCGCTACCGTTCTGCCAGTTTAAAGCACCCTGAATCCAGTCTTTTCCCTTTAAATCGGCGTCAACTTTAGAGAACGACATAGTATCGTTGGCTCTGTCCGAAAAACAACGGTCACCAACCTTAAGGTTCTGCTTATACACAGCTACCTTCCCTTGCCAATCAACTGTGGCATCCTTGTAGGTTTCTTTCATTTTGACATTACCTGCAAGGTTACCGGAAACTATGTAGTTAATTGTATATGTGCGGCTTTCAGAGCCATCTCGCTCTGTTGTAACAACAGCTTTTCCGGGAAATTCTGTGGGGTTTGCAACGGTAGCCGTAACCTCGCCATCAAGACCCTCCCAAGTTACAACGGGAGCATCAACTATTGCTTTGGATACTTCAACAGTATATTCGTATGTATCTCTTGAAAAGCCATCTATTGCTACACCATCTACAGATAAATTCTTGAGCTGTGCAAACTCAGGCACACCTTCGGTAAAGTTTATGGTATACACGGAATCCTCAGCATACTCAGCACTTACGGTAACTACAGCAGCACCGGGAAGACTTGTTGCCTGGAATATATCCACTGTAGCCTTGGAATCCTTTGCTACCGCAGTTATAAACGGAATATCTGCACCGTAGGGTACTTCTACATTATATTCGTACTTAGAAGATGCAAATCCCTCAATAACCTTACCGTCTGTCATAAGGTTTTCAAGCTGAGAGGAAGGCATCTGAATTTCTTCTTCCCAAGCGGGTTCATTCCACACACTCTGAACAAAGGTATATGCCGTTACACCGCTGACATTAGGTATTTTAACAGTGACTTTCTCGCCTTTGGGGACTCTGTATATTTTGGAATACATATTATTGAACTTAACCGTATCGGATGCGAATCCAACAAGATAACCTTCATCATTTACAGTATGCTCATATCCGTTTTGAGTAAGGTAATCAGCCTTGGAGGTGGAGTCAGTGATAATGCGGACAATGGCATCCTGATTAATATCAAATGTATAGAAATCCTCACAGACTTCAGGATTTTTCCAAAGTGTACTATAAGGAAGACTACCCCCGTTTTGCCAGTTTAATGCACCCTGTATATATGTACTTCCAACAAGTGAATCATCCACTTTGGAAAATACCATATTTGAGTTACTTCTGTCGGAGAAGCACATATCACCTACCTGAAGATCATTTTTTACAAGAGCAAAGGCACTGCCCCAGGCAATAGGTGCATCATTTATGCTGTCTTTCATAACAAGGTTATCTACAAAGCCTGTTGGAGCGGAAGCATCAAAATTAACCTTATATACCTTACTTATCCCTGTGGCGGTTGTCACTTTAATACTTGCACTTCCGGGGAATTCTACCGGATATGAAATATCTATTGTAGAAGAACCGTCAAGAGGTGTTGCCTTTATGTAGGGCAAATCCTTTGAATCATCCTTAATTTTGTAGTTATATTCTGTTTTTTCGGCTTTAAAACCTTCTATAGGTTCACCACCTACTGTAATGGAAGTAAGATCAGCAGTACCTTTCGGGAACAACGACGAATAAGCCACGGGAGTCATCTCCGAGGCATTGTTCCATAGTGTTGCAACGACATAAGAGTCGTCTTCAAGATTTGTAAGCTCAAGCGTAGTTTTAAAAGTCTTCTTAACGCCCGAAGGTACAGAAACAACACAGGTGTCCGCTTTGACAATTTTGTTATCATTGTAAAGCATAAGAGCATATATCATATTCTCTTCCGGCTTGGAATCAAATCTGATAAGTTCTATTGTTGAAGTAAGAACTTTTCCTTCTATAAGCTCTGTTGCATTTTCGTTGCCATAGGTATACACAATAGTACTTACAACAACATCTTTATTTGCTGCAAATGCAAAGCTAGGAGCAAAAAAAGACGCAACTAAACAAAGCACAAGGAAAACCGATAGCAGTTGTCTTAATTTCATGTTTAATTCCTCTTTTCACATTGAATTTTGTGATGTGTGTGCGTGAAAATATCTTAAACAATGAAATCTATTGTACCTAAAACGATTATAACACAACTTATTCGATAAATGTTTTGTTTTTTTAATCATTTACTTAGTTTTTTTAAGTTTGAAAGGTTACAAATGTTTATTTTTGGAAAAACATAAATACAGTTTGTGGAATTTTGACTGAATAGAAAAACAAAAACCCCACTGAATTTTTTGTTTGCAGTGGGGTATCAGTTTATTCAGCTTTTGCTTCACAGTACATACATCTGTACACTCTTTTTTCTTCATCCTTAAGTTCAAACACGTGGGATATACCCTGCTCTGTTGTGGTAATGCAACGAGGGTTTTTGCATTTAATAACATCAACTATTTTCTTTGGAAGTTCAAGATGCTTTTTCTCGGAAAGTGCACCGTCTTTAATGATATTGATTGTAATATCCGGGTCGGTGTAACCGAGAACATCCAGATCTATCTTTACATCGGAGGCAATCTTTATAATATCCTTCTTGCCCATTTTTTTACTGGATGCGTTCATAATAACAGCAACCTGGCAATCATAGTTTTCAAGATTTAATATCTTAAATATCTTCATTGCCATACCTGCTTTGATATGGTCTATTACAACACCGTCTTTAATAGAATCTATTGTCATTTACTCCACCTCCAGAAGCTTTAAGATAAGCGCCATACGGATATATTTGCCGTATTTTGCCTGACGGAAATAGCTTGCTCTCTTGTCGGCATCTACCTCCACGGAAATCTCGTTTACTCTGGGAAGAGGATGCATTACTATCATATTGTCCTTGGCTTTTTCCATCTTTTTGGTATCTAAAATGTAGGTATCTTTAAGTCTTAAATAATCTTCTTCGTTAAAGAAACGTTCCCTCTGAACTCTTGTCATATAGAGAATATCTATTTTATCCATTACATCTTCAAGAGAGGTTGTCTGCTCATAGGGGATGTTGTTTTTCTTTATGTAGCTTTCCTTAACATAGCTGGGTAATTTAAGCTCTTCGGGAGAGATAAGCACAAACTTTATTCCTGTGTAACGGGACATTGCCGCAACTAAAGAATGTACGGTTCTTCCGAACTTAAGGTCACCGCAAAGTCCTATGGTGAGGTTATCGAGCCTTCCCATTTCCATCTTAATGGTAAGAAGGTCAGTTAATGTCTGTGTGGGGTGATTGTGTCCGCCGTCACCTGCATTGATGATGGGCACATCGGTGTGCATTGCCGCAACTACAGGTGCACCTTCCTTGGGATGGCGCATTGCAATAATGTCGGCATAGCCGCCTACAACCGCAACGGTATCGGCAACGCTTTCGCCCTTCTTTGCAGAGCTTGAACCTGCATCAGAGAACCCGAGAACATTTCCGCCAAGCTCCATCATAGCCGCTTCAAAGCTAAGACGTGTTCTTGTGGAAGGTTCAAAGAAAAGTGTTGCAAGCTTTTTATATCGGCACTTTTCCTGATACTTTTCGGGGTTTGCAATTATATCTTTTGCTTTTTCTATGAGTTCATCTATTTCCTGCAAAGACAAATCCATAATATCTATAAGATTTTGCATTTTCATTTTCATTTTCCTTTCTGTTTAGTGACGAATTAAACTTTGTCAAGTTGCTCGTAAAAGCCTTTTCATTGAGTAAATGATGATTAAATGTCATTTTGTAGGGGACAGCCTCCCGGATGTCCCGTTTTGCGGGCTGTCGAGGACGCCAGCCCCTACAATTACCGATTAAATCAGTGTTTGCTTGACAAGAAGGCTCTTATAAGCAAAGCGATAAATTAATACTCTTCAAAAAGGCGGCTTATAGAAAATACAAGCCGCCAATATAAACACTTATTTCGCTGTAATCCAGCTTTCGTCGGAAGGATTGTTTCTGAAAGCAATAAGCTTTTCAACATCTTCTGCCTTAATGTAGCCTGTTTCTGCCGCAACTTCAGCAACAACATCAAAGTTTGTAAGGCTCACATTTTTAACGTTAGCCGCTTCAAGTCTTTCGATACCTTTCTTCATTCCATAAGTATGGATGGAAACAATACCGAGAACCTCTGCGCCTGCTTCGCGGAGTACATTAACAACTTCTATAACGGAACCGCCTGTGGAAATAAGGTCCTCTACAACTACAACCTTCTGTCCGGCTTCGAGCTTACCTTCAATCTGGTTGCCTCTGCCGTGGTCCTTGGAGGAACCGCGAACATAGCCCATGGGGAGTCCCATAATATGAGCTGTAATAGCTGCATGTGCAATACCTGCAGTGGAAGTACCCATAAGCACTTCTACATCGGGGTATTCTCTTTTAATAGTTTCTGCAAGAGCGTTTTCAACATCATCTCTTACCTTGGGGCTTGTAAGGGTAAGTCTGTTGTCGCAGTATACGGGGCTCTTAATACCGCTTGCCCATGTGAAGGGTTCTTCGGGTCTTAAAAATACTGCTCCTATTGATAATAAATCTTTTGCAATAAGTCTTTCCATTTGTGTATCTTCCTTTCTGTTTTTATCTGTATTTTAAGGGGAGATTCTTCGCTTTTACTTAAATCTCGTTTGCTTTGGAGATCCTTCGACTACACTTCGTTTCGCTCAGGATGACAAGATAAAGTGTTCTGCGCTATTTTTACACCCGGCACCGCCTCACTTTAAGTGTGGCTGAATCCCGTCGAGGTAGGAAAATCGATGCAGAATGTTCAAACCTTATTGAATCTGTGTCATTCTGAACGCAGTGAAGAATCTTCCTTGCAAGGGAGATTCCTCGGCTTCGCCTCGGAATGACAAAGATGAGATGGTCTGCGCTATTTTTACACCCGGCACCGCCTCACTGAAAGTGAGGCTGACTTCGGTTGAGGTTGGAAAAATTGATGCAGAATGTTCAAACCGAACCCGTAGGGGGTACCCGAAGCTGTACATAGGTACAGCGAGAGGTGAGGTTTGGACATAGAAAAAGGAATACCTTTTTCAGAAAAGCCTTTAGGCTTTTCTACCTTATAAAATTTCAACGCTAAAGAGCAACAGCATTAAGTTTTATCTGTTCAGGTTACCACAGTAACCCATAGTTTTTATTATTCCTTTTTTGGTCTGCGCTATTTTTACACCTCAACCAACAAATTCTGCTACGCAACGTCTGTATGCCGCCACAGGATCCTCTGCTGCAGTAATGGGTCTGCCGACTACAATGTAATCGGAACCGATTTCCTTTGCCTTTGCAGGAGTGGTTACCCTTACCTGGTCGCCCACATCGCCGTCTGCAAAACGAACGCCGGGAGTTACTGTAATAAAGTCCTTGCCGCATTTGTCGTGAACAACACCTGCTTCAAGGGGTGAGCAAACAACACCGTCAAGTCCTGCCTTCTTGGCATTGGAAGCGTAGTGCATAACAACATCGGCAATGTTTTCCTTAATCAAAAGGTCATTTTCCATAGCTTCCTGGCTTGTGGAGGTAAGCTGTGTTACTGCAATAAGGAGAGGTCTTGTGCCGTCGGGACGTGTAAGACCTTCTATGGCAGCTTCCATCATGGCAACTGTGCCGGAAGCATGAAGATTGCACATATCAACATCTAAGTGTGAAAGCACGCTCATTGCCTTTTTAACTGTATTGGGAATATCATGAAGCTTAAGATCCAAGAATATTTTGTGACCCATCTTCTTGATTTCTCTTACGATTTCGGGGCCTGCTCCGTAAAAGAGCTCCATACCGATTTTAACATAAGGCTTTTCTTCTGTGAATTTTGCCAAAAATTCAAGTGTCGCTTCTTTGCTTGGAAAATCGCAAGCAATAATTACATCTTTACCCATTAGTGAGCACCTCCGATTATATCTTTTAAACTTGTAATACCGTACTTTTCCATAACTCGGGGCAAATCTTCTATTATGTCTTTTGCCGCATAGGGATTAATGAGGTTTTCCGCACCAACCTGAACACCGGTAGCACCTGCAAGCATTATTTCTATAACATCTTCTGCAGTAGCCACACCGCCCATACCGATGATGGGAATATTAACTGCCTCATATACCTGGTACACCATTCTTACCGCCACAGGGAAAATGGCTCTGCCGGAGAAACCGCCCATCTTATTGGCAATAACCGGCTTTTTGGTCTTTAAATCTATCCTCATACCCATAAGAGTATTTATAAGGCTTATGCCGTCTGCCCCTGCATCCTCGCAAGCCTTTGCAATGGACACAATGTCTGTAACGTTGGGGCTTAATTTAATATACACAGGTTTGGTAGTTACTGCCTTTACAGCCTTTGTAACCGCCGCCGCGCAGGAGGGGTCTGTGCCAAAGCTCATACCGCCGTTGTGCACGTTGGGACAGCTTACATTAACTTCAATGATACCAACCTGTTCTTCCTTGTCTATCCTTTCGCAGCAATAAGCATATTCTTCAATGGAAAAACCGCTTATATTCGCTACTACGGGTTTATTAAAGCACTTTTTAAGCTTGGGAAGTTCCTCGGATATAACCTTGTCTATACCGGGGTTCTGAAGTCCCACGGAGTTTATCATACCCTCTCTGCACTCTGCAATACGTGGAGTGGGATTTCCGAATCTTGGGTCTTTGGTTGTTCCCTTAAAAGAGAAGGAACCTAAAATATTAATATCGTAAAGCTCTGCAAATTCATAACCAAAGCCAAAGGTACCGCTGGCAGGGATAATGGGATTGTCAAGCTCTACACCGCTTAAAGTAACTTTTGTATCTACCATATTATCTCCTCCCTTTCCATAACGGGACCGTCTTTGCATATACGCTTGTTGCCGTATTTGGTCTTGCAGCTGCAACCCATACAAGCACCAAAACCACAACCCATTCTCTCTTCAAAGCTGTACTGACCGCTTGTAGCTGCAATCTTTTCTATAGCCTTAAACATAGGCTCGGGACCGCAGGTAAAGAAGTAATCGTAGGTTAAATCCTTCATAACGTCCGTTACAAAGCCCTTTGTGCCGTAGGAGCCGTCGGCAGTTGCCACATATACTGTGGCACCAAGATTTTTAAACTCTTCTTCATAGAACACATCGTCTTTTGAATTGAAGCCAAGAATTACGCTTACCTTTTTGCCTTCAGCTATAAGGCACTTTGCCAGATTGTACATGGGAGGTACACCCACGCCGCCGCCTATTAAAAGAGCATTGTCTTTGCACTTTGATGTGTCAAAGCCGTTGCCGAGGCCTATGAGTATATCTATCTTTGTGCCGGAAAGCATTTGTGCCATCTGCTCTGTGCCACCGCCTACCACCTTATAGATAATGTTAATGGACTTGTCATCATAGTCGCAAACAGATATGGGACGGCGCAAAAATTTACCTTCAAGCTGAAGGTTAATAAACTGTCCCGGTCTTGTAATATCCGAGGTATCGCCAAGAAGAATCATCTTGTAGATATCTTTGGCAATACGGATATTTTCCTGAACTTCGTAAATTGCCTGTATCATTTAATCACTTCCATATGTATATTCGACTAATTATACCACAAAGCTTGTCCGATTACAATAATTTTTTTGAGTTTTAAGGAGTATTGGCACGATAATATTTTCCTGATGTTTTTCACAATCAAGCATTTTAAAAAACGGGTGACCGTCAGTACATTGTTTTTGAAACACAATAGTACATGTATTGCAACATTATGCCATAGGTCACCGCTTTTATGCCGGGTTCTTTACCTCAAATTATGCGTTTACAGTATAGTCCTTCTTAAATCCGTGAGAGCCGAATATCTGCCACTTGCCTACACCAAGCCGTTGAAGGATTGCCTTACGTTCTGCTACAGATACATCGGGCTCAGTGTCTACAGATGTCATAAGGATTGGGGCATACTGATTGTACTCGGCTTGTTGCGGGGTTAATCCGCGTAAATTAATATAAATATCCCCGGTTATGGCAATGTGATTTTTGTAATCAATGAGGACTATTTCACCCGGCAGATGACCCCCTTTGCCCTCATACACTTCAAAATGCAAATCGCCGAAATCAAAGATTCCTATTTGTGTAAGCGGTTCGGTGAGGTTGTCCCTGTTATCCCAAAGGGGTTTAACTTTATGGGGGCTTACTGGTCGGTGTGATGTGAGAAGTTTGCAAATATTGATATATGGCTTATGAAGGGGGTTCTCTTCGCGATATCCGTTGGTTCCTTCATAGTCATTTTTAAGACAAAGAGCCGTTTTGTGACTTGTTATGATCTCATCAAAATAAGGTAAAAGTCCGCAATGGTCCACATCTGCGTGGGTTAAGAAAATGCGCTTATGCATGGTGTCAAATTGTGGTATTATCTCTTTTATAATTTTCAAGGTTTCCTCTGCATAGCAAGCGTATCCGCTGTCTGTAAAGAGATATTCGTCATTATGTTTAATTATTATTGTGTTGCTTCCGCAGGGAGGCTCTATAAGTATTATTTCCGTATTTTCGCTTATTTGGTGGGTACTTATACGAGGCTCAAAATTTGCTCCCTTAGATGCCCCCAAAAGCTCTGCAAATTTACTTATGCTGTCGAAGGTCCTGTAAGGCGAAAGCCCCTGCTCATCCAAAGTTTGCATAGCAAGGTTTACATGCACGAGAAGCTCTTTGGCAATGTCGGCATCAAGTCCTACGGACTGCGCCAGACCCATAACATAGGTGTTGTAGAAAATACTGTTGTCGTATACCCTCTCGGAGCTGTTGTAGTCTATAACACGAACCTTGCAAAGCTCTTCGGCTTCTTTAAGAAACCGGGTTATTTTTTCGGAATCATCCACATACAAACCCATTTTGAAATACTGATAGCTTGTGCCGTTTTCCTGAGAGCTTATATATGAAATATTGAAATTGAATTTATCAATGAGTGTGAGCACATCGGTAACGCTTCCCGGTTCATCCTTAAGAAAGAATTCCAGAAGTACTATACTCGTGCCGGATGTTGCATTATGAAGATAGCCTATCTTCTGAAGTTCAATATCAGCTTTTTCAAGTTGCTGACTTGTGCCCTCCGCGTCTATAAACAATGTGTGGGAATCCACCGCCTTGTTGTAGCTTACACGGGTAATATTTATGCCCAAAGCAGAAAAGCAACGGCTTGCCTTTAAAAACGCACCGATGCGGTCCGGCATTGATGTTACATATGTTTTTTTCATAAGATGCACCTCTTTTGAGTTTTTCTTTATTTTGCAAGAATTGATTATTTAATGTGTAAATCAAGATAGAATGTAATTATCCACATACTTATTTTAATCTTTGGATTTGTCAATATTCTGAATTTAAAAATTGCTTTTAAATAAAAAAGTTGCTTCACATGGAATTTACTCAACCTGTAACCTCGGTTTTCTTAATGGATTTGTACTGCGACAAAATCCAATACATTGCCTGCTCCATATCAATTTCATGACCGCCGTCAAAAATATCGAGAAATACCCTTGCATCGGGATGCTCCGCCATTATACGGTCATAAAGTTCAAGGCTGTGCGACACAGGAACAACCGGGTCAAATTTTCCATGAAATATTTTAAGATTTGCCTTTGCAATGATATCTGCATAGTTCATAGGTGAGCGGCTTTTCATTTCATTTACATCACCGTTGCAACACGCCACAACATGTCTGCCATAGCTCGGATTCTGCTTTGACCATTTTTCCAGGTCTGTAATCGGCACATATGCGCCTATAGCTTTGAAATATTCGGGGCAGAAGCCTGCCATAAGAAGCGCCATATGTCCGCCACCGCTGAGACCAAGAAGAAATATATTGTCTTGGTCCACAGGTTCGTTTTCCAAAATATAGTCTACAGCATCCTTTATATCCTGCTTCGCTTTTGGTGAACCGCAGGCATCTGTGCAATTGGGGTTATCCTCAAGGTTACTTCCGCGAAACTCCGGAAGCAGAAGATTAAATCCGTATTTTTCCGCATAGGGAAGCATATTGTTTATCTGATTAAAGCGATCGTAGCTCCAAGTGTGAAGCCCCACAAGAAGAGGTCTTTTGCCATCTGTTTCCGACTTGTAGAAAAGTGAGGGCTGCAAGGTTTTATCCATGGTTGATGTTACTAATATTTCTGTCTGATTCATTTTTATTCCTCTTTATCCATTTTATCTTTTTGCAATTACAATAGGCTGATAGAATCCGGTTTCCTCCGGGAATTTCCATACCACCTCGGAAAAACCTGATAAAGTGAGCACATCTGTAAGCTCACTTCTTGTAACAGCTCTGTATTCACATTCAAATTTACTTGTAATAAGCTCATTGCCGTCCTCTAAAATATACTGGGTGAGCTTATAGTTATTACCTTTCCACTTCCATGTCTGGAAAGCTATCCTCTGTCCTTCCTGGGTTTTGTGTATATACGGTGCAGAATAAGGCGGTTTGTCCTTAAGCAAGGTGTCGTAATCTCGGATGCTGGCAACAAATATACCACCTTCTGCAAGCTGATTAAAAATACTTCCTGTTGCCTTTTTTAGGTCGGCATCGGTGAGCATATGAGGCAGAGCATTATCCATGGCAATTATTATATCAAACTTGTTGTGAAAGGTGTCATCAAGGCATCTGAAATCTGCCTTTTCAAAGCTGATATCAACACCGTTTTCCAAAGCACGCTTTTTCGCCTCCAAAAGCTCTGCAGTGCTTATGTCGGAAGCGGTTACATTGTAGCCTGAAGCGGCAAGCCCTATTGTCTGAGTACCTATACCGCAGGCGCAGTCAAGTATCTGGCAGTTTGTGTCAAAGCCGCTTGTTCTGAACAACTTATCGAGAATTAAAGCCTGCTCTTTGGTGGTAGTATTCCAATCTTCAAAAAGTTTATCGTATTGAGATGCCAGATTATCATAAAAGTTTTGTACAATATCCATATTGCTGTCCCCTTGTGTTAATATAAGCAAAAATCAATCATTGTGCATTAGTATCAGTTAAAGGTGCCTACCCTCTGATACATTCCGAAATGTTCTCCCAAAAGCCCATGGCATAAACCTCGGCTTTAGGTACAAAGTTATATTCCCAATCAATTTCTACGGTAACGATATCCTTTTGCTCATAGTGCATAAAATCGGAGTAAACATTCTTCTGACCCATAGCCACACCATTTTCATCAAAAAGGCGGATGTCGTATTCCTTGACCCTATCACCCTCGGAGTAAGCTCTTGGGAAAGTAAGAACTGCTTTATCCTTGACAAGCTCAACCTTAACAGAAGAATCTTCTTTAAAGTAAGGAGCTTTGGCTGTAAGGGCTCTTTGGGAGGTATATACGTGCTTGGATTTATCGTAGCCGTCAACTATGTAGGCATCGTTTTCAAAGAAGTTTCCGCTTATTACATCAAGTCCGCGGATTCTGACCTTACCGGATGTGTCAACCTCTGCCACACGAAGATGTGCACACTCTCTGCCAAGTTCCGCATCACCTGTTATATGAAAATCTGCCCAGCCTGCACTTGTACAAATATTGGACATTGAGCCTGTACCAACGGTGGTAATGTTCTTTTGATTGATTTCTCTGGGGTCATTTACCGGGTTGTGGCTGTGACCGGAAAAATCTATAACCTGAGGATATGCAGAAAGTATAGAATACACCTCGGTATTGCCCCCTACTCCGCCCACGATTGTTTCGGGGATTCCAGGGTGACGGAACACAAATATGGGCTTATTGCCCGTGTCCTTACGCGCCTTTTCCAATTCCGACTTAAGAAAAGCTTTCTTTTCGTCATTGAAGGAATCATCCCATGGACCCTTGTCGCGAATGGTGGAAAGGGATATAAAGTGATATCCGTTTATAACCTCGTGTCGGTCGTAATCCATATTAAAAATGTCTTTAAAATCCTTTAAAGCCACATTGCAGTCCGGCATATAGTGAAGCTCGTGATTTGCCATAGTTACAACAAGAAGCGTTTCGGCTTTCACGAATTTGTCGCAATCTTCCTTAAACCACTTCATTTCACAGGTTTTGCCAAGGTCGGCAAAGTCGCCCACCACATAGAGAGCATCAAGACCCTTGTACTCCTCGCTGTCGGCATATGTATAAAGCAGGTTCATTGCCCTTTCAAGTCTTTGTCTGTATTCGGGGTGCCTTTCCGAGTAGTGGCAATCGCTCATTACCGCGAATCTCAATACAGGTATAAAATCCATTGCGATTCCCTCCGAAATATTTAAATAAGGGATGTAAAAACAATTACATCCCTTTTTAGATTTATATAATTGAAACTATAAACAAACCAAAAAGCACAATAGGCAACACATAGGAAAGGTAGGGTCTTAACCACTTAGCCATCTTCATACCCTTGCCTGTATTAACCTCGCTGAAGTACTTGTCCCAGCCCCATCCGTAACGGGTGGTACAGAAAAGCACATAGAACAGACTTCCCAAAGGAAGCATAATGTTAGATACGGCAAAATCTTCCATATCCATAATGCCCTTACCTGCTATCTCCACACCGGAAAGCAGATTAAATCCCAATACACAGGGAACAGAAAGTACAAAAACAAGAATTATATTGATAATTGCAACTTTGCGTCTGCTCATTTTTGTAAGCTCAAGCCAGAAGGACATAATGTTCTCAAATACGCCAATAACCGTGGAAAGTGCCGCAAATATCATAAATATAAAGAACAATGAACCTATAATTCTTCCGCCGGGCATGGCGTTAAATATGCTGGAAAGAGTTGTAAAGAGGAAGCTCGCACCGACCTTTGAAGCATCGGCTGTCTGACCGCCGTTGTAGGTAAAGCAAGCCGGGAATATTATAAGTCCGGATATAAGCGCAACGGAAGTATCAAGAGAGAGGATTGTAAGTGCTTCCCCCGTAAGACTTCTGTTTTTGGAAATATAGCTTCCGAAGATTGCTATAGAGCCTATGCCTATACTTAAGGTAAAGAAGGACTGACCCATAGCAGCGGAGATAACCGTCCACCAGCCATGCTCTTTGACACCGTCAAGGTTGGGTATAAGGTAAAACCTAAGACCCTCTGCAGCCTTATCCAGAGTACAGCAGTAGATGGCTATACCTATCATAAGGATAAAAAGTGCTATCATCATATATTTGGTAATCTTTTCCACGCCTTTCTGTAGACCAAGAGAACAGATACCAAAGCCTACAGCAATTACAACAAAAACCATGGTAATCATAAGAGGTGTGTTAGTAACTACACTGCCAAATACATCGCCGAGTTCTTTCGCGGTGGTAAACTCAAGGATAGAGCCGTCTGCATACTTCCAGAAGTATATAAACATCCAGGCGGTAATTGTGGTATAGAACATCATAAGAAGGTAGTTACCTGCTATACCCATAAATTTAAGCCAATGCCACTTCTGACCGGGTTTTTCCAACACATCAAAAGACGAAGCTATGCTTCGCTGGCTGGCTCTGCCCACGGAAAGCTCCATGGTCATAATGGGAAGCCCCATAAGAAGCAAAAATCCAATGTAAATAAGCACAAACAATGCACCACCATACGCACCTGTAAGAATCGGGAAACGGTAAACATTTCCAAGACCTATTGCGCATCCGGCAGATATGAGTATAAATCCAAGCCGGGAAGAAAACTTTTCACGATTCATAAAATTCACCTTTTCAAATAGTTAGTATATGCATTTAGTATATAACATTTACCACAAAAAATCAATACATTAAGTTATTGTTTTAATGGGATTTTTGTGATAATATATAGTCATACACGGAGGCGATAATATGGAAATTAAAAAACCCCAATTTACCGTTGAGGAATTTAAAAAACTTACAGAATACACCATTCTTACAAACAACGTAGAATTTGACATTAAACGTGCCGAGATTATGGGCATACCTGCAAAGGGAGTAAAGATAGCCATGGGTGCAAGTGTGCGTATACCATTGGAGCAGATTGGCGAAAATGCTTATATTGGTCTTTACTCCTATGTAAACGGCAATGTGACCTTAGGCAAAAACATACTCATAGGACCCCACTGCTCCGTAGTGGCAGGTAACCACAAATACAGCCCCGAAACCGACTGGTTTTCCGCAAGAACAGAGGGTGACGGCGACGACTCCATAGTGATTGGCGACGGATGCTGGCTTGCCTCCAACGTCACCGTAACAGGCGGTGTAAAAATGGGCAAATGTACCCTTTGCTGTGCAGGCTCCGTTATAACCAAAAGCACCGAACCCTACTCCATAATGGCAGGAGTACCTGCAAAGAAGATAGGACATATAGACCCCGAAACGGGAAAATACATCTGGGAAGATAGAGATTAGGGATTAGAGATTAGGGATTAGAGATTAGAGCAGAAAAGGTGATTTTATGAATTCATTTCCTACAGAAAGAACAAGCCATACACAGAACTTTCCGTTTCCGGAAGACGGTGAGATTATTTTCGAAAATCCCCCTACCCTTATATGGGTTCCGGCGGAGAATGCCAAAAGCTACACAGTAAAGCTCTATGACGAAAACAAAAATCTTATAGAAGAGATAACCACGGAATTTACATACGCCATAGTCACCACTGTCCTTGAAAATAAAGACTACTACTGGACCGTGGAAACAGACACAGGACTTATGCGTGAAATGTACAAATTCACCGTGGATAAGTCTGCGCTTCTTTTTAAAAGACCAACGGCAGAAGAGGTATTTGACGGTGTGCCCGATGTAAGACCGAGACACCTGTTTTTAAAGGCAGATGCCAAAAAGCTTACGGAAGAAAAATCCACGGAATTTAATGTACTTAAAACCAATGTGGCAATGGCACTAAAAAGGGAAATGCCCGAAATGCCGGACTATATTGAAAATCCCAAGGCTCTGCCCTACAGAGAATTTTTTGGATTCTACCGTGACGTGTGCGACAGAGATTTAGTTGCCCTTGCCACCTACCATGCACTTACGGGCGACATAAAGTCCGGTCTTAAAGCAAAAGAGCTTTTCCTCTACATATGCACCTGGGACCACGACGGAATATGCAATGTATTAAGCGATTACGGCGACGAAATAGGCTTAAGCAACTCACGGTGTCTGCCTGCAGTATACGATATGATATACGATATTCTCGATGATGAGGAAAGGCTTACCGGTGCAAGGACCGTTGCCGCCTACGCCAAGCAATGCAAGGCAAGAATAGAAAAAATAGACTACCCCAGAAATCCCTCGGACTCCCACGTGGGCAGACTCCCCGGATATCTGGGAGATGCAGCACTTGTGCTTAAAGGCACAGGGGCAGAAAGTGACGAAACCCTTAAAGAATGGCTTAAATGCGCCCTTGACATATACTGTGGTATATTCCCCTTCTACGGCGGAAATGACGGTTCCTGGGCGGAGAGCACCTTCTACTCCACAAGCTACACCAAGTGGTTTTTGCCCTTTTTCTCCGCGGTGGAAAGATTCAGCGGAAAGAGTCTTATGCAAAGACCCTTTTACCACAGATACACAAACTTTTTAGCACACTTTTTTAACCCAAAACACGAGATATATCCCTTTGGCGACGGCTACTGGTCCAATCCCGAAGATACGGAGTTCCCCGGATTTTTTGCACAGAATCCCTACAGAATATATGCCGACAAATTCGGCTCGGAATACGCAAAAAAACAAAAGGAAAATCTTGCCAATCAGGAATACTACAAACTCCATCTTCTTGACCTGTTTCTGCCGGCAACAGTCAGCCAAAGTCCCTTTAAAAAAGAACCGGAAAATGCAGAAGTTTTCCCTGATGGGGGTTACGGAGTATTCCATAGTGATATTAGCTCCGAAGACGATATATGCCTGCTTGTAAGGGCATCACGCTTTGGCTCCGACAGCCACAGGCACGCCGACCAGGGCTCTTTTGCTCTGTTTAAAGGCGGGGTATGTATGGTAAGCCCCTCGGGCTACTTTGGCAGAAAATACGGCAGTAAACATCACTTCCATTGGACAAATACCACCAAGGCGCACAATTCCCTGCTTTTTGACGGTGTGGGTCAGCCTACATTCAGTAAGGATGCCAAGGCAGAGATTGTATCCTTTGACAAGGGAAACA
Source organism: Clostridia bacterium (assembly GCA_045539515.1). Lineage (GTDB taxonomy): Bacteria > Bacillota > Clostridia > UMGS1810 > UMGS1810 > RGIG8748. The sequence goes on from JAZQFN010000047.1 coordinate 77,693, forward strand.
AAACCATGGTGTGCGATATGTCCCAAGCATACCCCAACATAGATATGTGGCAAAGAAAATTTGCCCTTACGGAGAACGGAATTGAAATAACCGACACCGTAAAGGCAAAAAATCCCGTAGAGGTTACATATCCTCTGCACTTTCTTTCCGAGCCTTTTGAAAAAGACGGAATTCTCACTTTGGAAAGAAAGGGGCAGAAGCTTACCGTAGAAATAACAGAGGGCGAGCTTACCCTTAAGGAAATAACCGATAAATACGATGTGGACTTAAACGGGGGAGAACCCGAAAAGTACCATGTAACAAGACCTCCCCAATATCACGCTTACTACAAAACCGAGGCAAAGCGTGAGCATAGAATAAAAGTAAAATACATTTTAGAATAGGAAGCATACCATGAAAACACGCAAATCCATGGAAAAATTATATGAAGACGGCTATCGCACCAACGCAGAGTTAAAGAATTTTGACTCCACAGAATACACCGACACACTAATCGGTGCAGGAAGTGCCTGCGCGGCGGGTACTACCCTGCCTTCAGGCTCCATACACCCGGGGCCGGAAACCCTTGAGGCAGACTGCGGAGGCTACTTAAGAAATCAGCCCATAGTGGGCTTTGGTCAGCTTTACACCACAGGTGCCGGAGGGGTCAAATGCTACGGAAACTTTCTGCTTTGCCCCAATGATTCCCTTGAGCTTTCAAGAGAAAAAAGGGCATCCTTTGCCAAAGAAGGCAAAGAAAAAGGCAGATGCTATGAGTATTCGGTAGAAACAGAAAAGGGCATTAAAACCTCGGTTACACCACAGCACAATTCTGCCATATACAGCATAGAATACCCCGGTGACGAAGACAATGGCGGTATGTCCTCATACTATGTGTTCCTGATGTGCGGATTCTTCCCCTTTGCCACCACGGAGAACTACTATCTCCACGGCACACGGGTGGAAGAGATAACCTTCCGCCTTGGTAACGGCAAGGAATTTACCGTAACCGGAGAAAATACAGAAAAGGGCAACATATATGTACAGTCTGCCACATGGCAGGGTAAGCCATTAAATGAATGTAAGCTTACACATTCGCAAATACTTGAAGGCGGAGAGCTTAACTTTGTAATGGGAAGTGAGCCGTCCGATTGGGGAAAAGGTGAAATTTAGCTATAATAAAAACGAGCTGCAAAACTGTTTTGCATCTCGTTTTTTGCTTTAAAATTGACATTTGCAGAGATTTCGTGATGCATATCTGCTATCAAGGCGAAATTTTATTTTTATCTTCAATTTCTATTGCGTATATATCATCTATGGGCACAAGGGTGTCGTCTTCAAACAAAAACTCTCTTTCAAATTCCCTTATATCTGCCAGGGTTCCCCTGTGGGTTACATACTCCCCACCCTCTTTGTATGGGTCGGGGTTAAAGTACACCACGGAAATTTTGTTGTCTCTCATATGGTCTTTGAGGTATTGGATTTTTCTGTTTAAGTCTTCCTTTATGCCCTCATCTGGCTCTATCTTTCTTTTGGTGAGGCGTGCTGTTTCCTCCACCATGCTGCCAAAGCCGGTAAGGGCGGCATAGGGTGCGAACTGCGCCGCGCGGTTAACCTTGTCGGGGAAATCCTTTTCGGTTTCCTTATTGGGGTATTGGTTGTTTAAAATATTTTTGTACATTGTAATCTTTCCTTTTATTGGTGCTTATTGGTGAGGTTAGATAATGGAAACATACTCAATATGTCATTTCGAAAGTATGTGAGGAATCTTCCTTGCAATCGGGTATCTCACTTGCTATGGAGATTCTTCGACTCCGCCTCCGGCTTCGCTCAGAATGGCACACATAAGTGAATTCCTCACTTGTTAGGGAGATCCTTCAGCTTCGCTTCAGGATGACATACAGATGGTGAGTGCCTTATTTGATATGAAGACACATAGTATTGAGTTCCTCACATGTCAAACATCCCAACAAACAAAATATCCATTTTCTAGGCTCTGTGTCCGCCAATCTGCTTATTACGGTCTATTGTAGTTGCACCTTCCTTAAGGTTCATACCCTTAAGGATTGCATTTTTGCCAAAGCGGTTTCGTATTTCCACGGTGGCTTTCTGAATTTTTTTCTCTTTTTCCAAAAGCTTTTCTTTGTTTTCTCTTAAGGTATCTTCAAGGGCATAATCCGTAAACATATCCGTCTGCTCAAATCGGTTTTTTTCCTTGGCTTCTCCCTCTGCCATAAGCCGGCTTGCGGTAAGATTTATTCTGCGGACAAGTAGTTTAGGGTCGACTATACGGTCAAAAAGCTTCATAACAGCATCGGATATAAGCATTGCAGAGGAGGTAAACCTTTCTATATTGGCAGTACCGTGAGCGTGCTTGGGTACAAGTCTGCCAAGGTAGTCTGCCTTTATTTCTCCGGTGTACTCCCGGGCGATTTTCGGGTTTTTGAGGTTTTCTATATCATAGCCGATGGTGAGCACAATCTGGTCGGTAACAAGTCTTTTTTCCACAAGGTCAAGTACAAGAAGCTCTGTCATCTCACGGACTATGAGCCTTGCTCCGTCAAAATTGTAGGCGCAATGAAGCACCTGCCCCATACTGATACTTGTGTTTTCGGGAGTGTAGCTCATAGCTTCACGGAGGGTACACGGCTCGTACCCCCATGCATGGTCTACAAGGAGCTTGGCATTTATGCCGAAGAGCTTTTTAAGGAGCTTTCTGCCATAGGCTGTGGTGGATATTCTCGCCACATCTCCCATGGTATACATACGATTTTGTTCAAGCTTCTTTGCATAGCCGTGACCTATACGCCAAAAGTCCGTAAGGGGTTTGTGATTCCACATTTCTTCTCTGTAGCTCATTTCGTCAAGCTCGGCAATGCGCACGCCGTCTTTGTCGGCAGGCATTTTCTTTGCTTTTATATCCATAGCAATTTTGGCAAGGTACATATTGGTGCCGATGCCTGCGGTAGCGGTGATTCCGGTGGTTTTAAGCACATCACGAATAATCCTTATGGCAAGGTCGTGGGGTGTTTCGCCATAAGCGGAAAGATACGGAGTAATATCCATAAACACCTCATCTATGGAGTACACAAGTATATCCTCGGGGGCAATGTACTTAAGGTAGATATCGTATATACGGGTGCTGTATTCCATATACAGCGCCATTTGGGGTACTGCCGCAATGTAGCCAAGACTAAGGGATGGATTATTTTGAAGCTCATCGGCATTGCAGGAGGAACCCTTAAACTTTTTGCCGGGAGCTTTTTGAAGTCTTTTGTTGTTTATATTACGTACATCGCTTTCCACTTCAAAAAGCCTTGCTCTGCCGGATATGCCATAGGCTTTAAGGGATGGGGTTACTGCAAGGCATATGGTCTTTTCCGTACGGAAAACATCGGCAACCACAAGGTTGGTTTTTAATGGGTCAAGATTTCGCTCCACACATTCCACGGAGGCGTAGAAGCTTTTTAAATCTATGCAAAGGTATGTTTTTTCCATTTTGACCTCCGGGGTAGGAATTAGAGATTAGGGAATAGGGTAAACTTTTGTTTATCTGTTTGCTTGACAAGTGAGGCACTTAATTCTGTGTGTCATCCTGAGGCAAAGCCGAAGGATCTTCATGACAAGAGGGATACTTGATTGTAAAGAAGATTCCTCACATATGTTCGGAATGACATTTGTATTTTCATCATGTATTCATATTCTACTCTTTCCTATGCACATTATCACTATGTCAAATGAAATTTCTTTATGGTAATTTTTGGAAATAGAAAACCGATGTACACATTTGCATACATCGGTCAATATTATTGCTTATTTAATTTTAATTTTCGTAAGCTATCTTACCCCTGCACACGGTAAGCAGACATTTACCGTAAACTTTCATACCGCCAAAGGGCATACTCTTGCCCTTGGAGAGGAAGTCGTCGGGGTTTATTTCATATTCTTTATCAAGATTGAATACTGCAAAATTTGCCTTTGCCCCTACCTTGATTTCGCTTTCTATGCCAAAACGTTTTGCAGGGTTTGCACTCATAAGGTCAATAAGTCTTTCCAAGGTGATTTCCCCTGTTTTAACAAAATGTGTATACATCACGGGGAAGGCTGTTTCTATGCCTACGATGCCGTTTAAGCTCTTTAAGCCTTTGGACTTTTCTTCTGCGCTGTGGGGAGCGTGGTCTGTGGCTATCATATCCACGGTGCCGTCCTTAATTGCTTCTATAAGTGCCTTTTGGTCGTCCTTGCTGCGGATTGGGGGATTCATTTTGTAGCCGCCGTCTTCCTTTAAGTCCATATCGTTAAACACAAGGTAGTGGGGTCCTGTTTCGCAGGTGATGTCTATGCCCTCTGCCTTTGCCTTGCGGATAAGGTCTATGCTTTCCTTGGCGGAAACATGACACACATGATAGGGCGCTTTGGTTTCCTTTAAGAGCTCAATATCACGCTTGATTGGTCCCCACTCGCTTTCGGAGCAGATGCCCTTGTGACCGTTTGCCTTGGCGTATTCGCCATCGTGAATGTAGCCGCCGTAAAGGAGAGCTTCGTCCTCGCAATGGGCGGAGATTATCTTGCCAAGATTTCGTGCTTTAATCATACAAAGGCGCATCATGTCTTCTTCCTGAACGCCCTTGCCGTCATCGGAAAAGCCTGCCACAAACTTTGCCATAACCTCCATATCGGAGATTCTCTCCCCTTTCTGTCCCTTGGTGAGGGATGCAAAGGGAAGCACGTCTATTACCGCATCTTTCTCTATAATGTCAAGCTGTTCTCTTAAGTTTGCCATACTGTCCGGCACGGGGTTAAGGTTTGGCATGGAGCATACTGTGGTGTAACCGCCCCTTGCAGATGCCTTGGTGCCGGTGGCAATGGTTTCCTTGTATTCAAAGCCGGGCTCACGCAGGTGAACGTGAACATCTATAAGTCCGGGGAATATGTGCTGACCGCTAAAATCGTACACCTTGTCGGCATCCTCTGTGATGCTATCTTCAATCTTTGCAATAACATCGCCGTCGGTTAAAATATCCTTTTTGCCGTAGCCGAATATATCTGCATTTTTGATTAGTATTTTCATGGGTATCACTCCAATTATTCTTTGTGCTGTAATTATATCATTTTTTTAGGGAGAAGTAAAGGGGATTTGAATTTAATTAAAGTTGTGTGGTTTTGCGCATCCGAATATTAATATTGAATTAATTTAACATATATGGTATAATATATATGACATTGCAGATTGCATATGGAGGAAATAATATGGCATTGCATAACAAATTGGGAATAACCGATTCTGCAGAGCTTGCGCGTGTTGAAGAAAAGTTAAGCAAACAAAAAGCCCTTAAGCTATATGACCTGAATTTGCTTAGCGAATTGGAGGCAGGCACGTTTTCGTCTCTCAGCTTCATACACAAATACCTATTTGAAGATATTTATGACTTTGCAGGTGAAATAAGGGATGTAAATATTGCCAAGGGCGGATTTCGCTTTGCTCCGGTAATGTACCTTAAAGAGGCTTTGGAGCATGTGAGCAATATGCCCCAGACTAATTTTGATGAAATTATAGAAAAATATGTGGAAATGAATATTGCCCACCCATTCAGGGAAGGCAACGGCAGAAGCACAAGAATATGGCTCGATGATATGCTGAAAAAAGAACTTGGAAAAGTAGTAGATTGGAGTAAGGTTGACAAGGAAGACTATTTGCTTGCTATGGAAAGAAGTCCTGTCCGCGATATTGAAATTAAACACATTTTAAATATGGCACTCACAGATGACATAAACAGCAGAGAATTATACATGAAAGGTATTGACAACAGCTACCACTATGAAGGGTATACTTCATTTAAAACAGAAGAATTGTAAAATTTTAAAGTTGAATATAGTTTGACATGAATAAATCCCGAAGGAGTGCCTTCGGGATTTTGCGTTTTGCGTTTAGTACACTACTCTCAAATTAGGCTTAGACTTATCCTCCGGCGGAGGCTGATTGAATGCAATACTAGATTACAGTATACCCCTCTTTTTTTAAAAGTCAACGCTTTCAAAAGCACATTTTACATTTTTTACAACGAATATTCGCCCATACATTACACTTTTTACAACGAAAATCATCTGAAACTGAACACTTTTTGCAACGAATCGTGTGTATTATGTAAACCACTACAGCCCTTTATTCTCCCTTGCAAAGGCTCCCGGAGTTACTCCGCTATATTTTTTGAATATTCTGGAAAAGTAATACACATCACTATATCCTACTCTTTCGGCAGTATCGGAGATTGAATAACCACCTGCAAGGAGCAACTTGGCGTGGTCTATTCGTATGGTGTGGCGATATGCTATAGGCGACATACCTATCTTGTTTTTAAAGGTTTTTTCCATATTGGACACACTCATGGACGACATGGCGGCAAGTTCCTCTGCCGAAGTGCTCAGGTAGTAGAACTCGTTGAGGTGGTTGAGGGTGTTTTCGATTTTGCCGATACCACCGCTACTCGCTCCAAAGCTTAGGTCGTCGGAGAAAATCATACCCGCCATTTTAAGCAATATGCTCATGCAAAACACTCCGTAGGTAATGCCGTGTCCGGAATACACATCGTACATTTCCCTGAACAGTGGCAGGTACTTAAGGGATTGCTCCGCGTCGAACACCTTGGCACGGTCGAACATTCTGCCGGGTGTGCCATCTTTCAAAAAGTTGAAATCCACCTGAAAATACTCCGTGTTTTCGCTTGTAACTTCGTTGGTATACACAGATCCGTAAGGGATGTAGAGCATGTTGCCCTCTGCGGTATCCAAAGTATAGTCACCAAAGTCAAAGCGATGCCCGCCCTTGATGTAAAACACAAGGCTCTCGGACTCGCGAAATTTTTCTGTATGTGTAGGTATGGGGTTCAAACGATACAGAACTCTTTTTAAATCTATTTCTGCTTTATTTTCCGAAATCATATAAATACACCTCGATTTAATTATACCATTACCTTATTTTAAGTCAACATGAAATTCCGATTTTGTACAAAACAATTGCAAAATCGGTTATTGTTACAACGTATTTGTAGGTGATATAATCGAAATGTACAAAGAAATTTCGGCTTAGCTCATTACAACACGGACGATACTAATATAAAGGAGATGTTACTGATGGATTTATCGAGAAAACCAAGTATAGGCTTGCTTTTTATAGCGGCAGAGCGTTTCATGGAACTGGGAAAAGACACCGCCGACGGAACCTACGCCGGGAGAAAAGCAATAGAATGCGAAAAATATATGGGTGCCATGTCGGACTTTGCCGATGTAGTGCCAAGCAAAATTGTAAACACAAGAGAACAGGCGGAAGAAGCCGCAGAAATTTTCCAAAAAAACAAGGTTGATTGCGTTGTAGCAATATTCCTTTCCTGGTCGGAAGATTACCACTGGATAAGCTTCTTGAAGACCCTATCCCCCTACACTCCTCTTATGCTTGCATCGGTTGTCCGTGACGAAATAACAATAACCGACACCAACGACGAAAATCAGTTTATAGACTTCCTTTCGGCAGGTGCGTTGGTGGGCTTCCTGGAAGGCTCCGGCTCCTTTAAAAGATTTATGAAAAACAACTACTTCCTGGAGATAGACACACTCCATAACCTTGCCACCAAAATCAAAACCTTTGCCAAGGCATCTATGGCAAAATCTATACTCGAAAAGTCTACAATAGGTCTGCTTGCTTGCTACAACGAGGCTATGTTTGCCACATACACCGACCCATACAACGCCTTTATGGAAATAGGTTCAAGACTCCGCTTTCTGTCTGTGGCAGATTTGTGCGACGAAATAGACATGATAGATGACACCTGCGTAAATGATGTATTGGATAAACTGGCAAACACCTACCGTGTTCACCCAAATGTAAACAAAGACAAGTTCTTTGCATCGGTAAAAGCTACCATGGCCATGGAAAAGCTTGCTACCGACAACCAAACTGATTTACTTGTGCTGAACGACATAGACACCACTCTGTTCAAAAAAGTAGGTTTACGCCCCGGATTTGCCCCTCTTGACGGCAACAAAAACCGAGTAACTGTTCCCGAAGGTGACATTGGCGGAGGTCTTGCCACATACATACTGCGAATACTCAGTCAAAAGGTGGCAAACTTCATTGAACCATTCTACATTAACAACTCCAACGGCACCTTTGCCGCAGGTCACGCAGGACCCAACGACTACACCGAGTGCCCCGAAAATGTGATAATTGCTCGTGATGAGCGTTTCGCCAAAAGTCAATGGAAACACGCCGGAGCACCCTTTGCCTGGTATGTGTTCCCCGAAGGCGAGAAGACCATGCTCCATATGTCCGAAGAAAACGGCAGAATGAAGATGATAGCAACAACCGTGGAATGTATGCCAACCAAGCACTACCTTGCAAGCTACTCCCACGCGGATTTCCGTCACAAAACATTAAGCCATACAGAGCTTTTTAAAAGAATCGCGGAAAAAGGTGCAACGCAGCACTTTGCCATCTGCCCCGGAGATGTAACAAAAGAGCTTGAAGCTCTGGCAAAGATGATGGACTTTGACTACTACTATATAGGAGAATAACTATGATATCCTTAACTAAACCCACACTGCGTTGGCTCTTTGGTGGTGTAGGCTTCCACAACAGCGAAGCTACCATGACACCCATAATGAGCAAGGAATTTAAAGAACAGGTTGTACTTAAAGTATTTCGGGAGATATCCCCCACCTACTCCCGCGTGTTCGCGGGCTATGCCAACTGGTCAAAGGAAGCCATGGACTCCTTTGCGGACTACTACGACGAAACATTCCGCAAAGCAGGTACCCTGGTGTACGCCGTACCCGGCAGAATGCCCTATATAACCGATGACTTCGACATAGAGGATTACTGCGAAAAGGTGGCCTCAAACCTGGAGTACCTTATTAAGGAGCGAAACTGCACCAAGATACGCTACTACTGTGTAACAAACGAGCTTTCCGTAGGTAACACTTATGCCTACTTAAGTAAGCACCTTGACCTGTTCAAAACTCTCCACGAGGGTCTTTACAAAGCCTTCCGCAGACATAACCTTGACATAGGTCTCCTTGCAACAGATTGCTCCGGTGTGGAGCAGTTCGGTCAGATAGATTGGGCGGCGGAAAATATGGACGAAGTAACCGAGTGCTACTGCGCGCACCTTTACTCCAACAAGTATCTGCCCGGAGATATAAATGCATATAAATACTATGTGGAGTCCTTTACACCACCCGTAATGACCGCACACGCCAAAGAGAAACGCTTTGTACTGGGTGAATACGGCCTTACCATGCAAAACCGCTTCAACAAGTTCCCTATGCGAAACGATGTTTCATACCCTGTGGATATGCCCGAAACAGACAGCATATACGCCATATCCCTCTGCGAAATGGCAATGGCTGCCATAAACTGCGGTTCACTTGCGGCGGTGATGTGGACACTCTACGACTACCCGGACCCCTTTATACGAGAAAACGGCGACACCCCCGAAGAAAAAGCACGATACGATGTGGCGCGTTTTTCAGGTCATGGTCTTGACGTACGCTACAACAAAAACGGCATTATAAAATGGTGTGAAGAGGACAAGGACTACACCGCCCGTTCCTCGCTATACACCATGGGCTACATGGCAAAGCTCTTTAAAAAGGGATCACGCGTACTTGACACAAAATGGGATGATGAAACCATACGTTGTTGTGGTGTAACCAATAGCGACGGTTCTGTATCGGTGGCTATAATCAACTGGTCGGAAGATGCCGTAAGCACCGATTTGAACATGGATTTTGAAATATCCAAGCCTATGCGAAGATACGAGTATATGGCAGACAATGTACCCTTAAATAAGTTTAACGACTTGCAGGATTACACAGCGGTTATATCACTTGCCAAGGGTGCAAACACCATTACCATGCCGGCAAAATCCATTACATTCTTTACTACAGATTACAAGGACAGAACACCATCGAAGATTAAAAACATCCGTGCAAAGGATGGCGTGCTGACTTGGGATAAATGCACCGATGAAGAGCACACCTACTACAGGGTGTATGCTTCGGATAGCAAAGATTTTGAAATTTGCATAGAAAATCAGATAGCATCCACCGTGGCAGAAAGTGTGGCGATAGATGGAAAGCACAAATATTTCAAGGTGATTTCCGTGGACAAATGGGGAAATGCGGGGAAATAAGCATTAAAAGAAAACAAGCAGTGTAAAAATTACACCGCTTGTTTTTGTCTATCCTGTGGTGCCTTTGGATTTGTATATTATACCATACTACTTACCACAAAATATATAAAAAATTAAAAAAATCCCAATTTATTTACAAATTTCTGCATTCCCCACACTCTCCACCACATAAAGCGGCAAATCAACGAAATTGTCCTCTTTTCTATAGTCTGTCATAGATGTTCTCACGGCTAAGGTGGGTTCAAACTTTTCCATATATGTTCTGAGGCTCTTTGCCTTTAAGTTTACTTCGGCTTTTACCTCTATGGGGATTATATCCTCCCCGGTATCTACCACAAAGTCCACTTCGCAGGTGTTGCGCTCGTTGGTGTAGTAGTACACGCCCATGTCCTGATTTAATATAAGTTGCTGAAGCACATATTGCTCGGTAAGTGCGCCCTTAAACTCCACAAAAAGGTCATTGCCGTTAAGGAGTGTGCGCTGACTTAAGCCAACCATGGCACCAAGCAAGCCAACATCCAGCACAAAGAGCTTAAACGCCTTGAGGTCCTCGTAGGCTTTAAGGGGTATCTTACCGCTGTTTACACGGCTCACCTTGTGCACAAGTCCGCAGTCGGAAAGCCACATAAGGGCAGTTTCATATTCCTTTGCCCTTGCACCCTCACGGATAATGCCGTAGATAAACTTTTTGTTCTCCTTGGCAAGCTGTGCCGGGATGCTGTTCCAGAGCATTCTTATTTTTGGTACCACCTCAAGGGGTGCATGCTTGGAAAAGTCCTGTTCGTAGGCACTAAGTATTCTCTTTTGGATGCTCCGCACCTCGTTAAAGTCCTTTTCCTCCGCAAAGGATGCCACAACCTCCGGCATACCGCCTACATAGTAATACTGCTTAAGTGCATCAACATATGTCTGCCTGAAACTTGTTATCATTTGATAGTCCTTTTGGTCTATGAGCTCTGCAAATCTTTTAAGCCCTATTGCCATAAGAAACTCCTTGAAAGAAAGCGGATAAAGCTTAAGAAAGTCCACCTTTCCCACGGGGAAAGATGTTCCCTCGTGAAGTGCAATACCAAGGAGCGACCCTGCACACACAATGTGATACCCGGGCGCATCTTCGTAAAAATACTTAAGCGAGGACAAAGCCTTGGGAACTTCCTGTACTTCGTCGAACACTATAAGGGTGCTGTCGGGGTCAATTTTGCGACCTGCATAAAGCTCAAGACCCGTAACTATTCTCTCCACATTCAAATCCGCAGAAAATAGCTCCTGCATCTGCACATTGGAATCAAAGTTTACATATACGGTGTCTTGGTACTCGTTTTTGCCGAATTCCTTCATAAGCCAGGTCTTGCCAACCTGGCGTGCACCTTCTATTATAAGGGGTTTTCTGTTTTTGCTTTCTTTCCATTTTTTTAGTTTTTCAAGCGCTGTTCTGTACATAACACATCAACTCCAATTACTTACTTAATTACAGTATACCCATATAGTGCATAAAAGTCAACGAATTTTTATGATTTTTACACTTTTTACGTCGAAAAAGTGTGCTATGATTACACTTTTTACACCGAAAAAGTGTTATATCTTCACACTTTTTACACCGAAAGTTTAACTTTAAAAGCTATATTTCATGTTTTTTCGTTATGAATTTGTACTCGTTGCATTATTCCCCGATATGTGATATACTTGTATTGAAGGGAAAGTGATACAAATGAGCGAAATTACAAAAGCAGAAAAAGCAAGACAATATTTTAAAAACGGATACAACTGTTGTCAGGCTGTGGTTCTGGCGTTTATAGATGAGCTTGGCATAGACGAAAAAACCGCCATGGCAATAGCATCGTCCTTTGGCGGCGGCGTGGGCAGGCTTCGCGAGGTGTGCGGAGCGGTAAGCGGTATGTGCATAGTAGCCGGTATAAAGCATGGCTACACATCGCCCGAAGCCAATACCAACGGCGAAAAGGCGGCTCACTATGCCCTAATACAGAAAATGGCTAAAGAATTTGAAGAGAAAAACGGTTCCATAATCTGCCGTGTGCTTACCGGACTTGAAAAGGGAACCCACATACCCGACGAACGCAATAAGGAATACTACAAAAAGCGTCCCTGCGACGGAATTGTGTACGATGCTGCGGAAATACTTGATAGACTCCTTAAAGAAGAAGCATAAAAAACACACAGATGTATTTATCTCTTCTTGACAATTAACCGATTTTTATATTAAAATATACTTAAGAAAACAATGAAAGAAGGGTTAGTATGAAGAACAGAGTTATTACCATAAGCAGACAATTTGGCAGCGGCGGCCGTACCATTGGCAAGGAAGTTGCCGAGAAGCTGGGCATACCCTGCTACGACCAGGAGCTCATAGAGAAGATTGCCGAAGACAGCGGTCTTACTGCGGAATTCGTGTCCGACCATACAGAAAACACCCTCTTCAGCAATGTACTTGCGAGCGCCTTCAATACCTACTCCGCCACAGCGGCTCAGGACTACCTGTGGGATATACAGGTAAAGATAATTACCCGGCTTGCAGAGCAAGGCCCCTGCGTAATAGTAGGCAGATGTGCGGACTACATACTCCGCGACAAGTCCGACCTGCTTAAAGTATTTATACACGCGGATGATGAAAGCCGCGCCCACAGAATAGTTAACCTCTACGGCAACAAGGAGGACTCCCCTCCCAAGCGCCTTGCCAAGAAGGATAAGCGCCGTGCGGCATACTACCGCTTCTACACCGACATTGAATGGGGCGATGTAAAGAATTACCACATAGCCCTGGACAGCGGCAAGCTCGGCATAGAGAAGTGTGTGGATATTATAGCAAGCCTTTATTGATTGCTGATTATTTGAGAAATTTAAAAAATTTATCTTTAAACCAAATCATAACCACCCGTCAAACGGGTGGTTTGCACTAAGGCTATAAGCCTTTGCTACCGGCCAGCGACTCAAGTCGCTGGCTTTCACATTTGTTCAAGCCCATTGCCTTTGCCGCTTTCGCCGCCCTTTAAAGGGCGTTCGT
>JAZQFN010000048.1:0-43773 GCA_045539515.1 Clostridia bacterium
CAAAGAATTTTCGGTGCTGTGTTTTTGCGACAATGCGAGGCAAAAACGGAGCTAATGCTGACGCATTTGCGAGAATTTTAACAATGCAGTGGCGTAAAAACACGCACCCAAAACGGGTTCGGATACTGACGCAACTGCTTAACCAAACAAAAAGTAAATGCATAAAAAGGAATGATGCATATGAATCCTAAGGATTTAGTTGTAATACTTATTCTGGCACTTGTTATAGGACTTGCGGTGTTCTATATAGTAAAAAAGAAAAAAAGCGGTGCTAAATGCATCGGATGTCCCTACAGCGAAAGCTGCAATAAGAATGGTACATCCGGCTGTAATTGCTGCAACACAGAAGAAAATTGAGCTAATAACAAAACCTCAAATATAAACTAAAAATCAAGTCGCACATCTTATAGGGTGTGCGACTTGATTTTTTATAAAAGATTGTTAAGTTTTTCAATTTTTTCGCCGCTCATGGGCTTTGTGTTTTTGAGCTTAAACTCAATGCCGAGGCTTTCATACTTTTCCAGACATAGATTTTTAAAGGGTAAAAGCTCAATTTTGCTTATGCAGGTGTAGCCCTTAAGCATATCTTTAAGCTTCAATATATCTTCCTTGGTATCGTTTATACCGGGTACCACCACATGGCGTATCCATACTTCCTTGCCAAGGCTCTCAAGCTTATCAAGGAAGCTTAAAACCCTCTGTAAATCTGTTCCTGTGTATTTTTGGTAATCTTCGTCGGAAGTCATTTTTATATCCAGAAGCACCAGGTCTGTAACCTCAAGAAGCTTGTCTGCCTCGGGGTTGTCTATACAACCGCTGGTATCTATGGCAATATGAAGCCCGTTTTCCTTGAGGACTTTTGCAATTTCCCGCACAAATTCTGCCTGAAGCAGGGGTTCTCCTCCGGAGAAGGTAACTCCTCCGTCCTTTATGTAGGGATATAGCTTTAATACCTGCTTGGCTACTGTGTCGGAATCTGTCAGAAGTCCGTCTTTTATATTCCATGTGTCGGGGTTATGACAGTATATGCATCTTAAAGGGCATCCCGATGTAAATATTACCGCCCTTATACCGGGTCCGTCTACGGTACCCAGAGATTGAACAGAATGAATATAACCCTCCATGGTATTATACCGTTTGGTGGAAGGTACGGCTTATTACTTCCTTTTGCTGTTCCTTGGACAGCTTGTGGAAATTAACCGCATATCCCGATACTCTTATGGTAAGATTGGGGTAAAGGTCGGGGTTTTCCATAGCATCTACAAGCTTTTCACGGTCAAGAACATTTACATTGATATGGTGAGAATTCTGCACGAAGTAACCGTCAAGGATACCTACAAGGTTGGATTTTCTGGAATCCATATCCTTGCCGAGAGCAGAGGGAACTATGGAGAATGTGTTGGATATACCGTCACGGCAACAGTCATAGGGGAGCTTTGCCACGGAGTTAAGGGAGGCAAGAGCACCGCATTTTTCTCTGTTGTGCATGGGATTTGCACCGGGTGCAAAGGGTTCGCCTTTCTTTCTGCCGTCGGGGGTAGCACCTGTCTTTTTACCGTATACCACGTTGCTTGTAATGGTGAGGGCAGAGAGGGTATGTACTGCTCCGCGATAGGTGGGGTTCATTCTGAGCTTTGCCATAAAGCTCTCTATAAGCTCTTTTGCAATGGAGTCTACTCTGTCATCGTCATTGCCGTATTTGGGGAAGTCGCCTTCGGTAACAAAGTCTTCGATGAGTCCGTCTTCGCCAATAACAGGATGAACCTTGGCGTATTTAATGGCAGATAAACTGTCTGTAATTACTGAAAGACCTGCAATGCCGAATGCCATTACTCTTTCCACTTCTGTGTCGTGGAGTGCAAGCTGGGTCTTTTCATATGCGTATTTATCGTGCATAAAGTGTATTACATTCATAGTGTTTACATACTCTTTTGCAAGCCAGCTAAGGTAGCGGTCAAGGCGTATTCTTACCTCGGTGTAGTCCAGAGTTTCGTCGTTCATTACGTTCATCTGGGGTCCAAGCTTTACCTTGTGGTTTTCTTCGGTACCGCCGTTTAATGCCAAAAGAAGCACTTTGGGCAGATTGCATCTTGCACCGAAGAACTGCATCTGCTTGCCCACCTTCATGGCGCTGACGCAGCAGGCAATAGCATAGTCATCGCCGAAACGCTCTCTCATAAGGTCGTCATTTTCATACTGAATGGAGTCGGTTTCTATAGATACTCTTGCGGCGAATTTCTTAAAGCCTTCAGGTAAATTCTGTGACCAGAGTACGGTAAGGTTAGGTTCGGGGGCAGAACCTAAGGTGTAGAGTGTATTTAAGAAACGGAAAGTGTTTTTGGTTACAAGAGTTCTGCCGTCTTCACCCATACCGCCCAAAGCTTCGGTAATCCATACAGGGTCACCGCCGAAGAGCTCGTTGTATTCAGGGGTACGAAGATGACGAATCATTCTTAATTTCATTACAAACTGGTCTATAAGCTCCTGTACGCCGCTTTCGTCAAGTATGCCGTTATCAATATCACGCTTTGCGTATATGTCTATAAATGTGCTTACTCTTCCAAGTGACATTGCAGCACCGTTTTGCTCTTTGTTTGCCGCAAGGTAACCAAAGTAAAGCCATTGAATGGCTTCCTTGGTATCGGAGGCAGGCTCGGAAATATCTATTCCGTAAATCTTAGCCATTTCACCCAGTTTTTTAAGAAAGTCTATCTGTTTGTAAAGTTCCTCGGAAAGACGGATTGTTTCTTCGTTCATAGCTAAGTTGCCGAGGTTTGCCTTGTCCTTTTGCTTTTCTTCTATAAGATAGTTAAGACCATAGAGGGCTATTCTTCTGTAGTCACCGATAATTCTTCCTCTGCCGTATGCATCGGGAAGACCGGTGAGGATTCCCGTGTGACGCATAGCACGCATGGTATCGGTGTATGCTCTGAATACTCCGTCATTGTGAGTGGTTTTGTACTGGAACTCTCTTTCTATATTTTCGGATATTTCGTATCCGTAAGCCTTGCAGGCACTTCTTGCCATACGGATTCCGCCAAAGGGGTTAACGCCTCTTTCAAGGGGAGCGCCTGTCTGAAATCCCACTATAAGCTCGTCTTCCTTTTTAAGATATGCCGCAGGGTAGTTTGTAAGAGATGTTACGGTGTTTGTGTCTATGGAAAGCACACCGCCTTTTTCTCTTTCTTCCTTAAATTTAAGGTTCATAGCCTCAAGAAGTCTTTTTGTTCTTTCCGTAGGACCGGAAAGAAACTCCTCACCGCCTGTATAGGGAGTGTAGTTCAGCTGAATAAAGTCTCTTACATTGATTTCTTCGCACCATTTTCCGGTGTTGAAACCTTGCCATTCTTTTTTCATCATAATGCATTCTCCTTTACTTTTGTTATGTTTTGCAATAAAAAAAGGACAGCTTTGTTTATCGCAAAACTGCCCAGACGGTCGGCTTTAATATTTCCCCGGCTTCACATAGGTTACCCTATCTATCCGTCAGTCACCGGAAACTTTAGATTTCATATACAGTATATCAAACCTTTCGATTAAAGTCAACGGAAAAATAATATTTTTTATTTTCTTTCTTCAAGAAAAAGTCTTATGTTTTTTTCAATTTCAATTACTTCGTCCCTGAATGTCAGTGCCGGAACTCTCAGCGCTCCTGCTCCCAGAATTATAAGCTGTTCAAGGTTATCCGAGGTGGCAACCCTTACTCTATACTTACTTGCAAGGGTGTGAGAGGTCTTTTCAATGTAGGAGTCGGCAGTTTCCGCCTCCCTGGTGTACACCACGCTTATGCCGTTTATCTTCTCTATTTCACCGGGGTTCCCCTTTACTTTGTAGGCATCAAATACCACCGCAAGCTCACAGTCCTTTACGGCTTTATAGTTTACAAGCCTTGTTATAAGGGTGTTTCGCGCAAGGTCTATGTTTTTGTCTGCAAGCTCTTTTAAATCTTCCCAGGCAAATATTATGTTGTAGCCGTCTACCAGAATGTACTCGTCCTTATCGTAGTCGGGTTTACCCTTTCCCTTGTATACAGATGCTTTTATCTCGCCGGTTCGGTTTACAACCTTTTGATGTTTTTCTTCCCGGGGTGTTCCAAAGGTCATTTCAAATATTCTCTTAAGCTCCGAATCCGAAACCTTAAGTCCGTCAAAGCTTTTGCTGCCTTGCACGGGTACAAAGCTGTCCTCGGATTTCTTTTTGAATACGCTTTCTATGTGCATATGGTCATAGACCTCGTCCCATTTCACATTGTATGCCGCTCCGTGGGAGCAGAATACCGAGTCGGGGCTGTTTTCGGTATCCGATTCCGGATTGTAGCCGAATTGCTCTATAATTTCTTCCGGATTATCGCAGGGCTCGTAGCCTTTAAAACTGCAGGATATTGAGCCAAGTCCTCTGGAAAATGAAAGAATTTCTTTTTGATAGAACTGTATTTCCTTAACCGGGGCACTTCCTGCAATATATGCCGTTTCACCGTCTGTTTCCGGTGAAGAGAATGAGCCGCCCATTCGGGAAATGTCGTTCATTACTCTGCCTATGTTTTCGGAAGGAACTTCTATCTTAAAATCGTACCAAGGTTCCAAAAGCACGCTTTGGGCATTCATAAGACCGTGACGTACCGCTCTGTAGGTTGCCTGACGGAAATCTCCGCCATCGGTGTGCTTTAGGTGTGCTCTTCCTGCCGCAAGAGTAATGTTTACATCTGTAACAGGTGAGCCTGTAAGCACTCCGAGGTGAGTTTTTTCGGCAAGGTGGGTAAGTATCAGCCTTTGCCAGTTAAGGTCAAGGTCATCTTCTCTTACCTTTGAATCAAAGGTAACTCCGCTGCCTTTTTTGCCCGGGCTAAGTATGAGGTGTACTTCGGCATAATGCCTTAAGGGTTCGTAATGGCCTACGCCCTCCACGGTGTTTTTGATTGTTTCTTTGTATATTATAGAGCCTTTGTCAAAACTAACATCAAAGCCGAATCTATCCTTTACTACTCTGGTAAGTACCTCGGTCTGCACCTCACCCATAAGCTGTACGGAAATCTGCTTTAAGTGTTCATTCCAGCTAACATTCAGCTTGGTTTCTTCCTGGCTGAGCTTCTTAAATGCAGCAAAGGCATCGGTGTCGCTTACTTCATCCGGCTTTATTACCCTGTATGAAAATACCGGCTCAAGAGTCAGAGCAGGGGAGTCTTTTTCCGCTCCCAGTCCCTGACCGGGATATGTTTTGCTAAGACCGGTTACGGCACACACAGTACCCTGAAATGCTTCCTGTATTCCCTCATATTTTCCTGCGGAATAAAGGCGTATTTCGTTTATTTTCTCTACCCATTCTTCGCCGTCGCAAATTCCGCAAAGCTCGGTTTTTACCCTTAGTGTTCCGCTTGTTACCTTTATATGGGTAAGTCTTACTCCTCTTTCGTCCTCGGATATTTTAAATACCTTACCTCCGAATTCTTTTTTTATGGGTGGGCAAAGGGTGTAACGGTCAAAGAATTCCACAAACTCGTACACGCCTTCGTTTTTTAGTGCCGAACCGAAGAAACAGGGGAATATATTACCCTTTTGTACAGCTTTTTTTACGGTGTCTTCGGATACATTCCCTTCCAGATATTCGTTCATTATATCCTCGTCGCACATTGCAAGATTTTCCATTATATCACTATTAATACCTTTGGAAAAATCGCAGCAATTTTCCGACAGAGCCGAGTGCAGATTCTCCATTATTTTTTCACGGCTTTCAAAGGGAAGGTCGGTTTTGTTTACAAAAATAAATGTGGGTACCTTATAATCCCGAAGAAGCTTCCACAGGGTTCTTGTGTGGCTTTGCACTCCTTCGGGTGCGCTTATTACCAGAATTGCGTAGTCAAGCACCTGAAGACATCTTTCTGTTTCTGCGCTGAAGTCTGCATGACCCGGAGTGTCAAGAAGTGTAAATGAGGTGTTTGGGGTATCAAATACCGCCTGCTTGGAAAATATGGTAATCCCTCTGTCGCGCTCTATGGAATTATTGTCAAGAAAACTGTCCTTGTGGTCAACTCTGCCAAGCTTGCGGATTCTGCCGGCATTATAGAGTATGGCTTCGCTTAAGGTCGTTTTACCCGAATCGACGTGAGCCAGT
This sequence comes from Clostridia bacterium, assembly GCA_045539515.1. Classification (GTDB taxonomy): domain Bacteria; phylum Bacillota; class Clostridia; order UMGS1810; family UMGS1810; genus RGIG8748. The sequence goes on from JAZQFN010000048.1 coordinate 6,109, forward strand.
ATACCGAATGTAATCTTTTTTCTTTCCAAGCCTTACACCTCCTTTGAAATTAGTCTTACATATTATACATCTTTTTGCTTTGGGTGTCAATTTATTGGATAAGCCAAATCAGCATTTTTCAAAAAGTCTTTACTTGTCGATAAATAAATCTTTTCCTTGACTTTTATTGGCATTTTGTTGTAAAAATACTTGAAAAACACCATAAAATGGGTTATTATGGACTTAGATATAACACTTTAAAGGAGCTTGTTGCTATGATATGTAAAAACTGTAATGCCCAACTGGAAGACGGTTCTACATTTTGTTTGTATTGCGGCGCCAAATGTGCCGGCGATGCCACTGAGATTCAGCAGAATGTAACTTACCCTTCAGCCAATATGGGAGAAAATCCTCCGGATGTTACTCAGGTTCAGCCCAATGACTATCAGGCAAATCATAATTACAGCGCCAACGGTGCAAATCAGAACTATGTGCCAAACCAACCTGCAGTACAGAATGTGTATGCTCAGACTTCTGCAGTTGCAACCGCTGAAGCACCTGTTGCATTAGCCGAGGTTGATATGGAGGGCGAGGCCATACCTCCTAAAAAGAAAGGCAAGAAGAAGTTACTTATAATAGGCGGTATTATCGCCGGTGTTCTGGCAATTCTGGCTTTTGTTTATTTTGTTTTCGGCAATATGATTTTCTTTGCCGTAGCCCCCGAAGAATATGTTGCCAATCTTTTTGGAAACACTTTGGATAAAGTGTACGATGAAACTGCAGATGTCGGCGAAAATGTCTTTGGTTTTGAAGTGGCAGGGGATAATGAGTTTCAGGTAAGTGCCAATATTGACTATAAGGATGCATACGACGATGTAAACGTGGTAGCCAATGTTGCCAATCTCCCTGATGATAACAAGATGATATACAATGCCGATGTTGATACAGATGATGTTTCCTTCAAGAGTGAGGGTTATATAGATGATGAGAACATTGCGGTAATGCTTCCCGGTTCTAATGATAAGTATCTCTCTGTTCCCTCCAAAGAATTCGGCGATAAGTATTCTTCCTCAAAGGGATACATTGCCAAGGAGCTTGAAGACGAAGAACCCAAACTTCACGGCGTATTGGAGGAACTCGACCTTTCCTACAGCACATTAAAGGAACTTGTCGATAGGGACAGTGACCTTAGCGAAGCTATGTCCGAGCACCTGACCGACAGCATACTCAAAATGCTGGAAAAATCCCAAATCGGCGACAGAAAAAGCGTGGACTATAAGTTTAAGGACGAAACCGTAAGTGCAAACGAAATCAAGATTGAGCTGGAAACCGATGATTTATACGATATGATGATTTCTGCATACGATTCTATGAAAAATGATGATGAAATCACCTCCAAAATCGGTAAGGAAATTCTCAAATTGCAGGCAAATGAATACAAAGACAGAAAAAAAGATTCTGAAAATCAGGATATTGAACTTGTAATAATTGAATATGACGACAGAATAGTCTGTGCGACTATCTTTGCCGAATTTGACGAAGATCCCGACGATTATTACGATGAGTACGAAGAAAAAAGCAAAATCACAATAGCTTGCACCAATCCCGACTATGTCTTAAACGGTATTACCGTTACAGAAGAAACCGATTTTGTACATAAGTATGAAGATGATGATTATTCAAGCTACGAAAAAGGCACACGTACAGAAGAAATTGTGTTTGAATCCAACTGGTGCAACGAGGATGAAGTGATTAATGTGTCGGTTGTAAATAACTACGATTACAAAGACGAAGATGAAGACGGCGACACCTGGAAGTCAAAGAGAACTACCGAATTTGCCTTTGTTCTTGATTACAACAAGAGTAAGTGGGATTTAGACGTAAGCAGCGACAGTTATTATAAATATTACGACGGTGAAGAGGAAAATGAATCCGACAAAAAATCCTTTAGCGGTAAGTGCTCCAAAAAAGACGGTTTTGTGTTTGAAATAGACGAAAACTGGGATGATGTAAGCTACGAAAACAGTATGGAGTACGATGAATGGAAGGCTACAGAGTACGAGTTCTGGTTAAAGGAAATATATTCCACATATCGCAATGAGTACCTCTACTATGTATACGAAAATGTTGGTAACTTCTATTATGATTATGATACATTCTCTGACTGGTTCAGAAGCTATGGAGGAATCTGGGATGTACCCGACTACGATTTTGAAAATTGGCTCTATGATGAAAGCGACTCTGATTACTACAGCGATTACGATGCTTACGAAGAAGACACAAGGGTAGAGAAAAAGGTGGATGCTCACTTTAAGATGACCTTAAAAGTAGGCGAGAATGTAGGTTTCAATGTAAAAAATGCCAAGTGCGATAACATCCTCGACTGGAAAGAAAAAGACTTCGAAAAATTCGGAGATAGATTCCGCAAAAAAGTTGAAAAATAATTTTGTTTCCGGTTGACACCGGTAAAGTACAGTGATATAATAATCTACGGTACAGAGATTTGGAGACGTATCAAAACAAAGTTAATCTTTGTTTTGGTGCGTCTTTTTGTGCATATTATAGTTAATAATGATGTTTTATAATTACCGCCTTGGGGCGAAAAGGAAGGTAAAAGTTATGTATGATGCAGTAGTAATAGGAGCAGGTGTTGTAGGTGCTTTTTGTGCACGCACCCTTACACGCTTAGGACTTAAGGTTCTTATCCTCGAAAAGGAAAATGATGTTGCAATGGGTGCCACCAAGGCTAACTCCGCCATTGTGCACGCGGGTTTTGATGCTATGGTGGGTTCTCTTAAGGCAAAGCTAAATGTACGTGGTTCCGAAATGATGGCAGAGGTCTGCAGGGACCTTGGTGTTAAGTATATTAATAACGGCTCTTTGGTAATAGCCTTTAATGACGAAGAAATTGAAACAGTAAATGAGCTTTACCTGCGCGGTAAAGAAAACGGTGTAAAGAATCTTGAAATCGTTGATGCAAACAGATTACGGGAGATGGAACCAAATATTTCTCCCGAGGTAAAGGCTGCACTCTATGCTCCCACAGGTGCCATTGTGTGTCCCTATGACCTTACGGTGGCAGCTATCGGCAACGCCATGGACAACGGTTGTGAGCTTAAAACCAACTTTGAGGTAACATCAATTAATGCCACAGACAAAGGATATGAAATATCAGACGGAAAAGAGTCCTTTGAAACAAGAATTGTTATAAATGCCGCAGGTTTATATTCGGATAAGGTGGCAGGCTTAATCGGGGATACTTCCTTTACTGTTCATCCCAGAAGGGGAGAGTATATACTTCTTGACAAGGAGAAACAGCCTCTTGTAAAGCATACCATTTTCCGCACACCCTCTAAAATGGGTAAGGGAATCCTTGTAACTGCAACCGTTGACGGGAACACGCTTTTAGGCCCCACATCGGTAGATATGGAAGACAAGTCCGATACCGACACCACATCGGAGGGCTTTGAAAAAATTATTTCTCAGGCAAGGGAAAACGTTGTAAGTGTGCCATTAAATAAATCTATCACATCCTTCTGCGGCCTGAGGGCGGTGGGCTCTACAGGTGACTTTATTATAACAATGCCGGAAAAAGGCTTTGTAAATCTTGCAGGTATAGAATCTCCGGGACTCTCTTCCGCTCCTGCAATAGCAGAGTATGTGGCAGAACTTCTTAAAAGTTCAGGCTGCGAACTTAAAGAAAGAGAAGATTTTAACCCTACGAGAGAAAATATGCACGCTTTCAGGGAATCTGATATAGCTTCCAAAAATGAAGTTATAAAAAAGGACCCCTCATATGGAAGAATCATATGCAGATGTGAGGGTGTAACCGAGGGCGAAATTTTAAGGGCAATCCGTACAAATCCCCGTCCCACAGATCTGGACGGTGTAAAACGCCGCACAAGAGCACAGATGGGTCGCTGTCAGGGAGGTTTCTGTATGCCGTATATTACCGAGCTTCTGGCAAAAGAAATGGGCATATCTGTAGAAGATGTAACCAAATCCGGAGAGGGCTCCAAGATAATTACAGGCAGAACCAAGGAGGAAGCATAAATGAGAGATTTAGTAATAATCGGCGGAGGCCCTGCCGGTATGAGTGCCGCAGTTGCCGCATACGACAAGGGTATCCGTGATATTGTAATATTAGAGCGCGACGAAGAGCTTGGCGGTATATTAAACCAATGTATACACAACGGCTTTGGTCTTCACCGTTTTAAAGAAGAACTTACAGGCCCCGAATATGCTTTTCGATATGCCCAAATGGTAAAGGAAAGAGGCATAGAGTACAAAACAGGTACAATGGTTATAGATGTGTCCCCAAAAAAGGTGGTTACAGCTACCAACCGTGAGGAAGGTATATTTCAGATAGAAGCAAAGGCAATAATACTTGCCATGGGTTGCAGAGAGCGTCCCAAGGGTGCACTTAACATCCCCGGAAGCAGACCTGCCGGTGTGTACAGTGCAGGTACTGCCCAGAAGCTTGTAAATATTATGGGTTATATGCCCGGAAAAAATGTTGTAATATTAGGCTCCGGTGACATAGGTCTTATTATGGCACGCCGTATGACCTTAGAGGGAGCAAAGGTTCACGCAGTTTGCGAGCTTATGCCCTATTCCGGCGGACTTGCCCGAAACATCGAACAATGCTTAAATGACTTTGACATTCCTTTAAAACTCAGCCACACAGTAATTGAGCTTCACGGCAAAAAGCGTCTTGAAGGGGTAACAATAGCCAAAGTGGACGATAACAGAAAGCCCATAAAGGGCACAGAGGAATACATTCCCTGTGATACTCTTTTGCTCTCTGTTGGTCTTATTCCCGAAAATGAGCTTACAAAGGATGCCGGCATAGAATTAAACCCTGTAACCTCGGGAGCTTGTACCGACCAGGACAGACAGACTGAAACGGAAGGTATATTTGCCTGCGGTAATGTGCTTCACGTTCACGACCTTGTGGACTTTGTATCCGAAGAGGCTGCCATAGCCGGTGAGGGCGCTGCCGACTATGTTATGGGTAACCCCACCGGCGAAAAGTGCTGTGTAGATGTGGAAACCGACGGTAAAATACGTTACTCGGTACCGGGCAAGATAACTGTTAAAAAGGATGTTCGTCTGTTTTTCAGAGTGGACAACGTATACAGAAACGGTGTTATTAAAGTATTTGCCGACGGCAAGGAAGTATTTTCAAAGAAAAAGCAGAAGCTTGCCCCGGGAGAAATGGAAAGTATTACCCTTAAAAAAGAGCTATTTGAAAATGCCGTAAAGCTTAGATTATGCCTGGAGGTGGAATAATTATGAAAAGAAACTTAACTTGTATAGTCTGTCCTCTGGGATGTCCTCTTGAGGTTGATTTAGAGGATGGTAAGGTTGTATCCGTTAGCGGAAACACCTGCAAAAGAGGAGAGAACTATGCTGTGTCGGAGTGCACAAATCCCGTAAGAACGGTTACCACCACGGTTAAAACCCAAGATGGCGTATGCGTACCTGTAAAGACCACCAAACCCATTCCCAAGGGCGAAATGATGAACCTTATGGATTTAATTGCAAAGACAAAGATTTCCTTGCCAATAAGCGTGGGCGATGTTATAATAAGTGATATATACGGTGCCGATGTGGTGGCAACAAAAACCGTACTCGAATGAGCCTGAAACCACATAGTGTGTCATTCTGAGCGAAGCGAAGAATCTTCCTCACAATTATTCATAACACGGAGGTTTTACCATGCAAAAATCAATAATTGCCGCTGTGCGAAACGACAAAGAACTGGATATGGCTATAAATGCCAATGTGTGGGTAATTTTTGATTTGTGCCCCAATCTTATTACACTTCCGCAAAAGGCGGAAGCTGTGCACAACGCCGGAAAAAAGCTGTACATCCATATGGACCTGGCAGAGGGAATAGGCAAGGACAGGTGCGGTATAGACTTTGTGCGGCGTTGCAAGGTGGATGGCATCATAAGCACCCGTTCCAATATTATAAAGCTTGCCAGAGAAGCAGGACTTACCACGGTACAGCGATTCTTTATAGTGGATTCCAAGTCCGTAGATACCACTGTGGAAACCGTTAAAACCTCTAAACCGGATATGATAGAAATAATGCCCGGCATTGTAACCAAAGTTGTGGCAAGCCTTAAGGCAACGCTGGATATGCCTGTTATCTGCGGCGGTCTTATAGATGATGCTAAGGAAATAGACACAGTTCTTTCCGCAGGTGCCACGGCTATTTCCACAGGTAAAACAGAGCTTTGGAACAGATAGCCATTCTTAGAGCAAGCTCCCGTGGAGCAGCCGAAGGAGCTTTAAACAAAGTGAGACATTTGCCTGTGTATGTCATTCTGAGGGAAGCTGCAGGCGGAGCCGAAGAATCTCCCTTACAAATGAGAGGAATTTAAAATTATGAGCAATTTAAAAGACAAAAAACTCTTTCTTCTGGATATGGACGGAACCATATACCTTGACAATGACCTTTTTGACGGTACACTTGACTTTCTGGAATATGTCAAAAAGTCCGGCGGCAGATATATGTTCCTTACAAACAATTCTTCAAAGAGCGTAGATAAATATATAGAAAAGCTGGCATCACTCGGTATTGAATCCGAGCCTGAGGATTTTTTTACTTCCACCAATGCCACGGTGCTCGACCTGAAAAAGTACAATTACAAAAAGATTTATGCCTTTGGTACATCATCCTTCAAAGAGCAGCTTAAAGAGGGAGGACTTCCCATTACCGATAAACCGGAAGACGATGTGGACTGCCTTTGTATGGGCTTTGACACCGAGCTTACCTTTCAGAAATTAGAGGATGCCTGCATACTTTTAAACAGGGGCGTGGACTACATTGCCACCAATCCCGACTGGGTTTGTCCCACATGGTACGGCTCTGTGCCGGACTGTGGTTCTGTAAGTCAGATACTGTGTAATGCCACAGGACGTATGCCCCGTTTTATCGGCAAGCCCGAGCCTGCAATGGCACTCCTTGCCATAGAAAAGGCAGGGTATACCAAAGATGATGCCGTTCTTATAGGCGACAGACTCTATACGGACATTGCCTGCGGGGTAAACGCCGGCATAAGCACCATCTTTGTGCTTAGCGGAGAGGGTACAATGGAAGACCTTAAAAAGAATGAAGCAAAACCGGAATTTATATACGAGAATATAAGAACAGTCTTAAATGACATGGTAGAATAATAAATGGAGATATTATGAAGAAGATACTTTTTGTGTGTCACGGCAATATATGCCGTTCGCCAATGGCGGAATTTGTAATGAAAGATCTTTGCAAAAAAGAGGGTATAGATGCCTTTATAGCATCTGCCGCCACAAGTACAGAGGAAATAGGAAACCCCGTACACTACGGTACCCGAAGAAAGCTCTCGGAGTACGGCATTTCCACCGAGGGGAAATATGCAATTCAGCTTACAAAGTCCGACTACAGAAAGTATGACTATATAATCGGTATGGATACCGCCAATATCCGCAATATCTTAAGAATCTTCGGAAGCGACCCCGAGTATAAGGTGTATAAGCTTTTATCCTTTGCCGGTGAGGGCGGGGATATTGCAGACCCATGGTATACCGGTAATTTCAACGAAACCTACGATGATGTTTTAAGAGGCTGTAAAGCCCTTATTGAGGAAATAAAATAATGGTTTACAAATTATGATATTTGTGATACACTTCAAGTATAAATCCAATGTTAATTAAGGAGGAAAAGAAAAATGGCAAACAAATACGCAGGTACACAGACCGAAAAGAATCTGGAGGCTGCTTTTGCAGGTGAATCCCAGGCAAGAAACAAATATACATACTTTGCTTCCAAGGCAAAAAAGGAAGGCTTTGAGCAGATTGCGGCTCTTTTCTTAAAGACAGCCGACAACGAAAAGGAACACGCTAAAATGTGGTTCAAAGAGCTGGAGGGTATAGGCGATACCGCACAGAACCTTGCAGAAGCTGCCGCAGGCGAAAACTATGAATGGACAGATATGTACGCAGGCTTTGCAGAAACTGCCGAAAAGGAAGGCTTCCCCGAGCTTGCAGCTAAGTTCCGCCTCGTTGCTGCTATTGAAAAGCATCACGAAGAACGTTACAGAGCACTTCTTAAGAATGTTGAAATTCAGGAAGTATTCAAAAAGAGTGAAGTTAAGGTGTGGGAATGCCGCAACTGCGGTCATATTGTTGTGGGAACAGAAGCTCCCGAGCTTTGTCCTACATGTGCACATCCGCAGAGTTACTTTGAAGTACATGCAGAAAACTATTGATTATAAAAATGAGCGTGCTTTTACACGCTCGTTTTTAATAAATTAAGGAGTTTAATTATGGAATTTTATGCCAACCTACATCTTCATTCAACCCATTCAGACGGAGCTCTCACTCCCGAAGAACTTGTAATTGCCGCCAAAAACGAAGGCTACAAGGCGCTTGCCATTACAGACCACGACACGGCAACTGCATATTCCGAGCTTAAGGAAGCCTGCCTTAAACACGGTATGGACTGCATATTCGGTACGGAGTTTTCCGTTACCGAGCCTTATGGAACCCATCTTGTGGCTTTTCACTATGACCCGGAATATCCCGAAATGAAAAAGTATCTTGCGGATATGGCAGAGGTTACTGTGGTTACAACCAAAGGTTGCTTTGATGAAGCTGTAGAAAAGGGCAATATATCCGGCATTACCTGGCAGGAAGTATTGGATTACAACAAGGGTATAGCCTGGCTTTGCAATAACCATGTATTCAGAGCTATGAAGGCAAAAGGGCTTGTGGAAGAAAATGAGTATATGGCGTGGTTTTTAAAGAATTTCCGTGACCAACGCAGAAAATACAAACCTGATTTTAACTATCTTGCCTTGCCCGAAATGATAGACCTTGTTCACCGTGCAGGAGGCATTGCAATTGTTGCTCACCCGGACAAAAACCATTTCGACAACATAGAACAGATAGTAGGGTGGGGGTTAGACGGCATAGAGGCAGAACACCCCGATTTAAACCGGGAGCAGAGGGATAAAGCACAGGAGCTTGCTGAAAAGTACAAGCTTTTGATCTCCGGCGGAAGTGACCACTCGGGTCTGTGCTCCGGACTATACGGCAGCTACCCCAATGAAGAAGAGCTTAAGAAATCGCATACATATATCGAGCCGTTAAGCTGTGGCACAAGCTATGAGTATTATATGGAAATAAAAAACAGAAATACCAATAGATAGCTATATAAAAAGCGTACCGATTTTTCGGTACGCTTTCTCATTATATTCCAAGTTCGTTTGTAAGCTGTTCCTTTGTCCTGTATCCAACGGATTTTGCTGATATTTGTCCATCTTTTATAAGTACTACCGTAGGTATGCTTATAATGCCAAACTGCGAAGCAAGCTCCGGTTCTTCATCAACGTTTACCTTGCCGACCTTAACAACATTTGCATATTCTTCGGCAATTTCTTCGATTACGGGAGCAATCATTCTGCAGGGACCGCACCAGGTTGCCCAGAAGTCAATTACTACGGGAATGGGGGAGTTTAAAACCTCCTCTTCAAAATTTGCTTTGGTAATTTTTATTTCGCTCATAAATTTTTCCTCCTTGTTATTTTGATTTATAGTATAACATACAGTGGCAATATCCTTCAAAATCCGGGTCTTGAATCTGCTCTTTAAACTCCTTGCACATACACTTGAATTCTTCGGTTCTTTCCCTCCGGCAGGGACAGTAACCTCCGGTTTTTTCAAGGCCTTCTTTAACTATTTTTACCACTTCTTTATCGGGGTTAAGTTTTACTGCCATCGGTATTACCTCCTTTTGTTTTCTAAATACAGTATACCATATTATTCCTTAATTTCTGTGACTTTATCACAAAAGATTAAATTTTTGTTAAATCTTAAGTTATATTATTTACAAATATGAGCATATAATATAAAATTTAATTAGAAAAACAATTGTGATAATTGAATTTTTTGCGGAAAGGAAATGATTAATATGACAAAAAGATTTTACGCTTGTGTATACGGCGGTGCCAATGAGAGAATTGCAGATTCCATTAAGCAGGAAATCCATAAGCTTGGAAACATTATAGCCGAAAGCGGTTTTTCTCTTGTATACGGTGCAGGCTCCACGGGAAGTATGGGTGCCGTAGCCCGCGGTATAAGAGAAAAAGGCGGATTTGTCAAAGGCGTAGTTCCGCATTTTATAATAAATAAATTTGAAAGTGCTTTCGACTGCGACGAGCTTATAGTTGTTGATGATATGTCCGAGAGAAAGCTTATTATGGAAAAGGATGCAGACATATTCTTTATTGCCCCCGGCGGTATAGGTACCTTTGATGAGCTTTTTCAGATACTCACCCTTAAATATCTGGAGCAAATGACAACCCCCATTATTATACTTAACCTTGAGGGCTTCTACGATTCGCTTCTTGCCTTTATAGACGACAATATTAAAAGGGGAGCTGCAACCGAACACATAAAAACTTTCTTCAATGTAGTTACCTCTGTAGACGACCCCATCATTTTAAAGTATTTGAATGATTTAAAAGAACAGTAATTAAAGGCGGTGGTTACCGTGATAAATGTATTAGAAGATTATCTGCCCTTTTTTAAGGGCTTAAGCAAAGAACAGAAAGATAAGCTTGTAAACGGCTCATATACCGCTATACGTACTAAGGGCAAAAATCTCAGACCTCACAAGGAGGACTGTCTGGGGTTTGTCATTGTAAAAAGCGGAAGACTCCGTGTATATATTACTTCCGATCAGGGAAGAGAAATTACTCTTTACCGTCTTTTGCAACGGGATATGTGTCTATTTTCGGCTTCCTGTACCATGTCCAACATACAGTTTGATGTAATGCTTGAAGCAGAAGAGGACACCGAGGCGGTTATTATTTCGCCCTGTGTATACAAGGAGCTTATGGATACCTCGCTTGCCGTGGCAAAATACACCAATGAGCTTTTGTCCCAAAGGCTTTCGGAGGTCATATGGCTTATGGACAGGGTGCTTAACGAAAGGCTCGATTCGCGTTTGGCGTCCCTATTACTTGAGGAGAGTTCTTTAAACGACAGCGACACCGTGTTTCTTACCCAGGAGCAGCTTGCCAATCATCTGGGGACTGCCCGCGAGGTTGTAACACGTATACTTAAAAAATTTCATTCCGACGGACTTGTAAATCTTAAACGCGGTTCGGTAGAGCTTATTAACAGAGATGGGCTTAATGAAATTTTTGTTTAAGTCACAATACATAAATAACCCGACTTCATAGGAAGTCGGGTTATTCCTTTTTAAACAGCAATAATTCTGCAGTTTTCTTTTTTGGTTATATACTTATTTATTTCGTCCATATCGGTTATAATATAGCTCACACTGTCTGCTTTGCAAAGATTGTAGGGTGCATTAAGGCCAAGCTTTGAACCGTCACACAGAAAAATGGTTTTTTCACTTTGAGCAAGCACAAGCTTTCTGAGATTGGTTTCCGCTTCCGAGGTGTCTGCAATAATGCCTTTTGAATTTATGCAATGGCAAGAGAAAAACATCAGGTCGAAGTTGAAATTTCGTACAAATCTTTCTGCATAACTTCCGGCATAGCAAAGTGAGTTTTCCTGCATTTCACCGCCTGTACAGTAAGTCTTTATTCCTTTTTTCATAAGCAGTGTGCAAAGTGGAATACTGTTTGTTACTACCGTAATATTTTTTCCTGTAGGGATGTAATCTGCCATTTGCAGAGCCGTGGTGGATGCATCCATAAATATTATGTCGTTTTCGTCTATAAATTCTACGGCTCTTTTTGCCAATTTTCTTTTGGCGGCAATATTTACGGATTTGCGAAAGCTTATGGGGGTTACCGTGCAGCCTGCAACCGACTTTGTTGCACCGCCATGGCTTCGTGAAATAAGTCCTCTGCGGCTAAGCTCACCAAGGTCCCTTCGGATTGTAGGCAGACTTACATACAGCCTTTTGCTGAGTTTAGATGCAGAAACATAGTTTTCATTATCCAGTATTTCCAGTATTTTATCATATCTTTCTTCTTTAAGCATATTATAAACCCCAATCCAAATATATTATTATATTTTTTGAGCGAAGTTGAGCATTTATCAATATTATGTTCATGTATTGACAATCGTTTTTGATTGTTTTATTATACAATCAGTAAGATTTTTTGTCAATATTTTTGGGAGGATACCATGGATATACTTGCTTTGAATGAAAAATTCAAAAATTGTTCCTGCGGCAGAGAACACACTTGCCCCATAGACCATATAAGGATAGGCAAGGGCGTAATTGATGATATTGCAGAATTGTGCCGTGATTATAACAGCATTATGCTTGTATCGGATGCAAATACTTATCGTGTTTGCGGAAGTGATGTGGCATCAATTCTCGGAAAAAAGGTAAAGGTTAATCATATCTTAACTCCAAATCCCGATATAGTTGTGCCAAACGAAGAAAAAGTTAATGAGCTTGAAGATGTGTTACTTGAAGATACCGACCTTATAGTAGGCGTAGGTTCCGGAGTAATAAATGACCTTTGTAAGTATGTAAGCTTTCAACGGAACTTGCCTTATTACATAGTGGCTACAGCACCCTCTATGGACGGATATGCCTCCGCAGGTGCCGCTATGATACTAGACGGTATGAAGGTGACTCCGGGTGCCCGTCCTCCAAAGGCAATTATTGCAGACAGCCGTGTTATGAAGGATGCCCCCATGGATATGATAAAGTCCGGCTATGGCGATATACTTGGTAAGTTCTCCTGCCTTAATGACTGGAAGCTGAGCCACATAGTAAACGGCGAGTATTTCTGCGGAGAAATATGGAATCTTACCTATGATATGCTCCTTAAGACCAAGGATATAGGTTCAATGCTTCTTCAAAGAAACGAAGACGCTGTAATCACCCTTATGGAAGCCCTTGTGGGAGTAGGGGTAGCTATGGCGTACTGCGGTACTTCAAGACCTGCTTCGGGCAGTGAACATCATCTTTCCCATTACTTTGAAATTACCGGACTTATAAAAAATGAGCCTTATTTTCTCCATGGTATAGATGTTGCATATTCTGCAGTTTATACGCAAAAACTCAGAGAGGAATTGCTCACCTTGGAAATACCCGGAAATATATACAGAATGTCCCGGGATAAATACGAAGCTAAAATCCGCGAAATCTATACAAAGGCAGCCGACAGCGTAATTGCCCTTCAGGATAAACTCGGCTGGTACAATGAGGATAAAGGTGAGGTGTACCGCCAAAAGTGGACGCAAATCAGACAAACCCTTGCAGAAGTACCTTCGGCAGATGAACTCACAGCATATCTTAAAACCGTGGAAATGGATATTGAAGAATTTACACATATGTATTCGGAGAAAAAAATCCGCGATGCACTTTTCTTTGCCAAGGATTTAAAGGACAGGTATTCTGTTCTTTGGATGTACTTTGATTTATTTGGAGGTAAGTACCATGAATAATATAAAGCTTATAGCATTTGATCTGGACGGAACTCTCACTCAGCATAAAACCAAGCTTTCTCCCGAAAACAGGCAGGTTCTTGAAGCACTCAAAGAAAAATACATACTTGTTATGGTTGGCGCAGGTCAGTGCAGAAGAATTTTTGAACAGATGGAGCATTTTCCCATAGACATCATAGGCAACTACGGTATGCAGTATGCAAAGTATAACCCCGAAACAGAGGATATAGATATGGTATACGATATGACAGAACCCTGCAACCGTGAAGAATGTGAAAAAAAGGTTACTTTCTTAAGGGAAAAGCACGGATTTACTGATTTCAGAGGTGATAATGTAGAGTATCACAGCTCGGGTTGCGTAACCTTTCCAATACTTGGGACCAATGCATATCAGGAGGACAAACTCAAGTTTGACCCGGACAGAAATAAACGAAGAGCCTTTTATGACGAAGTGGTGGATTTGTTTTCCGATTACAATGTATTTGTGGGCGGTTCATCATCCTTTGATATGGCACCCAAGCCCTATAACAAGTATTATGCTTTGTCAAAATATTGCGAGGAACACGGTATAAGTCATTGTGATGCCGTTTTCGTAGGGGATGACTACGGTCTGGGCGGTAATGATGAGTCTGTGTTCAAGTCTGATTTCGGCTTTATTAAAGTGGACGATTACACAAAATTCCCTCAATATATGAACAAATTGTTATAATTTGTACGTTACCGAACACCTTGTTCTTGACATAACTGTAAATAAGAAGTATAATTAAATACAGTATTGAACAGGTTGTTCGTTAAAGCAGCAAAAATTTAATTTTTGCTGCTTTTTTTGGAGGTTATTATGGACAGAAGGCAGGAAAAAACATTAAATGAGATTTATAAGGCATTTACATCTCTTTTATTGACAGAACCCTATACCAAGTTATCCGTACGAAATATTATAGAAAAGGCAAATGTAGGCAGAACTACATTCTATGCACATTTTTCCGCCAAGGATGAGCTTCTTGAAAACTTCTGTGCATATTTATTTGAATATGTTATAAGCAAAGCCGATAAGAGCATCCGTGCCTACGGTGCACCCAATGATGTAAAGACAAAGACCTATTTCCTTGTGGAATCTTTTGGCAAGAATTACAATAATATTCTTGATTTGATTACCGGACCCAACGGGGATATAGTAATCAAATTCTTTAAAGATGTAAACAAAAAGTATATTCGCAAACACTTGAGGCTTGACCGCTACGAACGTGAATCCAAAGCGGACAATGATTTTTTGGTGAACTATGTTTCGTCCACATTTTTTGAAAGTCTTCGTTGGTGGATAGACCACGGTATGAAGGATTCTCCCAAAACCGTTACAGACAGATTCCACGGTATAGTAGACCCTGTGGTGATAAATAAATTGGAATCAGAAAACTATGAACAAAAGGTTGTGGATGTGGATACCGCATATCGAATGGAACGAAAAGGGGACAGCTCCAAGGATGTAAGAATTTTAAACTACCTTAATGCCTTGGATATTCTAAGTCAAAGTACCGATGATTTTCTTTTTCTTACAGATATTTCACAGGATATGTACTGGTTCTTCGGACCTGTGGATAAAGATTATTCCCTAAGGAAGCCCGGCTCTGACACTAATACTTTTGCGGAAATAATGAATATTGTTTATCCTGCGGATAAGCCTAATGTGCAAAAATGCTATAATGCAATAATTGAAGGTACCACCGATGTGTTCAATGTAGATTGCCGCTGGATTAACCGCCGGGGAGATGCTGTGTGGGTAAATTCCAGAGCCAAGGTTATATCCGATGAAGAGGGCAAGCCCTTTGTTATGATTGGCAGAGTATCCGAAGAGGCTATGAGGCATCTGTATAATTCCATTACGGGATTTTTCAATAAAGTTAAGATGCGGGAAGACCTTAAGAATTCCTTTACAACCTTAAATAAGGGATATCTTATACTTGTGGATTTAGATGACCTTGCCGCCATTAACTTAAGCCATGGAAGAGATTACGGCGACTTGCTCATTAAGGAACTGGCAAGCATCATAGAGAGTCATCCTTCGGTAGATAGGGTATACCACACTGAGCTCAGCTACTTTGCAGCGTGGTTAAATGTGGAGGATGAACAGGGTGTACGGCGGGTTTTCAATGACATTCAGGAAAGCTTGGGTCAAAAATGTACAATAACCGCAGGAGCAGTACCTCTCGACGGAAGCCTCTATATAGATTACACCAATCTTTACGATTCTGCCAAAATTATTCTTCGTAAAACAAAAAATAATAATAAAAGCAATGTGGATTTCTTCTCTCCGGAGGATATGAAGCGCAGTATATATTCTGTGGAGCTTATCGAAGAGCTTCACGAAAGCACCGCCAACGGCTTTGAAGGCTTTAAGGTAAACTATCAGCCTCAGGTTAAGGCAGGAAGCTACGATATATTCTCACTTGAAGCGCTTATGCGTTATCATTCTCCCACAAGGGGGCCTGTGTATCCCGATGAATTTATACCTCTTCTGGAAAAGACGGGTCTTATAAATCCGGTAGGTATATGGATTCTGGAGGAAGCCCTCACTCAGTGTAAAAAGTGGCGCAAATCCATACCGGACCTTCGCATAAGCGTCAATTTTTCCACGGTGCAGTTTAAAGACGAGTATATCGTAGATAAAATTATATCCGCCCTTAATAAGACGGGTATGCCGGGTAATGCTCTCACCATTGAAATTACCGAATCCATCCCTCTCCATGAAGCAGACCGCTTTGGAAACATCATAAAAAGACTCAAACAAGAGGGCATACAGATTGCCATTGATGACTTCGGAACCGGTTACTCCAACATTGGTTATCTTAAAAAGCTTGACATAGACGAAATTAAAATTGACCGGATGTTTGTTACCAATATAGAAGAGGACACTTATAACTACAAGCTTATAAGCAACACCATGGAGTTTGCCAAGATGAACGAAATCCGTATTTGTTGCGAGGGAGTAGAAACCAGCAAGGAGCTTGTTGTATTGGAAAACCTTTCGCCGGATATTCTTCAGGGATATCTCTTTGATAAGCCTTGTGAAGTAAAAGAGTTTGAAGAGGCATATATTAATAAAGGCAGCGAAAAGTACAAAACCCGACAGAAGTTTATCCGTCAGCTTTATGAATATAAGGAGAAGCTCGGAGTTATCCACTTTGACCCAACGGATATTTTAAGGGAAACCAATGTGGGACTTTGGATTATACGGTATAATAATGCCAAAGATAACCACGAGCTTTACGTTGACGAAACCATGGAAAAAATTCTGGGTCTTGACAAAATTTACACCGCACAGGAAACCTACGATTTTTGGTTCAGCCGTATAGCAGATGAGGACAAGGATTATGTGTCCCACAATATTAATACTATGGCAGAACTGGATAAGGTGGTTCAGCTGCAGTACAGCTGGAATCATCCAACTTTAGGTACGGTTGAGTTGAGGTCCACCGGAAAGCGTACCGGCGATGTGGACGGTATGATAGTTCTGGAGGGTTATCACAGAATACTCAGTAATATAGAAGAAGTGTAAAACATTGCCCTTTCCGACAAGCATTGTCGGAAAGGGAACTTTTTTATGTTTTCGGTTGACAAATTAAGGCTTTTATGGTATAGTTTAATAGTTGTCAATCGGGATATAGCGCAGTTTGGTAGTACACCTTGGACACAGAGTATACTCAATACAATTTAATAATTATCCATTCATTAAACATAATGAATGGTTTTATCGGGAATTAGCGCAGTTTGGTAGCGCGCATCGTTCGGGACGATGAGGCCGCAGGTTCAAATCCTGTATTCCCGACCATATAAAAAGGATTACTATTCGTTTTTGAATAGCAATCCTTTTTTACTGTATCAACCATTTTACGAAGATAATGCTTGAAACTCTAATCCGTTTTCAAACTGTTCTAAATTGATTTTGAAATTAACAGTTAATTCATATCCTTTCTTAACGGATATACTGTCAATAAGATGTGCAACTATAATTTGTTTTGTCGGTAAATCTGCATTTTCATAAATGTCAGCCCATTTGATAATATTATTATATTCTTGTTCTATTTCATAGCAATTTTTCTGTAACTCTGCAAAGTCTGTTTCACATTTCTGTACTTGTTCTAATAAAGGTTTTGCTTCTTCTTTCAGTCTTTTTAGAATTGGAAGCAATAAACTCATATCTTCATCTGTTTGAGAAGTTCTAACAATCTTATTTTCCATTGACCGAATTTCATTTTGTTTTTTCTTATACAAAGTATTTGCGTGATTGAGATTACCTTGTATCCGTTTCCACTCTGTTTGATATTTGTAATTGATAAATTGACCGCTTTGCAATGCTTTTGTACGTCTAAAAAGTTGTATTACAATTTCATTTATTATATCATCAATTTTATACGCTCTATATTGAGTTTGAACATCATCACTTATACAGATTTTCTCTTTTTTGCCCTCATACAAACGATTTTCACATACATAAGTCGGTATTCGTGGGTTATCTTCGCTGATTGGTTTATGACCATTTAACCTTGTTGATTTTGTCCGTAATTTAGCTCCGCAACAATCGCAATGTATAATACCCGATACAAGCCCTTTCCCAAAAGTAGGAACATCTGATATATCATTACAAGACATAGATGATTTTTCCTTTGTATCTTTATCCTTTGAACGTCGTTCATGTCTCAACCTTTGCACAAACTCAAAAACAGACGGTTTAATAATTTGTAAATATGGATGAATTTTAGATACTGTTTCACCACTTTTCAGTACACCTGTATATGAAATATTATCAAGAATACTGTTAATTGTAGATTGTCCGAATAGCTTTCCTTTTTTGTTTTTTATACATCTTCTTGCTAATTCATTGGAGATTTTTCTTGCTCCCCAAAAGTTCTCATATGCCAATTGAAATATTAATCTGACAACATCTGATTCGTAAGAGTCAATTTCCAAATCGTAAACCTCTCTGTTCTTATGATTAATGGTTCCTTTCTTAACAAGTTTATAGCCATAGGGAATATAACCGCCTGCATATAATCCATCTTCAACCATTTGTCCTCGTTTCTTGCGTACTCTTGTACTTGTTTTAGCTGATTCTCCAGCACTTTGCCAGAAACGAATATAATTTGTAAGTTTGTCTACGTGATTATCAAATTTTTGCTGTCCTTCAACTAC
The DNA here is from genome assembly GCA_045539515.1 of Clostridia bacterium. Taxonomy (GTDB): domain Bacteria; phylum Bacillota; class Clostridia; order UMGS1810; family UMGS1810; genus RGIG8748. The sequence continues at coordinate 24,709 of JAZQFN010000048.1, forward strand.
ACTCCATACTTCAATTCCTTGTTCGACAAACCATTCTAATATAAAAGGGGTTTCACTTTCTATACGACCTAATCTATCAAACATAAAGACAAGAAGAATATCAAATTCTTTACGTAATGCTTCATTTTTTAATTCAGTAATTTTATCTCTGTCTTTAGCTGATACCTTGTAACCTGATATGCCAGTCTCTACCTTTTCATCAATTAAAATCCAATCAGGGTGCAATGAAATAAATTTTTTACATTCTCGGCTCTGTAAAGGTATGTCAAACTTATTATTTTCTTCATCAACTAATGTTGCACATTGTTTTAATGTACTGTTACGATACAGAGTCTTTACTCGTTTTTTCATTGCTACCCTCCCTGAACACATTTTCCAACAGTTGTTTTACAACAGAGTTTTCTGCACTAATATTTCTATCTTCTGAAAAATTTAATGTGATTGTTATTCCATTAATAGTTATTTTTGTAGTGTTATCTGATTGAATATCCTTAATCATCTAACACCTCACTCCCTACACTATCAGACAGAGGGAGTGAAACTTTTATATTATAAACTAAATCATAAGAAAAGTACACCGCTTTTTTATGATTTATAAGTTTTATATTTTGTTTCATAACAAACGCTCCTTATCCGTTATAAAGCGTTTGGAATGTATTTTGTATGTTTATTTATTAATGTTGAGTAAATACATACCTCAACTTGCTTTAGTGTTTATGTGGTAATTTTGTGAATTAGATGGCTTTATACTGCTCATATGCCGTTTTCCAATGTCCTGTTATTTCACCATCTTGCTTATTTACTATAAAATAGTCATTCTCTGTTTGATAAATTTTTTCTGCATATAAAGGTTTTACATTTTTGTATTGCCCTTTATATTTTACAAGTTTCATATCCCTCGAATAACCATAAACATTAAATTGTGATGGATAGTATGAAATTCTTGATTTCTTATTGTTATCTTTGCATATATCAAAATAATTGAAAATCGTTGAAATATTATAAGGTATTTCAACTGATACCTCGCACCCTAATTTCCATAACGACCGAACCATATCAGTTGATATATCAAATGGCATTTCATCTAACCTTTTTATTATACTGTGTATATGCCAAGAACCACTTGCTTGTGGTTCTTTAATATAGATATATCGGCATTTACAATAATGTCTCTCAACCTTTCTGATGAACTTTTTAAAGTCATTTGATAAATTATATGGATTCGTCATTTGAAAGGCATATGTCAAGGTTATAAAGCGTTCTGTGCAGTTTCCGTCAAAATAACCATTTATCAGACGTGGAATGTTTTTAAATGACTTTTGAAAGTTTTCAAGCGATTTCCCTTGAAATATACGATATTCTCTTACTTCGCCCGTATTGTTGTCTATATATTGAGTTTTGTTTATTTTTGTGATAGCTATATTTTTTGTTTTCTGTCTGCAACAAATTATTTCTCTATATTTACCACAGTTAATAACCGTTACATATTCATCGTCATTTATTAAGTTATCATTAGCATTTTCCAACTCTTATCACCTCACTAATTGGGAAAAATGTACCTAATGTGTCCATAATAATTAAAATAAGAAGACTATTTAACAACTGCTTGAGAAAAACTTTTAATTTCTCAAGCAGTTGTTTTTGTGTTTTTACTTATTCATCTACCACTGTAAATTCATCTTCAGGCTTTGCTCTTTCTTCCAACAGTTTGTTACCAGGTAAGATTTGTACATTCACTAATTCAGCACTCACACCCATTTTACCATTAAAATTATATGGATTAAATTGAATACTAACTTTAGCATATGTCCCTGAAGGAAACTCATCCATTCTGAATTCAATTTCATGTACGTTATGGTCAACAACTTTTGGTTTAAATGCCGTTGATGCATATAAATACATACTATTCTTATATAATGTTTCGCCAGAATGTATAACATCTCCATCGTTTAAAGGGGTTTTAATTGTTTCTAAATCTGAAAAACCACCTTGTGCAATAGCATAACTAATTGCTGTTTGGATTTTTTCAAGTGTTTCATTATCCTCTTTAGGAATAATAACAGTAGTTCCATACTTTGAATTCTCAGTATTAAAATTTTTGTTAGAATTACGCTTGAATAAATGTGGGAAGTTAAGCACCACTGTCCCAGTAATTATGTTTGTTGCGTTCTTTTTATTTTCCATATAAAAAAACCTTTCTGTTTGTTCAAAGTTTAATGCGTCCATTAAAGCATTTGAATTTTTTGTTATTTTGTCTACACAGACTTTGCAAAAATATTTTTGTTTGACTGTTGCAATAATTCTATCATAGATTTTTCATCCGTTCAATTCGCACAAAAAACAAATTTGAATAGCTGATTTTACTTGTAAATTAGCACAAACGGAAAACTTTCAAAAAAGACAATAATGATTGAATTTTAAATGTATTATATATAGAGAGGGCTATTATTTTTCCCTAAATTTCCTTTATTAAAATAAAACTATAAACCTTAAATTTGGAGTTGATTTTATGATTAAAGTATTAAGAGATAATTTAAAGAGGGACAAAATTACAATCATTAAAGAAAGCATTAATACCATTCAAAACCGATTAAGTTTTATCGACAAGGATTTAAACTTACAACCCGAAAAATACGACTTTGAAACATTGCTTGATATTCTTTCACAAATTTATGATGACATTGGTGAATTCACTGTTGAAGTTTGTAATTAACAGGTTTTTATGGAGGTTAATTAATATGGACAACAATGTTTCAAAGAATCAATATATTATGGATATATTATTCACTAAAGAAATGATTAAAACGTTGGAAGATACCGTTATGGACTACTATCCGCAAAAACATTTTGAGATTTTACCACTTTTTCATAAAGCCTATGACAGTTTATCATTAGCTTTGTATAAATTAGAGAAATGAGAAAAACCATATCAGCTTTCGCATAAGACTGATATGGTTTTATATTTTACCTCTGTTTTGGGTATATTTGAACAATTATTATTCTATAGCGTTAATGAGTGGACAACAATTATTGTCCCACAACATTATCTTATACTTAGATGTCGGCAGTGAAAAATTATATATCCTTGAGTCCTCTTTATCTGTTGTCTTACATTCTTCAAATCCAGTAAATTGTCCATTTTCTCCATAACAAGTAACGAACAACTTGATTTCACCTGTATCAAAATCATCTGTTAACGAAACAACTTTAAAATCACATTCAGAATTGTCCATACTAAACTTTATCTCTAGTTTGCCATTATACTTATTAGAAATAACTTCGATTTCTTTTTCTAAAACACAGTTATAATGCTTCGTTGCAGTTTGTAAACAGGTGTTAGTATTAATAGTCCATGCAGCAGGCACGCTATAATAAATTAAAATATTGTTCCAATCTTCTTCCGTCCCTTCATAGTATATATTCTCTAATTCACTTGTAACAGGAAAAGCATACTGCCATATGTATTTTACGCTCTTTGGTATATTAAACTCTTTAATCTGCGTACAATTTGTGAAAGCTCCGCCTATAACTTCAACACTGTCACCAATATAAACTTTTTTAATATTTGTGCAATTAGAAAACATATTTGTAGGTATAAAAATTACTTTATTTCCTATTACTATATCTTCCAAGCCATCACAACCAGAAAACTGTTCCGTTTCCTCAACACTATATCCACCATCAGAATAGTAGCAATTTATAGCATTATATTTTACTGTTTTTAAATTTACACAGTTTTTAAAAGCATAACTGCCTATGTATTTTACATTCTCACCAATAGTAAGCTCGCTCAAATTTTCACAATCACTAAAAGCATAATCAGCGATTCCAATTGCATTATTTAAGACTATAGATGTATCTACAGGCATTTCGCCTTTATAACTATATACATATTTACCCAAATAAACAACCCCATCAGGCTGTGAATCATACCATTTAGTGCCATCGAAAGCAGTATGTGCTATTTTATATGTATTGTCTGTAATGTATATATCCGACAAACTGGAGCAACAAAATGCGTAATCTCCAATTTTTACTACATTATCGGGAATTGTTACGCTCGTTAAATTTCCACAACCATAAAATGCATAGTCTCCAATGCTTTTTACACCATTGTCGATAATAATACTCTTTATGCTAAAACGGTTTGAATACCATGGTGCTGTCGTTGGATAGTAGGAATAATTCCCCATATTGCCGCTTCCGCTTATTACAAGGATTCCCTCTTCATCTAATGCCCATGTTAAATCACCACATACACCACTTGCAATTGTAGTGTCATTAATATCTTTCCACACGGCATATAATACAGTATCAGAGTCAATATCAAACCATGCACCAGAAAAATATTCAGGCTCTTTGGCATCAAATGTCGTTGCCCATCCCAAGAAGGAGTATCCCTCTCGAATAGGTTCTGATGTGCTTAATATAATGCTTTCGCCTTTATTTTTTGATTGTGTTTCGGGTGCACCGCTTCCGCTATTAGCATCATATTTAATAATGTATGTTTCTGTGACTTCTGCAAAATGTATTTGCTCAAACTCAACTGCATATGATTTATTTATCTTATTCCAATCTTCCACACTTCCCATATAGTATACATCTGATAAGTTGTTGCAATCACTGAATGCATTATAACCTATGTATATTACGCTTTTGGGGATAGTTATACTTATTAAACTTTTGCAACTATAAAATGTATATGATTTGATTTCAGTTATTGAGATTGGTATTTCAAGGCTTTCAAGCAAAATACTGGTTAAGTATAAATTTGCTCCACAACATAGAGGATTAGAAAAAGGGTTTTCAAAATCAATATTACACCATGCTTCTATGTCTGATATATATACATTCTCCAAGTTATAGCAATAATTAAAAGCATTATAACCAATATTTGTTACACTATCTGAAATTGTTATTCTCGTAAGTTCTGTACAACCTTGAAAAGCATAATCGCCAATATTAGTCACATTATCTGGGATAGTTAGACTTAAAAGTCCTGTACAACCACTAAAAGAATCAATACCAATGTTTGTTATACTATCTGGAAGTGTTATGCTTTTTATACTTTTGCAATCGAAAAATGCATATGGTTTAATTTCAGTTATTGTGCTCGGTATTTCAAGATTTTCAACTAAAATATCATTTAAGTATAAATTTGCTCCCCAAGCCAAAGGATTAGAACCGCTATTTTCAAAATCAATATTACACCATGCTTCTATATCCGATATATACACTTTTGTCAGATTATCACACATATAAAAAGCACTATTTCCAATATTAGTTACACTATCCGAAATTGTTATACTTGTGAGCCCACAACGGCTAAAAGCACCGCCACCAATACTTGTTACACTATCCGGAATTGTTATGCTTTCAAGTCCTGTACAACCGCTAAAAGCATCACCACCAATATTTGTTATACTATTTGGAAGCGTTATGTTTGTTAGACTAATACAGCCTTCAAAAGCTGATATCTCAATATTTGCCACACTATCCGGAATTGCTATAGTTGTAAGTTCTGTACAGTAACTAAAAGCATCAGCCCCAATACTTACTACACCGTTATTGATAATAATGCTTTTTATATTTGAACGATTTGAATACCATGGTACTATAGTAGACTGATAATCGGAATAATCATACATATCCCCGATGCCACTAATTGTAAGCGTTCCGTCTTTATCTAATACCCAAGTTAAATTATCACCACAGGTACCGCTTGTTGTTGCAGAAACAGTTAATGGAACAGTCGTTAAAACACCGCTTATCACGCATAAAGTAATAATCAAACTTAACATTTTTTGCATGTAATATTCCTCCAAAAAATAAAAAAGTGCATAACCCATATTTCAGAGCTATGCACCGAAAAACATACAGCCCTGACTTTAGGTTGCTACACCATACTCACACTTGTACTTCACTGTAAAGTTTTGCCAGAGTGTACGCTTTTACCTAATTTGCGTACACTTTACAGTGATTATACAAAATAATATAACTAACCCATTATAATGAGTATAATGTAGCATATCAAGTATAACAGATTTTTTCAATATAAGCAATAATTTTAAGAAAATTTTGTCATTTTGCCGATAACTAGTTTGTCTTTAATTAAAGATACAGATAAAAAGCACCTATTTTTTTGCATTTACCTAACCAACTTCTTCTATGTGTAATTTGATGCTATAAATTTACTGCGTTATAACAGTCTATAATCACTTTTTGAGTAATACCTATATATCTTAATGTAATTGCACTTGACGAGTGATTAAGAAGCTTTTGGAGTGTTTCTAATGGTACATTATTAATGTATCTGTGATATGCCATAGTCTTTCTTAATGTATGTGTACCGAAATTACCTTTAATGCCTAAATCCTTTGTAAGTGTCTTAATTATGTGATGTAATGGTCTTACTCCTAAATGACCGCCTTTTCTACTTTTAAAAAGATAATCATTTAAATTATAATCCGCTAAAGAGTTAATATATAATTGTATTGCCTCTTTAGCATTTTTATTTAATGCAAAATTCCTTGTTTTACCCGTTTTCTGTTCTTTAATAGTTACTGTATCAAATACTATATTTCCATCTGTAACATCATTGATTTTTAATGATAATAAATCTCCTGCTCTTAGTCCTACATTGATACCTACAACAAATATACAGTAATCTCTCTTGTTCTCTTTTCCGTATAAATACTGCTTAATTTTGTTAATATCTCTTGTGTTCTTAATAGGTTCAACCTCTTGTGGTAATGTCATATGTTTAATCTCCTTTTTCAATTGTAGTTTAATTTTTTACAATTATATATCGCCTGATGTAAGATGTACACCGTTTTTCACATAAAGAAAAATATTACCTTTTGTCCTTTTACTGAACATAAGGTAATATTCAAATTATGTTTTTATTAAACTTTTAATTTCAAAATTCCCAAAACCATTACGAGAGTTAGGTTTGTGTGAATTGTAATAATATTACCTTTTGTTAAAAGGTAACATTGACACTAGAATTAATTAATGATATAATTATAATCAAGAAAACCAAAATTTTATCGGGAGGATTATATGATACATAAAGCCGAAAAAATAATTACAGAATATTCATTGAAAATCAAACCTAATTTTCCGCACTATGCTGCAATTTACACTTCTTTTATAGAATATTTAAAAGAGACAAAAGAAAACTATGACGGAAGTTTTTATGATTATTTTGAAAATGAATTTTCTAAAAATGACATTATACAATCTTGTGTTAGGTATGTTAGAAACAGTAACAAAGCTACAAGCCTTACTGCTATTGAACGTTATTTAAATGCTATGACAAAGTTGTATGAGGAATGTATTCAAAAAGAAGGATGTAACAATAGAAATTTATTTGCCATTTTACCATTTGGAAATCTTAAAGCGATAGTTAACGATAAAATCAAAGACTTAAAATTAAAAGAAAAATCCTCTATACCACCTATAGACGATAATACTGCAAACATAATTATTAAATTTTTGCAAGATAAGAAAAATACTAAAAGTGATGTATCCAAACGAAATAGCATTATGTTACGTTTGATAATGCTTTATGGTTTCAAATTGGAACGTTTAAAATATATTAAAGTTTCTGATTTGAGATGCGATAATCATATTTTGGATATTAATAGCGAAAAATATGGAGATAACATTTTAAGCTTAGAGTTACCTTTTTCTTTAGTGAGCGATATTAATAAATATATTGAATTTCTACAAACAGATACTAACTTTAGAAATGACCAATATCTATTTTTAATGAGTACAGGGAAATTAATTACATCTTCATGTTGTAAAGAGATTTTTGACAAGCTAAATACTAATAAAAATTGTTCCAGAATTACTTTGGTTGGAATTTGTAAGTATGCAATTATAAATATGATTGAACATGGATTAAGCAAAGAAAAAATCAAATTAATAACAGGTGTACAAGACGATATTATTGATGATTGTGAAGAAATATATTTAAGAAGATTGTGCAATAATACTGAAAAGGAATTTTTGAACAGAGAAATCAATCAAAAAATTCGTAGCCTTCCAATATATGATGATATTAACGCACTTTAATAAAAGCAGATTTAAATACAATAGTTAAATTATTTTTAGATTTGGAGATGACACATATGAACGATACTGAAAATAGCTACCATCAAATACAAAACATAGAATATCTAAAAAATACTTATGGGAAAGAACTTTGGATTCAAGTTGCTGGTCATAAAGAATTAAATGGTGCAGACGCTTGCTTTTGGTCAGCTTTAGTGAATTTAAGTGATATAGAAAATGTTTTTAAAGATTGTTGTTGGGATTCGCACATTGGAACACAAGCTCCACAGCTTGTCGAATATGGAAATGGAAATGTACAATATGAAAGAAATTCATCTTGCGGAATATATTATGAAAACATTGTTAATTCAAGGGAATTTTATGGAATAAAACCCGATTATGTTGAAATTTCAGAAGAATTTAGATTACTTAATAATCTTTACCATGATACAAAATCAAATATTTTTTACTTTGTGAACGATAACGGTTCTTGCGAAGATGTTGCAAAAATTGAAAATAATTCAGACGTTTTTATCAAGTTAAAGTACTTAATTAAATACGCAACAGCAAAGCAAATGGCATTACTATTATTCTTTGATATTAAACAAGAAATCACCGGCACATTAGATAAAAACCAATTGAAAAAATTTTCTAATAAGAACATTGAAAAAGATATCATATATAGTATTTGGGGAGATGAAATGTTAGGTCACAATTATGTATATAGTATTTTAATGGGGAAAAAAATAATTATGCCAAAACCAATTAATGAATGCGGTTATTGGCCATATGAAAAAGAGTACGAATATTTAGACTTTATTATTGGAACAGATGAATACGGAGAAAATAAATATTTTACATCTAACCCTGACAAATTGGCAAACTATTTTGGTGCTAATCCAGATGCTCCCAATTATTTAACGCCTGTTTTTTTCAACAAAGAAGTTTTGCAAAAATACATATCTCATTCTGATATTTATAGTATAGAAGATGGTTACTTAAGATGTGGTGGCCTGTGGGGATTAAGAATGGATAATCATCACAAAGATTATATAGTTGTTTATTTAGGGGATTTAGGCAAAGAATTGCCTTGCGAAGAGCAACAACATTGGAAAAATTATAATATAGTTTGTGATGGTACAATTAGTGATGCGAAATTTAAAAGAGATTTTTTAGGATTGTTTGCAGATGCTGAAATTTCCGATTTAAAATTCAAATCAAACTTTTCATACTTTCAAAAACAATGGTACAATAAATTTGAGTGGTATTTATTCTTGCCACTAAATTATGATGATGAATATAATTTTAATAATATACATATTCCAATCGCTAATACACAGGATGAATTTGACCACTTAGTACTATCGTTAGTCAAGACAATTATTGATTCGATTAATGAAAAGGAAATAAAAAAATTACTCAAAGACACATTGGATAAAAAAAGCGGTAAAGAATTAAAGGGAAGTATATCCAAACTTGAAAGATGGTTTGAAGAAAGTAATCTTATAGACTTTGTTGAGCATATAGATTTTTTAAGAAATCTACAAAATCTACGTTCTTCCGGAACAGGACATAGAAAAGGTAGCAACTACGATAAAATTTCAAAAGAATTTAATTTGGATTCTGAAAGTTACGCCAATGTGTTTGATTCAATACTAGAAAAAACAAATATGTTTTTAAGTTACTTAACCAATAACTTTTTAGCATAAATTTTAAAGGAGATACAAATGGAATTTTATGAAATTATGATTAACCTATCTATAGGAATAATGGGCGGTATATTCTCTAGCGTTATTGTTTCACGTATCTTTTTAATACATTCTTCGCATTCAGAACAATTAGCAAGGGTGCAAGAGCATTTTGAAAATACTTACAGATTGAGCGGAACACTACTCTTTTATATGTATGCGCTTCAAAAAGATGAGGATAATTTTGACGATGATACTATTAATCGCTTTAACAATGCATTGTTAAAAGATATACACGAAGCAGCAAAACAAGAATGCGAAAAATTTCGGTATATGATTTTCGATGACTTGGAAACAGAATTATATAAAATTGCTGTTAATTTAAACGATTTAATGGAAGGAACACTATCATTAAATAAAGTTGATATGTCTATAGTGGGAAAACTTCATAACGACTTATTTGATATACAAGATAGATTTAAAAAGTATAAGATAACTAACAATAAGCATTTTGTAACAAAAATTAAAAAGGATAAAATATTACGAATACTCATTTTCACTTTGGTTATAATACTCATTTTAACAATAATATCTTGTATTTGTGCTAAATAGAATTTTATAATGTAAAGTATTCATATAAAAATACTTTGCAAGAGTATACTCTATATCCAATGTGGTAGCGCGCTTCGTTCGGGACGAAGAGGCCGCAGGTTCAAATCCTGTTATCCCGACCAGAAAAAGCGACTTGTTTCGACAAGTCGCTTTTTCAATGAAATTTGCCTGCGGCAAGTGAAATAGCTTCGCTATGAAATACACTTCGTGTATGAAATATTGCTACGCAATATGAAAAGGCAAATTTTATTTCACATTTTTCTGAAAGAAAAATATTTCATAATCCGTCAGGATTATTTCATATCAACGAAGTTGATATTTCATTAAAATATACTGCATCTATTTTGTCGGTGAAAGCCAACAAAAAGGACTTTGCTTTGCAAAGTCTTTTTTTGTTGGTCAAATATAATGAGAGAATTTGAACCTTAAGAAGGTTTTTGCTACAAAACAATCCGGTGGATTGTTTTGTAGCAAAAAGGTGCGAAGGCGGGTACCGAATCCCGAAGGGATTGGGTCGACAAGCAAGCAGGGTGCGAAGCAACCGTATCCTGTTATCCCGACCAAAATCGACAAGATTCTTAAGAGTCTTGTCGATTTTACTTTTTACCTATTCACTCTTCACTATTCCCTGAAATCGAACTTGTCGATTTGAAGTAATAAGTAATATGTAATAGTGAAGAAGCAATGTGCAAAATCGCAAAGTGAGATATTTCATTAAAATCATATGGTTCATACAACAAAAAAGACCTGCAACCGCAGGTCCTTTCTTTATATATCCATTAAATTTTATATGCCTTTTCTGTAGGAAGAGCCACTATTATTCCGTTGGCATCGCTTGTTATGCCAAATTCTTTGTTTACATCTTCCATTATCTTTGCACTCGTGGCTTTTGGTGCAAGTATAAGCAGAATCTCCCTTTCACCGTCCACATCGGTTTTTCCGATATCTGCAAATTGCTCAAGGTTTCCCAGTCTTCCGCGCATAACGGTTCCACCGGTAGCCCCTGCCTTTCTTGCAACCTGCATTACTTCGTCGGAATAACCGTCATTTACGGATATAAATATCAGATTGTTGTGATGCTCGTTTTTCATAGAACCATTTCCCTTTTCCAAAGATTTGTCATTGTTAAATCCAAGTATTTCCGTGAGGATTCTGTTTGCGGCATTTACTTTAAGTATTATCATAAGTCCGCCGAATTTTGAGTGGCTTTCAAAAACGGTGCCGAAATTTGCCATCATATCCTTTACTGCTTCTTCAAGTCCAAGACTTATTACTATATCCTTATCTCTGGTACCTATGCCGAATATGTCCATCATTTCTGTAGGGGCAGTACCCATACCTACACATTGGAAGTTAACCTTGATGTTCATTTCTTCAAGCTTCTTGATGAGTTTTTTTCCTTTGTCACGCTCTACTATGGATAACAGAGCCATAGGTCTTTTACTCATTTAAATCGACCTCCTCATCAAAAAACAGTATATCGTCTGCCATATTGCTTATTTCTGTGTGAAGCTTTCGTATCATATGGATTCGTTTTCTTCTTTCGTAAAGCCCCAGTACCTGTATGGTTATAAGGGGAGCCATGGCTATAAGTGCCACTATACCGAAAGCATCGGTCATAATGTTTCCGCCTATAGCTTCGCAGGCACCTACCGCAAATGGCAGCATAAAGGTGGATGTCATAGGTCCGCTGGCAACTCCGCCGGAGTCAAAGGCGATACCTGTGTATATTGCAGGTACAAAGAAGCTTATTACAAGGGATATTGAATATCCTGCTATAAGGAAGGGGAGTATGGGTATGCCCGTAAGCACCCTCAGCATTGCTATACCCACCGATGCTGAAACACCTATTGAAAGGGCAAGGCCTACAGACCTTTGGGATATGGCACCGCTTGTAATTTCGCTTACCTGTCTTTTAAGGGTGTGGACAGCAGGCTCTGCAGATACTACGAAGTAACCCATAAGCATGCCTATGGGAACAAGCAGAGAACTTAAAGAACCGGAAGATATCTTTGCACCTATAAGTCTTCCTGCAGGCATAAAGCCAACATTGGCACCGGTTAAGAAGAGCACCAGTCCAAGATATGTGTACAGAAATCCCACCGACATTTTAAGTACATTGTGTATGTGGAATTTCCTTGTTATAAGCTGATAGAGTATAAACAGCACCACAATAGGCACAAAGGCAATTAAGATTTCCTCTGCATATACCGGCAGTGCACTTACAAACTGCCCAAAGGCGTCTATGGTAGTTACTACTTCTGTTATTTCGTAGGGTGTGGTAGAAGGACGCGGATTGTAAAAAATGCTAAGCAGCATTACCGATGCAATAGGCCCTATACTGCAAAGAGCCACCAGACCAAAGCTCTGTTCACCGGAGTGCTTACCCTTTTTGCCTGAAGCAAGACCGGCACCAAGAGCCATTATGAAGGGCACTGTGATTGGTCCTGTGGTAACACCTCCGGAGTCAAATGCCGTGGGTATAAATTCCTTTGGAGCAAAAAAAGCCAGAGCAATGATTATTATGTAAAAGACCATAAGCATGGTTCTTAAGGAAAATTCCTTTTTGTTTCGTATAAGGGATATGCACAGAAAAATGCCTACGCCAACACCCACACAGCCAATTAAAAGGAGATTTTCAATTGACGGAACCTGCTCTGCAAGCACCTGCAAATCCGGCTCGGAAACAGTAATAAAAAAGCCGAGAACAAAGCATATTGCAAGGGGTATTAATATAAACTTTATCTTGCCTAAGGATTTACCTATGCCGTCACCGAGAGGCTCCATGGATATGGTTGAACCCACCGTAAAAAAGCTCATACCCAGTATAAGCATAACCGTACCGAATATAAACATTACAAGAACTCCGGGATTTAAGGGAACAATGCTTATTGAAAGTATCAGTACTATTAATGCTATGGGCAGAACCGAGGCGACTGATTCTTTAATTGATGCAAAAATGTGTGACATTATATAAAAACTCCTGTCAGTATCTATACATTTATTTTAGCATATTTCAATGTAAAAAGCAACACACCGACTCTTAAAAAACTGTGAATTAAACAGCTTAAAAACCAAAACAGCACCCTCAATCAGGGGTGCTGTACACCATTATTTTTCTGTTTCTTTTTTTAATCTCTCTTTTGCCTGTTCAACGGTTTCTCCGTCGTGGGTCAGATATTTTTCTACGAATTTATCTTCGATTTTTGTATATCCTTCCACAACGGCATTTTCAATTTTTTTGTAACCGCCCACTACAGCGTTTTCTATTTTTTTGTTAGCTTTTACAAGCTTTGATTCAGCTATTTTTATCTTCCTTTCCAATTATCAGATACACGCCTATGCCTACTGTAATTATGCAAACTCCGATACCCGTAAGTATATTAAAAATCAATATGTCCGAAGCTGCCATTTTGCCGAAGGACGCCAGCATCGACCTTTGCAAAGAGTATATGGATACAAAGGCATCTGCAAAGGAAATACTCCTTATGGTCAGCATATATGCGTTGGGGTGCTTGCGGGATTTTATGAATTCCACCGTTGCTGAAGTTAACTTTATAAAGGTAAACAAGGCAATGGTTATCATAGTAATTTCAGGGTACTTTATTGCACCGAAACGGTTTATTGTCATGTATACAATAGCACTAAGTACAAAGGAAAGCACAAATATCATTATCCCCGTAAATTGCATTACGAATTTACCGTTTTTGCGGTTTTTAAAGGAAAAAGCCGTTACGCCGATTCTCATTGTGCTTAGTACCAGATAGTATAATCCCACCGCAAAAAACCACCTTGAATAGGAAGCAACACCTAAAACAATGTTGTACACGGCAAATATGAGATTTACTATGTATTTAAGACTTTCTTTGGTGTGGATATCCATTTATTTGATACCTTTAACCATGGGTATTAAGGAGAGAAGAACCAGGATTCCCACAGTTCCGATTATTGTTCCGAGGATAATATTTCCCCATATCATACAAAAACACATACCTAATCCCAGCACAAGGCTTCCAATGATTGCAACCAATACTAAAAGTACTATTCTGCCGTTAAATTTAACAGGTGCTTTGCGCTCCATTTTTCTCCATACAAACAGAGTAATAAGACCAAGCACAAGACCTGCACTGCCAAAGGCGATACCGGGTTTAAATGCATTCCATTCAGGAAGGAGCACCATACACATACCCAATGCAAAGAACATGAGGGATATAGTTCCAAGCATCATGGCAACAAGACTGCTTTTTTTCATAGTTAATACCTCCGTAAAAAATATTAAAACAACACTTGTGTTTTTATTACAGTTAAAGTATAATTTATCTGAAAGAAGTTTTCAATCATCAATTTAACCACAAGTGTTGGTTTAATGGGAGGTACTGCTTTGAATATAAAGAATAACAAAAGAAAAAGAGAATCTATAGAAAAAATAGAGAAATCCTTTGTAAATATGCTTCAGCATAAGGAGATTAATCAGATATCCGTTACAGATATCTGTAAGGACACGGGGCTTAACAGAAGCACTTTTTATGCGAACTATCTTGATATTTATGACCTGGCTGATAAGCTCAGGGAAAGGCTGGAACATGATTTTAACGAGCAGTTCAAAAATACCGCTAATCGGGATGCGGTTACAATGTTTCGGCATATTTATGAAAATCAGCTCTTTTACAAAACATATTTTAAATTGGGCTATGACGAAAAACATCAGGTATGTGTTTACGATGCCGCCAGAGCGGAAAGCGACTTTAAGGGTAAGCACATTAAGTATCATATAGAATTTTTCAGAAACGGTATAAACAGCATTATTAAGATGTGGCTCTCGGGCGGCTGCGAGGAATCCCCCGAGGAAATGGCGGAAATATTAAAAAGCGAATACAGAGGAAGAGAAAAAATAGGGTAATGGGTATACCGAAATTTTTCTGTGAACTAAAAAGGGACCGGTGCCGTTTGGCATCAGTCCCTTTCTGTAAGAGTGTGTTATTCAGGAATTAATACATTCCCATTCCGCCACCCATGCCGCCTTGAGGCATAGCTGCAGCTGCGTTGGGGTCTTCCTTGTCTGCTACGATGCTTTCGGTAGTAAGTACCATACTTGCAACGCTTGCAGCGTTCTGGAGAGCGCTTCTTGTAACCTTGGCAGGGTCTACAATACCGTTTTCTACCATGTTTACATATTCTTCAATAAGAGCATTGAAGCCGATTCCGGGTTCGCTGTTTTTAATCTTATCTACGATTACGCTTCCTTCCAGACCTGCGTTCTTAGCAATCTGCTTAACGGGCTCTTCGAGAGCTTTAAGGATAATCTGCACACCTGTCTTTTCGTCTGCATCATCCGTCAAAGCAAGGAGAGCTTCTACAGCAGGAATAGCATTGATGTAGGATGTACCGCCGCCTGCGATGATGCCTTCTTCTACAGCTGCCTTTGTAGCTGCAAGAGCATCTTCAATTCTTAATTTCATTTCCTTCATTTCGGTTTCTGTAGCAGCACCAACCTTGATTACTGCAACACCGCCGGAAAGCTTTGCAAGTCTTTCCTGAAGCTTTTCTCTGTCGAATTCGCTTGTGGTTTCTTCTATCTGACCCTTGATAACGGAGATTCTGTCTTTAATAGCATTGGTGTCGCCGTTGCCGTCTACAATGATGGTAAGTTCTTTCTGAATTTTAACCTGCTTTGCAGAGCCAAGCATATCAAGAGTGGTTTCCTTAAGGTCAAAGCCGAGCTCGTCGCTTATTACCTGACCGCCGGTGAGGATAGCGATGTCGCGGAGCATTTCTTTTCTTCTGTCACCAAAGCCGGGAGCCTTAACAGCTACACAGGTAAATGTGCCGCGGAGCTTGTTGACAACAAGTGTTGTAAGGGCTTCGCCTTCGATGTCTTCAGCAATTATAAGGAGCTTTTTGCCCTGCTGAACAATCTGTTCAAGTACGGGGAGAACATCCTGAATGTTGGAAATCTTCTTATCTGTAATAAGGATGTAGGGGTCGTCTAAAACCGCTTCCATCTTTTCGGTATCTGTTACCATGTAAGGGGAGATGTATCCGCGGTCAAACTGCATACCTTCTACCACATCGCAGTAGGTTTCTGCAGTTTTGGATTCTTCTACGGTTATAACGCCGTCTGCTGTTACCTTTTCCATAGCATCGGCAATAAGCTGACCGATGTACTCGTTTGCAGCAGATACGGAAGCAACTCTTGCAATGTCTTCCTTACCGCTTACCTTCTTGGCACTCTTTAAGATGTATTCCACAGCTGCATCAACGGACTTCTGGATACCTTTCTTAACTATCATGGGGTTAGCGCCTGCAGTTACATTCTTAAGGCCTTCTCTGATGATTGCCTGTGCAAGAAGGGTAGCTGTTGTGGTACCGTCACCTGCCACATCGTTAGTCTTTGTAGCAACTTCCTTTACAAGCTGAGCACCCATGTTTTCGAATGCATCGTCAAGCTCTATATCCTTTGCAATGGTTACACCGTCATTTGTAATGAGGGGAGAACCGAACTTCTTATCGAGAACTACATTTCTGCCCTTGGGTCCAAGTGTAATCTTAACTGCATCTGCAAGCTGATCCACACCGGATTGAAGAGCGCGTCTTGCTTCTTCGCCAAATAAAATCTGTTTAGCCATTTTAAATCTTCCTCCTTGCTTTATTACTCAACAATAGCGAGAATGTCGCCCTGTCTTACTATGATGTTTTCTTCGCCGTCAAGTTTAACGGTTGTGCCGGCATACTGGCTTATAAGCACCTTGTCGCCAACCTTAACTTCCATTTTAATTTCCTTGCCGTCTACAACGCCGCCGGGTCCCACAGCTATAATCTGGGCTACCTGGGGCTTTTCCTTTGCAGCACCTGCAAGAATAATACCGCTTTTGGTGGTTTCTTCGGCTTCTACCATTTTGATAACAACTCTGTCAGCTAATGGTTTAATTGTCATTTTCATTACTTCCTTTCAAATGTGTCATAGCACAATTATTTACTGTTTTGTCGAATTAGCACTCTTTTTGCGCGAGTGCTAAAACTTTACTCATATCTTACTCGTTTTGATACCGTGTTGCAACACGCTTAAAAGTCGATTAGAGCAAATTAGCTCTTATTATCTCTTGATATCTCTCGAAAACTCAAGTTTTTGAAAAAGAGTGAATAAACTGTTAATTTTAGCAAAATAATACTTTGATTGATAAATCATACATTGAAGCGGAAATGTACTATATCTCCGTCGTTCATTACATACTCTTTACCTTCCAGACGCACAAGACCTTTTTCTCTTGCACCGGCGTATGTGCCGCAAGCCATAAGGTCGTCAAATGCCACAACCTCGGCGCGGATAAAGCCTCTTTCAAAGTCTGTGTGAATTTTACCTGCTGCCTGGGGAGCCTTGGTGCCTCTCTTTATGGTCCATGCCCTTACTTCCGGTTCACCGGCTGTTAAGTAGCTTATAAGTCCCAAAAGGTGATAGCTTTTCTTTATAAGTCTGTTAAGACCGGATTCTTCAATACCGAGTTCTTTTAAAAACTCATCCTTTTCGTCATCATCAAGCTCTGCGATTTCTTCTTCTATCTTTGCGCAGATAGGAAGCACCTCGGAGCCTTCTTCTTCGGCAATTACGGAAAGCTCCTTTACAAAGGAATTGTCCTCAATGCCGTTTGCAAAATCGTCCTCGGATACATTTGCCGCATAGATAATGGGCTTTAATGTAAGAAGAGATATTTCCTTAAGCATTTCGGTTTCTTCCTTGGAAAATTCCACGGTTCTTGCGCATTTGCCGTTTTCAAGTGCAGCGTAAATCCTCTCCAGCATATTAAGCTCTGCAAGATACTTCTTGTCGCCGCCCTTCATGGCTTTTTTTGTTTTGTCGATTCTCTTTTCCACCATTTCCATGTCGGCAAATATAAGCTCCATGTTAATGGTTTCTATATCTCTTGCAGGTCCTATCTTGCCGTCTACATGCACGATGTTGGGGTCTTCAAAGCAACGTACCACATGCACTATGGCATCAACCTCTCTAATGTGGGAGAGGAACTTGTTTCCAAGACCTTCACCCTTGGAAGCACCCTTTACAAGTCCTGCTATGTCTACAAATTCCACAGTAGCCGGTGTAAACTTTACGGGGTTGTACATATCGCGGAGCTTATCCAGTCTTTCGTCGGGAACCGCTACCACGCCTACATTGGGCTCAATAGTACAGAAAGGGTAGTTTGCACTTTCTGCACCTGCCTGAGTAATGGCGTTAAATAATGTACTTTTACCTACATTCGGTAAACCTACTATACCTAATTTCATAAGTATCAACCTTTCTATTTATATTCGCTTGAATATCATTTATTCGCATACCAAAATATTATACTACAAATCTTGGAAAAATTCAACTGTTTTTAACTTTAAATTCACATTAACAACTTAAAAGTCCCAAATACAAGATTGTTGAAAATCTAATATATTTATGTTATAATTTGGCAGATGTTATTGATGAACATGGGTATAATGTAAACAGTAAAAGTCTTGCCCTTCGCCTTTCAATGTGGATAGCCATTGGAGTACTATCCGAACTCCGATTTTAAGATATAAAAATCGCTCTAATCATCACCAAAATACTCGCCAATCCGACAGGATTACCTGCGTTTTTGGCTCGATTATAACGATTTTTGATAATCTTAAAATTCTTCGACCTGAAAATCTTGTATTTTTGAATAGATTTTGGTGCGGA
>JAZQFN010000049.1:0-3335 GCA_045539515.1 Clostridia bacterium
TTTTTTGAAAATGCAGATGAGAAGCTACGAAACAAATTCAAAAGTATTCTCAACTACCTATCCAACGATAAAAATCCACTTTGCGAGCCATATGTGAAACATATTTCTGTGGGCAGGTATAGAGAGCTTTATGAAATACGGATGAAAGTATCAGGCAACATGGTTAGAGTGCTGTTTGTAAAGCAAGATGCAGATATTGTGCTTTTATATGCTTTTTACAAGCGAAGTGGCAAGGATACAGAGAAGGCACTTGAGACTGCATATAAGACATTAAATAGGCTGAGGTAATTTGCCGGTATGACGGTCAAAGTAACAGATTGTTAAAAAATAAATGTTAAAGAGGTCTGCACTTTTTCGGTGCAGACCTCCGTATTTTATATATCACTTGAGAATCTTAAACTTGCCGATGATGGGAAGCTCCTTTGCTCTGCCGTTTGATGCATTTATGATACCGATGATGAACAGAACAAAGAAAACAATAGACAAAATACCGATTATGCTTGAAACGGTGTACAATCTCCAGGATATAGCGAGAAGAATTGCGTTGATTATGCCGTAAACTATACTCCACGCCACTGCCGTAATGAGAAGCAGCAAGCCCTGATTGGAATGGTAACGTGCGAATTTTGATTGCTTTGCCGCAAACATCGGTATGAATACAAGCGGTCCGAAGTAGGCGAGTATTGCCATACCCTTATTTGTGTTAATGTCGTTCTGATCGAACTCTGCCGTTGTGTCGGCTGTGTTGTTAAGATTTTGGAACGCAGCATTAAAATTGTTCTGATTCTGCTGCGGTGCCTGATTATTATTCGGGGGTGGCGCCTGCTGAGGCTGCTGTTCCTGCGGTGCATCGGTAGGAGAGCCGCATCCTGGACAGAATTTTATATTATCTTCGATTTTAGTTCCGCATTTTCCGCAAAATTTCATAGTGTTATCTCCTTTACGTGTTAAAAATTTCGTTGTAGCCGTCCTCCATTGTACGACCTGCAGGATAATATTGCTTCCATTCAGCTTCTCCGTCAACAGACATTTTAACCTTTCCGTCAACATCAAGCCCTGAAATGTCCACCATGATTGATCCCCATTGTTCTTCGACAGGTTCAATTTCCGGATTATCGGGATAAGAGGTCGGCGGATAGTAAAGCGTCAGCGTGAGAATATTTTCAGCAAGGGCTGCCCTGTAAATATAATATTTCTGCGGCTCACTTTCCCATAAGCCGTGAACTATTGCTGCTTTTCCTTCAATTTCCGTGAAGAATACAAATCTGTTGCCGCCGGTTATCCAGCACATTGAGCCGTTCATAAGTCCTAAATCCGGCACAGGCAGAGCGATAAACTTTCTTGCAGTTTCATCCACCATTCTCGTCAGAACCGCTGCAACCTCACATCTCTGTATCGGCTTGTCGGGGTTAAAGGTACCTTTGGCATCACTTCCGGTAAGTATTCCCGCACGATAAAAAACGTAGATAGGACCCGAATAGCCGATGTCCGACGGAACATCGGGGATTGCATTGTCGGCTACCGGATTTGGATCTATGTAGGAGTATGCAGGAAGTGCTTTGTACATTATCCAGACAAACTCTGCTCTTGTTGCGGTTTTGTTATACGCCTCGTCCCATTCGTCTCGGAGAATTATTCCGTTGGCTTCGGCATATTCAACGTATGTATCATACCAATTGACGCTTCCGTTTGTAAGCGTTACCTTACCCGTGTTGTGAAGCTCGTGAAGGCATGCGGCAAGCTTGATTGTTGCACCTATAGTGATATTCTCGTAGGGTGCAAATTGGATTTCGGAAACACCGTTTATAAGTCCGCTTTCCGCTGCTCTTTTTACATCCTCGAAGAACCATACGTCATAAGGGATGTCGATAAAGCCGCCTGCTCCGTAATTCACGGTTGCTGTTGCCGTTCTGCTCGTGACGGAGCCGTATTCATTTGAAACAGTGCAGGTAACCTTTGTTCCGTTATGCTTTTGATATATTGCGGGATCAAAGACGAATACGCTGCTTGAGACGCCCCCGCCGAAGCTGCCTTCGACAACTTTTGTTCCCTCTTTGCTTTCAATTACCCAGCGGTAACTCATATTTTCGCCCTGCGCAAGTATGTCCATTACGCAGTATTCGCCGGGATACACCTCAATATCCTGCGGTTGCCGGGTTATAACAGGACTCTTGCCTTCACCCTGCTTCACTACCGTTACTGTCGCACTGTCGCTTACGGCATCCGCTACATCATTAAATATGTAGCAGGATACGATAGCACCGTTATGCTCGTCATACACAGCACCGCTCGTAAGGGTAAAGGTGCTTTTGTTGTAGTCCTCCGAAAAATAGGTTTGCGTTTCGCCGTTTTGTTCAACGCTCCAGCGGTAGTTCAAGTTTTCGCCGCCTGCCGTAACGGAAAATGTAATGCTTTCTCCCTCATTTACCGTAACACTTTGAGGATGAGTCTCAAAAGCTACTTTTTCTGCAAGCACCGGCTTGATTTTCTTTTTTACAACCGTTATTATTGCAGGCTCGCTTATTACGCTGCCGTTTTGATTTGACACCTCGCAGAAAACCATCAGTTTATTATGCTTGTTATAATCAGCCGCTTCTGCTATGGTGAAGCTTGCGCTGTCGCTGTCAGCATATACCGTGGTACTGTTAACGGAGCCTGTGCTTTCTTCCTTGTAATAGCCTGCATTGCCCCACCGATATTTCAGCCCTATACCTTCGGCAACCAAACTAAGGGTTATCGGCTCTCCCTCTTTGACGGTAATACCCTTGGGCTGCTGTGTGATAACAGGTGCTCGCAAAGCCGCAGGGATTTTTTCGTCAATCAGTGTTTTTCCGGTTTGAATTTCGGGAAGCGTGATATCCTCGCGGATATTCTTGCCTGTGGTTATTTCCGCTGCCGACACCGATGATGCAAACAGCACTGTCACAATCGTAATAACTGCCAAAAGCGGCAACAGTCTTCTTACCATAGCAAATACCTCCTTTACAAATTATTTCTTCAAATTCTCAACCATTCTCACCGCAATAATGAGTGCCTGTTCTCTTGTTGCGTTTGCGTAGCCGTTTGCTTCGTCTGCACTTGTTACATTCTTCGGTGCGAATTTGTTGTTGCCGACACCGTTGATAATGCCGTTTGCTACCATAAAGTAGACGCTTTCTTTCGCCCAATCTGAAATATCCGCATCATCTGCGAAAAGTGCAGGCTTTTCATAAGGCAAGGTAAACTGACTGTCGGTTGCCAAAGTCCAATTCGGGATAGACACTTTCTTGAATACTCTTGTGAGCATAGTCGCAGCCTGTTCACGATTTAAGAGGTCGTTTGGTGAATAGGTTGTT
>JAZQFN010000050.1:0-21349 GCA_045539515.1 Clostridia bacterium
CAAAAGAGCTTGGTCCTGAGCCATGTGAGATATTTTATAAAGAAACTAACTCACAGCGTACAATTCACAACATGGAGAATCATGATTATAAACTCGGAATTATTCGTTACGCAGAAAACTATGACAAATTCTTTAAAACAATGCTTGAAGATAAAGGCTTTGGGTTTGAAATAATATGCGAATTTTCATATTCACTTATTATGAGTGCGGATAATCCGCTTTCACAAAAGGAAGAAATAACCTTTGATGACTTAAGAGGATATATTGAGATTGCTCATGCTGATCCGTATGTACCATCAATGCCAATATCAAAAGTAGTAAAAGAAGAACTTCCTGATAATATTGACAGACGTATTTTTATATTTGAAAGAGCGAGTCAGTTTGATTTGCTTCATGATAATCCGGAAACCTTTATGTGGGTATCTCCTGCACCTCAGACAGTACTTGACAGATATAATCTGGTACAGAAAAAATGTGTTGATAACAAAAAGATATATAAGGATGTTTTGATATATAAGGAAGGATATAAATTCTCCGCACTGGATAACTTATTTATTACAAAATTGTGTAATTCAAAAAGAAAATATCTGTAAAATAAAGCCTGACTTTTTCGGAAGTCAGGCTTTATTTTTGGCTTAAAACCGTTATTCGATATGGGGGTTATCGATAAATATAATACCGATTATCTCAAAAAAGAATTCCCAAGAATAAAAAAGAAGGTTAAAATAATAACGAAGTCAAGAGATGGGAGGTATCAGTATGGAAAAGATCGCTGTGTCAAAAGCAACTCTCGGTAGGCTGCCGCACTACTTGCAACATCTTCGTACAGTGTTCAAAAACAATGATGAATACATTTCCGCAACCTCAATTGCAAAAAGCCTGGCGCTTGGAGAGGTTCAGGTCCGAAAAGACCTTAACTCAGTAAGCGGTGCCGGGAAGCCCAAGATAGGGTATGAGGTTGAAGAACTGATTAAAAGCATCGAAAAAGTGTTAGGGTATGACAATCTCACAAATGCGGTGTTAGTCGGAGCGGGACAGCTCGGCAAGGCACTTCTGAACTACGAAGAATTCGAAGAGTTTGGTGTGAGAATAATGGCAGGCTTTGATATAGAAGCCAAAATACAGACATCAAACCAAAAACAGATACTTCCTATGGAAGAGTTCAGTAAATTTTGTAAAGAAAATAACATTAAAATTGGAATCATCTCGGTAAATAAAGAATCATCTCAGCAAATTTGTGACTTGATGATAGAGAACGGGATAAGCGCAATCTGGAATTTCTCACCGGTTAAACTGAATGTTCCCGAAGGAATATTGCTACAGCAAGAGAACCTGGCTTTATCACTTGCGCACCTAAATAATCAATTAGTAAATCAAAATTAGGAGGATAATAAATCATGGAAAACAAGACTTACGAAATTGTAGACAGCGTTGAAAAGCTCGAAGAAGCT
Organism: Clostridia bacterium; assembly: GCA_045539515.1. Classification (GTDB taxonomy): domain Bacteria; phylum Bacillota; class Clostridia; order UMGS1810; family UMGS1810; genus RGIG8748. Next base: position 1,452 of record JAZQFN010000050.1, read on the forward strand.
ATAAAGCGCACAAAAGAAGCTCAGAAGGTTTTTGCAACCTACACACAAGAGCAGGTTGATAAAATTTTCTTAGCTGCTGCTTCTGCTGCAAACAAAGCAAGAATCCCTCTTGCAAAAATGGCAGTTGAAGAAACAGGTATGGGTATTGTAGAAGACAAGGTTATTAAAAACAACTATGCTTCTGAATACATTTACAATGCATACAAGGATACAAAAACCTGCGGTGTTATCGAAGAAGATAAGGCTTACGGAATAAAGAAGATAGCAGAGCCTATCGGTGTAATCGCAGCCGTTATTCCTACAACAAATCCTACATCTACAGCAATTTTCAAATGTTTGCTTGCTCTTAAGACAAGAAATGCGATTATTATCTCTCCTCATCCAAGAGCAAAGAACTGCACAATTGCAGCCGCAAAACTCGTTTTGGAAGCTGCAGTTAAAGCAGGTGCTCCTGAAGGTATCATCGACTGGATTGATGTTCCGAGCCTGGAAATGACAAACACAGTAATGAAAGAAGCAGACATCATCCTTGCAACCGGTGGTCCCGGAATGGTTAAGGCTGCATACTCAAGCGGTAAGCCTGCTCTCGGCGTTGGTGCCGGAAATACACCTGCAATCATCGATGATAGTGCAGACATTCTTCTTGCAGTTAACTCGATCATTCACTCAAAGACATTTGATAACGGTATGATTTGTGCATCTGAACAGTCAGTTATCGTTCTTGAAAATATCTACGACATTGTAAAAGAAGAGTTCGCAACACGTGGATGCTACTTCTTAAGCCCTGCTGAAACAGAAAAAGTAAGAAAGACAATTATCATAAACGGCGCACTCAATGCGAAAATTGTTGGTCAGCCGGCAGCTAAAATTGCAGAACTTGCAGGTGTTAAAGTTCCTGAAGGAACAAAAATACTTATCGGTGAAGTAGAAAGTGTTGAACTTTCAGAAGAATTTGCACACGAAAAGCTTTCTCCCGTTCTTGCAATGTATAAGGCAAAGGACTTCACAGAAGCTCTTGATAAAGCTGAAAGACTTGTTGAAGACGGCGGTTTCGGTCATACATCTTCTGTATATCTCAACGAGGTAACCGAAAAAGAAAAATTAAATGCATTTGCTGCAAGAATGAAGACATGCCGTATCCTTGTTAACACACCTTCTTCACACGGCGGTATCGGTGACCTATACAACTTCAAGCTTGCACCAAGCCTCACACTTGGTTGTGGTTCTTGGGGCGGTAACTCCGTATCTGAAAATGTTGGTGTTAAACACCTTATCAATATCAAAACTGTAGCTGAAAGAAGGGAAAATATGCTTTGGTTCCGTGCACCTGAAAAGGTATATATTAAGAAAGGCTGTCTGCCTGTTGCTCTCGATGAGCTTAAAAATGTAATGGGTAAGAAGAGAGCGTTTATCGTAACAGATACATTCCTCTATGAAAACGGTTATACAAAACCGATAACTGATAAACTTGATGAAATGGGTATAGCTCATACAACATTCTTTGATGTACAGCCTGATCCTACACTCTTGAACGCTAAGAACGGTGCAGCACAGATGGCAGCGTTTAAGCCGGATACAATCATCGCACTCGGTGGTGGTTCTGCTATGGACGCAGCAAAGATTATGTGGGTACTCTATGAACATCCGACCGCAGACTTCATGGATATGGCCATGAGATTTATCGATATCAGAAAGAGAGTTTACACCTTCCCGAAAATGGGTGAAAAAGCATACTTCATTGCAATTCCTACATCGGCAGGTACAGGTTCTGAGGTTACACCTTTTGCAGTTATCACAGATGAATCTACGGGTGTTAAATATCCTCTCGCAGACTATGAACTTATGCCTAATATGGCAATCATCGATACTGACTTCCATATGTCAGCTCCTAAGGGACTCACAGCTGCTTCCGGTATCGACGCAGTAACACATGCTATCGAAGCTTATGCTGCAATGCTTGCAACAGACTACACAGACGGTCTTGCTCTTAAATCTCTTAAGACAGTATTTGAATACTTACCGAGAGCTTACGAAAACGGACAGGCAGATGTTATCGCTCGAGAAAAGATGGCTAACGCGGCTACAATGGCAGGTATGGCATTTGCAAACGCATTCCTCGGTGTATGTCACTCTATGGCTCATAAACTCGGCGCATTCCACCACTTGCCTCACGGTGTTGCAAACGCTCTTATGATTGAAGAAGTTTTAAGATTCAACGCGGCTGAAGCACCTGCAAAGATGGGTACATTCTCACAGTATGACCATCCGCACACACTTGCTCGTTACGCTGAAGTTGCAGATTACCTTGGTATTAAGGGTAATTCTGATGAAGAAAAACTTGAAGGCCTTATCAAAGCAATTAACGACCTTAAAGCAAAGGTTGGTATAAAAGAAACAATTAAAGATTACGGCATTGATGAAAAAGTATTCCTCGCAGGTCTTGACGAAATGGTTGAACAGGCATTTGATGACCAGTGCACAGGTGCTAACCCAAGATATCCGTTAATGGCAGAAATCAAGCAGATGTATTTAAATGCATACTACGGCAAGCACTTTGAAGAGAAAGCTATGCCTACAGCAATGGATATCAAATCCAATGCAAAACCGGATGCAATCAAGGGCGTATATAATAAAGGCAAAAAAGCCTGAGTCAAAATAGAAGGAGGAATAAATCATGAAACTTGAAAGAGTAATTGCAGTTAGAAATAATAAAACCATATACCGTGACGGAGACAGATGCGTAAAGGTATTTGACGATCACTATTCAAAGGCAGATGTGCTTAATGAGGCGCTCAATCAGGCAAGAATTGAAGAAACCGGACTTAACATTCCAAAAATCCTTGAGGTAACAATGGTTGACGGAAAGTGGGCAATCATTTCAGAATTCATTAAAGGAAAGACTCTCGCACAGCTTATGGAAGAAGAGCCTGACAAAAAAGAAGAGTACATTGAGCTTCTGGTTGACCTTCAGCTTGAAGTGCACTCTAAGAAATCTCCTCTCCTCAATAAGCTTAAGGATAAGATGAATCGCAAAATTAGTGCAGCAGATATCGATGCTACAACCCGTTATGATTTGCACACAAGACTTGAAGGAATGCCAAAGCATAACAAAGTTTGTCACGGCGATTTCAACCCTTCAAACATTATAATAACAGAAAACGGAACAGCATATATTTTAGACTGGTCCCACGCAACACAGGGAAATGCATCAGCAGATGCTGCAAGAACATATCTATTATTCTGGCTTGCAGGTGATATCGAAGGTGCAAAAGCATATCTTGAACTTTTCTGCAAAAAGAGTGATACTGCTAAACAGTACGTTCAAAAGTGGATGCCAATTGTAGCTGCGTCACAGTCAGTTAAAGGTAACGAGAAGGAACGTGAATTCCTGCTCTCCTGGGTAGAGGTTGTTGATTACGAATAATAAATTGTTAACCGGATTATGTGCCTTTTCATAAAGGCACATAATCACGAAAAATTTTGAAAGGATTGAATAGTAAAATGAAAATAACAGTATGTATCGGTAGTTCATGTCACATTAAGGGTTCCCGTCAGGTTGTAGAACAGCTTCAGTATCTTATTAACGAAAATAATCTCGGCGATAAGGTTGAACTTGGCGGAACATTTTGTATGAATAAATGTCAACAGGGTGTTTGCGTAACAGTAGACGACGAATTTCATTCAGTTACACCGGATACAGTAAGCGAGTTCTTCCAGAAAGAAGTTCTTGCAAAGGTGTGATAATATGATTATTCAGATTTGTGTTGGAAGTTCTTGTCATTTGAAAGGCTCACCGGAAATAGTAGAACTGCTCACTCAGGCGGTTAAAGATCACAAGCTTGAGGATGAAATAACACTTGCCGGAAGCTTTTGTATAGGTAAGTGCAATAGAGTAGGGGTAACTGTACAGGTAGATGATGTTATACATACAGGAATTAACCGTGAGAATTTTAAAGAATTTTTTAATGACAAGGTGCTCTCTGTAATAGAAAACGAAAGGAAGTAACGGGAAATGCCAAATTGTTTGACCTTAAAAAAATCAAATTGCAAGAACTGTTATAAATGTATTCGTCATTGCCCCGTAAAAGCAATTCGCTTTTCCGGAAATCAGGCACATATTATAGGGAATGAATGTATCTTATGCGGTCAGTGCTTTGTTGTATGTCCGCAGAATGCAAAACAGATTGTAGATGAAACAGAAAAAGTAAGGGTATTATTACAAAGCGGCAATCCTGTAGTTGTAAGTCTTGCTCCGTCATTTGTTGCCAACTATGACGGAGTAGGCATCAATGCAATGCGTGATGCACTTCAAAAGCTTGGATTCTATGATGTGGAAGAAACAGCCATCGGTGCAACCATCGTAAAAAAAGAGTATGAAAGAATGCTGAAAGAGGATGAGCGCGATATAATCATCACATCTTGCTGCCACTCAATCAACTTGCTTATACAGAAGTATTTCCCGGCAGAGCTTGAATATCTTGCAGATGTGGTTTCGCCTATGCAGGCACATTGCATGGATATTAAGAAGAGATTCCCAAATGCTAAAACGGTATTTATCGGACCTTGCGTGTCCAAAAAGGATGAAGCAGAGCATTATGAAGGAATTGTTGATGCGGTTCTTACATTTGAAGAACTTACACAGTGGTTAAAAGAAGCAAATATAGAGCTGAAAAAGGAAATGGATTCAGATCCTGAAAGTCGTGCAAGATTCTTCCCGACAACAGGCGGAATTCTTAAAACAATGACTCAGGATGCTCCCGGATACACATATCTTGCACTTGACGGTGTAGAAAACTGTATAGATGCTCTTAGGGATATTGAAAGCGGTAAAATTCATAAATGCTTTATTGAAATGTCTGCTTGTGTCGGTAGCTGTATGGGTGGTCCGGTTATGGAAAAATACCACCATACAGAAACCATTACCGATTACCTTACTATAGCAAATTATGCAGGTGAAAAGGATTTTGAGGTTTCTCAGCCTAAATCCGGAGAGTTGAGGAAGCAATTTGAATATATTGAACACAGATATCCTCAACCATCAGAAATGGAAATTAATGCTGTTCTTCGTCAGATGGGTAAATTCAAACCTGCTCATGAGCTCAATTGCGGTTCTTGCGGTTACAATACTTGTCGTGAAAAAGCGGCTGCTATTTGTCAGGGTAAAGCGGAGATTTCAATGTGTCTTCCTTTCCTTAAGGAAAAGGCTGAAAGCTTCTCAGATACTATTGTTAATAGTTCTCCCAACGGACTTATTGTTCTTAATGAGAATTTAGAAGTTCAGCAAATTAATAAAGCCGCAAGAGAAATTATGAATATCCGATATGCTTCTGATGTTCTTGGTGATTATGTTATCCGTATTCTTGACCCTACGGTTTTTGAAACTGTTCTTAAAACCGGCAGAGGTGTAAGTAACCAGAGAGTTTACCTTGCAGAATACAAAAGATATGTTGAACAAACTGTTGTTTATGACAGAGATTCGCATCTTCTTATCGGCATTATGAGAGATGTTACTGCCGAAGAGGAGCAAAGAGAAAGAAAAGAAAATATCAGCCGTCAGACAATTGAGGTTGCCGATAAGGTTGTTGATAAGCAAATGCGAATTGTTCAGGAGATTGCTTCACTTTTGGGTGAAACAGCCGCAGAAACAAAAATCGCACTTGCAAAATTAAAGGAGTCGATTTCTGATGAATGATTTATGTGCAGATATCGGTTACAAAAGTATAAACCATTACGGTGAACAGCTTTGCGGAGATCATATTGATATAGTTGAGCCCGATGAGGATTCAACTGTGGTTGTTCTTTCCGATGGTCTCGGTAGCGGTGTTAAAGCAAGTATTCTTTCAACACTTACATCTAAAATTATTTCAACAATGCTTGCAGAAGGTCTTTCCCTTGAAGAATGTGTTTCAACTATTGCCGCAACTCTTCCTGTTTGTTCGGTGCGTGGCGTTGCTTATTCCACATTCACCATTATTCATCTTAAGAATAATGAAACTGCAGAGCTTATTCAATACGATAACCCACACACCATAATAATAAGAAACGAAAAAAATTGGGATTATCCGAAAACCGAAATGAATATTGGCGGAAAGAAAATTTTCAAATCTGTTATTCAGCTTCAGGAAAACGATATTTTTATTGCTATGAGCGATGGTTGTCCTCACGCAGGAATAGGCACAGCCTATAACTTCGGGTGGAAGCGCGAAGATATTGCAAGCTTTCTTGAAACTCTTGCTCCTGTTGGTTATACTGCAAAGAATTTATCAACAATGCTCATTGATGAGTGTGATAAGCTTTATGATCATAAGCCCGGTGACGATGCAACCGCTTGTGTTGTTAAAATCCGTAAGAGAGTTCCTATGAATATGCTTTTCGGACCGCCCTCAAACAGAGATGATGCAGACCGAATGATGAGCCTTTTCTTCTCAAAAGAAGGAAAGCATATTATCTGTGGTGGTACAACATCATCTATTGCATCTAAATTCTTGAGAAAGCCTTTAAAGCCATCTCTTAATTTCGAAAGCAGTGATGTTCCGCCTATTGCAGAAATCGAAGGTGTTGACCTTGTTACAGAAGGTGTTATCACCGTTAACAAGGTGGTAGAATACGCTCAGGATTATCTTGGCGAAAATAAACACTATGAGCATTGGAATTTCAAAAAGGACGGTGCTTCACTTATAAGCCGTTTGCTTTTTGAAGAAGCAACAGATATAAACTTTTATGTAGGCAGAGCAATTAATCCTGCTCATCAGAACCCGGACCTTCCCATAAACTTCAATATTAAAATGAACCTTGTGGAAGCGCTTTCTAAGTGCTTGCAGCAAATGGGTAAAAGTATTAAAGTGAGTTATTTTTAATTATGAGTAATATAAGAAAATTTGATACAAAAGTACAATATCTTAAATACAAGGTATTAAGAGAGGTTGCAAGAGAGGCGTGGAATGATACCCTTCTCGAAAATCTTATTGATATACCTAAAAAAATAGTTCCCGGTAAAACCTCCACAATGCGTTGCTGTGTTTATAAAGAACGTGCTATTCTTTCAGAGCGTGTTAAAATTGCTATGGGCGGTGACCCTGAAAACCCAAATGTTATTCAGGTTATTGATATTGCTTGTGATGAATGTCCTGCCGCAGGATATGAAGTAACAGATTCCTGCAGAGGTTGTCTTGCTCACCGCTGTGAAGATGTATGTAAACGCGGTGCAATTTCTTTCGACCATAATCACGTTGCTCATATTGATAAGTCAAAATGTGTTGAGTGCGGTCAGTGTGCAAAGGTTTGCCCTTATTCTGCAATTGTTAACCGTAAAAGACCTTGTCAGATTGCCTGCAAGGTAAAGGCGATTTCAATTAACGAAGATAATGCCGCATCCATTGATAATGATAAATGTACTGCTTGCGGTGCTTGTGTTTATCAATGCCCCTTCGGTGCGATTTCTGATAAGTCATATATTCTCAATGTTGTTGACCTAATTAAGAAAAGCGAACAAGGCAGAAACTACAAGCTTTATGCAGTTGTTGCTCCCTCGATTTCAAGTCAGTTCTCTTATGCAAAATTAGGTCAGGTTATAACAGGACTTAAAAAAATGGGTTTCCACACTGTTGTTGAAGCAGCTTTAGGTGCAGATATGGTTGCTATGAAAGAATCTCAGGAATTAACTGAAAAAGGCTTCCTTACAAGCTCTTGCTGTCCTGCATTTGTTTCTTACATAAAATCTGCATTTCCCGATTTAGTTCCTTTTATTTCTCACAACTGTTCACCAATGGTCGAAATTTCAAAGTATATAAAAGAAACAGACGAAAATGCAAAAACCATTTTTATCGGACCTTGTACTGCTAAAAAAGCAGAAGCACAGCTTGAAAGTGCAAAACCTTATGTTGATGCAGTTTTAACCTTTGAAGAATTGCAGGCTCTTTTTGACAGCCGTGATATTGATATCACAACTCTCGAAGAAGATGTGCTTGACAATGCCTCATATTTCGGCAGAATTTTTGCTCGCAGCGGTGGTCTTACAGACGCAGTAACTCAGGCAATTAAAGAGCAGAATATAACAGATTTTGAGTTTAATCCCATTTCTTGTGACGGTATTGAAGAATGCAGAATTGCACTTCTTAAGAAAAGCAAAAATGCACTTCAGGCAAACTTTATTGAAGGTATGGCTTGTGTCGGCGGATGTATCGGCGGTGCAGGTTGCCTTACCCACGGTGAAAAAAACAAAGCAGAGGTTGATAAATACGGACGAGAAGCTTTTGAAAAAACTATCTCCGATGCAATTTCTGTTTTGAAATAGATTTTAAATCCTTCATTCAAAAAGGTACTCTCCTTCGGCAGTTTAACTGTTGGGGGAGAGTATCTTTTTAGGGCAGGTTCAAGTCCCTTCTACCTTTCTCATAAAATAAAAACAGAGCCGCAAGATGCGACTCTATTTTATTTGGTGCGGGTAGCAGGGGTCGAACCTGTACACCTCTCGGCACAAGAACCTAACGGTACACCACCTGAATAACAAGCCGTAAACCCAGTAGAATCAAGGGTTCTCGGCTTTTTCGAATTTCAGTTTTCTAACTATCTGCATAATAATGTAGAAAAATGGGATTGTCAAGATAATATTATGATTTCTTTAACAAGTGAATACCACACGGAATAAAAATTATATTTACTTGTTTTCGAAAATAATATATGGTATGATTTTTTTGTAATATAATTATGGCGGTTTTGCTTGGTTCAAGATATATAATGTGTTTTTTGATTTAACACAAAATAGGAGAAATAGCGATGTTTGATATTATTGGGAAATATAATAGTGCCACAGTTTATGCTAAAACTGTGGATAACGAATCATATGCACAGGTTTTAGCAATGTGCAATGTTGAAGAGTTGAAAGACTGTAAAATAAAAATGATGCCCGATATGCATGCAGCAGAAGGCTGTACTGTTGGTACATCAATGACTGTTGGGGATAAAATCAACCCATCTTATGTTGGTAGCGATATTGGTTGCGGTATGCAGGTTTATAAGCTTAGTGATAGTGAAATAGATTTTCCCATGCTTGACCGTTGCATACGAACCTTTATTCCTTCAGGAGCTGCAATTCACGAAAAAGCAACTGCGGGAATTAAGCAGATTCCATTAGAGGAGCTTTATTGCTATAACGAAATTCAATATGATATTGTTGCCCGTTCTTTTGGTACGTTAGGTGGCGGAAATCACTTTATCGAAGTTGATAAAGGTGTCGATGGATTTCATTACTTAATAATCCACTCAGGTAGCAGACGTCTTGGTAAGGATGTTGCACAGTATCATCAGAAGGTGGCATTTTTTGCTATGAATGGCATTTCTCCTGAGGAGGCCTTCAAGAAAAAAATAAGAACAAACGATATTGAAAGCAAGGTTCAGTTTGGAAACTGCTTTTTAACAGGCGAGTATCTTGAAAAATATCTGCACGATATGAATATAGCGGTACAGTATGCAGACCTTAGCAGAAAGCAGATGGGCGAGGCTTTAATTAATCAGCTTGGCTTGAATGTTGAGGACAGCTTCACAACAATTCACAATTACATAAACACAGATGATATGGTTTTACGAAAAGGTGCTGTTTCCGCCAAGGAAAATGAGTTGTTGATAATTCCTATAAATATGCGTGATGGTTGCCTTATCTGCAAGGGCAAGGGTAACCCCGATTGGAACCAGACTGCACCTCATGGCTCAGGCAGAACAATGAAACGTTCCGACGCAAAGATTAGCATTTCGTTAGAGGAATATAAAGAGGCTATGAAGGGTATATTCTCAACCTCAATCAATGAGTCAACCATAGACGAGTCACCAATGGCGTACAGAAGCATCGAGGATATAGCAGATGTGGTTGAGCCTACGGTTGATATAATCGATATCACAACACCCGTATATAATTTCAAAGCAAGTAAGGAAAGCTTTGACGAAGAAACAGCAGACGGGCAGGATTAAGGTGAATGCATTTGTGGTGTGAACCAAAAATGTGTACTTGAAACGAAGGAAAGTAAAAAATGGCAACTTTTAAAATCAAAGTAAAAAATCAAGTGGAAATAAATAAAAAACCAAGGGTATATTTTACTTGTCATCCTGATGATTTCGAAAAATACTTTGAAAAAATTTGTGAAGATATTTTCAGAACTCACGATTGTGCAATTTATTATACTGAAGATATGATAGATGTTATTGCCGAGGATGAAAAAGAGGTTGACCTTGGCAGAAACAACCTGTTTGTTGTACCGATTACGTACAATCTCCTTTCAACACCTAACCGTGCTATGGATGAAGATATCTCTTATGCCTTTGAACATCATATTCCGGTTCTGCCAATTATGATGGAGTCAGGTATTGATGTACTTTATTCAAAGCCCGATAAATTCGGTGAGTTGCAATATTTGAATCCGTTCAGCACAGATTTAACCGAAATTTCATATGAAGATAAGCTCGAAAAACATCTTGAGTCTATTCTTATCAGTAACGAAATGGCAGAGCGCGTACGAGCTGCCTTTGATGCTCATGTTTTCTTAAGTTATCGTAAAAAAGACCGTAAATACGCTAATGAATTAATGCGACTTGTTCACAGTAACCCCGCTTGTCGTGATATTGCTATCTGGTTTGATGAGTTTTTAACTCCGGGTGAAAGCTTTAGAGAAAATATAGATAAAATACTCAAGGACAGCAAGCTTTTTACATTGCTTGTTACACCTAATTTATTGGAAGAGCCTGACGGAAAGCCTAACTTTGTTATGGGTGAGGAATTCCCAGCTGCACGCGATTTGGGCATTAATATTCTTCCTGCAGAAATGGTTGAAACTGATAAGAAAGCTCTTGGCGAAAAGTTCAAAGGAATTCCCCCATGCGTTAACCCTAATGATGACGAGTTTTACAATCAACTTCTTGATTCAATAGAGAAAATTGCAACCGAAGCTAATAATACACCTGAACATAATTTTCTTATAGGACTTGCATATCTTGACGGTATTGATGTAGAGGTTAATCGTGAAATTGCTCTTGAACTTATTACCGATGCCGGTCACAGGGGCCTGCCTCAGGCAATGCAAAAATTGCACCATATGTATGACGAAGGTATTGGAGTTGAACTGAATTACAGAAGGGCTGCAGTCTGGGGCGACAGATACGCTATGCATCTATTAGTTACCTTGGGTGAGGGTCATATTGATACTCTTTCAGCTTTCAACGAACTTGTAATAACCTATATTAAACAGGGTAAATACCAAAAAGCTTTTGAACTCTCCGAAGTGTTGTATACAGTTTCTTGTAAGACATTCGGAGAAGAACATCCCGACACTCTCCCGTTTATGTATATACTGGCTTATACTTACGAATTATCAGGAAACTATCAGAAGGCATTGGAGCTTAATGAAAGGTTGTATGCTATTCGTTGTAAAATTTTGGGTGAAGAGCATCCTGACACACTTGTATCCTTAAACAGCGTTATAAGTAGCTGCAGCAGATCCGGAAATCATGAAAAGGTAATAGAGCTTTCAGAAAAAACATATCAACTTTTTTGTGAAATATTGGGTGAAGAGCATCCTGACACGCTTGCAATTTTAAATAATTTTGCCTATTCTTATAGTGAATTAGGAAACTATGAAAAAGCATTGAAACTTTATGAAAGAGTATACGAAGCGCGTTGTAAGGTGATTGGTGAGAATGATCCGGATACATTGTCAACTCTGAGCAATATTGCTGGTATATACCAAGAGCTTAAAGACTATGAAAAAGCATTGGAAATTAACAAAAACGTGCTTGACATTCGTTGCAGACTCCTTGGTGAGGAGCATCCTGATTCAATTGTATCTTTTAACAATATTGCGTGCATCTATAGCAAATTGGGCGAACACGAAAAAATATCAGAACTCCAAGAAGAGATATATACACTTTCTTGTAGGGTTTTGGGTGAAGAACACCCTAACAGTTTAATAGTATTAAATAATCTTGCGCATACTTATAGGGAGTTGGGTGATTATCAAAAATCGTTGAAGCTTTATGAAAAGGCCTATGCTAATAGCTGCAAAGTGCTTGGTGAAGAGAATTCTGACACACTTACAACATTGGTCTATCTTGCGTATATTTATGGTAAATTAAATGATTATAAAAAAGCATTGGAGCTGAATGAAAAAGCATATACTCTTAGAAGTAAAGTGCTTGGCGAAGAGCACACCAGTACTATCAGTACTTTAAGTAATGTTGCTGTTTGTTACAAAGAACTTGGTGACCTTGCTACAGCATTGTCACTTAATGAAAGAGTGTATAAAAGCAGGGTAAAAGTTTTAGGAGTAAATCATTCTCGAACCATTAAAAGTCGCGACAGAATAGAAGAAATAAAAAAACTTCTTAATGCCGAGAATCAATAAATATTCACCATAAATTTACAAAAGATAAAAAATTAAAAACGTCCCCGAAGAGATGAAGATTATCACTTCGGGGGCGTTTTTGTGAAAAGATTTTAAAAAAGATATCTACTATTTTTTTATTTTATAGCCTAAGGCTACTATTAATTTAAGTGTTTCAATTGCTGTGTTGCGGTCGTATTCTTTTTCGGAGTCGCTGAGCTCTGAATATGGTACAAGACATGGTGTTTTTTTGTTTTCGTCATCACGCTTTTCACCATAAGTCCAGCCCTCTGCAATTCTTCCTTGAGCCCAGACCTCGTGAACATTTTCTGCAATTTTTTCTGTAAGAGTAACCAATTCATCAGGTAGCTTGATTGCACTTGTATCAATAGGTTTTGGTGTATACATAACATCAACCTTCTTTGTTTATTTTTATGGTATCAAGGTACGGATTGTTTGGATAGTCGTATTGTTTAAAGTCATAAATGTATAAGTCGACTAAATTATGATTTTCTTTTTCGCAATCTTGTTGCTTAAGCTTTGCTAAATCATAAGTAAGTTTATCCAGTAAATCAAAGTTAAGCGCCTCTTCTTCGGTTGCGTTGATTATTACAACAGTTCTTTTTTCTTCGTCTACTCCTGTTGTTGTAACTTCCACAAGCGAGTTATCAACATGACCTTTGCTGTCTAAAGTGCCATGAACACCATTTTTATCGCATTCCACAAGGCATGGATGCAGTTTTACTTCCAACTGTTTGTGACTTTGAGTCATTTCAAGATAATTCTTATAATCATTTGTGTAACGGTATCCCGTTGTGCGAAGGAAGGCACACCAACGTCTGTGCTCAAGCCATTGCATATTATTCTGGAATTCCATTTCTTGCTCCAATGAATAGTTTTCCTTAAGCTCTCTGCGTGCAAGCTTTATGTAAGTGTCAAAAGCCTTGTTTGTATTTTTAGCGTGTTCGGCTTCACCATCAAAAATAGAACAGTCAATCAGCTTTGCAGAGAAAACCTTATATTTAAAATGTAATCTTAATGCAAGGTTTGCCCAGTATTCGTATTCGCCTTTTTCAATTCTCTTTTTATATGCCTTGGCACGCTCTTCTTTGCTTTGCATTGAATCATAGCTTTTTGCAGCAGCTTCTCCTGCGTCTTTATAATTACTCATAAAGATGTTTTCTGCACAATAAACCTGTTCAACACCGCCAACTGCCTGCATAAAAATATCGGGGTTTTTGCTATCGTAAGAAGAAACGAATTTATTTGTATTAAGAGTTTCACTTAATTCGGCGTTATAAATAACATAGTTAATAATGGTTTTATTATCCGTATCTTTGTTTTCAATGCGGTATTTACCAATACTGTTTTTAAGCGTGTTTGCAACTGAAAGGTTTGCTTGGTCTGAGCCCAGAGAAACAAGAAAATAGTGGGTATCAAGAATTGCCTTGCAATCGTTTTCTCCATCTAAAAGCTTGCGGAATTCATCAGACTGAATATCACAAGAGTAATACTTTATACTGCAATAGGGGTCTGAAAACTCTTCTTTGTTTTGATATATTCTTAAAAGCTCATGATTTTTTTGTGTGGTTTTACGGATTTCAGGATTTATGTAGTCGATCTTTCCCCAAAAATCTTTTTCGGATTCCTTTGAAATTACATTGATGTTCAATTTGCAATTGAGTATTTGTCCTATCCAATAGGTTGTAAGGAGCATTTCAGTACCGATATCTCCTATGCCAAGAATAGTAACGTTGAGGTTAAGCTCTGTATCGGGTTTTTCTTTCCTTTGATGAACAATAGGCTCATAAAGCGGGATTTTTTCAAGCATATTCGTAATAAGATTACGATAGCTTCTTACCGGAATAACAACAAAATCATCAACAGAAGCTTTGTTTTTCTTGAGCTTTTCGCGTGCCTGCTTTTCTACATCTGTGTAGATATAGTCCTGACAGAACAGATAAACCTCGCTTTTTTTCAAAGATTTATAATTAGGTTCCTCTGTAAGCTTTACAAAAGCCTGAAGATTTGAAATTTCATTGTCATCTATAAGAAAATATTTTCTTTCACCAAATCCTTTTTTGTGTATATGAACTATGTCATCACGAAGGCAGATTGCATTTATTTCTTTTGCTTTTGCAAAAAGCTCAGAGGTGATTTCTTCTGTTCTGTTTTCATAGACATCAGAAAAAATAATTATCGGTGATAAACCATTTTCGGTATCAAGGATACTTTTTGCCAAGGCAATAGACTTTTCGTTAAGCTTGCTAAAGAAATATTTCTTCTTGAAAAAGCAGATACTATAGAGATATAGCTTGATCTTAGGGAAGAAGTTTGAAAGAATTTCAAAGAAGATGGTTGCCGATGTGACGGGTGCACAAAAAGCAAGAACAGAACAAAGAAGCCTGTATTCAAAAAATTTGTCAGCAGGAATAAGGGTTATCATATCTTGTATTCCCATAAGAAAGCTATCTTCTGCACCGAAAGACTTCAGCGTGTGATAAAAGCTGAAAACAAGAAGCTCAAACCATGTTCGGGCAGGACAGTCCGTGTTAACATAGTCTGCCAGGAATTGAAGGCACCAGATAGATACTGCAATTGAAACGGTAAATACAAAAATTCTTTTGTTAAAAGTAATTCGCTTTGATTTAGCAAAGGTTGTTACAATAACAAATATTACAGTTGCCACGAATAAAAGTGTGGAAAAGGTTATAAGGATTCGAGCCAAGAATTCTATATCGTTTAAAAATGTTTTCTCCATAATAAATGCCCCCTTTCTTATGAATCTTTCTTTTTAAGAATTTTGTTTATTTCATTACTCACAAGATGATTTTTATTGACTAATGCATCTACCAGCTTATCAACTGTTTTTTTGTTAGCTTTTATAACTTTAATTGCATTATTCATTTCATCAACGAGAATTTTGTTTACCGCCATTCTTGTTTCTTGTGACATTTCGCCTTGGTTAAAGAAAGCTGCAAGACCTACAGTGTCATCCATACCATATAATTCAACCATTTGACGAGCCAGTGAGGTGGCATTTATCAAATCGCCTGCAGCACCTGTTGAAACGCCGTTTTCTGCGCCATAATAAACTATTTCGGTAGCTCGTCCGCCAAGAGCAGTACGAATTCTTGAAAGAAGCTCATTCTTAGTGAAAATGTGTTTGTCTTCATCTGTGGTATGCTGCATATATCCGCCATGGTTATTTCTTGGCACAACGGTTATATATGACGGCGTTTCGCCACCTTCGTGACAAATAAGAGCATGACCCGCTTCATGTCTTGCAATACGAAGAAGGTTATCCGATGTCCATTTCTTTTTCTCGCCGTTGTTAAATGTTTCAAATGCCTCATCAAGCACAGAGTCAGTAACAATTGTTTTCTTACTGCGAATTGCTATTCTGAGAGATAATTCAAAAACAGAATCAAGACTTGCAAGACTCATTCCTGTTGAACGAACAGCGAGATTTTCAATCATTTCTTTTGAAATATCAAATGCAGAATTAGATTTGATTTTCATTGTCATAAACTTGATTCTATCGTTACGGTTAGGTAAATCTACATATATTCTTCTGTCAAAACGACGCATTAATGCAGGGTCAAGGCTCTTTTTGCTACCTGCCTCAACATCAAAGTTTGTGGCAGCAAGCACGAATACGGGCTTTGCTGTCTGATTTTTAAATCCATCCATTTCGGTAAGTAAGGCTGTAAGCGTATCCTCGGAGCTCCCTGTACCTGTTCGCTCTTTTGCGATTGCATCAATTTCATCAATGAAAAGTATTGCAGGGGCATACTTTCTTGCTGTGCGGAATAAATCGTGTATAGCTTGAGAGCCTGCACCTACAGTGCTTTTGAGGAATTGGTTTCCTTCTGCACATATGAAGGTAATATCAGATTCACCTGCCATAGCTTTCGCAAGCATTGTTTTACCCGTTCCGGGAGGGCCATAAAGAAGCACACCCTTAGGAGCTCTTACACCTGTACCAATATATTTTTTAGGGTCTTTGAGATATTCTACAAAATATGCAAGCTCTTGTTTAGCACCTTCTGCACCGATAATACTACTGAATTTCACATCGGGCTTTGAGATGTTATTCAGAATATTCTGAGAGTCTTCTGTATCAACTGCAGTTTTAAGCTTGAAATCGAATAAAATTATCTCCGCAGTTTTTCCGTCATTGGAAAGTCTTTGTGCAGTTTCGTAAGAAACAACCTTATTCTCCTTTGCAAGACGAATCACGCTTTGTTGCTCGTGAATGCTTCTGCAAATTTCTTTTATCTGTTCTTCAAGGCATGGGTTTTTAACAACAGAAATAATTCCACGAACACCTTGACTTGCAAAAGAAATTCTTTCTTCATCAGTAAAGGTGTGTTTTTTCGTTTCCAAAAGATATACAGGTATAGAAGAATCCTCTTGGCGGAGCTGTTGAAGAAAATCTCTTGCAACAGATGTTTCATCACCGATATTAAGATAATCCACCTTGTTTTCGGTTGCACCGTGGCTGAAATCTGCAAAAATCATAGCTATATCATTTTTGCGCATAATATCATTAGCTTCTTTAATTGTTCTCGCACACAAAAATTCACATTCGCTTGATTTTTTCATCAGATTATTCACCATTGGTTTAGATGAAAATACAAGAGTTTTCAGCTTGCTTTGTCGTTCAAAAAGTTCTGCAATTTCAGGCTTGGCTTCCGACAAATCGACCTGAATTTTTATGTTTTCAAGCGTTAGAATGTCAGAATCGAAGAGCGGAGATAAGCTAAGCCTGAAGAGCTCATAAAGTTCATTGTGAAAAATGGTACCGGCACGATTTTTGATTGTACGTGCGTCTGCATTTCCACCTTCAGCAAGTAAAATTGCAGTATAAATGTGCTGGTCAATCTCAATAGCAATACCACTTTCGCGCTCAAATACTGAGGCACTGTTCGCGATTTCCTTTTTTGCAATATCAATCAGATTATGTGGTGTAATGTGGTTGAACATTGCCACATTTCCTGATGCAAATCTTGAACAGATAGCTGCAGGGAAGAAGGGTTGATTGGTTAGAGGATTTATGTCATCCTTTAATGCTTTTATAATAACTTTTCTTGATAATGCGGAGAAATCGCTTAATTCAGAATTTTCATATAACTGTTTTCCGGCATTTGTTGTGAAAATCATCCAAACATTTTCAAGAGATATTTCTTTATCCGTATAGTTATCGCGGATAATACCTGCATCCAACATCTGAAGGAAAAGATTGGTAATTACAGAGTGGGCTTTTTCAATTTCGTCAAAAAGAACTACGCATTGGGGGTTATCTTCAATAAAAGATGTGAAATTACCCTTGTTACCATGTTTATAAACCTTGTCACTACCGCAAAATTCAATGTTTGCTTCGTGGTGGCTGTACTCACTCATATCGAATCTTCTGAAAGGCAAATCAAGTGCTTTTGCAAGGCTTTCAGCAAGAAAAGTTTTACCAACACCGGGAGGCCCTGCAAAAAGAAAGGTAGCAAGAGGTTTTCTTTTGTTTTCATCGGTCATGGCTCGAACCTGAGCGTGATAATAGCCTGAAACAACTGTGTTGATAGCATTATCCTGACCGAAAATAGTGGCGGAAAGCTCTTCTTGGATGTTTTTTGAAAATTCAACCTTGCTGTTTAACAACATTTTAAAGCTCTCCTGAGGAGATACAACCTTTTCTTCTTCAGGCACCTCTTCGTATTCGTCATCAAGGCAAACAACATCGCTCTGATAATCTACGAAGCAATCATATTCGTCATCGCCAATTATATAAGGATCTATATTGTCCGAAGGCTTCTGCTGCTTATAGAGTTCATTGTGCTTTTCAAAAATATCCTTATGTATATCGGGAAATTCGTTGAGAATAACATCAAGAAGTACTTCCGGTGAATAATATTTCAGGTGCTTTTTTGAGAGCTCTTTACTTGCATCTTGTTGGTAAAACAGTAACCTGGCTTTACCCTCGGTCAAATCCTTGACATTAAGAATATATTCAGTAAGAAGAGGCTGTAAAATTTTCGGAGAGAGGTTGTAATTCTCGAAAACCATTTCGGATTTTTCAAGTATAGCGCATGTTACATCCTTGATGGGTGTGTCTAAATCATCCTCTGAGAGATTGTTAACAGCCTTACAAATTGCCCACAGATATTTTTCAGCAGTAATACAACCATCATCAGTACCACAAGCAGTTTTCGCTTGCTCTATAAGGTCTTTATAAATCTCAAGAGCAAGAGAGTTTTCAATTGCATATTTTTTCTCTGAAAGCTTACATTCTTTTATGGGTTCAGTAGGTAACTGTAAAATTGCTTCAAGTAAAAACGCAGGGGATAGATAGGTGCATTTGTATCCTTTGCGAATAACATCAGCTTTTTTAAGCATAATGTCCATGTTATATTCGTCATAAACAGGATCACGGATTTCTTTAATAATAGGCGCTAAGCGTTCTTTTGTGTCCCAAATTGAAATCTTATAACATTCACATATAGCGGAAAGCTCTCTTTTTATATGTTGCGGGATTTTTGAGACAGTGTCGGGCGTTGGCTCGTTTGTCAACATATTCACAACAGCAAGCAAAAAGTTCTCGGCAGAAAGAATTTCATTGTCAGCTCCGGAAAGGCCTTTTGCATATTTGTTAAGTTGTTCAAGTACAATATAGTCAAAAATGTTGTCTTTCATATAACTATCTCCTTGTGATTCTGTTTTTTGTGAGTGGGCTTACCAAGCCTTATTTTTCATCAAGCATACCGGGAATTGTGGCAATTGCTCTTTCGGCGCTCAGAGTTATTTTATGCTCCGCACCATAAACGCGACTGCTCAAGGGCTGAAGTGTTTTATAATACTCTAAGGCTTCCTTTTTGTTGCCTGTCTTAAAGTTTAGGTAAGCAACAAAATTCAATACCCCTACTGTGTCAGGATTATCTTCGCCTAAAACCTCAAGGTTGAGTTCATATGATTTTAGGAATTTCTCTAAAGCCATTTCTTCGTTGCCGGCTTTAAGGAAACTGTTGCCAAGCTCAGTCAGAATCTTAATTGCTTCAGGGGATTTCTCGCCATAAGCTTTGCAAAAAGCAGCATAGCGTCTTTTATCAAATTCCAATATTTTTTCGTTGTCGCCAATCAAATGATGCAAACGGGCGATGCTATCTAAAGTAGAAACTGTTTCAGGGTCATCCTCTCCGAACACCTCACAAGACATTGAATAAACCTCTTCGTAAAGTGTAATTGCATTTTCAAAATCACTATAAAGATATGCGATATTGGCTTCTTTGATTTTGTTTTTTATTGCTTCTTCATTAATGTTTGCCATATGGTAAACTCCTTTGAATTTTTGTGACAGTACGTAAAGCTTGGTTGTTAAGCTTGTTTGGATTTCTTGTTGTTGTATTTAATTTTAAATATACATAATCAATTATAGCATAGTTATGTATTTTTTACAATAAAAATAAAAAGCTTGAAATAAGCAGAAGTTTCAGATATGGTTGATATATTATCCTTCTGATTTGCAGTGATATTATATTCGCC
>JAZQFN010000051.1:0-55192 GCA_045539515.1 Clostridia bacterium
CAAATAACAATATCGAGTATATTATCAAAGGTGTTCAGTTTCCGGTTAAAATAATGTCTTTTTCTGTTTTATTTGATGCACTTCAGATAACAAACAAAAAACTTTCAGATATTATAATAAAACCCTGCATTATATTAAGAGCAGACGAATAATAATATATCATTACAGTGTATATTAAGGAGGAAAACATTTTGAAGGTATTTGTTTTAACAAAAAATGCTTTAATCTTATATTCAGGAATTTTTCTCGCTTTAATCGGAATTTTCATTGTAGGTTCCGGATTTGGAGATTCGGTTTTCACCGCGGCATCTTCAGAAACAAATATTCCCATATATTGTGTTGAAACAAGCGAACCTAAAATTTCGCTAACATTTGATGCAGCATGGGGAGACGAAGATACCGACCAATTAATTTCTGTTTTAGAAAAAAACAATGCAAAAGCAAGTTTTTTTATGGTTGGTGGTTTTATAAACCGGTTCCCTGCATCGGTAAAAAAATTTCATGATGCAGGACATGAAATTTTAAATCATTCTGATACTCACGCACATCTTTCCGGACTCACACAAGAAGAAATAATTTCTGAAATTACAGGTTGTGAAGATAAAATTACAGGAATTACAGGCAGCAGTAAAAAACTATTCAGAGCACCTTATGGCGAATATACCGATGAGGTAATAAAAACGGCTGAGGCCAACGGATATAAGGTTATTCAATGGGATGTTGATTCTCTTGACTGGAAGGATTTATCTGCCGGTGAAATATATGAAAGAGTCACTAATAAAACAAAACCTGGCTCCATTATACTGTTTCACAATGCTGCGAAACATACTCCCGAAGCATTACCGGATATTTTAAGTAAATTAAAAAAGGATGGATTTAAATTTGTAAAAATCGCAGATATGATATACAAAAAAGATTACTATATAGATAACACAGGCAAACAACATAAAAACAAATAATTTAATGAAAAAAGAGCCCGTAATTTTACGAGCTCCTTATTTTATAAAATTATTAATTCAAACCTAAATTTTCTGATATTTTTTTCCCTGTAGGTGTTTTTGCAAGACCTGCTAAAGAAGTTTCTTTTAGAGAATAACTCATAAGTTCGCCGGTTTGCTTCATTGCAAGGATTACTTCATCTGCAGGTATTGCACTTTCAATACCGCATATAGCCATCTCTGCTGCTACAAGTGCATTAACAGCTCCCGATGCATTACGTTTTACACAGGGCACTTCAACAAGCCCTGCAACAGGATCGCAAGTAAGCCCCAGTATGAATTTAAAAGCAATAGCACAGGCATGAGCACACATTTCCGGAGTTCCTCCAAGAAGTTCAGTCAGCGCTGAAGCAGCTGCTGCAGAGGCTGTTCCGCACTCTGCCTGACATCCCCCTCTTGCACCGGATATAGATGCATTTTCGGCAACAACAAGACATATACCTGCACTGTTAAATAAAGCATCTACAAGCTGCTCGTCGCTAAAACCGAGTACATCCTGTGCAGCAAATAAAACAGCGGGTAAAATGCCGCAAGATCCGGCAGTAGGCGCTGCAACAATACGTCCCATACATGCATTGTGCTCGGCTCCGGCTATTGCATATGCAATAGCTTTTTGGCAAAGGTTTCCCATAAGCATACCGCTTTTGGGATTATTAATATAATCGAAGGCTTGTTTACCGCAAAGACCTCCGTTAGAAATCCCACCCTTTAAACCGTTATGAACAGAGTCTTTCATAACTAAAAGACTTTTCCTCATAACTTCTCTGGTATCTTCAGGAATTGTTTGCTGTTCTTCGCATTGAAGTTCACAAACAATTTGAGAAATACCACAATTTTTCTCGTTTGCCATATTTATAAGTGTTTGTATTGTAAGCATATAAACCTCCGTAAAATCAGGAATTAGATATGCCAATATAGGCAATTTTATGCACATATTCATTGTTGCCTATGATATCATGAACAATTTTAGGAACAGGCTGATCGGTTTCAAATACCATTATAGCATTTCCCATTTTTTCAAATCTGAACACCTGCATGAATGCAATATTAATGCCATAATTTGTAAATACTTTTGCAGTGTTTGCTATTGTACCTTTAACGTCTTGAGCAAAAATAATTGTTGTACATAGTTCTGCTTTAATAGAAACTGCCATGCCGTTAATTTCGAGAACGTTAATCATTCCGCCTCCAACAGAAGCTATAACAGTATCTATTGATGCATTGCTGCCGCTTAGTATAATACGAGCTGTATTTGGATGATATTCAGAAGAACCACCATCTTCAAACGAAAAATCAAGTCCTTCCTCTTTGGCAATAATAAAACTATTCTTTAATCTTTCATCATCAGGCAAAAAACCGAGGATTCCGGCTATTATAGCCTTATCGGTACCATGACCCCTACCCGTTTTTGCAAAGGAATCGTACAATATAATTTTTGCCTTTTGAGGTTCACAGCCAAGTAGCTTACGGGCAATTAAGCCCATTCGGGCTGCGCCTGCAGTGTGGGAACTTGATGGACCAATCATTATAGGTCCTATGATATCAAAAATATTAGTCATAAAACCGCTTCTCTCTGTTAAAATTTAACGCCAGTTTTCGATATTAGCTTTAACAAATTCGTCATCAGTAAGATGTGGGTAATCTCTTGTAACACGTGTTATTTCATCAGCCTGACCTTCGGAAAGAACCTCATCGGGATTAATACACCATATTCCCTTCATAAGTCCCTGACGTTTTAATGCTTCATGAACACCGGGTATGCAACCTGCAAATCCATGGGAAGGATCAAAAAACGCAGCATTTGCATCTGTAACCTGAGCTGCAAGTGTAAGAAGTTCAGCGTCGATTTTGTCACCTTTCTTTGCTTCCATAAGCATATTGAACATATTAACAACATTATTTGACCATATTGTCCAATGACCGAGAAGTCCTCCGCAGAAACCATTTTCAACTATGGAGCCATCATTTGCTGTAAATCTATATTTTGTAAGAAGATCAATTACTATGTTGTCATCATTACCTGTATAAAGAGCAATTTCATCTTTTCTTGAAGATAGAGAAACCGCACGAACAACGTCAAGAGTCTGATATCTGTTAAATGAAGCGCATTTAATAGCAACAACATTTTTAATTTCACTTAATTTTGTCCAATAATCAAAGCTTAAAGGACGGCCACCGCATTTCTCCTGAAGGTAGAAGCCTATAACCGGCATAACATCGGCAACAGCCTCTGTTCTTTCAATAAGTTCGGCTTCAGTAAGATCTTTAAGACCTCCGGGGCTCAAAAGTACAGCATCATATCCAAGTGATTTTGCAAGTTCAGCTTCCTCAACAGCCTGCTCTTTTTTACCACATGCACCGCATACCCTTACTATTATTTTACCTGTTTTAGCTTCGTATGCATCAATTTCTTCTTTAACAACATTAAGAACCTTTTCATAGAGATTAACCTCAGGATCTCTTATTTCAAACTGTGTAGTGTGAACAGCGGTTGCAATACCGCCAACTCCGCTGTCAAGATAATAACGCATTAAAAGACGTAATCCGTCTTCATAGAATTCTCTGTTCTCATCCAAAGCAAGAGGAGTAGCAGGAATTACTGTACCGTTATGGAGAATTTCAAGTGCTTTATCATGTCTGTTCATATTAATATGACCCCTTTCTTTCTTCAAAATGTGTAGGTTTACCAAGACCTCTTCCGCCGTCTAATATCCATTCAGCCTGCCAACGTATAAGTTCATTTGCAGAAACTGAAGGATAACCAAATAATTCCATTGCAAGACTGGCATCATTAAGGTATGCGTCATTACCCTCTTCGCCCTCAAAAATAACTTCCTTACCAAGGTATTCTCCAAGTTGAAGAGCAGTTTTCTTTATAGATAAAATTTCAGGACCTGTAACATTCATCTTGCACACAGGAGCTGATGCATGAAGAAAACCACGAATTGCAATTTCATTGGCACTTCCCTGCCAAATACAGTTAAGACAAGGTGTTGCCAATCTTACAGGCTCCCCATTTAAAATATTATGAGCCATATCATAAAGAACACCGTATCTTAAATCAACAGCAAAGTTAAGTCTGTACATAAAAATCTTAGTACCATATGTATTTGCCGCATATTCAAATGCTCTTTCTCTTGCAAGTACACTCATTGGATACTCACCTATAGGGCCCACAGGGTCCTTTTCTGTGCAACCGCCACTGCTTAAGGGTACTATTGGATAAATGTTACCTGATGAAAATACCACAATTTTTGATTTTTTGAACTTTTCAGCAACAAACGCAGGAAGTGTAGAGTTCATTGCCCATGTCTTCCATTCTTCACCATTTGTACCGAATTTTCTTCCTGCCATATACACAATATTTTCAATCTCAGGAAGAGCATTAAGCTGTGCAGGATCAAGCAGGTCACAAGAAATAGTTTCTACACCCTGATTCTTCAAAAGCTCTGTAGCAAAAGGGTCTGTAAATCTGGAAACAGCAATTACCCTTTTTTGAATTCCTGCAGCCTTGATTGCATTCTTTGCAAGTACACAAAGTGTCGGTCCCATTTTACCGCCGGCACCAAGTACCATAATATCTCCTTCAATTTTCTTAATGTCTTCAATAAGTGCTTCGGAAGGAGTAGAAAGCATCTCATTGAGTTTTTCTTCTGTCCACATTATAATAAATCCTCCAATAAATAATAAACAAAATCGTCTTTCAAACAATTACTTTTCTAAATTTTCTAAAGATTGAATATATTCTTCTTTAGTGAGCAAAGGTTTGAAATTATTAACAATTTCCAATCCTCGTTTACAACCATTTTCAAGCATTCTGTATGCTGTAATCGCCATAATTTTTGCCGGAAGCAAAAAAGCAATATAATCATCTGTTTCGGTAAACTCTCTGCTGTGCAGCTGACCTTTAAAACCACCAACTGAAGGTTGAATAGTAGGTAAAATCTGACTGACATCACCTATATCACTTGAACCTGTCATATCAATTCCGCTAAATACGGAGCTAGTATCCATAAACTCCAAAGAAACCTCTTTGAATAGCTCTCCAAGCATATAATCTTGTTTTAACGGTAAATATCCCGCGGTTGTTTCTATATTGACTTCAGCACCAACCATATGCGCAGCCCCGGTAACCGCCCGGTCTGTATCAAAGGATGCTGATGATATGGCAGACATGGATGCACCACGTACATAAGTATCAATCTGAACATCGTCGGGTACTGAATTTACCACATCGCCACCTTTTGTAATAATCGGATGAACACGTATTTTGTCTTCATCACGAAATCTTTCGCGATTGGTGTGCATTCCCAATATTGCCAACGCTGCAGCATTCAGAGCGTTCACGCCGTCAAAAGGAGTGCTGGCATGTACCGCCCGACCGGTAAAAGATATTTTTTTGCCAAGAAAACCTAAGCTGCTCCCATGAATATAAACTGCTTTTTCAGGAGTTTCTGCATTTGCATGAACCATTATAGCAGCGTTGATATCATCAAATTCACCCTCATAAATAAGTTGCTGTTTTCCGCCAAGGAAGCGTATCTTACCTTCATTTTTCAAGGAACGACGGTAATCAAGATCAATATATTCTTCTGCAGGTGTTGCAAAAAATGTAACCGCACCGTCTAAGGTATCCATCACACCGCTTTTCATTATACCGCATGCAGCACCGTATAAGGCTGCAATCTGAGCATGGTGTCCGCATGCATGAGCGGCACCGGTGGAGTTATTGCAGTAAGCATGTCCGTAGCACATTACAGAATCAAGTTCACCAATAACAGCAACATTGAATTTTTCTTTATTACCAACTGTTGCTTTTACTCCCGTTATTGACATACCTGTTTCCGGCTTAAGTGATAGTTCCAGAAATTTTGTTTCAATCAGCTTTGATGTTTTAAATTCTTTATATCCAAGTTCAGGATTTGCCAGAATCTGCTTCCCTAAAGCAATAATATCTTCGGCGCTATCATCGATAGATTTAACTATTTTAAGTTCATTATCATTTAATGACATAATTATCGCCTCTTATATATTTTTAATAATTTCCTTATTAATCTTATTTCTTAAATCCAGGTAGTACCCATTGTTTCTGGGGTAGTCAGTAAATCTGTATATTTCTTCCAGAAACGACAGAACGTATTCTCTGCCGGTAAGAGATTCAAGATATTTAAGTGCCCTTAAATCCTGAAATGCTTCATTGTAAACATAAAGTCTTAAAGAACATACTACTTCACCGCTATCATCAACCGGATAAACAACAAATCCATCACCTGAAGCAAAACCTGATGAATCATTTGTCATATAAGGATCTATAACCCTTGCGGAAAGTTTTGAATACCAGAAATTAAATCCCCATTGTAAGAAACCTTCAATATTGTTTTTGTAAAGTTGAATACCGAGAACTCTGTTTCTGTATGAAGGCATGGCAATAAATCGGTTAGCAACTTTGTCGCCCTGACAAACACAATAGTAAGTCCAAAGGCCTTCAACCTCACAATCAAGGAATTTATTTATATGGTCGTTTGATACAACAGGATGCTTAACTATACCTTCTTTATAAAAATCAAAGTCAGCGAGGGCATCCTGAAGCTGATGTTCGTCTATAAATTCCGTTACAAGTTCTTTTGCAGCTATATATTGTTCTTTATGTTCCGGCATTGGTTCATCGGAAATATGGAATTTACAATTTTCGAAAATTCCAAGCTCTTTAAGTTCGTTAACCAAAGCAGGAAGAAATGCTTTTAAGAATTTACGATAATCATCGGAAAGAGATTCTACTTCCCAACCGAATATCTTTTTATATTCTCCATCAACATAAGCCATTATCTTAGGAGTGAATTTTGCTCCCCACTGAGTAAAAAAATGTGATATTTCAAAGTTATTTATGTCATTGCTTTGAGCAAGATGCACCCACTTTTTTAACTTTTCAAATCCAAAGCTGTATGAACCGTTATTAATATAAACATCTACCAATTGGTTTGTTGGTCTTTCACCGCCTACCTTTGTATCTAAAGGTGGTGTAACTACCGGAGTAAGTATCATATTGAGTCCGAATTTTCTGAAGACTTTCATATACTTATCAACCAAAGTCCAATATTCTTCGGAAAACACCTCTGTATTATGCAAAGAAGCGATGCAATCACCATGAAACCAATTTGAATTTAATAATTCCTGTTTAGGAAGAGATGCATTAAGAATTTCAATTTCAAAAGTAACTTCACCTAAAACTTCATCGGTATCTGATTTAATTTTAATGTTAATAGGATATTTACCTGTATACTTACCCTGTGGTTCTACAGAAAACCAAAAAGCCCGTGTTTGTCCGTTAAAAATTTCGCCCTTTGCATCTTTTAACTCAAACAAAGGGTCCGGAGCAACAGACGGTGAAGTAAAAAGATAATCATCATCACAGAATCCAACGGGGCGCGGTGTGGTAACAGCAACGTAGTCCTCCCTGAAAATTTTTACAATTTCTTTAATATCGGACTCAATATCGAACTTAATATACTTATGTATTTCTCCCGGTGCATCAAAATATGCCGCAAGCTGAAATGAATAAATTTCATTATTCAGCATTGTTCCGTATTTCAATTCCGGAATATTTACCGGTTTTTCAAAGAAAATTTTT
This sequence comes from Clostridia bacterium, assembly GCA_045539515.1. GTDB lineage: Bacteria > Bacillota > Clostridia > UMGS1810 > UMGS1810 > RGIG8748. The sequence continues at coordinate 7,627 of JAZQFN010000051.1, forward strand.
TCTAAACTGGAGGTTGTTTTAAATAAATAAGTCATTTTTTCACTCCTAAACACAAAAAATATAAATTACAAAATAAATTCATACAAAGGCTGTTGGTAAATTTACATAATTTGAAACCAAGAATTTTAGATTTATATGTGCGAAAGCAATGGTTTTTATCACGAAAAATGCAAATTTATACATTAAAATTATTATATCATAATTATAGGCTAATTTCAAGCAAAACATTGATTTTATCTGCATTTTGTGGCGTTTGTTCAAAATACTTCTCTGTATAAAAAAAGACTAAACTATAAAAAAGTTTAATCTTTTAATTTATATTCTTTGTTATAACCGGAAATCTTCTGGCACCCTCTCTGAACAGCATCTTTTGCGGTGCTTAAATTTTCAGTTTGATATCTGTAATCAAAGGTCTTGGAAAAATTTTTAACATCACAGTTAATTCTGTCAATACTATCCTTCTCTATTTCGCACAATGTAAATAAAAAAGCTTTACAATCATCAAAGCTAAAGTGCTTGACGGATGCCTCAACCAGACTGTTAAAATGATAAAGGCAAAATCCTTTTGATTTTAAAAATTTAGTTTTAAAATCCTCATCGTTTTTATAAAGGTAAAGGATATTATCAATAAAATCAGCTTCAGTTTTATTAATACGTTCGCAAATCACACATGAATTTGAGGTCATGGCAATTGCTTCTTTCTCTTTGGAATTAAAATTATCTTTTTTTGAACCGAAGAAAAATGAATTGCCGTTTGTATGGTTAAGCTTATGAATAAAATTTTCTATAAGATTTGATAAATATTCTGTTCTTGATTCAAGAATCAAAGAATGGCTTAATCTGTTTCCAAATTCGTACATCATACCTGAATGACGTTTACAAAACCCTTTTTTGTTATATACAATACGCTCATTGGGCTCCATCATACTGGCACCAAGAATATATTCTATCCTTTTTTGTTCTTCATTTTCTATAAACAAACAAATTGGACACTCACATTGTTTATCAAAACATTCGTTAATTGGAATAGTATAAATATGTTCTTTCAAATAACTCACCTTTTAATCATCAGATTCACAAATAATAACACTTCCGCTGTGAACAGTTATACTTCCTTTTTCATCAATTATTTCATTACTGATACCCCTAGATGAATCACGGTATAATTCTTCCCTATCCAAGCTGTATAAAAAGCCCAGATTTGAAATCACAGCGGTTTCTAAAGGAATTACAGATATATATTTATGCGGAGTATTTTCAATGATAAGTGTTGAATTCTTAATGTAGTGTAAAGTATTATTTTCATTTATAACAGTCATCTTGCAATTGTGTTTAAAACACTTTTCCATGAGCATAATGTTTGCAAGAGAATGATCTGCCCTTGTACCAAGCCCACCTACAAGATAAATATTAGCAGCACCGAATTTGAGAGCTAAAGTAATAGCATATTCTGTATCTGTATCATCTTTAACGGGATTAAGTTTTATAAACTCAGAAGATTTTGCACACTTCAAGTTAACGACATTATTATAATCTGCAGAATCAAAATCGCCAACAATTAAATCAGCATTAAAACCAAATTTTTCGCAGCTGTATACCCCGGAATCGGCACAGATTACATAAGAATCAAAAGGTAATTTGTTTTTTATAATCTCAGGATTTTCGATGTTTCCACCGGAAAAGATTATTACATTTTTTATTGATTGCATGCTTTAATGAACTCCCGTGCGGTATTTTCAACATTATCAGCTCCAAAAACAGCTGAACCAGCAACGATTACATTGGCACCTGCATCAATAACACTTTTAACAATATTTAGTTTGATTCCACCGTCTACCTGAATATCAATATGCGGATACTTTTCCCTGAGAATCCTAATTTTATTTAAGCTGTCTTCAATAAAGGCTTGGGCACCAAAACCCGGATTGACACTCATTACAAGAATCATATCCAGTTTACTTGCATAAGGAAAAATTTTGGATACATCAGTTCCCGGATTAAGAGATAAAGCTAACTTTTTACCTGCACCCTTAACCTTGTTATAAATATAATCAAAATCTTTTACACACTCAACGTGAACCGTAATAATATCTGCGCCTGAATTGATAAAAGAATCAACATATTTTTCCGGTTCAGAAATCATAAGATGAACATCAAGAACCATATTGGTTATAGGGCGAATGGCCGAAACAATACCCGGTCCAAAGTTTATATTTGGAACAAAATGTCCATCCATTACGTCAATATGTATATACGGACATCCTGCATTTTCAACTGCTTTTATATCCCTACCCATATTCATATAATCTGATGCAAGCAAGGAGGGTGAGAGTTTAATCATTTTTTCCATTCCTTTCTCTTACTAAGTGATGCAAAAAAACTTTTGTAGTTATTATAACGGCTTAAAGCTATATTTCCGTCTTCGGCAGCCTTGCATACGGCACATATCTTGGAATCCCCCGTGTGGTTACAATCCCGGAATCTACACAAATCTTCATAATCATTAAATTCCGGGAAACATTCTTTAAGATCCTCTTTTGTAAAAGAATCCGGAAAATCCAACATACTGAAACCGGGTGTATCTACAATATAACCGCCGTTGAATTTAATTAACTCAACATGTCGTGTGGTATGTTTTCCTCGTTTAAGCCGTTCGCTGACTTCACCGGTTTCCATAATTGAATTTTGTGTTACTGCGTTAAGCAAACTTGATTTTCCAACTCCGGAAAATCCGGAAAAAGCAGTTACTTTTCCCTTAACAAGACTTCTTATTTGTTCAATACCTGTGTCATTAACAGTACTTGTAATAATTGTGGTGTATCCTGCCCTATTATAAACATCTACAATTTCATTTAAATTTCCGTCATCCAGATCAATTTTATTAAAACAAAGTTTTACTTCAACCTGGCTTTTATAAGCAATGGAAAGCATTTTGTCAATAAAAGTAAGATCCGGTAAGGGATTTTGAACGGAAGCTACAACAATAAGTTCTTCTATGTTAGAAACAGGAGGTCTTATAAAATGATTGTTTCTTGGTAAAATTTTATCGATATTTCCTGTATTATCACCGTTTAAAGTAATATAAACCTTATCGCCTACACAAGGGGACATATTTTTACTTCGAAAGTGTCCTCGTGCTTTACATTCAATAATACCATTTTCGGTATCGATATAATAAAAACCACCAATTCCTTTAACAATAGTTCCTAAAATCATTTGGTCACCGCTTATTTATCAAAATTTACAGGGTATTTGCAGTATTCGCTGCCATTAATATATACAACATAATTTACAGTTCCTTTGCCTTCCAAAGTAATGGAAAGTTCAGGTGTCGATGAAGAATCAACAGTTTTTTCAAACACACTCTTACCTGTAGGATCAAGAATTTTAACTGTTGTTGATGATTTAAATGCTGTTAAATCAAGTTTAATAATTTTGGTCTTAACATTATTGGAAGGATTATTACCATTGTCAGAACCTGAGGGTTTCTTAGCAAGATAAATTTTAATTTTAGTTTTAGGTTCTACCATATTACCTGCAGATTCGGACTGCCTGCAAACACGTCCTTCTGTATAATCGGAAGTTTCAACAGTATCATATTCATCTTCTTCAAGAAGGAGCAGTCCTGCATCTTCAAGTTCAGCCCTTGCCTGATTAACAGTAAGATTAGATAAATCAGGTACTTTAATCATTTCTTCGCCGTCTTCACCTTCGTTTTTATTAATATAGAAGGTTATTTTGTTTCCATCAAGTTCTACGGAAATAATGTCCCCGGAATCCTTATCGGTATCAACGCGATATTTACGTAAAATGTTGTAACCCAATTTTTCGTATTTAATAATTACGCTCTCCGGCTCATCCTCAAAAGATTTAGTGCTGAAAAGCTCGGGATCGGGACCTTTGCTGGTATGCAAATTAACTATTGTACCTTTTTTTACAGTATTGCCGGCTGATATGCTCTGCTGAGTAACAATACCGGAAGCTTCGGGTCCAAACTCCGTTTCAATAACTTCAATTCTGACATTATTCTGTTGAGCAATATTCTTCGCTTCCTCATACTGCTTACCAACAAAAGCAGGAACTTCAACATCATTATCCCCGAACATACCTCTTACCATTGTATAAATAGGTGCTTCGGGTGCAACCAGATAACCGATGAATAAACCGGCAACAGTTACAATGAGTACAGAGATTATAATTGCAGAAAGAACGGTTCCTACACTTATTCCGCCTCTTTCTTCGTAATCGTCTTCATCGTAAAATTCTTCTTCAGCTTCGTCCAATATAACTTCTGATTCGTCGTTATTTGAAGATAAATCATCAGAATTCATATCCACAGGCAACACTTCATTTTCAAACATTACTACATTGTCAGGTGCACTATTGTTACCGTTATTACCGGAATCATAGTCAATAACAACATCTGATATAGTTGCTTCCTCTTCATTTTGAATGTTGTCATCGGCTTTCACAGGAGTAGTTTCTACCTTTTCCCTGTAATTACTTACAAGCGGTATAACCGTAGTGTTTTCCATATTTTCACTGTTATCAGCGGTGGTGCTGACAGATACTGCTTCCTGCGAAGGAGCCTTCAACATATTAATAATAACATCAAGATCGCTCTTCATTGAAGAAACGGTTTGATATCTTTTTCGTGTTTCTTTTGAAATAGCTTTAAGAACAACCTCCTGAAGTTCTCCGGAAACATCAGGTACCAAAGCCTGAGGAGCAACCGGCATTTCTTCAAGATGTTTCATGGCTATTGCAATTGGTGACTCACTTTCAAAAGGAACCTTACCGGTAAGCATTTCATACAAAACAATCCCAAGTGAGTATATATCACTTCTGCAATCGATATATCCGCCTCTTGCCTGTTCAGGAGAAATATAATGTACGGAACCAAGAATAGAATCTCCTACCTGCATAGTTGCATTATTACTTGCACGGGCAATACCGAAATCGGTAACTTTAATAAGCCCATTACCCGTAACCATTATATTATGAGGTTTAATATCTCTGTGAATAATATTCTTCTCGTGAGCGACAGTAAGAGCTGCACAAATCTGAGAAGATATTTCAGCACTTTCAAGTGAAGAAAGTTTACCTTTGGATTTAATATATTCCTTAAGGGTTATTCCTTCGATATATTCCATAACGATATAATATATACCGTTTTCCTCACCAACATCATAAATAGATACAATATTAGGGTGTGCAAGTCCTGCAGCAGCCTGAGCTTCTGCATTAAAACGGTTAACAAATTCTTCATCGCCTTCAAGGTCATTTCTGAGCATCTTTACAGCAACTGTCCTGTTTAAAACATTACACTGAGCTTTATATACATGGGCCATGCCGCCCTTGCCAACTTCTTCGAGAATAGTATATCTTCCGCCAAGAATTGTTCCTATCATAACATTCACCTCTTAAGATATTTTAACGGCTACAACGGTAATATTATCGTATCCGCCCTTGTCATTTGCCATTGAAATTAACATTTGTGCAGAGTCTTCAGTGTTGACCGAAACAACTCCGGCAATTTCTTCATCGCTGAGGAGTCCATGGAGTCCGTCGGTGCAGGCAACTACAACGCTGCCGCCATCAAGGTTCGTTTCAAATATATCAACTGCAACAAGTGATTCGGTGCCTACAGCACGGGTTATTACATTTTTCTGAGGATGAGTTTTTGCTTCCTCAGATTTTATTACACCACGTCGTAATAAATCAGCAACTAAGGAGTGATCTTCAGTTATCTGAAATATTCTTGTGTCTTTACAAACATACGCCCTGCTATCGCCAACGCTTGCGGTATAAAGGGTGTTTTGTTTCACAAGAAAAGCAACAACAGTTGTTCCCATCCCATCAAGTTCGGGGTTATCTAAGGACTGTTTGAAAACCCGCAAATTTGCTTCCTTTATAGAATTGCAAAGAAGCTCTTTAATCTTTTCGCTATTTAAATCTTCGGAAAAACCGGAAACAAAAAACTGTAATATAGTATCAACTGCAATTGAACTTGCCATTTTACCTCCACGATGGCCCCCCATACCGTCTGCTACAATAAAAAGTCCGGTATCTTCCGAAAAGATATGAACTGCAACAGAATCCTGATTGGAACCACGCACAAGACCAATGTCGGTACCGTATGAGTATATCACGTTAAAACCTCCTTTGCACCTTCTTTTCTGCGGAGCTGACCGCAAGAAGCGTTTATGTCACTGCCAAGTTCTCTTCTTACTGTCACGGCAATGCCCATTTTTTCAAGTTCCTGCATAAAATCTCTGATTTTATTTTTTGATGGCTTCCTAAAATCATTTTCAGAAACATTGTTTACAGGAATTAAATTTATATGACATAACATACCTTTAACGAGCTTACCCAGCATTTGGGCCACCTCTTTATTATCATTAACATCCTTAATAAGCGCAAATTCAAAGCTGATTCGACGTTTGGTATGCCTTGTATACTCTTTACATACATTGATTAATTCTTTTATATTATATGCCTTATTAACAGGCATTATTGTATCTCTGATTTCATCGCTGGGTGCATGCAGTGATACACTCAACGTCAAAGGAAAATTGTATTCCATAAGTTTTTTTATATTAGGAACTATGCCGCATGTGGATAAAGATATATGTCTATAACCTATGTTAATACCATTTTCGTCATTAACAATTTTAAGAAATTTTATAACATTATCAAAATTGTCCAAGGGTTCACCAATACCCATCATCACAATATTTGATATTCGCTGACCGATGTCTTTCTGCGCAAAAAGTACCTGATCCAAAATTTCACCCGGTGAGAGAGATCGTACAAGGCCTCCAATCGTAGAAGCGCAAAATTTACATCCCATTCTGCAACCTACTTGACAGGAAATACACACCGTTACGCCATGTTTATAATACATAACAACACTTTCTACGCGATTTCCGTCCTGAAGCTCAAACAGATATTTTTTTGTTTCATCGAGGCTTGATTCAAGTTTGCGAACTATTTTTAATTTGCTGACATAAGATATTTCTCTGAGCTTATTGCGTAAATCTACAGAGATATCTGTCATTTCATCAAAATCCTCAACGCCTCTGTGTAACCAGGAGAATATTTGTTTAGCACGAAATGATTTCTCTCCTATATTCACAAGGAATTCCTTCAATTCTTCAAATGTCAAATCTTTTAAATTAATCATTATTATTCCTTTATTAACAAACTTATAAAAAAGCCATCACAATTATTTTTGTGCGGAAACAGTGTCAGGTAACCTTCATTCTTTACAGAACACTCAATGGTTTTAAGTTGAAAATCAGGTCTGAGTTTTAAAAATTCAAATAACACATCTTCGTTTTCTTCTTTTAAAATTGTACATGTAGAAAACACCAAAGTACCGCCACTTTTAAGATAATCAGCAGCAACGCATAAAATAGAAAGACTTATTTGAGCGAGTTGTTCGCTGTCTGTTTCCTTGCGCAAATACTTTATATCAGGTTTTTTTCTAATAATACCAAAACCGGAGCAAGGCGCATCAACAAGTATGTAGTCGGCCTTCGAATGTAAAGCAGGATCATTAACAGTAGAATCTCTAACTTCTGCATGTATACTTTTAAGTCCAAGTCTGGTGGCATTTTCAACGATGCGATTAACTTTACTTTCGGACACATCGAAAGAATAAACTTCACCTGTGTCCCCCATTTTTTCGGCAATATGAGTTGATTTACCTCCGGGAGAAGCACACATATCAAAAACAACAGAACCCGATGCGGGATTCATAACCTCAGCAACATATGCAGCTGCAGGATCCTGAATATAAAACATGCCTTTAAGGTATTCTTCTGATCTGTCAATGCTGTCAACTTTATCTGTTGTGATGAGATAATCCATATCTATGTACAAATCAGAGTTGTATTTAGTGCAATTCCAGCCTTTTGAATTAAGCAAGTCAATTAATTCTGTACGGGTTGTTTTTAAAGTATTTGTCCTTAAAATTGTTGCGGGTTTAATATTTAACACGGAGAGCAGTTGTTCTGTTTCATCATGTAAACGGTTTTTAAATTTGGACACTAACCATTCCGGGCATGAATAAACAACAGATAATTTTTTAATTTCGTCATCGGGCAATATAACCTGATTCTTTTGGGAATCAATTTTCCGCATTACCGCGTTTACAAATCCGCTAAGTCTTCTGTTAGCAGATTTCTTTACAAGTTTGACACACTCATCAACAGCAGCCCTTGGCGGAACCTTATCCATAAAAACAAGCTGATAACACCCACATCTTAAGACACAAAGAACATAAGGTGAAATTTTTGAGATTTTAACATCAGATGCTTTTGATATCATATAATCTACATACTCAAGATTACGCAACACACCGGTTGAAATTTCAGAAATAAACCTGATATCAAGCGACGATATTTCATCCGACCTTTTACGAATCGCTGTCAATTCAGAAGAAAGAGTATTACATTTTTTTAAAACATTATATACAATATCTACAGCAAGTTTTCTTGGATTATAACTCATCCGTATACCTCATTATTTAAGTATCGTGTTGATTTCAAAAGTATTCCCTTTAAGAAATTCCTCAACAGACATTACCCTTTTTGCTTCGGGCTGAATTTCAAATACACGCAATAAAGAGCCATTGCCGCAACAAACATCAAATGAATCTTTATTAACAGAAACAACCCTGCCGACAGTATTGTCAACTGTCTTATCCAAAGGATATGCTTTGGTTATTTTTAATAACTTGTCACCCAAAGTACAGGATGCTTTAGGAAACGGTGTTAAACCTCTTATAAGATTGCAAATAGATAAAGCATCATCTTTCCAATTAATACTGCACATTTCCTTAGTAATCATCGCTGCATAATGTGTGGTTGTTTCACCCTGGGGAACCCTCTTTACAGTGCCGTCATATATTCCTCTTAAAGTTTCAACGAGAAGCTTGGCACCCATAACACTAAGTTTATCGTGTACGGTACCAAAATTGTCATCGAGCGAAAGAGGTAAAGTTGATTTAAGAAGCATATCTCCCGTGTCAAGGCCTGTATCCATATACATGGTGGTAACACCGGTTTCCTTCTCTCCATCAATAAGACACCACTGCATGGGTGCAGCACCTCTGTATTTAGGAAGCAACGAACCGTGTACATTGATGCATCCGTATTTCGGATAATTTATAACATACTCGGGTAAGAGCTTTCCGTAAGCAACTACCGCTATGACATCAGGGTTTTCTTTTTTTAGAATATCTTCGAAATTTTCTCTTTTTAAATTAACCGGCTGATAAATATTATTTATAGAGAGTTCTTCAGCCGTTAAATACACATCGGGATGAGTCATCTTGTGTCCCCTGCCCCGTGGTTTATCTTCGGTGGTAACTACACTGGTTACGTTAAATCCTTCGTCGACAAGCATACGAAGAGAAGTGCACGCAAATTCAGGAGTACCCATAAACATAACATTCATAAATTATCTGTACCTCTAGTTATTATCAACATCAATATATTCTGTAACCTTGTCTACAAACACGATACCGTCAAGGTGGTCAAGCTCGTGACAGATGGCTTTGGCAAGAAGTCCTTCTGCATCGATGGTAAATTTTTCTCCCTGTCTATCCAATGCAACTGCCGTAACCTTAGCAGGTCTGACAACATATCCATACTTACCGGGTACACTAAGACAGCCCTCAGTATCTTTGATATTGCCTTCAAAATGAATAATCTCGGGATTTATCATCTCTATAAGACCTTCACCTATATCTATAACAACAATGCGTTTTAAAATACCAATCTGAGGTGCAGCAAGACCAACTCCGTTGGCTTCGTACATAGTTTCTGCCATATCATCTAACAAAGTAAGTATTTTTTCATCAATTGTTTCAACTTGACGACACTTTTTTCTTAAAATATCATCACCAAGTTTTCTGATATTTCTGATTGCCATATTTTTATCTCCTTAATACATATTAACAGGATTAACCTCAATACTGATTTTTGAAGCGTTCTTCTTCGTAAGATATTCTCTGTATAGAGAGTATATAACATTATACATATCCTTAGAATATCTCGTTTTTACAAGAAACCGATATCTAAAATTATTATTAACTTTAAACATAGGAGCTTCTCCGGGTTTGTACATTATTGATGTGTTTCCGATAAGAGCTTTTAAATCATTGTAAAAAGCAAAAGCTGTCTTCTTAGCTGTTTGTGCGCTGCCGGATGTAAATACAAAATTAATAAACTCGCAAAATGGTGGATAAACAAGCATTTTTCTGAGTTCGATCTCATCACGATAAAATTCATCATAATTCTGAGATGCAGCAGACAAAATGGTTTCGTTATCGGGATTATATGTTTGTATAACAGACCTTCCCATTAACTTACCGCGACCGGCTCTGCCCGTAACCTGAGTAACTAAATCAAAAGTTCTCTCAGAAGCTCTGAAATCATCAACGTTTAGGCTCATATCTGCAGCAACAACGCCAACAAGAGTAACATTGTCAAAATCAAGTCCTTTGGTAATCATCTGGGTTCCGATAAGGATATCCGCTTCTCTGTTTTTAAAAGACTGCAAAATGTTCTCATGACTCATTTTTGCGGAAGTCGTATCAGCATCCATTCTAAGGACTTTTGCATCGGGAAAAAGTTGGGAAATTTCATCCGCAACCTTCTGGGTTCCTATTCCGAAATGTTTAATATATTTACTTGAACATTCGGGGCACACAAGGGGCAACTTTTCTGCATAGTCGCAATAATGACAAATCATTTTATTTATGGATTTATGATATGTCAAAGAAACATTACAGTTGGGACATTTGGGCACGTAACCGCAAGAACGGCAGGAAACAAAACTAGAAAAACCTCTCCTGTTTAAAAACAAAATTGTTTGCTGGTTATGTGCAAGATTAAATGATATTTCCTTAAGTAACCTCGTACTGAAAATACCCATATTGCCCATTTCCATTTCTTTGCGCATATCAACAATTACTGTTTCAGGCAAAGGTGAATTATTTGCTCTTTTCCTCATGTAAAGAGGAATATATTTACCTGATTCAGCTTTAAAAGTACTTTCAATTAATGGTGTGGCACTTGCAAGAAGAACTACACAACTATTTAAATTTGCTCTGAATTTGGCAATTTCAACTGCGTTATATTTGGGGGTAAACTCGGATTTATAAGTGTTTTCATGTTCTTCGTCAACAATTATAAGACCAAGATTTTTAAAAGGAGCGAATACTGCGCTTCTGGCACCAACAACAATATCAACTTCACCCTCGTTAATACGTTTCCATTGTTCAAAACGCTGTTTTTGAGTCAATGAGCTATGCACAACAGCCACTCTATCGCCAAACCTTGCAGTAACTTGTTTTACCATCTGCGGAGTAAGGCTGATTTCCGGTACAAGAAAAATTGCTTCTTTGCCTTTTTTTACAGTATTTTCTATCAACTCCAGATAAACTTCGGTTTTACCGCTGCCTGTAACTCCATTTAAAAGATAAGTTTTCTTTTCGTTTGATAAAATACTTTGTAACACTGCTTTGCAAACCTGACGCTGATCATCATTAAGCGAATGACGCACATAGTCGTTTTCAACATCGTATTCCAGCAAATCTTCACGTTCTACCATTTCGTATATTTCAGCAAATCCTTTTTTTACAAGGAAATCAACAACAGATTTTGAGGTGTTAGCCATCTCTAATAGTTCACTAAGCAAAATATCCCGTTCATCGGCCAATATCTCTAAACATCTTGCTCTGGCGGGTGCTTTCGAAATCATTGAATCAATTGCTGAGGACACATCATCATAATCTGCCTTTAAAGTAACTCTTTTTTTGGTAGTATCCTTAATACCGCCAAAAACAGTTTCTTCAATTTCAATTATACCTCTTTTTTTCATGGCATTCAGAACGCCAGTGAGGTTTTTGGAAGAAATAAGTTCTGATAATTTATCAAAGCTACATGGACCTTCAAGAAGGTGGGTGTATATCTTTTCTGCATTTACGGAATGTTCAAGATAACTGATATTTTCGGCACTTAGAGGTGTAATTAAGGATATGGTCTTTTTAAAAACATTTCCAACACCAACAGGAATAAGACATTTAACAGCTGAAATATAGGTGCAGAAATAGCGATGAACCATAAATTTTATGAGTTCAACACCTTTTTCATCAAAATAACGGTAATTATCCTGAATTGATGAAATTTCCTTTAATTTGCCATAATCCGAATGATCTGTAAGACCAACAACGAATGCTTCAGACGTCTTATTACCACGTCCGAAAGGAACAATAACGCGCACACCTACAACTACAGAAGTTTCCAATTCTGCAGGAACAAGATAATGATATATGTTATCCGTAACCCTAGTATTGCTGTTTATGATAACCTCTGCAATCAATGGTGTATCCTCCTGAAACGATTAAATCATAAAGTGTTACATTTATCGAGAATTATATGCGCAATTTCTTCCTTTTCCATTATGGCGTAGGATTTTTTAGAACCATTTTTATCAATAATTGTTACAACATTGGTATCGTGTTTAAAACCGGAACCTTCTCCGGTTAAATCATTTGCAACAATAAAATCAAGATTTTTGCTATTAAGCTTTTTTTCTGCATTAGCAATGAGTTCATTGGTTTCCATACAGAATCCAACCAGAATCTTATTGCCTTTACGTTTGCCAAGTTCTTTTAAAATATCAGGGTTATCTTTCAGTGCAAAACTTAAAGCCGCACCCTTCTTAATTTTATTGTCAGAATAATTGGCAGGAGTATAGTCTGCAACGGCGGCAGCTTTAATTACAATATCTGCCCACTCAAAGTTTGAAGTTACAGCATCATACATCTCAACAGCACTGTTTACCCTTATGGTATTAACACCAACAAATGGTTCAAGAGTAACAGGGCCGGAAATCAAAGTAACTTCAGCACCGCGAAGCTTTGCTGCTTTAGCAACTGCATAGCCCATTTTTCCGCTTGAATGATTGGAAATAAACCTGACAGGATCAATGCTTTCCAAAGTAGGTCCGGCAGTAACAAGAACCTTTTTGCCTGAAAGGTCTTTGCTTTTGTATGCAATTGACTCTACCGTTTCTATAATGGTTTTATAGTCAGCAAGACGTCCTTTGCCACTGGTACCGCAGGCCAGCATCCCCTCGTCGGGCTCTATAAAATGATATCCGTAGCCTTTGAGCTTAGAAATATTATCCTGAACAATTGGATTATCATACATATTATTATTCATAGCAGCCGCAAAAACAACAGGTGATTTTGTTGCCATAATTGTTGTGGAAAGAAAATCATCTGCTATACCGGATGCAACTTTGCCTATTATATTGGCAGTTGCAGGACAAACCAACATAATATCTGCTTCATTTGCAACAGAAATATGCTCCACTTTGGAATAGTCGGGCATAGAAAACATATCGCATATTACTTTGTTTTTTGTAAGTGTACCAAAGGTAAGCGGTGTTATAAATTTTTGTGCCGAGTCCGTCATAATAACTGTAACATCTGCACCCAGTTTGGTTAATCTGCTTACCACTTCAGCACTTTTGTATGCTGCAATGCAACCGGTTATTCCGACAGCAATTTTAATACCATTAAGCGTTTTCATCTGCAATTCCTTCTTTATCGGCTATTGCTTCCTGTTCAAGAATATCGTTAAGTGAATAATCATCTGTGATGTTAGCAGCTGTTTTACCGGTCTTCAAAGTTACCTTATTTTCTGCTATTTCATTTACAGCAATACTCACAGGCTTGTCTGAATTGCACTCAACAAACACATTGTCCTGCTTAGAGAAGATTTCTCTTGCTCTTTTAGCAGTTGCAATAACGAGAGTATACTTACTATCAATTTTTTTGGATTTCATTAATTCTGAAGCTGATGGTTTTAACATGTTTCACACACCTCTTTAATAGTTTTTTTATTTCTGGAAACTCTCTGAGTTTCTCCAATAAGTATAGAACGGAATACCTCGACTGCATCGTCAAGATCGTCATTGATTAATATGTAATCATATTTCTCAATTTCATTAATTTCTTCTTTGGCTCTTAAGAGTCTTTTTTCTATCTTATCCATAGATTCTGTATTTCTTCCGACAAGTCTGTTTTTAAGCTCTTTAAATGACGGAGGAAGAACGAAAATTCCAACTGCGTCACCCAGCTTTTGCATAACTTGCATTCCTCCTTGAACCTCTATCTCGAGAATCACATTTTTCCCCTCTGCAATCATTGCATTAATCGGAGCAATTGGTGTTCCGTAAAAATTATCACAAAATTCTGCCCATTCAAGAAGGCCGTCATTTTCAATAAGCTCTTTAAACTCCTCTTTAGTTTTAAAATAATACGTTACACCTTCTTTGTCGGTAACTCTTGGTTGTCTTGTAGTTGCAGATATAGACAAAAAGGTATTGTCATTAGGATATTTCTTGAAATATGTTTCCATTATTGTACCTTTGCCGGTACCGGAAGGCCCGGAAACAACGAAAACTGTACCTGTTTTATTCTTCAAGCAATTCCACCTCCGTAGCATCATCGTCCTCTTTATTAAGACGTCCGGCAATGGTTTCCGTCTGAAGTGCAGACAGAATAATATGTTCGCTGTCTGTAATCAAAACGCCGCGGGTTCTTCTTCCGTAAGTAGCATCAATAAGCGTTCCTTTTTCTCTTGCTTCAGCAATCATTCTTTTAATAGGAGCAGAATCAGGGCTTACTATAGCTATAATTCTATCGGAAGAAACTATGTTTCCGAAACCAACATTAATAAGTTTCATGATAAATCAACTCCTGTAATTACTCGATGTTCTGTATTTGTTCTCTGAGTTTTTCAATTTCAGATTTTAAATCCACTACAGCCTTACCGATTATAAAATCATTACATTTGCTTCCCATGGTGTTTGCTTCTCGATTAAGTTCCTGAATTGTAAAATCAAGTTTTCGACCTACCGGTACATCGCTTTCGAGAAGATTGGAAAACTCTTTAAGATGACTTTCAAATCTTACAAGTTCTTCTGTAATGTTGACCTTGTCCGAAAATATTGCAACCTCTGTAAGAAGACGTGATTCATCAACCTCTATACCGGAAAGAATCTCTTCAATTCTTTCCTTGATGCGAGCTCTGTATTCGTTGACGGTTTCGGGGGAACGTTTGTCTATAATTGAAATTATTTCCCTCAAGCCCTTGATTGTTTCTTTAAAAAACTCATAAAGCCTTGCACCTTCGCGAGCTCTGTTTGCTGTAATGTCATCTAAAGCAAGCTGCATAACTTCTTTTGTGTCTTTTATAATCTGTTCTTTGTCCTGCTCTTGCTTTTCAACATTGAATATATCTGAAAATCTTGCAAGGGAAGAAACGGTAACATCATTTTCAACACCAAGCTCATCACTAAGTTGTTTCAAAGCTTCATAATAACCCTTTGCAACAGATTCATTAAGACTTATTACCTTATCGTCATTTTCAACGGCATCATACTGTACAAAAACATCCACCTTACCTCTGCTTACAGAGCCATTAAGACATTCTCTGATGGCATCCTCAACAAAGGAGTATTGCTTATAAAGACGTATGTTTGAATCAAGATATCTGTTGTTAACACTTTTGATTTCAACAGTAATCTTATAATCATTAAACAGCTTTTCGCCTCTGCCATATCCTGTCATACTTTTAATCATATGTATAAACCTCACCGAATATATTTTTACAGTTTATTATACCAAAATCACAAGTAAATTACAATAGATTTTTTTAAAAATATACTATTTTATAAGTTTTCAAATTTTTTTAAAGCAAAACCTCCAAGATAGTCACATTTTTTACCTTGAAATGTATTTCTGTTTTCCAGTTCAAAGTCAATAGTGTCTTTTATTTTCCACCAACTTGTACCATAATTTGCAAATACGGTGTGTTCTTCCTTTGCTCGTCCTATAAGTCTTTGGATAACAATATCCGGAGATAAATATTCAAGGAAAAGTATAACCTTATTTACATAATCCATATATGTTCCCATATTGAATTCGCCATTAACATACATTTTTTCCATGGGTGTATTTTTAACAATATATAAGCTGTGCAGTTTAACCTGTTCAACTTTTAAAGCAGATAAAATTCCGGCACATTCCTTAATATCATCCTCATCATCCCAGGGAAGATTCAGTATTAAATGAGCACATACAGGAAATCCATATTTGTGGATGCACAATACGGCATCAATAAACTGAGCCAAGGTATGTCCCCTGTTAATTCGCTTTAAAGTCTTGTAGTTTACTGTTTGTAAACCAAGTTCAATGGAAATATTTACATTATGCTTATGGGAAATTTCCTTAAGAAATTGCATATATTTATCATTAATACAATCGGGTCTTGTAGAGATAGCAATTTCGACTATGTTTGCGCCAATTGCCTGAGTTATATTGTTTTTAAAATCTTCAAAAGGCATATAAGTGTTGGTAAAATTTTGAAAATATGCAATAAATTTATTTGCTTTATATTTTTTTCCTATGTATGACATATTTTCACTTATTTGTTCAGAAACAGGCATAGAAGTAGGCAGATTCTCAAATGCAGCACCTACATCTCCGCAAAATATACATCCTCCGGAAGAACAAGTACCATCACGATTTGGACAGGTTATGGGTAAGTTTACAGGTAATTTATAAACTCGTTCTCCGTATTTTTCTTTTAAGTAATCTGAATATGCGTTATATCTCATAAGTTATTTTCCTATCTGTTTATTAAATTCCAGGTAATCATCAAATGTTGTATAGTATAAGAAATCAAAATCCTCACATAGTTTACGTGATATTTCTTCGGTTTTGTCCTGAGAACCCTTATCAACAATAACAACATAAGGTATTTTTCTGCCGCCAAACCTGGTTAAATATTCAAAAATTGTGTTTCTGACTATATATTCAATACTATTTTCCTGATTTCTCACGTGAATAAAAACAAACATTTCCCTGTTAACATCGGATTTAAACAGGTATTTTAATATTTTTTGTGATATATCCCATAGCGAATAAATAACCAAAAACGTAACAATGCTCTTTATAAAAACCGAAAACATATCAACACCTCTTTGCTCCATAATATGCAAAGAGGTGTTGTGTTAGTGAATTATAAACCGGCTTTTTCTTTAATAATATTTACTCTGTCGCATCTTTCCCAGGGTAAATCTACATCAGAACGTCCAAAGTGACCATAAGCTGCAGTCTGCTTGTATATGGGACTTCTAAGACCTAAATCACGTATTATGGCAGCGGGTCTTAAATCAAACACTTCCTTAACGATTTCTGATATTTTCTCCTCCGGAATTTTAGCGGTGCCAAAAGTATCTACAAGAATAGATACAGGATTCGCCACACCTATAGCATAGGCAAGCTGAACTTCGCATTTGTCAGCAAGTCCTGCTGCAACAATATTTTTAGCAACGTATCTTGCTGCATAGCAAGCACTTCTGTCAACCTTTGTAGGATCTTTACCGGAAAATGCTCCGCCACCATGACGTGCATAACCGCCATAGGTATCTACAATAATTTTTCTGCCTGTAAGACCGCTGTCGCCCTGAGGTCCGCCTATAACAAAGCGACCGGTGGGATTAATATAATACTTAGTCTTGTCATCAAGCAATTCTGCAGGAATAATAGGCATAACAACATGTTCAATCATATCTTTTCGAATCTGTTCAAGACTTACATTTTCACTGTGTTGTGTAGATATAACTACAGTATCTATTCTTACCGGCTTGTCATCAACATATTCAACCGTAACCTGTGTTTTACCATCGGGTCTTAAATAATCAAGAGTTCCGTTTTTGCGTACATCAGTAAGCCTTTTTGCTAATTTGTGGGCTATTGAAATAGGCATGGGCATAAGTTCTTCCGTTTCGGTACAAGCATAACCAAACATCATTCCCTGGTCGCCGGCTCCATTATCAAGTTCTTCGCTGTTAGCCTCTTTTGCTTCAAGTGACTTGTTAACACCCATAGCAATATCTCCGGACTGTTCGTCAATACTTGTAAGCACTGCACATGTATGACAATCAAAACCAAATTTCGCTCTGTCATATCCAATCTGTTCTATAGTATCTCTTGCTACCTTGGGTATATCAACATAACAGTTTGTGGTTATTTCGCCCATAATCATAACGAGACCTGTAGTAACAACGGTTTCGCAAGCCACTCTGGCTTGAGGATCATTTTCTAAAATAGCATCAAGCACTGCATCAGATACCTGATCGCATATTTTATCGGGATGACCCTCGGTTACTGATTCTGATGTAAAAAATTTTCTGTTCATAATAATTCAAACCACCTTGTTTTAAAGTAAAAATTTAAAAAATATAGAAATTACAGTCATTATTACCCCGGCTATAGCAACGCCACCGAATATTACAGGTAATGCATCCTTAAGTCGCATATTCATCATTCCGGCAATCATCGCACCGCTCCAGGCACCCGTTCCGGGCAAAGGTAATGCAACAAAAATCAAAAGACCCAGCTTTTTGTATTTTGTAACATTTTTGGTTTTCTTTTGTGTTCTTCTCTCAAGCCAAAGACCGACGCGTCTGAAAAGCTTGGATTTAAGCAACCATTCTATCAAAGGTCTAATTATACGGATAACAAAAGGAACAGGTAGACAATTGCCTACAACACAGATAAAATAAACCCAAAGCCAATGCAAATTAAGACCTATACCAAGGGGAATTGCGCCTCTAAGCTCTATTATTGGTATAATAGAAACCATAAAAGTTCCAAAGCTTGGATCAATATTGACTAAAAAGTTTTCGATACTTTGTATGAGTGCATCCATATTTTTCCAAACTCCATTTAATCATTTTCAACCGACATCATTTTATTTACTCTGGCTTCATGACGTCCGCCTTCAAATTCATTTGTCAAAAATTCTCTGACAATTTCCTTTGCCAGCTCACTTCCAACAACGCGTCCGCCCATTGTAAGCACATTGGCATTATTGTGTTGTCTTGTCATTTTTGCACTAAACGTATCGTGACATTGAGCTGCTCTAATACCTTTGTGTTTATTGGCACACATATTCATTCCAATACCGGTTCCGCATACAAGAATGCCTTTTTCACATTCGCCGGTTTGAACCTTTAAACAAACAACTTTCGCGATATCGGGATAATCTACGCTATTTTCATCATATGTACCGCAATCAACGTAATCAACACCA
Organism: Clostridia bacterium; assembly: GCA_045539515.1. GTDB lineage: Bacteria > Bacillota > Clostridia > UMGS1810 > UMGS1810 > RGIG8748. The sequence goes on from JAZQFN010000051.1 coordinate 26,817, forward strand.
AGACTATCAAGATACTTATTAATTATGGATTTAAGTTCAAATCCACCGTGGTCACAACCAATAGCAATCATTTTTCTTCCTCCGTATGTTTGATTTTTTCTTCCAGTTCTCTTTCTGCCTGAGATTTTCTTAAGTAGACCGGGTTAAGTGTGTAAGGGTCATCAAATTGTCCCTCTATTGCTTTTTTATAGGCGCAGTACGCAGCCGATGCTGCACTGGGCAATAACAAATGATTGGATGCAATTCTCCATCCGGATTCTTTCAAAGCCTCGATGCGTTCCCTGTGAAGCATGACAGCATCACCGGCGAAAATAACTTTTTTTCCTTGTAATTCAACAAGTAAGTCATCAATGTGCAAATGCCTGTCTTCTAAAATTTTAACCCCACAGTTATATAATGCATTATATACTTCGTTTCTTCTGGAATCAACGATGGGACAAATTATAAAATCGTCATTATAAGAGAAGTTGTAAGCAATAGCATCCAGAGATGATATACCTATTATTGGCTTATTTAGCGTCTGGGCAAAAGTTTTAACAGTCGCCATTCCAATCCTTAATCCTGTAAAAGATCCGGGGCCGACACATACTGCAAAAACATCAATTTCATCAAGCGACATTCCAAGCATAGATAAAAGCTTTTCTGTCATAGGCAGTATCGTCTGCGAATGAGTTAATTTATTTGAAATCGTAAATTCACCAAGGAGTTTTTCATCGTTAAGAACAGCAACTGTGGCTGTAAGCGATGAAGTATCCATAGCCATAACATTCATTATTTTGCAATCCCTTCAATGTTTATCTCGCGGTAGTCCTCTCCTACCGAAAGGTCCTTTGTAATGTTGATTTTTATAATATTATCATCAAGAATATCTTCAATAATGTTTGCCCACTCAATTACCACAACAGCATCTTGTCGAAGATAATCTTCCCAACCTATATCGTACATTTCTTCCGACGATTCAATTCTGTATACGTCGAAATGAAAAATCGGCAAAACACCCTTGCGGTATTCATTAACAATAGTGAATGTGGGACTGGAAATAACATCTTCAATTCCAAGGCCTCGGGCAAGTCCTCTTACAAAAGCAGTTTTACCGGCACCGAGATCACCATCAAGGGTAATAATATCTTTAGGCTTCAAATGCTTTGATATTTCAAAAGCAATTTGTTCGGTTTGATCTGTTGAAGTTGAAATGTATTTCATATATCCTCCATATCAGAACAGGCCAACTATTTCTCCGTCGTCTGTTATATCAATATTGTTAGCAGCGGGCGTTTTAGGAAGACCGGGCATAGTCATTATATCTCCGGTAAGGCAAACCGCAAAACCTGCTCCGTTTGATATATTAACATCTCTTACAGTAATGTCAAAACCAGAAGGTGCACCAAGCAATGCAGGGTCATCTGATAATGAATACTGTGTTTTTGCCATACATACCGGAACCTTATCAAGTCCCAAAGACTCAAGTTGCTTTATCTTTTTGAGCGCTTTAGAGGTATAATTTACTCCGTCAGCACCATAAATCTTAGTAGCTACAGTATATATCTTATCCTGAATTGACATATCGACATCATATATGGGAGAAAAATCACTTTGTTCGTTATCAACTGTATCACAAACAAGTTTTGCCAGTTCAACGCCGCCTTCTCCGCCATGCTCAAACACTTCGGACATAGCACACTTAACACCGTTTTCCTTGCAATAATTAATAACAAAATCTTTTTCTGCATCTGTGTCGGTAAAGAAAGAGTTTACAGCTACTATTACAGGAACATTATACTGTTTCATATTTGAAATATGTTTACCAAGATTTGCAATACCCAACTTAAGAGCATCAAGATTTTCATCTTTAAGCATATCTTTTTTTACGCCGCCATTATACTTAAGAGCTCTTATTGTAGCAACAATTACAACTGCATTGGGCTTAAGTCCGCCAAAGCGGCACTTAATATCAAGGAACTTTTCTGCACCAAGATCAGCTCCGAAACCAGCTTCGGTTATAGTATAATCTGCAAGTTTTAACGCCAGTTTAGTTGCAAGAATACTGTTGCAGCCATGGGCAATGTTTGCAAAAGGTCCACCGTGCATAAGGCAAGGTGTATTTTCCAAAGTCTGCACAAGATTAGGCTTGATAGCATCTTTCATAAGTAAACACATAGCACCCTCAGCCTTTAAATCATGAGCCGTTACGGGCTTACCGTCATAAGTATAGGCAACTATAATCTTTGCAAATCTATTCTTTAAATCCGTAAGATCAGAAGCCAGACAAAGAATAGCCATAATTTCAGATGCAACGGTAATCATAAATCCGTCTTCTCGCGGAACTCCGTTAATTTTACCGCCTAAACCGATAACAATGTTTCTTAAAGAACGGTCATTCATATCCATTACTCTTTTAAATACAATGGATGTAGGATCAATTCCGAGTTCATTTCCTTGTTTAATGTGGTTGTCCAGCATTGCAGCAAGAAGGTTGTTTGCAGCAGTTATAGCATGCATATCACCGGTAAAGTGGAGATTTATATCTTCCATGGGTACTACCTGAGCATATCCGCCACCTGCAGCACCACCTTTAACGCCCATTACAGGACCCAAAGATGGTTCTCTTAATGCAATAATGGCATTCTTTCCAATTTTCTTCATTGCCTGACCAAGACCAACCGTTGTTGTGGTTTTACCTTCGCCTGCAGGCGTCGGATTTATGGCAGTCACAAGTATGAGTTTACCGTCTTTTTTATCTTTTAACTCATCAATAACTCCAAGGTCAACCTTAGCCTTATACTTTCCGTAGTAATCAATCTGATCTTCGGTTAAACCGAGATTTGCAGCAATTTTGCCTATGTGCTCCATTTTAGCATTCTGAGCAATCTGAATGTCTGTAAGCATTTTATTTTCCCCCTTTGTAAATCAAGCACACAGCCTGTGCTGAAATGCCCAATTCTTCGCCTTCAAAACCTAATTTTTCTGTAGTTGTAGCTTTTACACTCACACATTTAATATCAACATCAAGTGCATCAGCAATATTTTTCCTCATCAAATCAATATATGGTGCAAGTTTGGGCTTTTGACAAACAAGTGTGGAGTCCACGTTTGAAACAAGATAACCCTCACTTGATACAAGCTGATTTACTCTTTTCAGAAGCATAATACTGTCTGCGCCTTTGTAAGTCTGGTCACTATCCGGGAAATGCTTACCGATATCTCCCAGAGCAAGTGCCCCTAACAAAGCGTCCATAATAGCATGTACAAGCACATCAGCATCAGAGTGGCCTATCAGTCCTTTTTCATAAGGAATATTCACTCCTCCGAGAATAAGCTTTCTATCCTCCCCAAGCCTGTGAACATCATATCCGCTTCCAATTCTAAACATCGAGCAACACCTCCGCAATAGCCAAATCATTATAATTGGTTATTTTAATATTACTGCTTTGGGCCTCAATAAGTCTTATCCTGTAGCCGTAATTTTCAGCAAGCATACAGTCGTCTGTGCCTTTATAACTGTCAAACACAGCATTTTTGTGGCACTTCAGAATAATATCTTTTTTAAAACCTTGTGGAGTTTGTACAGACCACAATTTACTTCGATCTACAGTACCATCAACAAATGTTCCATCTTCAGAAAATTTGATTGTATCAACAACTTTAGAAGCCAATGCACAACAATCATATTCGAGTAGTGTTTCACAACATCTAATGATGTCATTTACACTAACTATAGGTCTTGCGGCATCATGAATCAATACGTATTCACTTTGGATTTGTTTAAGCCCTTTGTAAACACTTTCCTGCCGATCCGAACCGCCTTCAACAATTGTGGTTACCTTATTAAAATTAAAACTTTTAACAAGATCATTGCAATACACAACATAATCTTTGTGGGTTACAATTACTATTTCATCTATAAGGCCACACATTTGGAATTTGGAAATAGTATACGAAATAACGGGTACATCATTAATTTCGACAAACTGTTTCGGAACCAAAGATCCAAACCTGGAACCACTGCCCCCGGCAGCAATTACAACACCAAATTTTTTACTCAAAGGAAAGCCTCCAATTTTATACTAAAAAACAATTTACAGCATCAATCATTTTATCTTTTGCATATACTTTATCAAATCGTATTTCTTTATCTTTGAGTTCAGCAAGCGATGAAGGAATAGATATATTACCTTTATGTGATAAGATATCAAGAAGTTCAAATTCATCATAAGAATCGCACACTATATTACTGTCTAAGGCTTCAATAACACTTTTGTTGAATTTAAAAGGATTTGCTGTTGAAGCAATAACCGTTTTAGTATTATCACCGGTCAGGGTTTGATAATCGTTGTAAACCTTTACGGCAACAGCGGTGTGTGTATCACAAACATATCCGTATTCATCAAATATTTCGGATATTGTTTTCTTAGTCATATCATCATCACAATAACCTGCAGAAAAATCTGTTTTAATTATATTAAATACATTCTCCGGCAATTCATATTTACCATCAGTATTTAAGCTATTCATACATTTATTGACAAGAGAATCATCAAAACCGGAAGCAATATAAATCAGCCTTTCCAGATTTGACGAAATAATAATATCCATAGATGGAGAAGTAGTTGTGTAGAATTCCCTGTTTCTGTCATATACTCCTGTATTTAAAAAGTCAGTAAGAATATTATTTTTATTAGATGCGCAAATAAATTTATTAACCGGAAGTCCCATACGTTTTGCAAAATATGCAGCAAGTATGTTTCCAAAATTTCCCGTGGGAACACATATATTTATTTTATCGCCCAATGCAATCTCATTATTTTTCAGCATATCACAATATGCACTGAAATAATAAACTATCTGAGGAACAAGTCTTCCCCAGTTTATTGAGTTGGCGCTGGAAAAAGCAAAACCTTTTTTTGAAAGCTCCGTTTTATATTCATTATCAGTAAAAATCTTTTTAACACCGGTCTGAGCATCATCGAAATTGCCCTTAACAGCTGCAACAGAAACATTTTTTCCTTCCTGAGTTACCATCTGCAGCTTTTGAATCTCAGAAACGCCGTCTACAGGATAAAAAACCTGTATTCGTGTGCCGTCTACATCTTTGAATCCTTCAAGAGCAGCTTTGCCGGTATCTCCGGATGTTGCCACAAGAATAACAATTTCCTTATCCTCTCCGGTCTTTTTTACAGCTTTTGTAAGAAGATGCGGAAGAATCTGCAAAGCCATATCCTTAAATGCACATGTAGGCCCATGCCAAAGTTCAAGCATATACATAGTGTCGTTAATCTTTTTTACAGGTGCAACTTCTTCTACAGGAAATTTATCGAATGAATATGCCTTTGAAACACACTCAAGGAGTTCCTCATCTGAATAGTCGGTAAGAAATTTGCCAAGTACTGCCTTTGCTCTCATTTGATAACTTAATTCTTTCAAAGCTTCTATTTCAAAAAGTTCCATAAAAGGAATTGTTTCCGGAACAAAGAGGCCACCTTCTGCAGAAATACCCTGCTTAATTGCCTGTGCCGAGTTGATTTTTACAGTTTTATTTCTTGTGCTTTGATACTTCATAGACACATTACCTCCAATTTTAAATATACACTATATATTCTAATACATTTTTGCTTAAAAGTAAAGGGTTTTGAGGAAATTTGTTCATTTAAGTAAAATCATTTTTAAACAAAGAAATCCGGATGTTATCAATACTAACATCCGGATCAAAATCACTTAAGTACTATCTTGTGGAAAGTCTTCTTACCTTTTTTTATTATAAATTCGCCGTCCTTAAAAGTATCGGCTGTTACAGCATAGTTAAAGTCTGCAATTTTTTCATTGTCTATGCTTACACCACCCTGCTGAACAAGACGTCTGCCCTCACCTTTTGAAGGAATAAGACCGGCAATAAGCATAATATCAAGAATTGTCTTACCAAGATCTTCTGCAGTAATCTCTGTGGTAGGCATATTAGCATTGTCGGAGCCACCGCCAAAGAGTGCCTGTGCAGCTTCCTGCGCCTTTCTTGCTTCTTCTTCACCGTGTACAAGCTTGGTTACTTCGTATGCAAGTACTCTCTTTGCCTTATTAATTTCAGCATCTTTATATTCTGCCATCTTATTTATTTCTTCAAGAGGAAGGAATGTTAAAAGTTTTAAGCATTTAATAACATCAGCATCATCAACGTTTACCCAATACTGATAGAAATCATATGGAGATGTCTTGTTAGCATCAAGCCAAAGAGCACCGCTCTGTGTCTTACCCATTTTCTTACCTTCGCTGTTGGTAAGAAGAGTAAATGTCATACCATATGCCTGCTTCTGGTCTTTTCTTCTGCAAAGTTCAATACCGCCGAGAATATTTGACCACTGGTCATCACCGCCAAGTTCAAGCTGACAGTTATACTTACGGTTAAGCATCAAAAAGTCATAACTCTGCATGAGCATATAGTTAAATTCAAGGAATGAAAGACCTTTTTCAAGTCTTTGCTTGAAGCACTCTGCTGTAAGCATTTTGTTAACAGAGAAGCAAGCTCCTATATCTCTTAAAAACTCAACATAATTAAGATCTAAAAGCCAATCGGCATTATTAACCATAATAGCTTTGTCGTCGGAAAAATCTATTACTCTGCTGAGCTGCTCTTTAAAACGCTCGCAGTTGTAATCAATGGTTTCCTTTGTCATCATTGAACGCATATCAGTTCTGCCGGACGGATCTCCGATATGACCGGTACCGCCACCAACAAGTGCAATAGGTCTGTGACCGGCATCCTGCATATGCTTCATAACAACCATCTGTAAGAAATGACCTACATGAAGACTGTCCGCTGTGGGGTCAAAGCCAATATAAAAGGTAACCTTTTCCTTACCAAGAAGTTCCCTTACTTCCTCCTCGTGAGTTACCTGAGCTATAAGCCCACGTTCCTTTAATATGTCATAAACATTCATTATGAATACCTCCGCGTGTAAAATGCTTTGTTTATTATACAACATAAAACATAATATTTCAAGTATTTATAAAAACCTTTTTAATAATCTTGCCATAACATACCTTCCCGTTTGAGCAAGCAATATATCGTAGAATGCAAATACAGCTACACCTGCAAAATACAAAATCCACCAGACATAAGGAAGTGTTCCTTCAAACAAAAGAACGAAGGAAAAATACACAGCAAAAAAATAAACAGAATAAGCAGCAAATTTTATAATTAATGCTGAAATAAATTTACGTGTGTCAATATAGCATTTAAGTACAGGATAATTACCAAAACATACACCAAAAGATAAAGTAATAAGTACTGAACTCAGTGATGTAAAAAACACGGACAATGCAGCTGACGCGGCATAACATATCAGTGCCGTCTTCTTGTCGGTAAGGAAAGCCAGCATATATATTACCAGAGATGAAAGAAAGAGCAACGCAGCCTTACCGGTGGGTAAATACACAGAACCTGCCAGAAGCAACAAGCACAATGCCGCTCCCATACCACCATAAGCAATTTTTCTCTGCATAGTATTCACTCCCGACTACATTAACAGCAGCTTATAAGGTCGCCGCCCATACATTCGCAACAGCAATCTGCACACAACAAGCCCTGACAGAAATCACAAGTAGAGCATCCGCCTTGAGGATATCCCTCGTTGTAGCTTTGAGTTGTGTAGGTACTGCGTCTCATATCCATATTTGCTTTGGCACTACGGTATTCCTCGTTATAAGGATCGGATTTACAAGCCACGGAAAAGTGCTGATACGCCATATCGTGCCATCCGCGCTTTTGCATAATGACACCCATCAGATAGTGCCATTCTGCATTTCTAACCGCCATTGAGTTAAGTGCGTTAACTGCTTCACCGAGTCTATTATCATTAATAAGGCTTCTTACCTGATTGAAACTTGCATACTGTCCCTGTTGACCGGAGGCAGAATATGAACCTCTGTTTTTAAAAAGTTCATCATAAGCCCAATTTATCTCCTGCAGTTTTTCACTTGCAAGATCAGCAAGTGGGTTATTCACATATTTATCGGGATGATATTTCTGCACAAGTGCTCTGTATGCATCTTTAATTTCATCTTCGGTAGCATTTGTTCTTACGCCAAGTATTTCATAAGGATTTTTCATTTTTTATTTCCTTTCGTAAATTACATTGATTTATTATCATATCACACTTGGCTCTTAATCCAAGGTAAATAATATTATCTAATATAGCTTTATTACGCACAATACAAATATTTTTGTAAATATCAGCTATTTCAGCGAGGGTAAAATAAAGGCTGTCTGAAACCTGAGATTTTAATTCATCGTTAAAATCACCCTGATAGTTGTACTGCATAATAGCCGGATTGTAATTATTCTCTTTAAAATCCTTTTCCATATCATCATATGCATCCATAAGGTAAATTAATTTGCCTAATTCATAACCGAAATCGGAAATGGATTCATCGTAGTACGCAAACATATGCTTCATTACATTTGCAAATTCATGTGCAACTTTGTAACATATATCACATTTGGTTTCTTCAAGAAATTTCAAGCGGAGCAAGGAATCCGATATGTTTTTACAAAGTTCCGGATAACGTGCAATGATTTTTTTAGCTCTGCGTTTAAACGGCAATATGGCAAATCTGAATTTTAAATTTCCGGAATCATCAATATCATCTTTTAATTTATAGTAAGAAAAAATGACATTCATATCAGCAGCAAAAGTCAAACCGGAGTTGGCTTTTACTATTTTCTTTTTACCAAACTTTTTTAAACATCCTTCCTTGGCAAACACCGGTTCAGCTTCGCTTAGGCTGTCCAAAAAAATCGCCAAAAATGTAAAATCATAATTCAACCCAAATCTTGCCAATTGATTATGGTTTTTTCCTATGGTTTTACACAAACCGCAATAATAAGCTTTATATGTATCATAATCTTTAATTTTTAATTCATCTTTAAAAACATTTACATATCCAAACAAACTTATTACCTCACAAAAATCAATACAATAATAGTACTACATTTAAAAATTAAAAGCAACAAAATAAAACAATAATTAACATTTTGTTAAAACAGAAAACCAATGTTAAACCGGACATTAAAGCCCGGTTTAAAAAAATCAGTTTATTTCAACAAAATCATTGACTCCGTGCTTACATATAGGACAAATAAAATCATCGGGAAGTGTATCCCCCTCATATACATAACCGCAAATTTCACACCCATACCCTTTTTTTGATTTGTTTTCGGGCTTGGGTTTAGTATTTGCATGATAATAGGAATATGTTATTGATGGTTCATCATTAAAAGCATAGGAAGCAGTCGTTTCTGCAATAAACAACGTGTGAGAACCCATATCAATCATATCTGTAATTTTTGCACTGATATACGCGTTGGAATATTTAGATATTACATAAACATCATTTTCGCTTCGAAATATTCCCTCTTTGTTTTGAAATTTGTCATAGTTCCTCCCGCTGTTGAACCCAAAATTTTTAAACACATCAAATGGGGTATTTTCCGTAAGAACAGATACATTGAATTTTTTCGATTTTTTTAACAGTTCACATGTGTAATTAGAATTATTAACCGAGATGCAAATTCTTTCCGGATTAGATGCAACTTGCATAACGGTATTTATAATACAGCCATTATCAATTCCGTCAAAAGCGGTAGTCAACACATACAATCCATATGAAACCTTATTAATAGCATTACTCATTAAAATCACCTCATAAATTAGTATTATTTTTCAGAATTAAAATATTCGAAAACACTTTTTGCAGTTGCTTTATCAATACCTTTCACAGAACTAAGTTCATCAACAGAAGCATTTTTAATCTTATTTACAGATTTAAAAGCACTCAGCAATACTTTTTTTCGTTTTTCGCCGACACCGGGTATTTCGTCAAGTTCGCTTCCGTACACTTTTTTATTTTGATTTCTTCTCAGATATTCAATTGCTCTACGATGCATCTCATCCTGAATATTTGTAATAAGCATAAAAGCATCCGATTTAGGATCAATATAAATTTCTCCGGTTTCAGATATAAGACCTCTGGTTCTGTGATTATCATCCTTTACAATGCCGAAAAGAGGAACATCTATGCCATATCTTTCAAGTACGGTCAACACAGCCTTGCGGTGTCCTTCACCGCCATCAACAAAAAACACATCGGGAAAGGGGTAAAAAGAAGCTGTTTCCAAGGTGAGTTCTAACCGTTTAATCTGTTCTTTTTCTTTAAGACCATGTTGGATTCTTCTTGTAAAAACCTCACACATAGAGGCATAGTCATCCTGACCGGAAACATTCTTTATTCTGAAATTCCTATACTTCTTAGTGCATGGTTTTCCGTTAATATATGCAACCATTGAACCCACAGATGAGTTATCGCCCATGTTGGAAATATCATATGCCTCCATGTGCATTGGCGCAGATTTCAGACCAAGAAGCTCTGTAAGTTCAGCCAGTGCTGAATTTTTAAAAGTAATATCCCTGAGCGTTTTAAGTTCTTTTTCAGAATGTTCTTTCTTAGCGTTTGATTTTATCATACGCATAAGTTTTGCCGTATCTCCGATTTTCGGAACTTTAATTTTAACACTTCTTGATGCTTTTGAAGAAATCCATTCTTCAATTACATCGGCATCTTCCAATTCTGTTTCAACATAAATAGTTCCGGGTATAAAGGTACAATCATCATAGTAACAGCGAATAAACTCAGAAATTATAACAGAATCAGCCATTCCTTCCGAATCTTGTATGAAATAGTGTTCTCTGCCTATGATTTTTCCGTTACGTACAAAAAAGATTTGAATACAAGCAATATTGTTTTTATTAAATATCGCAAGTGCATCAAAATCATTTCCTTTTGGATTAACTATTTTTTGTTTTTCGCTTAAAACTTCTATTGCCTTAAGACGATCCCTGCAAACGGCTGCTTTTTCAAAATCGAAGTCATTTGCAGCCTGTTTCATTTCCTCGTTAATCTGCTGACAAATATATGCTGTTTTGCCATTTACAAACTCGATTACCTTTTCTATTATCTCCCGATACTCTTCTTTTGTGATTTTTCGGGCACAGACACCCTTACATTTGCCCAACTGATAATATAAACAAGGACGTGAGGCTTCAAAATCAGCAGTAAATTCCTTAGTACAGTTTCTCAGGCAAAATATTTCCCGAATAAGATTAATTAACTGTTTAAGATCATATGAGCTTTGATATGGGCCAAAGTACAACGCACCGTCATTATTGATTCTTCTTGTAAGTAAAACACGCGGAAAATCTTCGTTTACGGTAATCTTCATAAAAGGATAAGTTTTGTCATCTTTAAGAAGAATATTATACTTGGGCATATTTTCTTTAATAAGATTATTTTCCAAAATTAAAGCTTCAAGTTCAGAATCGGTAAGTATATATTCAAAATATTCAACGTTATCGATCATGGAAGCTACTTTGGGCGGATGGTTGTATGACTTAAAATAAGAGCGAACCCTGTTTTTTAAGTTCTTAGCTTTTCCTACATAAATAATTTCACCCGAAGCATTGTGCATTATATAGACACCGCTGGATTCAGGAAGGGTTTTTAACTTTTCATTAATTTCAGGATTCAAAAATATCACCCTAACTTTAAAAAATAGCCTTCACAACATCAATCAGTGTGAAGGCTATGTACACAACTATTCACTAATGGAAAAATTAGACATTATGAGAGATTCCAATTCATTAACAGATTCCTCTTCATCAGGACCCTCAGCAGTAAGAATAATCTTTGTGCCTTTGGTAATTCCCAGGGACAATACTCCCAACAAACTCTTTGCATTTACCTTACGGTCATCTTTGGAAACTGTAATAAGTGATTTGAACTCATTTGCTTTCTGTATAAAGAAAGTTGCAGGACGTGCATGCAAGCCAACTTCGTTTTGTACGGTTATTTCTTTACTAATCATTTTTCTCGCTCCTGTACGATTGTATAATTTATATATTATATAGTATCAAAAAAAATCGTTAAAGTCAACATTTATTAAAAAAATAATTGTCTTGGATTTTAACAAGAACTTTGCAATTTTTCTTATATTTTTGGTAATATGTATCATATAAAATATTTCTTGCACTTTAATGTACGAAATGTTATAATAAAAAAATAATATATATAAGCGTGGTGTAATAATGGCAAAAGAAAAGATTTGGATTTTGCCCGATATAAGCACAGAAGATGCACTGCGTATGTCAAAAGAACTGAAGATTTCTCTTCTTGCCGCAAAAGTACTTTGTGCAAGGAATTTCGATTGTACTACTGCAAAAAAGTTTTTAAACACCAACGAGGAAAGCTTTTACAATCCATTCTTACTCAATGATATGCACAAGGCGGTTAACAGGATTAAAACGGCAGTAGATAGCAAAGAAAAAATCGCTGTCTACGGAGATTATGATGTAGACGGTATTACTGCAACATTTATTCTTTACGACTATCTTAAATCTATAGGTGCTGATGTTTTATACTATATCCCGGACAGAATAGCCGAAGGATATGGTATGAATATTTCTGCAATAGATTATCTGAGCGAGAAAAAAGTAAATCTTATAATAACCGTCGATGTGGGAATTACAGCATTTACAGAAGCGTTATACGTCAAGGAAAATGGTATGGATCTTATTATCACAGACCATCATTCCCTAAAGGATTCATTACCCGAGGCTGTTGCTGTAATAAATCCCAAAATAACTTCTGCCGACTATCCATTTGATGCCCTGGCAGGGGTTGGTGTTGCGTTCAAACTGATATACGCACTTTCGGGTTTAGACAAAGAAGTATTTAATAAATATTGTGACATTGCAGCCATAGGCACAATTGCCGATATGGTTTCCTTAAAAGATGAAAACAGATACATTGCCTCTGTCGGCATTAAAAAATTACGTTCCACCGAAAACATGGGTTTAAAAGCAATTATGCAGCAGGCAGGACTTTCCAATGATGATTTATCCTCTTCGGATATAAGCTTTGGAATTGCTCCAAGGCTTAACGCAGCAGGCAGAATGTCCGATGCTTCCATCTCGGTTTCGCTTCTTTCGGAAAGCAACTATAATCTTGCCTCAAAAAAGGCCGAGCTTCTTGATGATTACAATCAGAAAAGACAAAAAGAAGAGCAAGCAATATTCGAAGAGGCTATTAAGATTATTGAAAGCAATTCTTATCATAAGAATAACTTCATACTTGTAGCAAAAGAAGGTTGGGCAAACGGTGTAATAGGTATCGTTTCATCAAAACTAACAGAAAAGTACTATCGACCAAGTGCTGTTATAAGCATTAACGAAGACGGTACCGGTAAAGCCTCCGGCAGAAGCATTAAAGGTATTAATCTCTTTGATATTCTTTGTAAATGCTCTGATAACCTTGTCCGTTTCGGCGGTCATGAATTAGCCGCAGGCTTCACTGTAAAGGAAGGTTATATCGAGAAATTCCGTAAAGATATAAATTCTACCCTTGAGCCAATTATGACAAAGGAAATATTAAGCCCATGTCTTGATATTGATTGCAGCATTGACCTTGGCGATGTAACCATCGAAAATGCACATTCCCTTGAAGTTTTTGAGCCCTATGGTATTGATAACAACGTACCCATATTTTGCATCTATAATCTGAGAATAACAGGTATACGCTACACTCAAAACAGAAAGCATGCATTTATCACAGTAACGGATGATATATTTACGAGAGAATTTCCTGCTTTTTCCATGTCAGACAGAATCAAACTTTTTTCTATAGGTGAATTCATAAACATTGCCGGCACTATTGGTATAAATACCTTCCGAGGAAAAACAAATTCACAATTTATAATACGTGATATACAAAGTTCTGAACTGAACAAATACGTAACACGTTCGGAATTGGCATGTATATTTTCTGATATACGAAACAAAATTATCCGTGGAATAAATCTTTTTGACAAAAAAGTAAAACTCAACATATCACAAAACAAAAAGATTGGTATTTCACATCCGAAAGTACAGACTGCTCTTAAGATATTTGACGAATTGCTTATTTTGAAAGTCGAAGACACTTCGGAAGGATTTGTAATCAAAGAAAACATAAACTTTAAATCCAAGACCAATCTTATTGATTCCGAAACCTACAAAAATCACACATTTGACATTCTGTAACGAAAGAGGTGCTTATGATGCCCGAAGCAACATTTGAAAAGCTGAAAGAAAACATATTGAAGTACAATCCTAAAGCTGATATATCAAAAATCAGTGCAGCTTTTGAGCTTGCAAGGGATGCTCACAAGGATCAAAAAAGAATATCCGGTACACCCTATATTTCTCATCCGCTTGCAGTTGCAAGCAACGTTGCTGATATGCAGATGGATGTGGATTCTATTTGTGCTGCCCTTCTTCACGATGTAGTTGAAGATACTTCATATTCGTATGACGATATTAAACAACGCTTCGGCGAACAGGTGGCACTTTTGGTAGACGGCGTTACCAAGCTTGACAAGATTGAGTTTTCCAACAAAGAAGAAAGAGATATGGAAAACCTCAGAAAAATGTTTCTCGCTATGGCTAAGGATATTCGTGTAATAATCATTAAATTTGCTGATCGAATGCATAATTTATCTACACTTATAAGTATGTCCGAAGAAAAACAGAGAGAAAAAGCCAGAGAAACGCTCTCGGTTTTTGCTCCGCTTGCCCACCGCTTGGGTATGTATAAGATCAAATGGGAACTGGAAGACGCATCCCTTAAATATCTTGATCCGATTGCTTACTTTGAGATAATGAAAGGAATTAATCAAAAAAGACAGGAACGAGAGCAGTATATTGATCTTATAAAATATGATTTAAAGCAAAAGCTCAGCGAACTAAACATTAATTGCACCATTGACGGTCGTCCCAAGCATTTTTACAGCATATACCGTAAGATGTACACTCAAAACAAAACCCTCGATCAGATTTACGATTTATTTGCTGTGCGCATAATTACAGATACACTCAGCGATTGCTATGCAGCTCTGGGAGCAGCCCATGAGCTCTATAAACCCATGCCCGGCAGATTCAAGGATTATATAGCTATGCCCAAGCCAAATATGTATCAGTCGCTGCACACAACTGTTATTGGTACAGACGGGCGTCCTTTTGAAATACAAATAAGAACCAAAGAAATGCACGAAATAGCCGAAAATGGTATCGCAGCGCACTGGAAATACAAGGAAGGCAAGACTACTAATGACGTTGATACCGAGCAAAAATTCCAGTGGGTACGTCAGATACTTGATGTTCAGGATGATGCAAAGAGTGAGGAAGAATTTTTACAAACCTTAAGAATTGATTTGTTTACAGATCAGGTGTTTGTTTTCTCCCCCAAAGGAGATGTTCTCTCCTTCCCTGCAGGCTCTACACCAATTGATTTTGCATTCAGCATACATTCTGCCATAGGCTATAAAATGCAAGGTGCTAAAGTTAACGATAAGATTGTACCGCTGGATTATCAGCTTAAAAACGGAGATATTGTAGAGATTATAACATCTTCATCTGTACACGGGCCAAGCCAGGATTGGCTAAAAATTGTAAAAACAGGTCAGGCAAGAAACAAAATTAACGCTTGGTACAAAAAAGAAAACCGCGAGCAGAATATTGTTCTTGGCAAAGAAATGCTCGAGAAAGAATTAAAGCGTCAGGGCCTTTCTCAGCTTAATCTCAACTCTACTGAATATATTGCAAAAATGGTTAAGCGTTACGGATACACCAGTGAGGATGACCTTTTTGCAAATATCGGTTATGGCGGGCTCAATCTCGTCAATCTTATTAATAAGCTTAAAGATGAATACAAAAAATCAAACGCAAAAGATCTGCCTATTATATCTATGGCTTCAAGTCAGACACAATCAAAGCAATCGTCAAAGAAGGCAAGTGGCGGTATTGTAGTTAAGGGCATAGAAAACTGCCTTATCCGATATTCAAAATGTTGTAACCCTGTTCCCGGTGACCAGATAATAGGTTATATAACCAGAGGACGAGGTGTGTCTATTCACCGTCAGGATTGCATTAACATTGCTGCAATGCATATGGATGAAAACGAAAAGGCACGACTTATCGATGTTTCCTGGGAAAATAATATGGGAACCTCCTACCTTTCCAAGCTTAAGATTGTTTGTGCTGACAGAGATGGTCTTGTGCTTGAAGTTGCAAACATTGTAAATGAAACAAAAGTAACTCTCAAGACATTAAATGCAAGATCCACCAAAGATGGACTCGGTATTGTGGAAATCACCGTGGAGGTTACAAACACAGACCAGCTTAACACACTTATTAAGAAACTTAATAAACTTCGCGAAATTGTAGAAGTAACAAGAAATGGTTGAGGATAAAGCTATGACATTTGAAATTCTGCCTTTGGGTAATATGGCTGCTAATTGTTATATTATCAAAGACGACAACGACGAAATTATGGTAATAGACCCGGGTGGTGATTCCGAGGTTTTAATAGGTAAGCTTCGTAAACTTGGAGGAAATATAAAGTATATTATACTTACTCATGCGCACGTAGACCATATTGGTGCTCTTGATGATTTGAAGAAAGAATTTGGCGGTTCTGTAGTTCTTCATGCTCTTGAAGAAAAAGCTCTTAATGATTCCGAAATCAACCTGTGTGTATATTTCGGTGCAGAGTCGCCTGTAACGAAAGCCGATATAAAAGTGAATTGCGCAGATACACTTCCCTTTGGAAACAGCATTATTAAATTCATTCACACTCCCGGTCATACCATCGGAAGTATGTGTATACAATACAAAAATTTTCTGTTCAGCGGAGACACTCTTTTTAATCTATCCATAGGAAGAACCGACTTTCCGGGTGGAAATTTTGATGATATTACAAAATCAATCAAAAATAAAATTTATACCCTAAAAGGCGAAACAATTATATATCCCGGTCACGGATATAAAACAACGGTGTCCTATGAAAAAGAAAACAATCCCTTTGTAAGAGGTTAAAATGAAATTATTGTTAATAAACACCCCGGAGGAATATTCAGCACGAGAAATGATTTCTGCCCATATTCCAAAGATTAAAATTGAAATAACTGATACAATACCCACAGATGAAGACTATGTAATTTCAGAAATTTCAGAATCTGATGATTATTATACTTATACAGCAAAATTGTTTTTTAAAGGACAATTATTTTCGTCTTCATGCACACAGCAGGAATACTCGAAACTTTTCGTTAAAAAATCAATTAACGATGTTTTCAAAAAAGCCCTGAATACAGATCTTCCCTGGGGTCTTATAACCGGCATCCGCCCCAGTAAAATGGCACGCGAACTCAACGAGAAAAATATGTCTTACACGGACATTAAAAAAAGATTTATGTCAAGGTATGAATGTTCCCCTCAAAAAGCCGATCTTGCAATCGAGGTTGCCCAAAGAGAACAAAAACTTATAAATACCATCGTCCCGAACTCTGTAAGTCTATATGTCGGAATACCTTTTTGTCCAACCAGATGCCTTTATTGTTCATTTACATCCCAGTCAATAAAATTTTCTAACACATTGACAGAACCTTATATGGAGGCTCTTTATAAGGAAATTAAATACACCGCAGAACTAATTAAACAAAATGGGCTGATTCTGGATACTGTTTATATAGGCGGCGGAACGCCCACAGCAATTTCCGACAATCAACTAAACACTCTGTTGAACACAATAAACACCCAATTCGATCTTTCATCCTTAAGGGAATATACCTTGGAAGCCGGCAGACCCGACACTATAACCGAGGAGAAGCTACGCATAATATCACAAAACGGAATATCAAGAATAAGTATAAATCCTCAAACCATGAATCAAAAGACTCTTGATATTATCGGAAGACGTCATACTCCCGAACAAGTTATAGATTCCTATAATCTTGCTTCTAAACTGGGATTCAAACATATTAATATGGATTTAATTGCCGGACTTCCGGAAGAAACAGAATGTGATTTTGAAAATACTTTGAATAAGATAATTCCGCTTAATCCTCAAAGCATTACAGTTCATACAATGTCAATAAAACGGGGTTCTTTTCTTGATGAAAAATATTCAATGTACACCCCTGTTGCCTCCGAAACTGTAAATAATATGCTTTCCATGGCAAGTAACGAAATGAAAAAAATTGGCAAATCCCCTTATTATATGTACAGGCAAAAAAATATGCTTGGAAATCTCGAAAATGTCGGATACTGCGACAAAGGTCACGAATGTCTTTACAATATTTTTATTATGGAAGAGGTACAAAGCATATATGCCATTGGTGCAGGAGCTTCCACAAAAATTATTGACGGAGATAAAATCGACCGTATATTTAACGTTAAAGAAGTATCGGAATACATAAAACGTATAGATGAAATGCTTGAAAGAAAAGATGTACTTAAGAGGAATTAAAATGCAACTTTTTGATACACATTTGCACACACACCATTCTCATGACGGGGCTGTGTCTTGCAGCGGCATAGCTGATATAGCATTAAAAAAAGGATTATTCGGAATAACCATTACAGATCATTTTGACAGCGGACTATACAAAAGCAGTTCAGACTACGAACATATACGTAAAAGTTTTGCAGAAACACAAAAAGCCTCTGAATCCTGCGAGGGAAAGCTAATAATAACTTCGGGTGTTGAAATGGGAGATTATCTGTTTGGTAAAAGCATAGCAGATAAATGCATGCAAGAAATACCCTTTGATTTTGTGCTATGTTCCGTTCACGCCTCACAGCTTGGCAAAAAATTATTTGGTACCTTTGAAAACACAAAGCAGTTTGCGCTTATGTCGGACGAGCAAAACAAGACTTATATCAAAGAATATTTTAAATGTATTCTGGAAACTGTCAACGTGCAGGATTTTGATTCCCTTGCCCACCTTACATATCCTCTAAGGTACATTGTCGCTATAAATAAAAAACCCCTTGATATAACTTTTTGTATGCCGACAATTAAAGAAATTTTACATCTTCTCATCATTAAAAACAAAGCATTGGAAATTAACACCTCCTGTCTTGCTACGGATTGGAAATACCCTATGCCCGATTACAGTATTATTCGTGAGTATTACAATATGGGAGGAAGGCTTGTTACGATAGGAAGCGATGCACACAGAACCGAACGGATTGGATTGGGAATTTACGATATCCTTTGTAAACTGAAAACAATTGGATTTACAAGTTATTACTACAAAAAAAGAAATCCCATCGAAATCAGTCTGTTGTAACAATACATAAGGGTTTTATCCCCTTTTCAAATTGTGAATTAACAATTTTAACCGTTGCAGTTTCACAAAATGAATGTACAGTAACCGTAATAATGCGGTTACTGTTATTTTTTATTTCAAAAACCCCATCGCATATTATATTTGAATCAAATGAATATGATACAAAATCACCAAGCTTTTCGCCATTAAAATAAATTTCTGTGTTTTGAGGATCCGAGGATGAAAACACAAGATAATTTTTAGCATGTTCCGTAATAAGTTTTATATTTTCGGCCTTTTCCACATCAGTTAAAAGTTCACGGGTTTTAGGGTTTTTAAGGCATATCTGAACAGTAGCCAACAACAAAAATGATATAATTCCCAAAATAAAAAACTTCTTAATAAAAAACACCACCGCACAAATTTGTTTTTGTGCGGTTAGTATTGGATAATATTTTATTTTTATGCATTACTGCCTGCCACATAACCGGTAGAAAAGGCTATCTGTAGATTAAATCCGCCCGTATAGGCATCTACGTCTATAACCTCGCCGGCAAAAAACACCCCGGGACATAGTTTAGATTCCATTGTTTTAGGGTTAATCTCCCCTACTTTAATTCCTCCGGATGTAATTATTGCATCAGACACAGGTCTTAATCCATCAATATCAAAAGAAAAATTTTTGAGAACCTTCAAAAGGTTGCGTCGTTCCTCTCTGGTCACTTCATTGACCTTCTTTTTCGGGTCTATACCCGATATTTCAACAATGACGGGGATTAACTTTTTAGGTAATAGTTCATCAAGAGCATTGCTGAAATCTTTGTTTTTTTCCTTTTCAAAATCCCTGAGCAAACGTCTGTCAAGTGTATCTTCATCAAGAGCGGGTTTAAGGTCAATAACAAGCTTGTATTTATACTTTTTAAAATCACGCATATGCGAGCTTGCACTTAATATTACAGGGCCGCTAACTCCATAATGTGTAAAAAGCATTTCGCCAAAATCGCTATAGTACTCTTTGGAATCCCTATAGACCTTAACACCAACATTTCTTAAGGATAAGCCCATAAGCTTAGGAATATAACCGGATTTGATAGTCAATGGAACAAGTGAACCTTTAATTTCGGTAACAGTATGTCCGAGGCTTTTTGCAAATTTATATCCGTCACCGGTGGAACCTGTGCGTGGATAACTCATACCTCCGGTTGCTATTATTACCGATTCAAAAGGAATTTTATTTTTCCCATCTATAATAACATAGTGATCACTATCATCAGCTAAAACAGAAGTTACCTCACCATGAAATATTTTAACATTAAAATGTTTCAAAAGCTTTTTTAAAGCCAACAAAACATCTTCGGCCTTATCACTTGCGGGAAATACCCTGCCGCCTCTTTCAACCTTAGTTTCAAGTCCGGTTTTACCCAACAACTCAAGAAGATCCACATTGGTAAAAGAGTTGAATGCACTGTAAAGAAACTTTCCATTAACCGGCACATTATTCATAAACTCACTAATGTGACAGCTGTTTGTAATATTACATCTGCCTTTGCCGGTAATAAGTAGTTTTCTTCCCAATGTAGAATTTTTTTCAATCAGGGCAACGTTTCTACCTCGTGCAGCTGCAGTAATTGCAGCCATCATTCCGGCAGGACCTCCACCTATAACAACAACGGTATTATTCATTTAATCCTCCGTCCGGTTTGCTTTAATACTATCTTCAGGATTTCTGTAAGCGTGATATTTATCCCAAACATGTTCCAATGATTCAAAAGCTTCAATGGATTTATCTTTATTTCTCATTACCAGTGCAACTATAAGTGCATTAATAAGACTTAAAGGAGCAACAAGAGAATCCACAAAATTTGCAAGGTCACATTCTGCAATAAGGGATACTTCGGCATAATTAACTATCGGTGAAGCGGAACTGTCTGTAATTGCTATAATATGAGCCCCTTTTTCGGAAGCAAACTGAACACCGTTAAATGTTCTTTGAGAATATCTCGGATAACTGATTGCGATAAGAACATCGTTACTGCCTATTCTGTGCATTTGTTCAAAAACATCACTTGCGGAATTGGCAGTAATAATCTTAACGTTATCAAGAATCATATTAAGGTATACTTCAATAAAGCTGGCAAGGGAAAAACAGGTTCTGGCTCCCAGAATATAAACAGTACTTGCATTTGCAAGAGCATCAACAGCTTTTTCAAAATCAACCGGAGACACTGTGTCTAAAGTTTGTTTAAGCTTGTCAATATCTGACTGAACAACCTTTTTCAA
Source organism: Clostridia bacterium (assembly GCA_045539515.1). Lineage (GTDB taxonomy): Bacteria > Bacillota > Clostridia > UMGS1810 > UMGS1810 > RGIG8748. The sequence continues at coordinate 48,286 of JAZQFN010000051.1, forward strand.
CAAATCACCGTCGCCAAGTTTAGAAGAGGTTATTTCCATTCTTTGTACAGGTGTTAATTTGTTTTTAATAAGTTCCCGCAAAGCTTTTTGAAATTCAGGATAGCCTTCATATCCCAGTTCGGAAGCAAAACGTACTACGGTTGATTCACTAACATTTACAACAGACGCAAGCTTGGCAGCCGTCATAAATGAAGCACTGTCGTAATGGTTTGTAATGTACTCAGCTATTCTTTTTTGGCTTTTGCTGAATTTAGAATCCGATTGTTTAATTAAATCAATTATCTTCTGATTATCAGGCATAAAAAATACTCCTTTTTGCAGTAAAACGCCTCCCCGGAGTGGAGAGGCGTTATTTGCATAATAGAATTAACTTATTTTATATGATAATCCTTAGCTATTACGCCTTAACAACGTTAGCAGCCTGAGGACCCTTATTACCATCAATTACTTCAAATTCTACTGCGTCACCTTCAGCAAGTGTCTTGTAGCCTTCCATATTGATAGCTGAGAAGTGAACGAAAACATCGCTACCGTCTTCACATTCAATAAAGCCATATCCCTTTTCTGCATTAAACCATTTAACTGTACCTTTTTGCATTGCTGTGCAACCTCCTAATTGCGACTAAAAATCGCTGTTTGAAAAATAATAGACTACAGATATAGTCTTTATAATACTTTATCACATAAGGAAGAAAATGTCAACTTATTTTAAGTGTTTTGGCGACTTTTATAAGTTTTTTTAGCTTTTTTTATGCATCATCAACATAAATAGTAAAAAACACCTGCAATTAAGCAGGTGTTTAAGAGATTATTTGTCTTTAAGATAATCATTAAGCTTAGCAACAAGCTCATCAGCATCAACACCGTGAACAGCACAAGCCTCTGCAATGGATTCGCCGCTGGCAGAAGGACAACCGAGGCAATGCATACCTATTTCAAGGAAGAAAGGCGCTGTGCCCTGATCTAATCTTAATACATCGAGGATAATTGTATCCTTAGTAACTGAAGCCATTAATAACACTCCTTTTCTTAAATTTACTATATTGTTATTATATAATTATTATAACTATTTTTCAAGGGTATTTTTAAAATTCTCTATATTTATTTTTACCAATTTCGTATAAATCATTTCCGTTACAATCTATTATAACCGTTAAAGGGAAATTTTCAACCTCAAGCCGCCTTATGGCCTCGGTGCCTAAATCTTCATACGCAATGACCTGGGCTGATTTTATGTGTTTTGAAATTAAGGCGCCTGCACCTCCTATGGCACCAAAATATATTCCTCCGTATTTTACTATTGCATCAACAACAGCTTTGTTGCGCTTTCCTTTGCCAATCATAGCACATAGTCCTTTTGATATCAGAAGCGGTGAATATTTATCCATTCTTCCGCTGGTTGTAGGACCGCAGGAACCAATGACACTTCCATCTTTTGCAGGACATGGACCAACATAATAGATAACCTGTCCCTCAACGTCAAAAGGAAGACTTTCTCCATTTTCCAAAGATTTGCACATTCTCTTATGTGCGGCATCTCTGCCGGTGTAAATAATTCCGGAAAGTGCTACAGTATCTCCGGCTTTTAAATTTTTAATTTTATCATAGGTAATTGGTGTTGTAATGTTCATATTAATATCTCCCGAGTTTAAAAAATAATTAATCTCATAAACCTAAATTAATTATACAACAAAAAAATATAAATTACAAATATAACCAATTATAATTAATTATTTTTTTGTAAAAGATATTACTACAGCATTTATTGCTGATATATCCGAAACAACGAATAAAAATTCGTTTAAAAGTGGATATATACGACTTACCTGTCCGTGTAAGCCGTAAAATCAAATCGGACAGAAAGGTTTTGGATTTATAATGGCAAATTGTAATAATCCGAACAAATCCATCGGCTGTACCGTATCACAGTGCGAACATCATTGTGGCGGTCAGAACTATTGTACCCTCGACAAGATTACCGTAGGAACACACGAAAGTAATCCTACTGTTATTGAGTGTACAGATTGCGAATCCTTTAAGCTTAAAAAAGGCTGTTAAAAGGAGAATAATCCCCAAGGAAAACCTTGGGGATTACATATTTAAAAAGTGATTTTAACCCCTTTTTCAATGAGTTTGGCCTGAAGCGATTTAACATCAAGTGTAGTAAAATCATCACTTATAGCAGCGGCAGTTCCTGCTGCTTCTCCACTTACGGCACATACAGGTATTACACGGGTAACATCCCACATACTCTGAGTAGAATAAACACATCTTCCGGCAACAATAAGATTTTTAACATCATTTCCGTAAAGACTTCTGAAAGAAAGCTGATATGCAGGACCTTTAACTTTCCAGTTTGAAAAAACGCCTACAGAATCTTCAATTTCCCTGTGGTCATCATCCTTGGATGAAGGATAAATCCCCTTAATCATTCTTGTCATTCGAAGCTGAGGGATGGATGGAATAGTTACAGGTTCAATATTCTGTGAATCTATATTTTGCTTTAAAACATCCTCTTCAATTTTCTGATGTCCGAGTTGAACAAATCTGCTGATTTCTTCAGCATCAATACCCTGAAATCTCTCATCAATAAGCTGCTCAACAGTATTATCGGGTGTCTTTTCATCCTCGGGAATATCTGCATAGCCTAAAAGTTTAAGATTAACCCCGTTTTTATCGCAAAAGTAATACCATGATGCAAGAACGTTCTTTTGGTCGTATAATTCCACCTCTGCACCGGAAAGAACACAGATATCCGCATCGCCGGTACAGTCAACAACACTTTTTACTTTTATTGCCCTTCTGCCGGATTTATTTTCAGTAATAACAGCATTTATTTTGTTGCCTTTCATATTCACAGAGGCAGCTACAGTGCCGTAAAGTATTTTAACCCCTTCTTTAAGCAATAGTTTCTCCGCAGATATTGCAAACATATGAGGGTTATACTCTACCATAAAGCGATTGCCGGCAGCCCTTTCTTCTGCCGTGGCATCTTTAAGCCACAAATCCGGGACTCTCCGTGCAAAACCATGTTCAATGGAAAGTTTCAAAAGTTCTTCAGCTATACCGAATGATACCTGATTGCCCATACCGTCGCATATAGGAAGATAAATGGCAATAAGTCCTGCAGTGCCAAGGCCGCCGAGCATATATTCCCTCTCTAAAAGTGTTACCTTTGCACCTTGTCTTGCTGCCGCAAGGGCTGACGCAATACCTGCTACCCCACCTCCTGCTACAAGAACATCACAGGAATCATATACCGGAATCTGATTATTTTCATTTATAAATTCCATAGTCCGTTTCCTCCAATTAACAAAAGAAAATCTTACAAATTAAACAGATAAAAAACAAGAGGTATAGATACAACTACAATCAAAATACCAATGAAAAATGTTAGTGAAAAGATACTCCTTTTGCTATTTGATTGTTTCTTCTCAACTAATCCGGCTTTTTGTAACGCAATAACTAAAGGTCTGTACATAAAAAGTATAAATCCGGAATTTATAGTTCCTTTTATAGCATTAAAAGGTAAAAAAACGGTTGGAAGCATTACTTTAATAGCTTCTCTGGGAACATTCATATACAAAGGTGTTATATAATAATTCCATAAAAGCATAACGACAACAAGGGAAATCGTACCAATTAAAAGACTTAAAAAAGCTCCGCCGAGCGTTTTTCTCTTATGATACACCAAGGATGCCACAAAACTGAATGAAACCGTGGAAATTATGTTCATAACCAATCCAATGGGACCGGTATGACTAACAGTTAAAAATTCAAGAAATGCCACAACAACTGATATTATAATAGTGGACATAGGACCAAAAATAAAACCGCCGATTGTAATAACCACATCTTTTGCATCATATTGTAAAAATCCCTCTACAGGAGGAATGATTTTACTTGCAAACATAAATACATAAGTTAATGCACACAGCATGGCTATAGCTGTGATTTTCTTTGTTTGAATCTTCATAAAAACCGCCTTTCAAATAAAAAACCCCGACATAAATATCGGGGCTTAATACATCGGCAAATATATCTTCTCACATCCGGACTGTACCGTCGGCTTTGGAATTTCACCAAATCAGCTGTAAAAACAGTTAGCGGGCTATACCGCCGGTGGGGAATTTCACCCCGCCCCGAAGAACATCTACTATATTATATTATTTATACTGTGCTTTGTCAACTTTTTTAACAAAAAGTATCATCAAAAAGTACAACTTCGCCTGTCAAAAGAGATTTTTTTATGTCTATAATACGTTGATTGGTAGACCCTTTAAACTTTAAATTGAGCTCTGTTTTATTCTTGTCAAACCTTCCGTCAACAAGAACGTCGCACTGTTTAAGAAGTTTTGTTTTTGTTTGGTCAGTCATAATCTCTTCAAAGGTGTATCCGGAGTAAATCCATATGCTCTTTCCGCCCTCTTTAATTGCCCCGGCAAGAACAGACAATTCCTCAGCCTGTTCAAAGGGTTCGCCCCCGCTGAAGGTCACATTGGTAAAGGAGCTTTCCATAAGGTCATCATAGACCTCTTTTAAAGTGACATCCTTACCGTTTGCCTTATTCCATGTATCGGGATTATGGCACCCTTCACAATGATGGGGACAATAGTTGACAAACAAAACATCTCTGAAGCCTGTGCCGTCAACAGACGAAGAATGCATTATATCCATTATGCGGATTTTAATATCCTCCAGATTATACTTCATGTGTTACCCTATCCTTAAGCTCAGCTTTTTTTGCGGAATTCCATTTGCTTACACTGCCAACAAGGTATCCTGTAATTCTCTGAATCACATCAATATTTTCACTACCGCAATTAGGACAAACTTTCATATCTTTTTCTGCATTCTCAAATCCGCAGTCAAGGCAACGGTTTCTTGTGTGGTTAACAGAACCGTAACCGATGTTGTACTTATCCATAAGGTCAACTGTCTGCATTATGCACTCAGGATTATGAGTAGCATCACCGTCAAGCTCAACATAGAATATATGTCCGCCAAGCTCATACTGATGATATGGAGCTTCAATTTTCGCCTTATGTTCAACAGAGCACTTGTACCATACAGGAATATGAGAGCTGTTTGTGTAGTAGTCCTTATCGGTAATGTCCTTAATTCTTCCGAACTGTTCTCTGTCTTTCTTAATAAATTTACCGCTTAATCCTTCTGCAGGAGTAGCAAGTAAGCTATAGTTAAGATTTTTGTCATTGGCGATGTCTGTAATTCTGTCGCGCATATGAGATATAATCTTAAGACCAAGCTTCTGGGATTCTTCGCTTTCACCGTGGTGTTTACCGGTTAATGCTATAAGACATTCAGCAAGTCCAATAAAGCCAATACCGAGAGTTCCTGTCTTTAATACATTTTTAACCTGTTCGTCAAACTTTAAGTCCTCACTTCCGTTCCACATACCGCTCATAAGCATGGGGAACTGTTTCTTAAGAGCGCTTCTTTGGAAAGAATATCTGTCATAGAGTTGTGCTGCAGCAACATCAATACATTTGTCCAGCTTAGAAAAGAAAGTCCTGATCTTCTCGTCATTATCTTCAATATTCATACATTCAAGAGCGAGTTTAACAATATTGACAGTTGTAAATGAAAGATTACCTCTGCCAATAGAGGTTTTTTCTCCATGACGATCTTCAAAAACTCTGGTACGGCAACCCATTGTTGCAACTTCGTATCTATATCTCTTAGGATCTGTGGGATCCCATTTTTCATTATAGTTAAAGGAAGCATCAAGATTTACAAAGTTGGGGAAAAATCTCTTTGCTGTAACCTTACAAGCGAGCTTGTACAAATCATAGTTTCTGTCATCAGGAAGATAACTTACTCCCCTTTTCTTCTTCCATATCTGAATTGGGAATATGGGTGTTTCACCATTGCCAACACCTCTGTATGTAGAGTTAAGAAGTTCTCTTATAATACATCTTCCTTCAGCAGAAGTATCTGTACCGTAATTAATGGAAGAGAAAACAACCTGATTACCACCACGACTGTGAATGGTATTCATATTATGTATAAAAGATTCCATAGCCTGATAAACTCTGTTTACAGTCTGATTCATAGCATGTTGAGTAAATCTTTCATCACCGGACATTCCGTCAAGGGGTCTTATGATAAAATCATCAAAAACTTTTTCTTTAAGATGACCAAGTTTTATGCCGTTGAGCTGTTCAAGCTTTTCTATTTCTTCTATATAAGATGAACGCACAAAAGGAGCAAGGTAAAAATCAAAAGCAGGTATCGCCTGTCCGCCGTGCATTTCATTCTGAATGGATTCCATAGAAATGCATGCTATGATAGCGGCTGTTTCAATTCTCTTGGCAGGTCTTGAAGAGCCGTGACCTGCTCTGAAGCCCTCTGAAAGAACCTTATCAAGAGGATGCTGCAGGCAAGTGAGAGACTTTGTGGGATAATAATCAGCATCGTGAATATGAATGTAGTTGCTCTTAACAAAATCTTTAGTATCCTGTGAGAGGAGCATATCAGCAACGAATGCTTTAGAATTTTCGCTTGCAAACTTCATCATCATACCTGCAGGAGTATCAGCATTCATATTGGCATTTTCTTTTGTAATATCATTGGCTATTGTATTCACAATACCCATATACATATCATATGTTTTTCTGCCTCGTGCAATATTTCTCTTATCACGATAAAGAATATATGCTTTTGCAACATTTTTATATTGAGATTTCATGAGCTCAACTTCGACAAGGTTTTGAATTTCTTCAACCTCAATAACATCTTTTTCGAGATTTTCAATAGTATCTGCAATTTTTTCAGCATAGCTGATATCATTTACAAATTCATGATTCATAGCTTTTAAAATAGCGTTAACAATTTTTTCTTTGTCAAAATTCTCAATACGACCGTCTCTTTTTCTGATTGTGTTTAC
>JAZQFN010000052.1:0-5734 GCA_045539515.1 Clostridia bacterium
GACTTGTCGAAACAAGTCGCTTTTTCAATGAAATTTGCCTACGGCAAGTGAAATAGCTTCGCTATGAAATAAACTTCGTGTATGAAATATTGCTACGCAATATGAAAAGGCGAATTTTATTTCACTTTTTTCTGAAAGAAAAACATTTCATAATCCGTCAGGATTATTTCATATCGAGCTTAAGCGAGATATTTCATTAAAAACTAAACCACATAATTATTAATCTGCCTTAGCAACAAAAAAGGGTACCCTTGGGTACTCTTTTTGTGTTGGCATAATTAGAGGGGACTTGAAGCCTAAGAGGGCAAAAAGCGGTTTTGTGTAAATTGTCATATTTAAAATATTTTGTGCTATTTACATAAATTGTTTCATTTGTTATAATAAATCAAATAAGTGTTTTAAAATAGAGTTTTTTGTACACAGCTTTATTTTAAAACATCTTATTTTCAACTAATGTATCTACAAACACATTACTTGAAAAAGGAGAATACAAATGAAAATCTTGGTTTGTGTTAAGCAGGTACCCGGCTCCAGCAATGTTGAAGTTGATCCGGTTACCGGTGTTCTCAAAAGAGACGGTATTCAAAGCAAAATGAATCCCTACGATTTGTACGGCATTGAGCTTGCTCTATCTCTTGCGGAAAAGTACGACGGAACTGTGGAAACCATTACCATGGGTCCGCCTCAGGCAAAAGGCGTTATTATAGAATCGGTATGCATGGGTGCACAGAGCGGTACGGTGCTTTCCGACCGTAAATTTGCCGGTGCTGATGTGCTTGCTACTGCATATACTATTTCCCAGGGTATCAGAAAGTGCGGAAATTTCGACCTTATAATCTGCGGTAAGCAGACTACCGATGGCGATACAGCTCAGGTGGGTGCAGAAGTTTCGGAATTTCTCGGCTTGCCCAATGTGGCAAATGTGCTTTCTGTGGAGGAAATTAAGGACGGAAAGATTTATCTTACTGCCTCGCTTGACGAAAAAATAGTTAATATGTCTGTTAAGCTTCCCTGCCTTATATCTGTTGACGGAGATATTAATTCTCCAAGACTTCCTTCCTACAAGGTAAAGCAATCTATAACCGACGATGTGGTTAAGTTCATTTCCTTTGCGGATTTCATCGATCAGAACCCCGATAACTACGGACTTTCCGGTTCGGCTACTCAGGTGGAGAGAATCTTTCCGCCTGAAAAGAACACCGAAAAACACATTATTTCCGGTGATGCAAAAAAACAGTCCGAAAGTCTTTACGGTCTTATATGCGACCGCAAGCTTATATAGGAGGGTACGGCAATGGGAAAACTTGTTATTAATCATGATAAAATCACTCCCGAAAAGGCAGATTCTCTTGTTAAGCTTTGTCCATTCGGTGCTATTTCTTATGAGGGTGGTAAGCTGGACATTTCTTCCGCCTGCAAAATGTGCAAAATGTGCGTTAAAAAGGGTGAAGGTGCAGTTGAATATGTGGAGGAAGTGAAGGCAACTGTAGATAAGTCCCTTTGGTACGGAATCTGCGTGTATGTGGACCACTTTGGTGATAAGATTCACAGAGTTACATATGAGCTTTGCGGTAAAGCCCGTGAACTGAGCAAGGTTACAGGACAACCTGTGTATGCTCTTGTTATAGGAAGCGGTCTTGGGGAAGGTATCAACAAACTTCTTCACTACGGAGTAGACAAGGTGTTTGTATATGACGATATCGCTTTTGAAGATTTTAAAATCGAACCCTACACTGCAGCTTTCTGCGATTTTATAAATAAGGTTAAGCCTTCATCCATACTGGTAGGAGCCACAAACCTCGGCAGACAGTTAGCACCAAGAGTTGCTGCAAGATGCAGAGCCGGTCTTACCGCAGACTGCACAGTTCTGGAAATGAAGGAAAATACCGACCTTGTGCAGATACGCCCTGCCTTTGGCGGTAATATTATGGCTCAGATTATCTCCCCCGACACAAGACCTCAGTTCTGTACAGTCCGTTATAAGGTGTTTACAGAGCCCAAACCCACCAGGGACGCAACCGGTGAAATAGTTAAGATGGATTTATCTTCGGTAAACCTTGAGTCTGCCATAGAGATACTTTCTTCTCAAGATAAGCCCAAGGATATAGATATTTCCGAATCCGATGTATTAGTAGCTGTGGGCAGAGGTGCTATGACGGAAACTATGAGGTCTTATGCAGCAGAGCTTGCCGACCTTCTCGGCGGTGTTGTTGCCTGCACCCGTCCTTTGGTTGAAGGAAACATTTTTGACGCCAAGCATCAGATTGGTCTTTCCGGCAGAACAGTTAAGCCTAAATTTATAATATGTCTCGGTATATCCGGTGCGGTTCAGTTTGCCGCAGGTATGAAGTCCTCGGATTGCATAGTTGCAATAAACACTGACAAAACTGCACCCATATTTGATGTGGCACACTATGCCATAGTAGGGGATGTTAACGAAATTGTGCCCCGTCTTATTGAAAAGATTAAGGAGGCAAAGGCAAATGTATAATAAAGTTACAAATGATGATATACAAAAGCTCATATCCATCGTTGGTGAAGGTAATGTAATATGCGGTAATGAAATAAGCCCCGATTACGGTCATGATGAGCTTGGCGGCATTGAAAAAATGCCCGAGGTTCTTGTAAGAGTTCATACCACTCAAGAAATTTCCGAGGTTATGAAGCTTGCCTATGAGAGGGTAATCCCCGTTACTGTTCGCGGAAGCGGTACAGGCCTTGTGGGTTCTGCTGTTCCTGTTGAGGGCGGTATCCTTATGGAAACAACCCGAATGAACAAAATACTAGAGCTTGACCCCGATACTCTTACAGTTACCGTACAACCCGGTGTGCTTCTTATGGAACTTGCGGCATTTTGCGAAGAAAATGACTTTCTCTATCCACCAGACCCGGGCGAAAAGTCCGCTACCATAGGCGGTAATATTTCTACCAATGCCGGTGGTATGAGAGCCGTAAAGTACGGTGTTACCAGAGATTATGTAAGAGGACTTACCGTGGTAATGCCCAATGGTGACATACAAACCCTTGGCGGTAAAATTGCAAAGAACAGCTCCGGCTACAGCTTAAAGGATCTTGTGGTAGGCTCCGAGGGTACACTTTGCATTATTACCGAGGCAATACTCAAACTCGTGCCTCTTCCCAAGATTTCCGTGAGTCTTCTTGTGCCTTTCTCGGATATGAAGAGTGCCATAGAGTCTGTACCAAAGATTTTCGGTTCCAAGGTTACTCCCACAGCTATAGAATATATGTCCAGAGATACCATTCTTTTCTCGGAAAGCTATCTCGGAAAGAAATTCCCCGACACAAAAAATGATGCCTATATTCTCCTTACCTTTGACGGCAACACCGATGCTCAGGTTGAGGCAGATATGAAGACAGTAGCTGACTTATGCCTTGAAATCGGTGCTCTTGATGCATACATAGTGGATACGGAAGAACGCAAAAAAGCCGTGTGGTCTGCCCGTGGCGCTTTCCTTGAGGCAATTAAAGCATCCACTCCCGAAATGGATGAGTGCGATGTGGTAGTCCCCGTAAACAAGGTTGATGAATTTATAAAGTTTACCCACGCTCTTGCAGAGGAAATGAATGTCCGCATACCCAGCTTCGGACACGCAGGCGACGGCAACCTTCACATTTACATATGCCGTGATTCCCTTGATGACAAAGCCTGGGAGGAGATACTCAATAAATGCTTCGACCGTATGTACCAAAAGGCTGAAGAATTTGGCGGACTTGTGTCCGGCGAACACGGTATAGGCTACGCTAAAAAGGAATATCTCAAGAAGCAGTACGGCTCAACTCAGATTGAGCTTATGAAGGGTATTAAGGGTGTGTTTGACCCCAAAAATATTCTTAATCCCGGAAAGATTTGTTTCTGAAACAATAATTATAGGAAAAGTTTTTGAGATTTAAGAAATCTCCGTTTGTGTTGTAAAGGAATAAATACTATGAAAATATCAATTCTCGACAGACTTACCCTTGGCGAAGACTTGGACCTTTCCAAAGCATCCCGCTACGGCGAGGTTATCTGCCATGATGCCACAAGTCCCCAAGAGGTAGCAGAGCACATAGGCGATGCTGATGTGGTGTTTGTAAACAAGGTAAAGCTTAATGAATCAAACCTTTCCACCGCCACCAACTTAAAGCTTATATGCGAGGCTGCCACAGGCTACGACAACATAGACCTTGAATACTGCAGAAAAAGGGACATTGCGGTGTGCAATGTGCCGGGCTACTCTGTGTACAGCGTGGCGCAGGTTACCGTGTCTATGGTGCTTTATCTTGTAAATCACCTTAAAGAGTATATGGGTTATACCTCAGACGGAAGCTATTCCAAAGGCGGTTGTGCCAATATACTTACTCCGGTTTATCATGAGCTTCTGGGCAAAACCTGGGGCATAGTTGGCTATGGCGGCATAGGGTCCCGGGTAGGTGAGATAGCCAAAGCACTTGGCTGTAATGTGCTTGCCTACAAGAGAACACCCATTGAAGGTGTTAACTGTACCGATATAGATACTCTCATAGAAAACAGCGACATTATTACAATTCACATACCATTAAGTGATAAAACAGAGAACCTCATAAACGAAGAACGTATTTTAAAAATGAAGAAAAATGCCATTGTGGTAAACACCGCAAGAGGTTTGGTGACAGACGAAATTGCTCTGTGCAAAGCACTGAAAGATGGCAGAATAGCAGGTTTGGGGTCGGATGTTTATTCCAAAGAACCATTTGACGAAGAAAGTCCGTTTTTTGATATAAAAGATTACCCCAATGTGTGCCTTACACCTCATATGGCTTGGGGTAGCATTGAGGCAAGAGAAAGATGTTTTACCGAGATGCTCCTTAATATGGAAGCGTATTTTGGGGGCAAGGAAAGAAACAGAGTGGATTTATTATGAAAGAATTTTCGGAAGACATAAGTTTAAAAGCAGAAGAAATCAAAATAAAGCTTAAAGACCTTACCTTTGAGGATACTCTTGTATTTCCGTTATTTACAGATTTACATACGGAAGATGCTATGTCGGATTCTTCCCAAAAGCTTTTTAAAGCACTGAAAATTCTTAAATCCAAAGTGAAGTTTCACGGAGTAATAAACCTGGGTGATAATTTTGCAATGCTTGGCAGGGAATTTCAAATAGAAAATAATGAGCTTAAAAGGAGAATCAACTCACTTCTGGATAAGCTATATGAAACATGCTCATGTCCGGTAATAAATGTTCACGGCAATCACGATGCCATAGGTACTGATTTCTTTAAGCCCGATTTCTGGAATGAGTGTGTAAAGGATAAATACGGTCTTGAAAATGCCGTATACGGAGAGGGTGCTTATTACTACACAGACTTTGATGATTGCAATACAAGATTTGTGGTGCTTTCCATACCTCACGATTCAGACCTTGAAGCGGAAAATCCCACACCAATATGGAGCTTTGGCAAAAAGCAACTTGACTGGGTAAAAAACACAGCCTTAGTTACCGATAGGAAAATAATTATTCTTTGTCATTCGCCCTTTTATGACGAGTACCGGGGAGAGTACGGTGACGTAATGTATAGCCATTGGAGTACTATCCGAACTCCGATTTTAAGATACAAAAATCGCTCTAATCATCACCAAAATACTCGCCAATCCGACAGGATTACCTGCGTTTTTGGCTCGATTATAACGATTTTTGATAATCTTAAAATTCTTCGACCTGAAAATCTTGTATTTTTGAATAGATTTTGGTGCGGA
>JAZQFN010000053.1:0-3915 GCA_045539515.1 Clostridia bacterium
CCCGTGATAGCCGGTTCCCTTAAGTCTTTCTGCTTCCTCTTTGGTCATTGCAGGTGTTCTGTTAACTGCCGGTCCACTGTTACCACTGGGTTTGTAATCTTTGTCTTCATAGTAGGAAGAATAAACATTGCTTCCCTTCTTATCATCATTCTTCTCTATGTCCGGTAATTTTGCTACGGCAACAAACGCAAGAACTCCACATAAGAATATGCAGACTATCCTGCCCATTTTGTTCGCCGGCTGTCTAAGTGCAATCACTATGGTTGCCACTATAACAATTATTCCAAGTGCTACTTTTATTGCACTCACCCCCTAATTGTATATATTATACTACATCAAGCAGAAACAAGCAATAGAGATAAGCTATTATATTGCTATTTTTGGGGCTTTGATATATAATAGTATAAAATGCGCGTTGAGGTGTTAAAAATGAAATTCAAATATATTCTTTCTGTCTTCCTTATTCTTTCAATATTCCTTTGCGGTTGCAGCCAGCAGGAAATTCCAGAAAGTGACAATTCACAAAGCGAAGGATCTTCGACAGCGGATGCAGTAGATGTTGCAGTACAATACAACAATTCTATGGATTTAATTAATAAAAAAGATTGGATAGCAGCTTATACTCTATTGTTGTCTATTGATGAAAACGATATTACTAATAATACCTCCGTAACAAAAGAAGATATCCAATCCGCCATTAACAGTTGTACTGACAACTTTGTATTATTAGGAAAATCATTCTACGACAATAATGATTATTTAAATGCTTATCAGTACTGGACGATATCCAACAAAAACGAGTCTCTTGATTATTCAAAAGAATATGATGTTTGTAAAATGATCTACGCTGTACAGGGTACAAAGTTCGACAGAAAAAACCTTGACAAAACCATCTTTGTTGACGGCACCACTGTAATTGTAGATTCCGAAAACGAAGACATCCCCACTGGTCATTATAATACAAGACTCGGAATACATACAAACAAATCCAATGAAGAAGAATGGGTTCTTTTCTTTGAAAACAACAACTATCTTCTCAAGCTTCCAAAAGATTCAGATTCTCTTGTTGTTTTAATGGACCTAAACAAAGAATTTCCTGACAACCTTAGCTACTACTATTCATTTGAGGGAGCTAAAAAAGCAAACGAAGAAGGCCAAAAATGGAAAGAATATTTGGCTGAACAGGAGCGAATTAAAAACACACCACCCCACCCCGGAATGTCAAAAAGCGATGTTGAAAATGGCGCATGGGGCAAGCCTCAAAGAGTCAACAAAACTACATACTCCTGGGGAGTTACAGAACAATGGTGCTACACACAAAACAGATACGTATACTTTAAAAATGGGATTGTAGTTGCTGTATCTGAATAAGGAAAAACGGCACAGAATTTTGCATGCCGTTTAATCCCGATAAACTATGGAGTGTCAAACATGAGAAAACTGATATCTATATTTTTATGTTTAAGTTTGTTGTGTCTTTTATCTGCTTGCGCAAGCTCTCCACAAAAAGATAATTCTGACAACACACTAACTTATTCAAGTAATAATGAAAAAATAAATGAACAACCACAGGAGGAAGTCAAACCGGTTTCTACCGACTGGAGTTCTTTTGAGTGCGAGTATTATGGTGATCTACCCATAGGTCTCCTTTCAACACCTGATGCCACAACAGAAATAGTACAACAGTACATAAATAAAAAGAAGGGCACGAACACCACTTTTGAGGTAAAGCAGATATATAACGCTTATCATTCCTGTGAAATGGTTATAGAAAACATTCTGAGTGTTCAAAATTGCAAAGGCACAGCTACCTTCCTTTTTGATTGGAAAAATACTCTTTACAAAATAGAATTCGAATTTGATAACAAAGTAGTGACACCTTCAATTATGCAAAAAGTTCATTCCGACATCGACAGTATTGTTGGCGGGAATTGTGCAACAAATTATTTGATTGAAAAAGGAAGTAGCCAACAACATGACCAAATCAGCAATAACAATCTATGTACTTGCGGTTGGCATTTACAAGATGACCTAAAATTCAATGCACGATTCACAAGTTATTTTAACAATGGCTCTGCAATGTCAAATACCTTTGAATTAGAACGAAACAAATATAGCAACGCAACAAATTATGAAGCAGTTGAGAACCGCCAAGACGGTTCAGATGCCATAACATTTGACGGAGTCAAAATCAGCGGTAAATATCATTCTGCAAACGGCCCCTATATAAGCGGAACTGCAACAAACAACTCCTCAAAAGCAGTTAGCTTCATCAAAATTAAGATTGCTTTGAAAGACAGTTCCGGCACAGTAACCGATACAGTATGGACTTATGCGGTTGGTGCTGAAGGATTAGCTCCAGGCGAAAGCACCCAATGGAAAGTATTTTGCTCAGAAGCAAAAGATATAGAAATCTCTGTTTTTTAAAAACATCAAACGAGATTAACATATTCTTTAACAAAAAAGCATCGGAAACCTTACGGTCTCCGATGCTTTTTATTTACTCATCTTCTTCAAGGAAATTGATAAGCACTTCTCCTGCAAGGTTAATTCTTATCTCTTCATTGCTTTTACTGCACACAAGATAAGCAAGCCTATCACCATGTTGGCAATATTCCTTAACAACCAAATCTTGACGGGTTTGTGCTTCTTCAAGATCCTTTACTTTAATCCCATTACATTTAACTGCATCTCCGTAGCCATCTAAAATGGCAAAGTTCTTAAGCAGTGGTGACAATATCTTATTAGCCTTTTCCCACGTTTCCGTTTCATAAGGCTGATATTTCTTTAGGCAGATCGCATTATTATCTGTAAAAAATTCAAGCGGGCATCCTTCACTGATTTTTAACACACGTCTGATTTCTCTCGGGATAACAATGCGGCCCAAATCGTCCACTCTTCTAATAATTCCTGTTGCTCTCATTTTAATCTTCTCCTTCATTAAATTCATACGTAATTTCTTCGACATCAATTAACTTACCGACATCAATCACAACCTCGGACTCATTTCGGCGAGAAAAATATGCGAGAACGTTTTCTTTTCGGATTTTTCCCTTATAGATTACGCCCTTTTTATTCCATCGCGTAGCAAACCATTTCGCCTTTTCATAATCCAACGTCCAGGAAAGGCCGAGCAGATGCCTTGCGCCTTTGCCTGTGCCTCTGTATACCGTAATTTCTTCCGGCAAGTTCTTATAAAACTCGTACTCGTCTTCGTCCATCAACCATTCTTTATGAGCTCTCTGGAAATACTCTATAAATTCCCTTGTGCTCACATTGACATCAACATTTGGGAACTCAACAAGCGTCCAAACATCAGCTAATGCTTCTGAATAGTCTTTTAGACTAAGATAGCTTTGAGTGAACTTAAAGAACGCAGGCAGAAACGGTGCTCTAACAAAAACAAAAAACTGCGAATAATGCTCAACCGCATCAATTGTTTTTCGCACACGTTCCCGCACTTTTCTCAATCCTTCAGGTTCCCTAAGATCTACCATCTCTAGTTTACCGTTCACCTGAACAGCATCAACTACCTGTCCGAAATAAGGATGCTGCACGAATAGACCAAACTTTTCTTCTACCTTGATATCCAAATACAGAAAAGCTCTTGCTTCGCTCTTGACTGCTTCAAGATTAGTTTCCTTTGCAAACATCGAACCGCCTCCTCATCCCTCAAAACGAAGACGGCCTTTTTTACTGATGACCGGTCGTTTATCTTGAACCAGAGTTAAGATCCTTTCGGCTTCTCTTAACTGCTCAAGGTCGAAATAACCGAAATGACTATCCGAGGTATCCACGCCCATCTTTGCAGCGAGCCAACCGTACAGGCAGGTGCGCATCTTTCGCTCGTTCTTCGCACCTTTCCAAAGGTTATCAAAAAGACGATGACACTTCTTACGGTACATCTGCATGGTC
>JAZQFN010000054.1:0-31599 GCA_045539515.1 Clostridia bacterium
CTTCGTGATTTCCTTTGCGATCTCTGCACCGCCCTCGACGCTGTAACAATAAGTAAGACTGTTGTCCATACCGGCCTCGCTGCGTTGCCCTACGACACCCGTAGCCTTGTCTACATCCTCCTTTGTAATAAGGGTATAATAAAGACCGGTCATATATACATCAAGCATCTCGGCATAACCTGACTTGCAGTAATTTTCTGTTGCCCATGAATGGTACTGCGGTACCTGATATGGGTCATACTCCTGACTTGCCCAGTTCACGCCGAGCTGCCAGTATGTCGGATACCATGCTCCTGTATAATCACCGATGATGAGATCCGGGTTGATTTCCTTGAGAGCCTCATGAGCCTTCTCCACAAAATCATGGATGACCATTGCACGCCACTCGATCCACTGCTTTGCATATTTACCGAGAACCCATGTGTCACGGAGATTGCCATCCTCGTCATACCAGCTGAGGATGTCCTCCGGGAAATTCTCCACTGTCACACCTGCATACTCCTCGAACTGCTTCTTAGAAAGCTCGCTGAAGTCTGCAGTGATGCCGTCATAACGGACACGGTCAAAGATAAGTCCGTCAACCTCAGGGTATTTACGCGCAAACTCCTTGAGGATCTCGATCTGATACTCCTGGACTTCAGGGTTTGACGGATTCATCATGCAGTTATAGTTCGACTTTATCTCAGAGATAGGAGTCAGCACTCCGTTGTGATAACAGATCGACTGCCATGCAGCCTTGTCCATATATACGACACCACGGTCGAAATAGTTATGGCCACCGGCAAATACATTGAGCGAGCCGAACACCTTGAGTCCCATTTCATGTCCATACTCGATGAAATACCCGAGCATATCGTAGTCGCGGGCTCTCTCCACACCTTCCCAATCGCCCATATATGGAGCGATCTCGCTGTCGTAGAGGACCTCACCCATGATGGACTTCACATCGACAACGACATTGCCGAATCCGAGATCCTTTGACTTCTGGAGATAATACCTGATCGAATCAGGATGCGAAAGTGTGGCATAGTTAGCCTCGCAGTCAAACCACATATAATTATGGTTGACAGCCTCTTTCTCCGTTGATTTACAAGAGATTAGGAGAGCGAGTGCAGCAAATGCAGCAAGAAAGGTCTTTATCATTTTCATTTTAAGTCAGTTTAGAACATACAAAAATACGAAGTTTTTTACTATTAGCAATAAATTTATGTGAAATATTTAAAATATTTAATAATTCTGCCGCAATTTTAAAAATTTCATCATGAAATTCGGATGGTTTAGACAAAATTAATGGCCAAAGCCAAGGGAGAATTATAAAAGGATATAAGAAATTTATTATATTTGCAAATTGAATTATTAAAATAATTAACAAACACTAAGACATGAGCGACCGCAGAGAATTTCTGAAGACCATGGCGATCGGTGGAGCATCAGCTCTCGTTGCGCCTTCATTGCTTTCTTCATGCACCCCGAAAAACGAGGAATCACACATTGATACCGCTGCCGGAGGACTTATAGTGCCGAAGGACAACGGACTCCGCATAACAGGAACATTCCTTGATGAAATCTCACACGACATACCTCACCAGAACTGGGGTGAGAAGGAATGGGACCAGGACTTCGCATATATGAAGGCCATCGGCATCGACACCGTGATCGACATCAGATGCGGATACCGCAAGTTCATCACCTACCCTTCCCCATATCTCCTGAAGAAGGGATGCTACATGCCTTCTGTAGACCTCATCGACATGTTCTGCCGCCTTGCGCAGAAGCACGGAATGAAATTCTACCTCGGACTTTATGACTCGGGAGTCTATTGGGACACAAAGGACATGAGCCATGAGATCGAGGACAACAAGTACGTCATCGACGAGGTATGGAAGATGTATGGCGAGAAGTATGACAGCTTCGGAGGATGGTACCTCAGCACCGAGATCAGCCGTGACACAATCGGAGCGGTCGACGCATTCCACGCAATGGGAGCGCAGTGCAAGGAGGTTTCAGGAGGAATGCCTGTGTTCATCTCGCCTTGGATCGACGGAAAGAAGGCAGTGAGCGCAGCAGGAGCGGCATTGACAAAGGAGGACGCCGTTTCCATCGAAGCACATGAGAGAGAGTGGAGCCAGATTTTCCAGGGCATCCATGACGTTGTGGACGCTGTAGCCTTCCAGGACGGTCACATCGACTATGACGAGCTTGACGCGTTCTTCAGCGTGAACAAGAAGATGGCAGACAAATACGGAATGCAGTGCTGGACCAATGCAGAGACATTCGACCGCGACATGCCTATCAAGTTCCTCCCTATCAAATTCGACAAGCTCCGTCTCAAGCTGGAGGCCGCGAAGCGCTGCGGATATGACAAGGCAATCACCTTCGAGTTCCCTCACTTCCTGAGCCCGCAGTCGGTTTACGGTGCAGCAGGTAATTTATATAATAGGTATAAGGAATATTTTAACATTAAATAACAAAGATTGCCACGTCGCCCTTCGGGCTCCTCGCAATGACATTTAACGTCATCCTGAGGAGAAACGATGACCATTTTCTCTGTCATCCTGAGGAGCGCAGCGACGTGAGGATCTCACACAATGACGTCTTATGAAGAATACAATCGGATACGTGATCTTCATGGCGGTGGTTGCCGCCATCGGAGGAATCCTCTTCGGATATGACACAGCGGTCATCTCCGGAACAACTGCAATCGTAAAGAGCCAGTTCGCCCTCACTGACATGATGGAAGGCTGGTATGTAGGCTGTGCCCTCATCGGATCGATCTGCGGCGTGCTCGTCGCCGGATCGCTCAGCGACTACCTCGGAAGAAAGCTTACAATGCTCATATCTGCAGCCCTCTTCAGCATCTCAGCTATCGGATGCGCAGTATGCGGAAGCTTTGACGGACTCGTAGCATACCGAATCATCGGTGGAGTCGGCATCGGTATCGTATCTATCGTTTCACCTATATATATATCAGAGGTATCCCCTGCCAGGATCCGCGGAACCCTCGTCTCTCTCTACCAGCTCGCAGTGACTGTCGGATTCCTTCTGGCATATCTGATGAACTGGGTGATCGACATAAATGGCGACATGTCAGTATCCGGTGAGCTGTGGACAAACATGTGGAACTGCGAGATGTGGCGCGGAATGCTCGGAAGCGAATCAATACCTGCCCTTCTCTTCTTCTTCATCATATTCTTCATTCCGGAAAGTCCTAAGTGGCTGATCGTCAACGGAAAGCTTGACAAGGCATCCCTTGTGCTCGGCAAGATCTACGCGACAGAAGCGGAAGTAAAGGAAGAGATCAATACGACAAACGCATCTCTCAAAGGCGAGACAAACGGCAAATGGTCAGACCTTCTCAAGCCTGGCATCCTCGTAGCAGTGATTGCAGGAAGCGCCATAGCTATCCTCGGACAGTTCATGGGCGTCAATGCAGTTCTTTATTATGGTCCTAAGATCTTCGCTGACGCAGGATTCGACAATCCTATGTTCTCGACAGTACTCGTGGGCGTTGTGAACTGCGTAACAACCATCCTTGCCGTATTCATCATCGACCGCGTAGGCCGCAAACAGCTGATCTACTGGGGAGTATCAGGCATGATCATCTGCCTCCTCGCCATCGGCATCTACTTCGCATGGGGAACACAGATCGGCCTCGGAAACGGCTTCATGCTCACATTCTTCCTTGCATACGTATTCTGCTGCGCCATCTCGATTTCTGCAATCGTATTCGTGCTTCTTTCAGAGATGTATCCTAACAGCGTACGCGGACGTGCAATGTCGATTGCAGGCTTCGCCCTCTGGATCGGCACATACCTCATCGGCCAACTCACCCCTGTACTCCTCGGATGGAGCCAGGCAGGCACATTCTTCATCTTCGCAGTATGCTGCGTTCCATACATGCTCATCATGTGGAAAGTGATTCCAGAGACCACAGGAAAGACTCTCGAGGAAATCGAAGCATACTGGGAAAACAGAAAATAAACCGGACACAAACTATGAATGGAACTTTCTTAAGCAATATAGACGGCAAGAACGCCATACTCAAGAAGCAGATAATCGCGCTCTGCATCAATGAGGGCGACTATAGCATCGCCGACCTCAGCAAGGAACTGAACACCAGCATCCCTACCATAACAAAACTGGTAGGAGAGCTGATTGAAGAAGGTTTCCTTGTGGACATGGGCAAGCAGGGCACAAACGGAGGACGAAGACCGAGCATCTACGGTCTGAACCCCTCTGCAGGCTATTTCGTAGGCACGGAGGTGAGACGCAGAAGCATCAGCATAGCTGTCACTAACTTCAAAGGCCAGCTTCTCGAATATCAGGAAGAGGTTCCGTTCACACTGATGAATTCCGAGGCTTCATTCAAAGAGTTATGTTCATACATCCTCGACATGCTTGGCAAGGTCGACATAGCGCCTGAAGATGTGCTGGCATACGGCTTCAATCTCAGCGGACGAGTGAACAACGAGACCGGATACTGCTTCTCCTACTTCATAGGAGAGGACAGGCCTATCGCATCATTTCTCGAGGACGAGCTGAAGCGTCCCGTATATGTCGAGAATGATTCCAGGGCAATGACCTACGGCGAATATATCTGCGGAGTCGCCAACGACGAAGATGACATGCTCTTCATCAATGTCTCGTGGGGACTGGGTATGGGCATGGTTTCGGACGGTAAGCTTTCATACGGAAAATCCGGATTCTCCGGCGAGATCGGACATTTCCCGCTTCTGGACAATGACCAGATATGCCATTGCGGCAAGACTGGATGTCTTGAGACGGGCGCATCCGGTTCTGCCTTACACAGGATATTCATGGAGAAGCTCGCGGAAGGAAGGGCATCACTGCTTTCGGACAAGCATTCCGAAGGAAAGGAGATCACCCTTGACGATATCCTCAATGCTGTAAATGAGGAAGATGTGCTTGCGATTGAGGTTGTGGAGGAAATCGGAAGTGTGCTCGGAAGGGCGATCGCCGGTCTCATCAACATTTTCAATCCGGAGCTTGTCGTGATCGGAGGAATCGTCTCAAAGGTGAAGGAATACCTGCTCCTGCCTATCAAGAGTGCGATACAGAAGCATTCACTCAATATGGTCAACAAGGATACTACGATCAAGTTTTCGAAGTTGGGAGAGAAGGCGGGGCCGATCGGGGCATGCATGCTTTCGCGCAGTAAATTGTTGGGACTGATGTAATTATGGTCATAAAAATCGGAAGGTAGATACTCCGGTGACCCCCGCCTCCCTATCGGGAGGCACCCCCTGGCCGGGGGTGGCATGTCACCTACATATCTACCTTCCGATTTTTATATCAGTCAAATGATTTATTTGCGAGGGAAGAGAAGATCCATGTCACGATCGAGGGCTGGATCAGCGAGGTTGGATGGGACGAAGTGCCATTCGCCGATCACGGACCTGTCACCGATCTTTGCAGGGTCTATGTCACCGTTCGTGACAAGATAGTCGTAGAGGATGTTCCTGATTTCGGGGTAATATTCCACTACCCTGTCGGCGATCCTGTCCGTATCTATGCCGGCGCCTTCACGAAGGATATCGCCTCCGCCGCTTGCACGGTATGAGGTCATGGCAACATTATACTCTGCGGATTCGTCGAATGCTGTACCATCGGCAAGAGACTCAATGATGACACGTTCTCCCGATGGCTTTGTCACATCCACATTATAAACAAGGCCGCCGGCCGAGTCGAAATTGTATGAACGGTTTATGAACGACCAGCGTTTCTGTCCTGTACGAGGGTCCGGTTCGTTCGTGATCTTGAGCAGATGCCCGTCAGCAGACGGAATGGTATTGATCCATTTATCGTAGGAATATTCAAGGCAATCCTTGATTTCCTTTCCGGTCATCTTAACGACAAAGAGCTGATTTTCAAAAGGATAAATCGTAAAGAGATCATTGTAGACCAATGTACCCGCCTTCACGAAGCCATTGAAGGTCAGAGGGGCTGCGAATGAAATCTGCGCAGGCGTGCAACCGAGCGACAGGGTATGGATGAGGTTGACATAATCAGACATTCCCCTGTATGCATCACGGGTACGGAGATCTGATTTGAGCTCGCCGACTTCCTTCAATGTAAACGCCTTTACAGCCTCGAATTCCGGACGGAACATTTCCTGCATCTTCGTGTCAACATTCTTCTTATCTACAGGGAGCAGTGCGGCATCCAAGGTCTTTGAAACAACCTTTCCGTTCTCCACCTTGACGGTCACAGAACCGAAACCGAGATTGCGGCAATGGCTGCCCGCATTGATCAGGCAGATGCTGTCATTCTTGTGGATCACCGGCCTGTGGTCATGAGCACATACGACGAAATCAACGCCTCGGAGACTTTTGAAAAGGTCCAGACCCTGGCTTTCAAGCATGCTTCCGTCGCCTTCGCCAGTGCCGGCATGAACAGCGACTATGACAACATCAGACTTTTCCTTTGCTGCGATCCTTTCGACGCACTCCTGGGCAAAAGGCAGGAGCGACTCGAATGTCATTCCCTCCCAGAGAAGCGGCGAGAGCCATCCCTTGATGTTCGGATTCGTAAACCCGATGATAGTGATGCTCAAGCCATGACGCTTCAAGGTCACATATTCCTGAAAATATGGCTTGCCGTTGTCGGTACGGATCGCATTGGCTGCAAGGAAAGGCACTTTCATGGTCTCTATGAGACGATCATAAACCGGATGACCTGTTTCAATGTCATGATTTCCGACAACCACTGCATCATACCCTGCATATTCCACCATGCGGGCGAAAAGATGCTTCGATGTGGTATCCACATAGTTGTAATAATATGCGGCATTATCTCCCTGAAGACAGTCACCAGCATCTATAAGTATCACATTTTCAGCTCCTTCTGCAACACGGACACTATCGGCATACCATGCCACGTTCGTAAGCGCATTGTTTGTCCTGTCGGTCACATAAAGCGAGTCGAAATATCGTCCATGCACATCATTTGTCGTCAAAAGACGGAATGTATATTCCCCGTCCTTAGGTCCGCAGCATGAAGCAGCCATTGCCACCACCGCAACTATTGCCAGTACTATCTTTTTCATATCATTACCTTTATAATCTCGTTATCTTTTTGTCGTTTCGAGCCCCCTGACTGTCATTTCGAGCTCCCTGACTGTCATTTCGAGCCCCCTGACTGTCATTTCGAGCGAAGTCGAGAAATCTCCATCTTATGAAGATTGAAAATGATTCCTACCATCTGCTGACAGCCGGAATACCTGAAATCATGGAAATGGAAACGGGCTGAAATCCTTATGGACAGGTATTTGCCGACATGCGGCTCATAAAACACCTCGAACCTGTCGTACATTCCCGGGCCGGCCGTTCCGTCATCATGGATCCTGAAGAATGGATCACCCATGTACAGACGGTTCCCGTATTTATCACCACCGGCATCCAGGCTGTTGTAATACGGCATCATGTCTGTGCCATAGAAAAGCTTGTTGCGTATGCCCACATTCCACTTTCTCATCTCGAGGTCGAACTCGCCGCCGCACGGGAAGACATAATGTCCCACAAAGACCCTGTCGTGCTGCATGGCCTGGAGCCATCCGAAACGCATCGAGAACTCCTGCATGTTCATCCTGCTGCCGAAATCAAATTTGACATATGGATTCAGCAGGACATTGTCAACCACTCCCCTCGCCTTTCCGGAGCCTGCGAAATGATACATGTATGCAGCATATCCCATGTCCATGAAAGGAGCCACATGACTCACACCTGACGAGAAAATCATGAATTTCTCTTTTCTGACATATCCAGGCTTGCCCATCCAGTCGCATCCGACTTCCCAATATGCCTTCGGACGATATATCTTCAGGAGAAGACCTTCGAGATTATTGTCATAGAACCTGAGGGAATCAGAGAAGAATGCCTCCGAGTAAAATCCTTCGGATGCAGTACGCGGAAAGATTCCGGCATACATATGGAGACCGGTCTTTGCAGACTTCTTTTCGAGCATATAATATAAGGTGATCTCGCGAAGCAGATTTCTGTTGTTCAAGGCAGGAGAAACTTCATCTGACGCACCTCCGGCAAGATCCTCCGAAACAGGAGATGCGCCGAAATCCTTCATCACATCAAGTCCGACCATAAGCCTGTGATTCATATTCTTCTCGCTCTGCGGCACTGTAATGCCGACCGAAGGGGTGAGACGGGCTCCGAATATGGTCATGGCCTTGCTGAAACGGCTGCGGTCAAACTCTCTGTTGTCGAAATTCATCTCGAAATCGACATCATAGGCAAACCTCACCTTATCGCCATCGGTCTGCGCCGTTGAAAGGTGGCAGGTCAGAAAGAATATTGCAAGTATCGCTATTGAGCGTAAACAGAACAATTTCATCATAAGTTTCCGGTTAAATCATTCAAAGATAGGAAAGAGACTTCAGTTAAAAGCACAAAATCGATCATTTTTGTGCTTTCGAGGTATTTTTTGACGGTCAGAAGAACAGAATGAGCCATTTTTGTGCTTTTAAGACTATATTTGTCGAGTAAATCTGACGACATGCTGAAATTACAGACCCCGGTGACCGACGTCCCATGCAGAGTCGGCATATCATATAACGACAGGATCATGATGCTAGGAAGCTGCTTTTCCGACAGCATCGGCAGACAGCTCGAAGAATTCGGATTCGATGTATGCATCAATCCGTTCGGCACATTGTACAATCCCATGTCCATTCTTCACAGCATCGAAAGACTGCTGACCGACACGCCATTCACCGAGGAAGACTGCATACAGATCGGGGCCGGAGACATGCGCTGGTGCACATTCAGCCACCACACTTCGTTTGCGCGCGAGACCATTGAAGATTTCCTTTCCAATGCGAACAAGGCCCTGGAGGCTGCCAGGAAGCGATTTATGGAATGCAACAAGGTGATCATCACCCTCGGCACCAGCTGGTGTTTCAGACACAGGAAGACCGACAGGATAGTCTCAAACTGCCTCAAGCAGCCGGCATCGGACTTTCTGCGACTCCGTCTCTCATGTGATGAGGTCGTCTCCGCGCTCCACAGGGTGATCGAGCTCTGCTGCTCCACCGAAGGATGTGCCCGGAAGCAGTTCATATTCACCGTCAGCCCTATCCGCCATTTCAAGGATGGAGCCCATGAAAACCAGATAAGCAAATCCACACTCCTGCTCGGCATCGAAGAACTCATGGCCGGACTGCCAGCCGATCTCAGCATGAGACCTTTCTACATTGCTGACTACTTCCCTGCATACGAGATCGTAATGGACGAACTTCGCGACTACCGCTTCTACGCGGAAGACATGTGCCATCCGTCCGCACAGACCGTGAACTATATCCGCGAACGCTTCCTGAACTGGGCCCTCCCCGCTTCAGAACAGCCGACCCTGCAGGAAAACATCAAGACCGCCCTACATCATCGCCATCGCTAGTGGAGCACAACTTCCTGTGCATCAGCCGCTTCCTTACCTGCACGTGCTCCCCTTTGACGGCACGTGGGTAGCAAGATATTACTGACAATCAACCAGTTACATTCCACGCGAAAATTTCTTTTGAAAATTTTCTGCAAAAATTCTTGCAGAAATGAAAATTATATCTACCTTTGCAGTGTACTACTTCACTAATACACTATAAATGAAATCCCGAAAGGGAACTTAACAGATAGATTAACAATATAAAGCCATGATTACAATCAAAGATCTTGGTTTCACCTACGGGGAGACCGAAGGACAGTATGTTCTTAAGAACATCAACATGAATCTGGAGGAAGGCCGCATCTATGGCCTTCTCGGAGAAAACGGAGTCGGAAAGACTACCCTTCTGACCTTGCTTTGCGGACTCAAGAAGCCGCAGCTCGGATCGATAGACATCGACGGGTACGCTCCATACGACAGAAAGCCGGCATTCCTTGCCGACCAGTACTACCTGAGCGATGAGGTTGCAGCAATGAACATGAAAGCTGCGGACTATGCTGCCAATTACGGAAAATTCTGGACAGGATTCGACATGGGCAAATTCAACGAGGTGATGAATGTCCTTGAGGTCGATGCGCAGCAGAAGATGAACAAGATGTCATTCGGACAGCTGAAGAAGACATACATCGCCTTCGCGCTCGCATGCAACACAAAGTATCTGTTCATGGATGAACCGACAAACGGCCTTGACATCCCCTCAAAGGCACAGTTCAGAAAAGCCGTGACAAAATACACTCGAGAAGATTCGGTCATCCTCATTTCCACCCACCAGGTCCGTGATCTTGAGAATATCATAGACCCGATCATTATCCTGGACCGTCAGAACGTGCTGCTGAATGCATCTGTAGCGGAAATTTCGGAGAAGCTGTATTTCGACTACACCAGCGAAAGGAATCCTGATGCGCTCTACTGCGAGATGATTCCGGGCGGAAACATCCAGGTATATCTCAATCAGACAGGAGAGGACAGCAAGGTAAATCTCGAGGCTCTCTTCAACACTGTACATCAGCATAAGGAACTTACGAAGGGGATCTTTAAGAAAGATTCTTCACTACGTTCAGAATGACATTTTTCTTAACTTAATGATATTGCTTTTTTTACATTTCCTTTTATCTTTACGATTATATCTTTATAGTCCTGCTTGCTCTGAAATAATCCAGCTTTCCGCTTTTGGTAACGGGTAACGAATTAACCACACTTATCTTAACCGGCCGCAAGTGATAGGCAAGGTTATCTCTGATGTATTGTTTAAATATTCCCTCGGCATCTTCGGAAGACCAAGCCTCCTTAAACACAACCAGCACCGCCGGGCATTTGCCGTAAGCGTGATTCGGGTCTTCCTCACCATACACAAGACAATGCTCAACTACCGGGCAACGGTGCAGCTGCTGTTCTATAAAATACGGAGATATTTTTGTTCCGTCGAACCGCACAAATATACGCTTTATTCTCTCGCAAAAATACAAGAAGTTGTTATCATCAAAATATCCTATATCCCCTGTATGGAGCCATACTCTGCCATCCGAGTGGCATTTAAGCAGTTCTCCGGTTGCGGCTTCATCATTTAAATACCCTTTAAAAACATTTGGTCCGCAAACACATATCTCGCCTTTTTCACCGCGGGAAACACTTTCCTCGGTGTGAGGTTTAAAAATACCTATTTCCGACCAGCACATACTCACTCCCACACTGCCTGCAGGCGTATCGGAAGGACTTGCAGTTACCGCTGTTGCAGCTTCGGTTAAGCCGTAGCCCCTCATAACCTTTCCGGGACTGTTGCAGGAGCGCAAAATGGAGTTGATTTTTTCTTCGCCGGATATGCTCAGCTTATCGCCGCCCACAATGGCGCCCTTAAAGAAGCTAAGATCCACATTTGTAAAATCATCTTTAATAAAATAATCCCAATGAGAAGGCACCGTGGATATATATCCCGGTTTTTCCGAAAGCAGAAGTCTTTTCATATTCTTTCCGGTAAAAAGGGGTATCATTCTGACCTGTTTCCCCAATATTAAGGGCAGGTGCGTTCCCAGAGTTATTCCATAACAGGTAAACAACGGCATTATGGTGCAAAACCTGTCGGTTTCTTCCACCCCCTCCTGAGAGAGAGCATACTGAAGCACCGAGGCATTAATATTTTCGTTGGTGAGCACGGCACACTTTCTTCCGTAGGTAGTACCGCTTGTATAAAAATAGGCACATACTTCCTGTGGGTCAACATCGACTTTCTTAACAGAAGTATTTTTACCCATAGCAATAAATCTGCCATAAGACATAAAATTCTTTCCGGAAGCTATAATCATTGACCGCCCTGTAAAAATGCCTACAAAAACCGAAGCAAACGAGGATATAAGATTTATGGTTTTCATAAAGCTTACACATATTATGGGTATATCTTTAATACCCTTGAAAGCTTTAAGATGAAAATCGGATACAAAGCACGCCTTAGGCTTTACCTGAGAGATACTTTCCATAATTTCATCACGGCTGCTTCTGCAATCCATTCCGCAAAAAACAGCACCTATTTTATTAATTGCATAAAACAGCTCCACAGCCTGTGGCACAGAAGGCAAAGATACAATAACGGTATCGCCCTTTGAAATACCAAGTTTGTTGAGAGCTGCGGCAGTTCTGTCGATATTCTCCATAAGTCTGCCAAAAGTAATCCGGTTGCCAAAGTAGCTGAGCGCAGGCATATGAGCTCTGTTATGACTTTTTTTAACCAGAAAGGAATATACACTTTCTCCAATGGGTGTGTATATTTGTTTCGCCTGTCCTTCGATGGTAGTATTACTCATTTATGCTTCTCCTTGCAAAGTATTTAAAAAAACACTCTATTTATATGGCAACTTTATCAAATTAAAACCGGTTGTTTCATTCTACCATAATAAAAAACACAGCAAACTTCATTGTCCGCAAGACTTGCATTTTGTCCTGCTGGATTTTATGGGGGCACCGCAATTATTACAATAGTGATTTGTATCACAGGAAGCGCAATAGTATCTGCCGTTTTTATCGGTAACAGCAACTTCTCCCTGCTCCAGTATATCTTCGCATATATAGCAGAAATACTGCGCACAATACAGGCAGACATCATCTGTACTCGCTTCATCCAGATAACCATTGCAATTAGTACAGTATTTGCCCGTATCGCAATCTTCGCAATATGCGATTCCATATGTATCTATAAGGAAAATTTCTGCGTTTTTCAACGGACTGTCACACACAAAGCATATTTTACCGTATTCTTCGTCTATAAGATTATCTACGCACTCATTACAATAGAAACCTTTTTCAACAATAGCATCGCAATCCTTTGTTTTGCACTTAAGTTCTTCGGCACACTTCTTGCAGTATCTGTCCTTTACGGTGCTATCCACATTTTTACAGTGCACACAGGTATACTCTATGGCGCAGTCCGGGCAAAAGCCTTCCTTTACATCTTTGGCTACCTTGTTACATATTGTGCAACTGTATTTAGATACACATTCATCGCAATGCTTTGCATCGGAATCAAGTTTAACGGAGCACAGAGCGCAACTGTGAGTATTGCCCTCCGAACCTCCCTCACGGGACTGACTTCCTATAATGATAAAAGCTGCCGCAACAGTTACAATTATTCCAAGCCCAACGGCAATCAGAACCGTAAGCCAGGTGTCTGAAGCTTTCTTTTTAGCTGAAGATTTGCGGTAAGAGGTTACCTCGTCGTAATATTCGTCTTCAACAATATAGTCCGCACCATCATTTTCATACGGATCATACACAGACATATCGTTATAAATAAAATCCGGTTCTTCATATGTTACTACAGAGTCAACCCTGCTTTTACACCCCGGGCAAAACATCAGATCTTCGTTTATAATCATTCCGCATTTCGGACACTTCATAACCAAGCCCCCTTAAATAACAAAATAAGATTCAGCCCATTGAAATGGCGGTGTAAATCATTTACACCGCCAATATCATTTTAGAAATATGTATGCTTCAAATTAATTACGCACGTAAGGTTTCGATTTCATCTTTGAACTTAAAACCGAACACGATTCTTAATGCACCAACAACAATTGCCAATACAGAAAGGACAAGAGATGCAATCCATATTGCTGAAGTACCCATACGAAGTGCAGGAACTACAAGATAACCGTAAAGACCTACAAGACCGCAAAGTATAGGAAGAACAGCAACAAATGTTGTCTTGGGCTTCCAGATACAAGCTACAATACCAAATGCACCAAACAGAATCTGTAAACCAATGGGGAATGCAATCTTGTTTGCATCAATATCTTCCAGATAACCGTTTTCGTCATAGTTCATGGGGCTTAATTCATAAAGAGAGTTAATGCCGCCCTCTTCATAATCGTTAAAAACGTCTTCTATGCCGGAATGATCGGAAGGGAACCACAAGTAACCGTTAATAGAGGTAACTCTGTCTTCGGGCTGGAATGTATCTTCATTGGTGCCTGTGTAATTCCAGAAAGGTACAAACATCAATACAATTATTGCAACCATAACCAACGCGCCTGCATAGCTGGCAATAACCTTAGGATCACTAAAAAACTTATTCATCTGTAAATTTCCTCCTTCTTGTTTAAACGAAGATGTGTCGTTTAAAATACCACTTTTAACAAGGCATAGCACGCCCTGTAATTCTTACTAGAATATATGATAACACACTTTCAAATATTTGTAAACACCAAATTTAAATATTTTTTCTTTTTGTATGTTTCTATTAATTATAGGAAGCATAAATATGACATTTTTCGAAAAAAATCCCCATAAATACTTGAAGACTATGTATTTTTATGCTATAATTATACATACTTTGGAGGTGTTAGTATGAGTTTTTGTCGCAACTGCGGTTCTGTAATAGTAAATACACCCGTAATATGTCAGAATTGCAAAAACGAAATTCCCTATATCCCCGGCTTTTGTGCCTCTTGCGGTAAGGTTATCGACTCACGTCCCGCCTACTGCAATTTCTGCGGTAAGGAAATCCGCCCCGGCATCAAAGACGTTGCTGTAGAAAGCGGCACACACACTTCTGCCTGCCCGGGCAACACTTCTGAAACAGTAACCGGAGAAATACCCTTTACAGCAAAGCCAATTTCCGAGGCACCCGTTTATAAGGCTCCCGTCAGGGAAGTACCCTTTACAGAATCCGAAGCACCTCGTGTGGTATACATTCCCGTTGCCAATCCCTGCTCCGACACACCCAAGGTTCCGCTACTGCCTGCCGCAACAGTGGGAGGATATTATTACGAAGAACCCAAAAAGAAGCGTGATGCAGGAGCTGTGGTAAGCGGAATTATAGCGATGGTTATGGGCATTATCGGTCTTGTTTATGCTGTACTTGCTGCCTTTAGTTATCTTGAATCTGTGAATATAGCAACACATGAGCCTCAGGAACTTATATTTATTGCATTTTTAGCACCGCTTTCCGTTATTTCTCTTGTGCTTTCGCGCAAGGCATCCCAATACGGCTTTAACAGCGGCATAACCAAGGCTGCAAGGGTAACAAGTATGATAGGCATATATACCTATGCCACCATTGCATTTCTTATATTGATGTCTTCAGTTGGTTAATTTCCTCTGAAAGGGGATTAAATAAAAATATTTAACCGATAGGTTAAGGAGGTTTTTTAAATGTTTGTTTGTAAAAATTGCGGTCAGACTTATCCAATGTATTCCAATTTCTGCACAAAGTGCGGCGGCAATGCTATTGAAGAAGTAGCTGACGCTCCCGTGGCAGGTGCTATGCCTGTTAATCAGCCTGTAGAACCTGCATATGCTAACCCTGCAGCTGACCCTGCATACAATGCACCCGTTGGCGGTCCTGCATACAATGCACCCGCAGGCGGACCTGCATATAATGCACCCGTTGGTGGTCCTGCATACAATGCACCCACAGGCGGACCTGCATATAATGCACCTGTTAGCGGTCCCGTATATGGCGGATATGCTGCACCCACAACACCTGCAGATTATTCCGCTGCTGCCAAAGTTAAAGGCATTGTAGGTATGTCCCTTTCCATTGCCGGTGCAGTATTTGCATTCATCGCATTCTGCCTGATGGTTGATGGCTTTGATTCCATGGGCAGCTATTATGGTCATTATGCGGCAAACGAATCCGGTGCATCAGGCTTTGTTCTTGCTCTTATGTTTGCATTACCCCTTGGTATAGTAGGCGGAAAGTTTTCCGGTGGCGCTATAGAAAACGGTTTTGTAAGCGGTATCAGCAAAACAGGTAAAATCGTAGGTCTTGTTGCATGGATATGTGCTGCAGTAATTGCTACACTTTGCATATTCCCCATGTCTTACTGATTCAGATATTAATCGGAGGCGTTTACAATGTACGTATGTAAACATTGCGGACATACATATTCCGAATACACACCCGCGTGTGTAAAGTGTGGCAATATTTATCTGGAGTGTGCTCCCCAAAAGAGAAACGGCGGAATTTATATAAACCAAAGGACTTCCGATTATAGTGATTCGGGTTACACCTACGGCGACAGTTACCGCTACTCTCATTATGCCGGTCCTGCGTACAATACCCACTCCGGCGGTTACGGATACATAACCCCACCCAAGCCAAGAGGCGGCAAAGCCTTAGGCATTGTGGGTATGTGCTTTGGTATTGGAAGCATTGTCACTGCAATCACATTCTTCCTTTACTCCATATTGCTGGCTTCTATTGACGATGAGTATGCACTTTTAATGCTTATTCTGGATATGTTTCCCCTTGCAATAAGCATAGTGGCTACTGCTTTAAGTTCCGCATCTCTTAACAAAGGTTTTGACAGCGGTATGCCCAAAGCAGGCAAGGCACTTGGTATTGTATCAATAGTGCTGACAGGTATTGCAATGTTTATTTGCCTCAGCTCAACGTAAAAGCACAAAGCTTTTATAACGTTTTATATTTTACCGGAGATTAACCATGTACAGATGTAAAATTTGCAGTAACACTTCATCCCAATACACCACCGTGTGTTCAAGATGCAACGGAACTGAAATAGAACAGGTCCCTGACGACACATATACACCGCCGCGGTATTCACACAGTTATACCGAAAGTACTTACTACGGTACGGTGATTCATAATGCACCCTATCCCAAATCTGCTTTTGGCGGTAAAATACAGGGAATTATCAGTATGATACTTGGAATTGAAGCCATTTGTTCTTCCATTCTTTGTGTACTGTTTTCGGTTGCATTGGATGAACTGACATCATTTTACGATACCTTTTATGATTATCCAGCATATTACGGCATGAATGATATGACATCTTCCCTACTGTCAATCTGGATTTCCGGAATAGCTTGTGCCATTGTATCCCTATGCCTTGCATCAGTTGCAAAAAACAGGGGCAACACCGGCAAAATGCCGAATATAGGAAGAATTCTTTCCTTTATTTCCATTGGCATGTGCGGTATTGGTGCACTGCTGTTTATATCTCAGTTAAACTAAATTTCAAAGGGCTGTAAATTATTTTTTCGGAATTAATTTACAGCTCTTTCTTTGTGATAATTCAAACAGACTTATATTGCATTTTTCAACAATATATGATATAATTAGCCATTGGATAACTATTCATTGGCTGATTTTTTTATCAGGTGTATAAATCTACTGTTTAGAGATAGGAATTTGCCCCATGGACAAGAATATAAAAAGTATTATCAATTCAAACAGCAAGGCGCTGGAAAGCTCTTCAAAGAACTTTGAGGCACTTTACAACATAATGTTCAACGAGAACCGGGATGCTGTATTATCTGAATATACCGACGGATACCGCATATGCACACAAACCTACAGGGAAACTGCAGCCCTCATCGAAGAAGCATCCTGTGCTTTAAAAGATAAAATAGGCTCCACTCACGGATATGTGGCTCTTGAAATGGAAAACTGTCCCGAATGGATTGTAGCTTTCTGGTCTGTCTTAAGAAGCGGAAACAAGCCATACCTAGTAAACTGCCGACATCCCGAGGCTCTGTCGCAGTCAGCACTTAACCGCCTTGGCATAAAATATATTATAGGTAAAGGCTCAACAAAACTTTCGGGTGAATTTATTGATATAGATTCCCTTAAAACCGAAAACCGTTTTGAAGGCGAATTTGAAGACGAAATTGCACTTTCCACCTCTGCAACTTCCCTTAAAGAGGTAATATGCTTTTACTCCGGCACAAAATTTGCATATCAGATACTTAATGTTCAATCCTTTATAAAAGATTACCCCGAAATAGCCGCTACTCACAAAGGCAGAATCAAAAACCTTGCTTTTCTGCCATTCTATCACGTCTTCGGACTTGTTGCGGTATATTTCTGGTTTACATTCTACGGACAGACCATTGTATTTATGAAAAACCTTTCTCCCGATACAATCTTAAAAACCTGTCGCAAGCACGAAGTAACTCACATTTTTGCTGTTCCGCTTCTGTGGCACACTATAGAAAAATCCATCTTAAAAACTGTTAAACAACAAGGCGATAAAAAACAAAAAAAGCTTAAAAAAGGTCTTAATCTGTGCACAAAGCTTCAGAATATTTTCCCCCATATGGGCATGAAACTCTCGCAGAAGATAATGAAAGAAGTTACAAACGAGCTTTTCGGTCAGAGCGTCAAATTCTGCATAAGCGGCGGAAGCTTCCTAAGGCAGTCCGCTCTGGAGCTTATGAACGGCATAGGCTACAATCTTCACAACGGATACGGTATGACCGAAATCGGCATTACCTCTGTAGAATTCCGCATGAAGCCAAAACACAAAAATCTCAATTCCATAGGAATGCCCTTTGCATCTGTTGAATACAAAATAGATGAAAATGGAATTCTCAAGGTCAAAGGCTCATCCATATGCGACAAAATATGGATTGAAGGTGAGCCTGTTGAAACCGACGGTTGGTTTGACACCGGTGACAATATGGAATATAAGGACGGCGGATACTACATTAAGGGACGCGTTGGAGATATGATAATAGGCGAAAGCGGCGAAAACATAAATCCCGATATTACAGAACAAAGCTTTTTCCTGCCGGAAGCCGAGAACTTCAGCATACTGGGCCTTGAAGATAACGGCAAAAAGATAACAACTATGATTGTGCAGATTTCTCCATATATGTCATCTGCCAGAAGAAATTCTCTTGTGGAAAAGATTCTTAATATAAACAACTCTCTTTCCACTACATCTGCAATTCAGAAGTTTTACTTCACCACAGACCCCATCATTAGTGCAACTGCTGTTAAAGTAAGCAGAAAAGCCCTTGCACAGGATATTGCAAAGGGCAAGGTTACCTTGTGCGACTTCAAAAAAACTGATGAGGACAATTCAGACAGTGAGGTATCGTACAACATCGAACTTCTTGAAAGGGTTAAAGCCATAGTTGCATCAGTTCTGGATACCGACATATCCAAAATTACACCGCAAACCCACGTGATGATTGATCTGGGAGCCGACAGTATGCAGTATTTCTCCATACTTACAGCTCTTGCGGAGGAATTTTCCATAACCGCCTCCAACAAAGACGAGCTCCGTTATACAATCCACGATTTTTGTCAATATATAGAAAGGCATTTATGATATGAAATCCGATAAAAAAGTCAGTAAATTTATCTTGGGCTTTGTAAAATTAACAGGTGTATTGCCTGCATTGTTGTTTTTAAAACCCAAGGTATACCTCGAAAGTAATATGGCGTCCAGAAAGCTCCCCAAAAGGGCTATCCTTATGTCGAACCACACTTCACTTCTGGACTTTGTATTGTATCTGGTGCTGTTCCCGTTTCGTACAATCCACTTTCTTATGGCAGAGGTCCTTTTTAACAAGGGCAAAGTCTTCGGATGGTTTTTGTATAAAATAGGCGGTATATTTGTAAACAGGGATGCCTGTGATTTTT
Source organism: Clostridia bacterium (assembly GCA_045539515.1). Taxonomy (GTDB): domain Bacteria; phylum Bacillota; class Clostridia; order UMGS1810; family UMGS1810; genus RGIG8748. Next base: position 19,349 of record JAZQFN010000054.1, read on the forward strand.
CCTTTGTGGACACAAGTCTTGAGGTACTCAGCAAAAAAGGCATTGTCGGCATATTCCCTCAGGGAAGACTGCCGGTAGACGGAAAACCATTTCCCTTTAAGCCGGGTATAGTTCTGGTGGCATTAAACACCGACGCCCCCATTATACCTATGTACACCGACGGTAACTATTCATTAACAAAACGTGCTCACGTTATGATTGGCGAGCCTATATACATATCGGACTACACATCTTCCGGCAAGGCTTCCGACGAAGATATACAGAGGCTTACCAAAATTTTAGAAGAAAAAAATTACGAGCTTAAAGCAAAACTGGAAGAAAGGCTGAACTATGGAAAATAATTCTCTTACCACTAAAAAGGCAAAGCTCTTTAATCCCAAAAAATTCTTTATGGATATGGCGCGAATAGTGTGCTCACCGCTTCTTCTGTGGTTCAACCTCAAAAGGGTATTCATTAACGCTGATGCCAAAAAGAAGCTTCGTGGCGGTGCCATAATAGCTTCCAACCATCTGGGATTTGCCGACCCCTTTGTCCTCGGATGCACATTCTGGTACAGAAGGATGTACTTTCTGGCTGCGGAGGTTGTAATGAAATCCAAGCCCATAGCTTTACTGCTAAAGGGTGTAGGATGCATTAAAATAGACCGAAACATATGCGATATGGATGCAATACGCAAATCTGCAAACGTACTTAAGGAAGGTCATCTGTTGACGGTTTTCCCTCAGGGCGGAATAGACCGCGACGATGACGTTACTGCAATAAAATCCGGAATTGTGCTTTTGGCTATGCAGTCAAAGGCACCTGTAGTTCCCGTATTTATACACCGAAAAACAAAATTTTTCGACAGAAACATTGTTGTTATAGGCGAACCCATAGCACCCCCGGCAGTTCCGGGAATCAATGCCATACAGGAATACGCCGACAATATTCTTAAAAAAATGACCGAATGTAAAGAATACTATGCAAAAATGGAGGAAAAATAAAATGGTTACAATTGACGAGTTAAAAGAAACTTTCACTGCCGTATTTAACGACGAACTCAATATTTCAGACATTACCGAAAGCTCCAACCTGAGAAAGGATATAGGTATGACATCTATACACCTTTTATATATGGCAATGGTTCTGGAAGAAAAATACCACATTCAGTTCACCAATGCAGACTTTGAAAAGCTTGTAACCATAGGTGATGTAATAGCTAAAATCCAAGGTGGTGCCAACTGATATGCGATGGACCCAGGATATGCCTGCATATGGCGATATAATCCGGGTAAAGGTTCACTTTTACCACCACTACGGTATATTTGCAGACGAAAACACGGTTATTCAGTTTGGTATGCCCGACAATGGGAATACTCCTCCCGATTCCATAGAGGTTTTAACCACCGATATCAACACTTTTTCCGGTGGTGAATTTATAGAAAGAGGTGTGCCTGAGGGCTCTGAAAAAGCCTCAAGACGTACCCCGGAAGAAACCGTAGACCTTGCGCTATCCAGACTGGGCGAAAAAGGATACAATATACTAAGCAACAACTGTGAGCATTTTGCCACAGAGTGCTTTTTTGGTGAAAAACGCTCATCCTTTGACAAAATCCGGAAAATGTTAAGAAAAAAGCTCAACATAAAAGACGACAGTAAATAAAAAAGGAATGAAAAATTACAATTACAATTTTTCATTCCTTTTATTTTGCACAAAAGTCTATCTTCTTGAGATTATTCTCCATAAAATCTTCAACAGTGGTAAATATATATCCGTTCTTTTTGAGAAGTTTAATGATATATTCTATCTTGAGAGGATAAGAAAAATGCCCGAAATTAAGATACATTCTGTCATAAAGCTTAAGTTTCTTGATTTTGGGAATTTTCTCTTTGGAAAATTCAAAAGGATGTGCATAAAACATATAGTAGTCGCTGTGCTTTATGTACCTTTTAATCATATGCCTTGCAAAAAACCAATTGGCAAGTCTTAAATATCCGCCACCGGAAACAGGAAAATTCTGACCGAATACCCTTTCCGTGGGAAGTCCGAATTCGCAAAATCCGTTTTTAACATACATTTCACCAATAGGATTGTCGTAACCTTGCATATCCACATTTGAATGGTACCTTGCACCGGAGAAATCCATTCTGCTGGAATCATACATAAATTCCATCTCTTTAAGCAATTCAAACTTCTTTTGATTTATGCCGAAGCAAGGTGCACGATAACCCAGAATACGCGTATCAAACATATTCTCCAGCTTTTCCTTGGCTGAGGTAAGCTGACTTTTGAATTGTTCATCGGTCATAAGCTTGGGAGCTATGTGTGCTTTTCCGTGAATGGCTATCCTATGGCCGTTTTTAAGATACCGTTTAAGCTGTTCTTGTATATCTTCGGCAATGTCACTCAGTACAAACATAGTTGCCTTGACCCCGTATTTATCCAGAATCTTCATATATTCGTCAAGACCGTCAAGCATTGTGCTATTAACTTTTTGTTTTGATTTATATACACACTCGGTATCTATAAACCTTTCCACGTCTATGGAAAAAAACGCGTATTTTGAATGTTTATTTTTCATAGGCTGTAACAAAATCCACTATACTTTCATCATATTTTTCGGTATTATTTATTCTCAGGTGAGAATGTCCACCCTTGTCAAACCAAACCAGTTTTTTATCGGAAGAAGCACAGGCATCAAAAAGGATACGGCTCTTCTCCGGTATGGAAAATATATCCTTTTCGCCAAAAAGAAAAAGTATGGGACAATTGATTTTCTTTACGGCGTTAAGAGGACAGCTCTTCATCACATCTATACCTGCATACTTTTTAATATAATGCATTACAAGATAAAGCACGGGAAATATGGGACGATTGTCTGCAATCATATGCTGTTTGAATGACTCCCTGAAGTTAATAAAGCAACCCTCAAGCACAATACCGCCAAGTGAAGAAGGACAATCCTCGGAAGAAGCAGCCAGAAGTGCCCCTGCAGAACCTATGCATATGCCGTGAAGCCAGAAAGACTTTATATCGAAGGTTTCTTCCATGTATCTCATCCAGGCTTTAACATCACGAGCCTCACAAAGACCTATTGTGGAATATTTACCGTCGCTCTTACCGTGGCAACGGCTGTCTATAACAAGTACATTAAGTCCCGAATCCTTATAGGGCTTTGCAAAATAGTAGGAATACATAAGGCATTCACATCTACCCGGAAGGATTATTGCACATTTATCGCTGCCAAAGTCAAAATACTCTCCGTAAAGATTAAGACCTTCGTTCTGAATTGCCACCGGTTTTATGGCATCTTTGTTTTCCTGTGCCCATTCAACGCCGGCGTTCCACATGGCAATTTGTTCCTCGTTTTCAGGTGCAGAACACTCTCTGCCCCATTTATCCTTCGATGTTCTGACAAGCTGAGTAAAATAAACTTTTTTGGCAATAGGCACCGTAATATAAAGCATTGCGCCTATTCCTCCAAGCACAGCCACTGCAACGACTGCAATTAAAATCCATGCCCATAACTCCATACTTATCCGCTCCTTTTTAACCAATGTAAACAGTATATCACACAATTCGACAAAATGCACTACTTTTTTTTCATTTCTCTTGAAAATATTGACCCATTATGGTATAATTACGTCAAATATATTTTTGGAGGTATTTACAAAATGTCAAACTTTGTAATAATTCCTGACAGTTCCAGCGATATGGTTGCTTCACTCAGAGAGCGTTTTAATGTTCCCAAGGTTATTCGCGGTACATTATATCATCCCGACGGTCGCCAGGATCTATCCGATATAGACTGGGAAACCATGACTCCCGAAGAGTTCTACAACTCTATGAAGGGCAGAAATATTCTGTATAAAACTGCTACTCCGCCTCGTGGAGAAGTTATTGAAATATTTGAAAGTTTTCTTAAGGAAGGCAAGGATGTGTTGAGCATTTCTCTCTCCTCCGCTCTTTCCGGTACTTATCAGAATTCCGTTTCCATTGCAGAAGAACTTATGAAAAAATATCCCGAACGCAAAATAGCTTGCATAGACTCTATGCGTTACGGTTCTGCACAGACTCTCCTTGTATCTTTGGCGTGCCAGAAGCGTGATTCCGGTGCTACTTTAGAAGAAACAGCAGAGTACCTTAACAACATTAAACACTCAATACACCAGATGGGTCCTCTTGACGACCTATTCTTCTGCGTTAAAACCGGCAGAATATCCAACTTCAAGGCAATATTCGGAACCCTTATAGGAGTTAACTCTATGGGGGACTTCTCCAATGCAGGTCTTGCCGCAGTCATGGGCAAGGTTAAAGGTCATCGTGCTGCGTTGGAAACCACCGTTGCCTATGTTAAGAAAACCATAAAGAATCCCGAAGAACAAATTATTTTTATCGGTCACTCCAACCGCGAAGAAAGTGCCAACTACCTTGCACAGCGCATTAAAGAAGAAATAAATCCCAAGGAAGTCATTATTAACCCCATAGGTATGTCCTGCGGTTCTTCCATAGGACCCGGTCTTTGCTCTGCATACTTCCTCGGCGACCCCATATCAGAGAATAACGAAGTAGAAATAGCAACTTTTAACGAAGCTGCTGCAGAAGTAAAAAATAAAAAGTAAAGGAGATTTTTTCTATGAGTAATTTTGTTATTTTAGGCGATTCAACCTGTGATTTAAGCAAAGAACTGCGCGATAAGCACGGCATTGAATATGTTGCCATGAATTATATACTCGACGATAAGGAATATTCCGCATCCCTAGACTGGGAGCACCACACCCCCAAGGAATTTTATGACTTAATGCGCAATGACAAGAGATTCCTCACAACCCAGGTTCCCAGAGAAGTATATACCCAAGCTTTTAGCTCATATCTCAAGGAAGGCAAGGATATACTTTATATTTCCTGTTCATCTGCACTTTCCGGTTCAATAAATCTTGCAAAAGTTATCGCTGAAGAACTCAAAGAAGAATATCCCGACAATAAAATTATCTGCATAGACTCCCTTATAAGCTCTCTTGGTCAGGGATATATGCTTATCCATGCTTCCAAAATGAGGGAAGAAGAAAAATCTATCGAAGAGATTGCTGAGTATATTGAAGCTAACAAGCTTAAGGTAAACCAGTTTGGTACTGTGGCTTCCCTTAATTATCTCCGCCGTGCCGGAAGAGTAAAAGCTTCCAGTGCATTTTTCGGTAATCTCTTTGGCATAAAACCCATAATTATTTCCGATATACTCGGTCAGAACTATGCCATTGAAAAGGTTAAAGGTTCATTAAACGCCAAGCTCAAGATTGCCGAGCATATATCCGAAATTGTTGAAAACACCGACTGTCTTTACATATCTCATGCAGATTGTCTTGAAGATGCTGAACTCCTCAAGGAAAAGGTGCTTGAGGTTGTGCCTTTCAAAAACGTAATAATCGGAACCATTGGACCAATTGTAGGCTCCTGCGTAGGCCCCGGAACAATTATTGCTTTTTGCTTAGGTAAAGAAGTTACTGTTGAAGGAAGAGAATAATAACAATGTCCATTACTGCTATTGATACAAAGTTTTTTTATGAAATGCTGGCAAACGGCTACAGAAATCTGTGCCGTATGGAAGCTCAGGTAAACGACCTCAACGTATTTCCCGTTCCGGATGGTGATACAGGAACCAATATGGCAAGAACTCTCGGTGGAGGTTTCGGTTCTGCCCCCGATGAAGGACAGGCAGTTGAAACCTTTATGAAAAATTTTTCCAAAGCTGTTCTTCTGTCTGCAAGAGGAAACTCCGGAGTAATACTTTCGCAGTTTATCAAAGGTCTTTCCATTGCGTGCCAAGGTAAAACCGAGATAGCCCTTTCGGATATGCACAGCCTTTTAACGCAAGGTACTAAAACTGCTTACAGCGCCGTATCCAACCCTGTGGAAGGAACTATGCTTACTGTGATACGCTCTGCAGGGGAAGCGGTGGAAAATCAGGATTTCGAATCCTTTGAGGCTTGCTTTGATGCCATCTTACGCAAAGCACAGTTTACACTTCAAAAAACCCCTGAAATGCTCCCTGTACTTAAGGAAGCAGGAGTTGTAGACAGTGGCGGTATGGGTATAATATATATTTTCGAAGGAATGTCGGCATACATTAAAGGCGAAATTATCGAAACCGACAGCGAAAGAGAAGATATAATATCCTCCGTTGCTTTGGGTAGCTTCGGACCGGACAGCGTACTTGAATACGGCTACTGCACAGAGTTTGTGCTTCAGCTTATGAATGCCAAAACAAACATTGCATCCTTCTCCATAAAACCGGTTATTTCCTATCTGGAAACCATAGGCGACTCCATAGTTGCAGTTCAGGATGACGATATAGTAAAGGTTCATGTACACACATTCACTCCGGAAAAAGCCTTGGAATATGCCAGACAATACGGAGAATTTATATCTGTTAAAATAGAGAATATGTCTATTCAGCACAACGAAGTTATGGAAGAAAAGGCAGCAAGTACCCCAAAGGTTAAATATGCGGTAGTAACCGTAGCTTCGGGGGAAGGGATCAAAGAGTACTTGTCGGAAATAGGTGCTACACGCATTATTGATGGCGGTCAGACTCAGAATCCCTCCGCTCAGGACTTTATTGATGCCTTTAAATCCGTAAATGCCGAATATATTGTAGTGTTGCCCAACAACTCCAACATACTCCTTACCGCAATGCAGGCAGCAGAAATGTACAAAGACGCCGATGTGCGTGTACTTCCCGCAAAGACTGTATCTCAGGGATATGCTGCTATATCTATGATGAACACCTGGGTTGAAGATATAGATTCCTTCATAGCAGATATGCTTATGGGTATAGAATCTGTTTCTTCCGGAAGCGTAACAAAGGCTGTTCACGATGCAAATATAGGCGGAATATATATTAAAGAAAATATGTATATGGGTATTTCCGACGGGAATATAGTGTGCTCCTGCGAAGACAGAATTTCTGCTGTTTTGGGAATACTCCAATCTGTGGAAGATATCAATTCCAAAGAAGTTCTCACTGTGTTTTACGGCGAGGATGTTGACGAAAATGACATTGAAACCTTATTTGGTGAAGTGTCACGGTTGTATCCTTACATAGAATGCGGCGCAATAAACGGCGGTCAGAAACTGTATGACTTTTATATTGCTGTAGAATAAGCGGACGGTGACATATGAAAAGAATAATCATAGATACACTCGGAGCAGACAACGGTGCTGTTCCCATAATAAAAGGCTCTTTAAAAGCACTTAAAGAATCACCCGATGTAGGGGTTGTTTTTGTAGGAAACAGTGAGATTATATCGGAGCTTTGCAACGAATCGGATATTTCTGCAGAACGTTTGGAAATAATTCATACCGATTCCTTTGTATCAGATACAGACCTGCCTACCTGCGTTTTCAAAGATGCCGACGACAAGTCTATGGTAATGGCACTTAAGCGTCTTAAATGTGACGATGAAATTATAGGTATGATAAGTGCCGGTAACACCGGAGCACTGCTTGTAGGTTCTATTTTCCATCTGGGTCTTGTAAAGGGACTTATGGCTCCTGCTCTTGCAACTGCGCTCCCGGTAAAAAAGGACGGCTATGTGTGTCTTGTGGACTGCGGTGCAAACACCGACTGCAAAGCTGAGGACTTAAGACGTTTTGCCCTTATGGGCAATGCTTTTATGCAGGCATATACCGGCATAGAGAGCCCCAAGGTTGCGCTGATGTCCGTAGGCAGAAACCGCCACAAAGGAAATGCTCTTGTGAAAGAAGCATATGAGCTTATAGAAAAACTCCCCATAAACTTTATGGGTAACATAGAAGGCTGTGACATTATAAACTCCGAAGCCGATGTAATTGTTACAGATGGCTTTACCGGTAATGTAATACTTAAAAACACGGAAGCCGCAGGGCTTGCCGCCCTCTCTATAGTGGATTCTCTGGGTTCTTCGTTTCCCGGATGGAAGGAAATACACGATAGAATTTATCGTATGTTTGCATTCAACGACCGTGGCGGTGCTACCTTTTTGGGTACAAAGAAAACCGTGGTTAAAATGCACGGTTGTGCAAACGAAGATACAGCATACGCATGTGTCAACCTTGTATTGACACTGGAAAAGGGCGATTTTTCTCAAAAAATTGCTGATTCTTTAGTCTGAAATAAACTAAAAAGGGAATGTAAAACAACGCAGACACAAATGTTCTGTTTGAATTTTACATTCCCTTATTAAAATATCGTTTTTATACTATCTTTCCTTGTTTACATCGTGATACTTGGAAAGATAAAGAAGTTTATGGATAAGATATTCCGCAGGTATCATAACAATCGCTATGATGTTAAAGGATACAAACAACGGTATATACGGCATAAACAGTTTAAATACCCACAATCCCCAAGAGTAGAATATAAACCTGATTATGGTATACACCATAACACGCATATAATCTCTGTATCTGAATTTACGGAACACCACAAACCTGTTGAGCACCACATTAAAAGCAATGGCGGTTGCACCAACGGTAGGAAGTGTAATGTGCAGGAAGTTGTACCCCATTAATATGGATATTGCAAGAATCATCTGTTCAATAATAAGTATGGAAGCAAAGGTTATCCTTGCACTCCAGAAGAGCCTTTTGTAAATTCTTACAGTATCGTTTACAGGGTCAAAATGGGATGAGGAATTGTTGTCTATGTATATTGCTTCTATGGGTATGGTGGTAATTATTACCCCCTGCTTATCCGCATAATAAAGCATATTCATCTCATAGTCGTATTTATTGCCTCCTACTCTTACAAGCCACTCGGCATGGCGGGCATCAAAGCCCCTTAATCCCGATTGATTATCTATAAAATAGTGGCTGTTCAGTATGGTGTAGATATACCGCGAAAGATTGTTTCCTATTTTGGAACGCAATGGCATATCCTTGCGGAATTTACGCACGGTAAGCACGAACTCCGAGCCGCTTTCCAATTCGCGAAACACCCTCAGTATGTCAGCACTTTTATGCTGACCGTCGGAGTCAGCCGTTACAAAGTATTTACATTCCGGATGCTTTTCCATAATGGTTGTCATACCGCTTTTTAAAGCGTAACCCTTACCCGAGTTGCAGGGAAGCGACACAACCTCTGCCTTTTTTGCAACAACCTCAAATATGCTGTTATAATCCGGGCCGCTGCCGTCGTTGACTACCAGAATCCCCAATCCGCAAGCTTCCAGCTCTTCCACGAGGGCAATGAGCTTTTCGTCCGGCTTGTAGGCAGGTATCAGTACTATTCTTTCCATACGGATATCCCCTCCGTTTTTATCTGACATTGCTATTGAAAAATTCAGTTGCTTGTTCAATTATTTCCATATTCGCAATGCCGTTTTCATCATAGAGTATAGATGTGTGTCCGTCTTTTTCGGAGCTGTTGTAAAGTACAAAAGAAGCCTTGTCGGAGCTGACTTCGTCTTTATGAGAATACAGCGAAAAGCCACCCTCCGAAAGTTGTTCGTCATTGGCTGCCTGAATTACAAGAACAGGAACATCAGAGCTGCTGATTTCCGCGACTGCAGAACGGTCGGCAACAGCTGAACCAAACAACGCATATTGATAAAGCCAAAGGAAATGATAATTTCCGTAGGCAATATTACCTATATAATCCGTAGAATATGCCATTATACCATCCATGGCAGTATCTACACCGTTTACGGATATTACCGCAGAAATACCGGGATGCTCATTAACCACGCAGCATGCACCGTATCCTCCTCGGCTATGACCGAAAAGGAATATATCCCGGTAGGCAAAATCCTTATTTTTATCTATAAAATCCAAGGTGGCATTAAGGTCACTGATAATCTGCGGAAAGCCCACAGAAGACTCCCCTTCACTTTCTCCGTGACCTGTGGCATCGAAAGCAAAAACATCGAAACCGCTATCGGTAAAACCCTGTATAATGCCTTCGTAGTGCTCGGTTTCTGCATGGAAGCCGGGAACTATAACCACAAGTTTTTCCGACGCAGCGGACGTTCTGTACAGATATCCGGAAAGCGTATTTTCACCGCAGGAATATGAATATGTCTCTCTTGTGTCGTATCCGGCATAACCGGCAGCATAAGATATCTCCTCCGGAGATGCATCATAACGCTGAAATACCGTGTCGTACACAAGCTTTGTCGCAAGTACCGAAACAATAAGGTAAATAATAATTGCAACAGCACAGCCTTTTAGAAAACGTATTAATATTTTCTTTTTATTGGTAGATGCCATTATTATCAACCCTTTTAATAAAAAATATTACACTTAAGGAGTGCTTTAAAATGTTATTTGAGCCAACCCACAAAACAGAAATCATAAAAGACACCGAGTACAACGAGGTAATTGTAAATATTGAAAAAACTCTTGAGCAGTTCGCCCAAAAAGGAACCTTTCCTTCCTTTGACGAAAAGCCCATAAACTATGAATTCTACAAAACTACCGAGAACCGTGCATCCATAGTAATTGTACATGGTTTTACGGAGTTTCTCAAAAAATACTATGAACTTACCTGGTATTTCCTTAATATGGGCTTTAATGTGTTTTTGTTTGATTTGCGAGGTCACGGGTATTCCTATCGTTCAGTAGAAAACACCGAGCTTACTCACATAGACTACTTTGAAGACTATGCAAAGGACCTTGACTGCTATATTAACAACGTGGTAATGCCAAACTCCGATGATGCTCCTATTTATCTTTTTGCACACTCTCTTGGCGGCGGTATTGCAACTTACTATCTGGGTGCATTTGAAAACAAAATTAAAAAAGCAATCCTATCCTCACCGCTGGTGTATCCGGTATGTACTCCTCTTCCAAGGTATGTACTGAGAGCTCTGCTCACCAAGGAAGCCAAAAGAGATGGTTGGTCAGCAAAATTCCGTTTTACTTCGGATTTCAAACCGGATGCGAATTTTGCCACAAGCTCCGACCAGAGCGAGTGTAGATTTCGCCATAACCTCAATATGCGTATAAATGATATAAACTACCGCAACTCCTCCAGCTCCAATCGCTGGAACTACGAAATACTCGGTATTATGGACAAGATTCTCGACAAAAAGCTTCTTTCAAAAATCAACTCCGATGTACTTGTAATCGCCGGCGGAAAGGATACCGTTGTAAAACTAAGACCTCAAAAGCGCCTGGTCAAAAAGCTTGGCTGCAAATATATATGCTTTGAAGACGCCAAGCATTCCACCTACACTATGGTGGATAAAGACCTGGAAAAATTTGTTGCCACCGTTCTTGACTACTATATCAAGGACTGATTATCACTATGTAATTTTATCACATATTATGTCAAAATGCAACAAGATTAGTGTTTTTGTGATTTTGGGGGAATAACAAGTGTTTAAATACCGCATTGCTCTCACTTCTTGTTTTGATGAAGAAATCTACAAGAAATCTTTTGAATATATGACAAACGAGCGTAAAGATAAAGTCATTAAATATAAGCTGCCTGAAAATAAAAAGCAAACTCTTTTGGGAGAATGGCTGGCAAGGAATCTGCTTTGCGAGGTTAGCGGCAAATCTTTGAGTGACTTTACCATAGCTCAAAATACACAAGGGAAACCGCAGGTTGTAAACGACCCAAGGTGGCATATAAGTATAACCCATTCCAAGGATACGGTTGCTGCTGCAATTTCCGATGCACCGATTGGCATTGATGCCGAGGAAATCCGACCTTTGAATATGAAGCTGAGCTGCCGCTTTTGTTGTGATGAGGAAATAGAATACATATTCGGCCATATGCCTACAGAAAGCGAACTGAATTCTATAGGAAACGGAGATTTGTTAAAGCGATTTTTAAGAATATGGACTTTAAAGGAAGCATATTTCAAATGTGCAGACACAAAAATCACAGACTTTAAAGAAATCAATGTTTTAAAGGGAGACTTTAATTCCATGGATATTTCCACAAAACAGGCTGTAGTAAATATAGTAACATTTTAATGATTTACATATGAGCTTCTTTACCGTATTATAAATGATAGGAATGTAAAAAAAGTCCAGACCGCAAAAAGGCAGGGATAAGAAAGAATACAGAGAATAAATTATCCTGTAAATCATTTAAAATTACCATAAATGTTGAAAAACATCTGTTTTCCAGATGTTTTTCAACATATATATGCCTTTTTGCTATTGCCAAATCTCACCTCTCGACGTGCGAAAGCATTTGCTTTGGTATCAGAAGCCGTTTTGAGTGTGAATTTTTGAAACACTACTTCGTTAAAATACTCGCTAATGCACAAAGCATTAGCT
>JAZQFN010000055.1:0-27846 GCA_045539515.1 Clostridia bacterium
TTCTTCAGGGCAAGTATCTTCAATAATACCCCAACCCATTCCATCTGTAATATATGGATAATGAGTACCTGTTCCTTTTTTCAATGGTGCACTTGATAAAAATTCTATATCAAAAATCCAACCTGCACCATAATCATATTCAAGAAATAATAAATCTCCTGATTTCAATTTTAATGAAGACAATTTTACAGAAGTAGGATCTATAACTTCAACATCAAAATCTTCATAAAAATCATCAAAAACAATCTCGTATCTTTCATCGCCGAATTTCATACAAAACAAATGACTTCCCTCTGCTTCAAACGCAGCAAGGATAGCATATCCAAGTTTAGAAACAGTCGATACTGATGTAATCTCAATATCACGCCATATATATTCTTCCATTTCTCTTAATTTTACTTTGAATTTATAAACATCAGCCACAATAAACCCTCCTCAAACTAAGTTTACCGCAAAAAATACAATCATATTAGAACAGTACAAAATTATTCTTGATTTTCTGTAATCAGTTTTAACGCCTTATCAAAATCACTTTCATATAAACGGTCTTGTATAACTCTGTATTTCTCGAATTCACTTTCGGCAAATGCTTTTGCTATCTCGGCAGTAACTTTACCTTTATTTTGCAAAATGTCTGCATCGTTGAATTTCAAGAAAGCATCCAATTTACTTGCCCAATCAGCCATCGTCATAGGAATTCTTCTTCGTGCCTGTCTTATAGCATAATCAAGATACATTGTAACTATCTCATTAAGTTCAGCCATTTCTTCTATTGAAAGATAATTTTTCGCAATAGAAACATCCGCTTTCACAATTTTTCCGTTAGGTGCATTCTTCCAAGTGGTAAGCCCCATATTTTGTTTTTCGTGATTCGCACGGCTTACAATAACTTCTGCAGCCGTTTGGTGATGAATGGCATAGTGCATCTTGTTTTGAACAGTTGCAAAAAAATCTTTTGTGATTTGACTATCGAGAGAATAGTCAACACTGGTCGCATAAATATCTGTAATTTTTTGATAAAATCTACGCTCACTCGCACGGATTTCCTGTATTTCTGATACCAAATGTTCAAAGTAGTCATCATCAAAAATTTGTCCGTTTATAAGTCTGCTTTTATCTAACACATATCCCTGTTTTGTAAAGGTATCAAGAACCTTTGTCGCCCATTGCCTGAATTCAGTAGCTCTCTGTGAATTGATTCGATATCCGACTGCAATTATAGCTTGTAATGAATAGAATTTATACTTATATGTTTTTCCGTTATCAGCAACTTGTGCAAAATTTGCACAAGTTGAATTTTCGTCTATTTCGCCATCTTTAAAAATATTTTTCAGGTGTTTTGTAACAACACTTCTATCAACATCAAAAAGTTGTCCGATAGCTTTTTGTGTAAGCCAAACATCATTATCTTGCACACGCACTTCAATACCTTCTTCTTTGGCATCACGTGTAAACACTAAAAAATCAACCGTACTATTTCTTATTTGGATTTTTTTATCTTTCATTTTAAAAATCTCCTTTACATAACAGTGGATATATAATCCGACACTATGTATATTATTTCTCCGCCATTCGACACAATTCGACTTTTGTCAAGTCAGGATAAAAACTATATACACAATTATACTTTATTATTATGGAAAAATCAACACATACAGCCTATAATCATTGCAAAACCAAGGTATGGTGTGATATAATATTATAAAAGGATGTGACGACATGGATTTAAGAGAAAAAACAGTAAAATCCGAAAAAATATATGATGGCAGAATAATTAAACTATCTGTAGATACCGTAATAACTCCCGGCGGAAGAGAAGCAACAAGAGAGCTTATACATCACCCCGGCGGTGTAGGCGTGGTAGCCATAGACGAGGAAGGCATGATATACCTTGTGGAGCAGTACCGCATACCCTATGATGAAATGCTTTTGGAGATACCTGCCGGAAAGCTCGACCCGGGAGAAACAGACACCAAAAAAGCTGCAGAAAGAGAACTTCGGGAAGAAACCGGACTTAAGGCAGACAGCATGGAATTTATAGGTAACTTCTACCCTTCGGTGGGCTTTCTTGATGAGGACTTAAGACTGTATCTTGCAAAGGGACTTTCCATGGGAGAAACCGATCCGGATGAAGACGAATACATTAACCTTGTAAAAATTCCCTTCTCCCAAGCGGTGGAAATGGTAATGGACAACCGCATAAAGGACGGTAAAACCATTGCGGCAATACTTAAGGCTCAAAATCTTATAAAATAAAAATTGAGGTGTGGCATAAAAACCACACCTCTGTTTTTTACTGATTATTGTATCGATATAAATCTATCAGCTGTATAAACTCATTTCTTAAGCCAAAGTAATCTTCGCCTTTTCCCTCTCTTGCAAGAGCAATCACGCTGTCCAAAGTAGAAGTTCCTTTGTACTCGGAATCATTTAATATCATACCCAATTGAGCCACGGCACAGGCAAAACTAAAATCTTCGCTTAAGCTTTGTGACACGGCATCCTCCACGGGAAATTCCTTGAGAATACTTTCGTCACCATCGGGCATCTTATAGCGTACCTTTACTGTCATAAGTTCCGGACTGTTTACCGGTACGGATTCCTGATATTTAAGCTCTGCCTTTTCCGTGCCGTCGGCAGGCACTATCTCATACAGCACCGTAACGGTTGAGCCTGCGCCCAGCTCACCGGCATCTTTTTTGTCATTGGCAAAATCCTCGTTGTTTAACACCCTGTTTTCATAGCCTACAAGACGATATGATTTAACCTTTGCAGGGTTAAATTCCACCTGTATTTTAACATCTTTGGCAATGGTATATATGGTTTTGGACATATCGTCCACAAGAACTTTTTTTGCCTCTCGAAGATTGTCTATGTAGGCGTAGTTCCCATTTCCTTTGTCTGCCAAAGTTTCCATACGGTTATCTTTGTAATTACCCATACCAAAGCCCAACACGCTTAAATATATGCCGCTTTGTCTTTTTTCGCTAATAAGCTTTTCCAGCTCTTGCTGAGAGCTTATACCCACATTGAAATCGCCATCGGTACAAAGTATTATTCTGTTGTTGCCGTCGATTTTAGCTTTCTCTGCCATATCGTACGCAAGATTAATTCCGCTTGCCCCTGCGGTGGAACCATTTGCTCTTAAAGAATCTATTACACCCAGAATTTTTTCCTTTTCCACAGCAGAAGTAGGCTCAAGGGCAACCGATGTACCGGAGGCATAGGTAACAATAGATACGGTATCATTGTCGCCGAGTTTATCCAGAAGCATTGCCAAAGCCTTCTTTACATAAGGAAGCTTGTTGTAGCTGTACATTGAGCCCGACGTATCAATGAGGAATACAAGATTGGATGGCTTGTACACATTGAGCTGTTCGCCTTGTACGGTAATCATTGCCAGCTTGTTTTGTTCATTCCAGGGGCAAGCGCCGATTTCTGTCTTTACACCGAAAACCTCGCCGGGTTTAACTTCGGGACCGGAGTAGTCAAAATAATTAATAAGCTCCTCCGTTCTTACTGCACCTTCGGGTATATCCATCCCATTTATAATAAATCTTCTTAAATTACTATAGGATGCGGTGTCGGTATCTATTGAAAAAGTAGACAAAGGCGAAGTATAGGCATTTTTAAATACATTTTCCTCCTCGGAGGAATATTCTTCACTATTCCTGTAGGGTATACCTCGGTCATAATCATCATACATCATATATGCGCCATTGGCATTTCCGGCTCCTCCACCGCCGCCGGCAGATTTTGCACTTTCGGAAACAACCCCCACAGAAGAAGGTACACGAGTATAAGCATCAGTATCAATCCCATTATCGGCAATATAGTTCATAGTATTTAGCACAAGTCTTGCCATCTGTTCCCGGGATATATTCTGCCCTATGTAACCTGTTACACCTTCGGTAAGTCCAAGGTCAATTGCCCTTGAAACACCCGTATGAGGGTACGACCCGCCCACATCCTGACCTATCACCCTTGTCAGAACACATACCGCCTGCTCGTAGGTTATATTGTCATCGGGGCCGAATCTGCCGTCATCGTAACCGGAAAGCCAGCCGGCATTCACTGCCTTCTGCACACTTAAATATGCCCAGTGACTCTTTGGTAAATCATTGAAAAGTACCGCCTGTTCTGTAACGGATGATTCAAAAGAAGCACATAGAATCGTAGCAAA
The DNA here is from genome assembly GCA_045539515.1 of Clostridia bacterium. Lineage (GTDB taxonomy): Bacteria > Bacillota > Clostridia > UMGS1810 > UMGS1810 > RGIG8748. The sequence goes on from JAZQFN010000055.1 coordinate 4,184, forward strand.
TTCCCCTCTGGTAATGGGTTTGTCGCCATGCAGGCTGCCATCTTCATAACCTGATATAATGCCCTTGTCTTTGAGTATTTTCAAAGAGCTCTCCATGTTTTGTGCAGTTGCACTGCCAAGAACAATTCCCGAGGTAATAACTGCCGAAACCACATAACTTAAAACCTTTTTCATTTAATTCACGTCCTTTACTAAAAAAGTCCTTTCACTCTAAATACTTTTTTAAAAAGGAAAAAGTTTCAAAAAAATTTAAAAAAATTTTAAAACGACCCCCAACTTTATAATATACGGTGCGAATTATATAGTACAAAGAGAAAAGGAGATGATACCGATGTACAGCGATACAGAGTCACAGTCACAATTTGTACAGTCAAGAAAAAAACACCAAAGCAAAGTATGACAGAAGCGTCGGTTGGTTAAGTATCATCGGTGCAAGGAAGTAAAATGAGGAAGTAAGAAGATAATATTTGAATATAGAGTCCTTAGATAAAACTCATCTTCCGGAGCATCGAAAAGAAAAATGTATTGGTAAAGATTGCAATACATGATGTATCAAAGATGAGATAAGGAATAAGATGATATAATCGACGAAATAAAAATTTATATAGAGGAGAAGAAGCTTTGGCTTTTGGCGGAATACGCCGTTCATAACCTGAAACAGACAAAACTTCAAGTCCTTTGCTTTGAGATAATATGTTAGAGGTGAGTCCAAAGAAAAAGTAAGCTTTGATATAAGTAAAAAGGTCAGAGGTGAGTCCAAAGATAATTTAAGTTTTTAAAAAATTACGCATAGGCGAGAGGCCTAAAGAGAAATATAAAGATATGTTTTTTAACTTGAGTTTAAGGATTTACAAAATTTAAAGATTGTACAAAGCTAATAAACTATAGGCTGAATAAAAGATTTGAAAATTCCAAATCCTATTAAAAATATGAATGAATACTTTAATTAACCGGCACTGTGTTATACGGTGCCGGTTATTTTTATAATTGACATGATAAATATTTATTTGATATACTGTATTTGTAACAGATTTCAAATTACTGTTTTGATATATTATTTACAGCGATGGAGGGTGAAGATATGCTGCTTGAAGACAGAATAGTAAGCTCCGCCGACGATAAAGCAGAACGTGGCGAAATAATCATCGAATATACCGCTTTTATACTCTCCTGTACATCCAAGGTGCTTAAAAAGCATATTACCACCGAAGACGATGCATTTTCTGTGGCAATGATTGCTTTTGATGAAGCCATGGTTAAATTCTCGGTAGATAAGGGAAGCTTTTTAAACTTTGCCAATGTGGTTATTAAAAACCGCCTTACAGACTATCTGCGCAAAGAAATGAGGCACTCCTCTTCCCTGCCCTTCAGCAGTTTGTCTAAAGACGATGGCGAAGGGGAAGAACTTACATTTGAAGTCACAGATACAAAAAGCGCTCTTACAGATGCCGCCCTTGAAATGCGTTTTCTGAACCACGAGCTGGAAAGATATGATATAAGTCTGGAAGATATTTATAAATCTATGCCCACCTACTCTACCACAAGAACTGCCTGTATGAAGATTGCAATGCACATAGCAAACTCCGATGAGCTATACAGGATAATAAGAGCCAAGAGAACTCTTCCGGTTAAAAGACTTATGGCAGAAACCGGTGCAAACCAAAAAATATTTGAAAGATACCGCAAATATATTATTACCGCAGTAGTTATTCTTCGCGGTGAGTATGAATATATAAAGGATGCTCTGGTAAATTCCCATATAGAACATTAAAGGGAATGTAAATTAATTCGCTGAATTAATTTACACTCCCTTTTTATTGTTTATAGTATTTCTGTTATTTCGCTTTTCATAGCAACGGTAAGTGCAATATTCTTATTAACCTCAAAGCCGTTTTCAGAAAGCATCTTACTTGCAGCTCCATAGGCTTTTTGAGGAGTATTGTTTTTGTCACTCAGATGTCCCAAGGCAATATGCTTTGTACCCCATAGTGCAAGCTGTGTGGCAAGCCATGCACAATTCTCGTTGGAAAGATGTCCGTTGTCGGAAAGTATGCGTTTTTTCAGTATGTACGGATACGGGCCGCTTTGAAGCATATCCACATCGTGATTGGATTCTATGACAACCGCCTCGCATCCTGCCAGAGCAGAAAGCATAGGCTTGGTAATGCATCCCGTATCGGTAGCTACTCCCAGCTTGGTATTATCTATGGTAACTGTATATCCCACAGAGGACACAGCATCATGAGGAGTTTTAAAAGCCCGTACCTCCGCTGAACGAATTGTAAAAGGCTCTCCGGTTACAACAGTCCTCATACGGTCCGGTGATATAGCCACCCCTGTGCGCTGTATGGCATCCATTGTCTTTTCGTTGGCGTAAACCGGAATACTGTATTTTCTGGAAAGGACAGCAATGCCTGCGATATGGTCAGAATGTTCGTGAGTTACAAGTATACCGTCGATATCTGTAGGCGATACTCCGATTTCTCCCAATGCTGTAGCAATCTTGGAAGCACTTACGCCGGCATCTATCAAAAGGTTGGTATCGCCGTCGGACACAAACACGGAATTTCCTGAGCTGCTGCTATACAGTGTACAAAATCTAATCATCTACACGCTCTACCTCAGCGCCAAGCTTTATGAGCTTGTCTACTATATGCTCGTAGCCTCTGTCTATGTGTCTTAGTCCGTCTATCTCGGTAGTGCCGTTGCAGGCAAGAGCACCTATAACCATACTTGCTCCGGCTCTTAAGTCGGTTGCAGTAACCTTTGCAGGCATAAGCGGTGCACCTCCGCTGATAATAGCACGTTTTCCGTCTATGGTAATCTTGGTGTTCATCTTAAGAAGTTCTTCCACATACTGGAAGCGCGAATCCCACACGCCTTCCGTAACAACACTTGTGCCGTTTACGGTAGCAAGCATAATTACCGCCTGAGGCTGAAGGTCTGTAGGGAAACCCGGATAAGGCATTGTTTTAATATTAATGGCACTTACGGGGCCTTTGGTAAATACCCTTACCTCTTCGTCCCCTTCCTCAACACCAAAGCCTATCTCTTCAAGCTTGGCACTTATAACATCAAGGTGCTTGGGGATAACATTTTTTACAACCACATCGCCTCTTGTGGCAGCAGCTGCAAACATATATGTGCCGGCTTCAATCTGGTCGGGAATTATGGAATAGGTACCCCCTCTTAAAGAAGGAACACCTGCAATTTTAATAACATCGGTACCTGCACCCTTTATCTGAGCACCCATAGAGTTTAAAAAGTTTGCAAGGTCAACTATGTGAGGCTCTTTGGCAACGCTTTCAAGGACTGTCTTACCGGGGGCAAGAACAGCTGCAAGGATAGCATTCATGGTAGCACCTACGGACACCACATCAAAATATACATTACCGCCTTTTAAAGAGGAACCGTCAATCTTTACAAAGGGGTCATCCTCAACTACGCGGCAATTTAAGGATTCAAATGCCTTGATATGCTGGTCTATGGGACGCACACCGAAGTTACATCCGCCCGGAGGGGGCACGTGAGCATTACCGAATCTTCCCACAAGTGCACCCATAAGATAGTAGGATGCGCGCATCTTTGCGGCAAGTTCCGGGTCTGCAACATAAGTTTTAAGCTCGGTGGCATCTATAATCAAAGTATTCTGATCTTCCCTCTCAACCTTTGCACCGAGAGAGATAATCATCTTTACTATACTGTCTACATCACTGATGTCGGGAACATTCTCTATACGGCAAACACCCTTTACAAGAAGAGTAGCAGGTATTATAGCAACGGCAGCATTCTTTGCACCGCTTATCATAACCTCACCCTTCAAAGGCTTGCCGCCTTTAATTAGAAGTTTTTCCACAACACAACCTCCTCAAAAAAGTATTATTCTTCCCAGTTGTGGTAAATTTCCTGAACGTCGTCGTTATCTTCAAGGTTTTCGATAAGTTTTTCCATCATAAGAATGTCGTGTTCATCTGTAAGGGTAATGGTGTTCTGAGGAATCTTTTCAATGGAAGCAGATTCAAACTTGTAGCCCTTTGCCTCCAATGCATCACGAACAGCGTGGAAATCTTCGGGAGCAGTGGAAATTTCGTAGAAATCACCCTCGCCGTTGAAATCGTCTGCACCGGAATCGAGAGCATCCATCATGAGAGCTTCTTCGTCTACATCATCGCTCTTTGCAACGATAATCATACCCTTGGTGTCAAACATCCAGCTAACGGAGCCGTTGGTACCGAGGTTTCCGCCGAACTTGTCAAAATAGTGTCTTAAGTCACCTGCAGTACGGTTTCTGTTGTCTGTAAGAGTTTCTACAATTACAGCTACACCGCCTACGCCGTAGCCTTCGTATGTAATATCTTCGTAGTTATCTGTGTTAAGGTCGCCTGCAGCCTTTTTGATAACTCTCTGAATGTTATCGTTGGGCATATTGAAAGAACGAGCCTTTGCAATGGCATCTTTAAGTCTGCCGTTAACTTCGGGGTCTGCTCCGCCTGCCTTTGCGGCAACGGCAATTTCTCTACCCATTTTGGTAAAGATTTTCGCCTTTTGAGCATCGGATTTTTCTTTTTTATGTTTAATATTATTCCACTTGGAATGTCCTGACATATTTTTATACCTCCGTATAATTATTTCCATTTTTGCATTACATTTTATTATACCCTATATATTGGTAACTTGTCAAGAAATAAAGCTACTTGTATGTATCTTTATTAACTTACCATAATATTCCCTATATACTCCGAATTATTACAGGCAGGAATATATAACATTGCGAACTCTGGGCTGATAGTATTCTTCAAAGGGATTGAGACAATGTTTGGCATATACCGCCGCAAGACCTATGGAGGGGTCTACATACACCGATGCCCCTGCGGCACCGCCCCAGCCAAATTCGCCAAGGCTTCCAAGGGAGCTGCCCTTTACCTTGTCTATGAGAGTTCTGACACCCAATCCGTAGCCGTAGCCTTCCAGCTGCTTCCAGTTGAAGGTTTTGAGCTGCTCTTCATTGAGGGTGTTGGTGCGCATAAGCTCCACAGTGCCGGGAGAAAGGATTCTCTCGCCATTGGCACCTGTGCCCTTTCCTGCAAGAGCGCATATAAGCTTGGCATAGTCATTTACTGTAGATATAATGCCTGCACCGCCACTGTCGTATTCATCACCCAGAACAAGGATGTTTTTAAGGCCGTTATCTTTAAACACACCTATTTTTGAAGCACCGTTTGTCTGTGCTGCCACAATGTCCATATTGCCCTCGTGATTTTCCGGTACAAGGGTGTACTGGGTTGCCATGTTATTTTTAATGGCATCTGTTAGCTTGTAGGTGGTGTTGTTCATGCCCAAGGGGTCGAAGATATTTTCCTTCATGTAGTCCCTGAACTTCTTTCCGGTAACTATGGATACAAGACCTGCCAGAACATCGTGACAAAGGCTGTACTGAAATGTAGTGCCCGGCTCAAAAGATAAAGTCTCCGAAGCAAAACATCTTACAACAACGTCTGTGTTCATTTTTCCATCTGTAAGCTCTCTTGCCTTTTGGAACGACGAAGTTGTGGTGTCGTAGGTGAAGCCTGCTGTCATATTGAAAAGATTGAGTATTTTGATATCTTTCGTTGCCTTTACCACTTCGCCCGAGGGTAACTTTATGTACATATCCTTGTACTCGGGGATATATTCCCAAAGAGGGTCGTTAAGCATAATTATGCCCTTTTCCACAAGCTGAAGTGCCGCAGTTACCGTGGCAACCTTGGAGCAGGAATAAAGGAAAAAATGCTCATCGCCTTGCATTGGTTTTTTTGATGCTATATCCGAATAACCGCAGGAATATTCATATGCCTTGTTGCCTTTAAGATACACCTCTATGGTGTTGCCCGGGGCGTATCCCTCAGATACAAAATGGTTCATAAGATTTTCAAGCTTTGAAAAATTCATAAAAGTTATCTCCCATCAGGTTTTATACAAGTTTATATATTTTAATATCTTCAAAACATACAGGTGCCCCGGTATTTCCTGCAGAGGCTACGGCTATTTGCAATTGATTCTGAATTTCCGGATTTTCGATTGCAAAGTCAAAAGTAAGCTCGCATTGTTCATCTTTTTTTGTGGTGTAGTTTTTAATTGCCCGGTTAAAATCAAAGAATTCCCTTTCTCTGTCCCCCATTGAGGGAATGCGAAGCTGAATATCTCTTGAAAATGCATCTCGTACCGTAATATGCAAGCGGTACACACCACAACTTTGTGCAAGGTTATTTACAGTAATAATGCTTGCGTTTTCGTTGCCGAGTACAAAGTGGTTGGAGTAGAATTGGCGGTTGAAATACTCGTTGTCGTTGAGCCTTACGACAACCTCTGCCGCTTTTTTGCCGTCGGGTGCAATGATGTCCGACATTTCAAGAAGCTCACCGCAGGTGGTGTCAAGCTCCGACAAAGTACCTTCAAAAACAAGTTCGTACTCTGCTTCGATAGTCTTTTTGCCAACGTAGTCAAAGGTGAGTTCGTCTGTTGATGCGATATATGCTCCGCAGTATTTTTCGGGGATTATTACGGTTATTCTTCCGCTTTTTTCGGGGACAAAGGTCCACATTGTACCTCCGAAGGAAGCTTTGGCTTGCGCTCCCACCTGCTCGCTGTGGCAGATGAGTTTAATTTCCTCTGCCTCTATTTGACTTAAGACACCTGTAAACTTTATATGCACACCGTTTTCGTCGGCGGTGCAATAGAGTGCCTTTGCTCCTTCGTCTTTCAGAAAGAAGCCTGCAAAGTCAAAGAGCACGTCGTAGGACTCAAAGCCGTATCTTGTGTCCTTGCCATAGCATTGGGTGTGACCGAGAACAAGAGTAGTTTCCAAGGCGGGTACATCGTGTTCACGGCAAAGGTTTACAAAATCCGACATTTCCACATAGCCGGAACGGTCTTTGTAGTGACATGGCACAAACATAGGTGAATGCCCCGATGTGACATCTGCAGGATGACCGCCGCAGCTTGGGAATATGAAGTTTGCCCGTGAGGATATCTCCTTGCCACCATACTGCATATATGGTTGTTCTTCGCCACCGCGGATTAGTCCATCTGCCTCCCTTTTGCCGGAATGGTATCTTGTTTCGCCATGGTGATTTTTAATGTATCTGTGAAGCGAGTAATTAAGTGGCTCCGGTCTACCCAGGAAGGCCGTCCAACCTCCTTTGGAATTTCCCATAACACCTATTGCATCAATATCAAAATCAAAACGCTTGTCCGTAAGCGAAAGGTACCTCACATACCGCATAGCAGCTGTGGCTATGAAAACATTGTTATAGAACTGCATTGAATATGTAACCTGGTCGCCGGTGACTCCCTTGGGTAAGTCGCCGTCAAAGTAGCCCCAATGGTCACCTCTAGCCATAGGAGCATAGCCATAGTCGTACACTACACCCGCATAACCTCGCATAAGGAATCCGTGGAAGTGCGGTCTGTCCTCGGTAAGCGGACATTCCTCTATACTTGTGGTAGAGTTTGAAAGGCACATAACAGGAACCTTCCTTTTGGGTTTTACCGGGTAGTATATATTCATTTCCAAATCAAGGCTTATCATATCACCGTCAGGTTTTATGCAATCGCAAACATCAAGTGCCTTGGTGTGCTTTATGCGGATGTATTTGCCCTCCGGATTGTGGTTCCCGTCACTGTCCAGCCATATGGGAGCAGAACCATCAAAGGCAGCCTGAACACTTTTTCTTTTGCCGTTGTCGTCCACCCAACACACAACGCTCTCGCCCATTGAAGAACGAAAATCATTATTCCACACATTGACGATTTCATCCAAAGTGCCGTCTGCGCTGTGCTTATCGAAGGACCAGAACACATGATTTCGGGAAAGATAGTACCCTGCCGGCACAAGGAATGCCGTGTAGGTTTTGCCGCTGTTAAATGGCATATCTTCTGAAAACAGTTCACCACGGCACAGCTTACCTACAATGCTCTGCAATGACCAATCCAACAGACTTCCCGATGTGGAACTCATTTTGCTGCAATCAGCAACACATACTCCGTATCCTTCGCTTACAAATTTTAGGATTATATTTTCGTCGGTTTCTGCGGAAATGCGCTCCCGGTCGGTACCAATTGCATATAAAACAAACTCAGTGTCAACCGATGCTTTGCAGGCATCATAGTAAAAAGTAATAGGAATATTTCCACCATCGTCAGGCATTGTTACAGGATCTGTTACGACGTAATCGATTTTTTCTTTATTTGTATTTCTATATGCTATATCGTTCATTTTTTGTCTCCCTCTAGCAAAATACGACGTTTCCTTTTATGAAGATTATATTGTTATTTTGCATAAGTTTCTTTAATATTTCCTGCAACTATATACCCAATTACATTTTATCACAAAAAAATCCACATTACAACAAAAAGGAACTTCGAAAATCGAAGTTCCTTTTATGATTTTAATTGTTTATATTATAACTGAGGACCTGCAGCTACAAGAGCCTTACCTGCATCATTACCTGTGTACTTATCGAAGTTCTTAACGAATCTTCCTGCAAGATCCTTAGCCTTTGCATCCCACTGGGAAGCATCAGCATAGGTATCTCTGGGGTCGAGGATTCCTGTGTCAACACCGGGAAGTTCTGTGGGAACTGCAAGGTTGAAGTAAGGAATTGTCTTTGTTTCTGCCTTGTTGATGGAGCCGTCGAGAATAGCATCGATGATACCTCTGGTATCCTTGATGGAGATTCTCTTGCCTGTACCGTTCCAACCTGTGTTTACGAGGTATGCCTTAGCACCGCTCTTTTCCATCTTCTTAACGAGTTCTTCAGCGTACTTTGTGGGGTGAAGCTCTAAGAAAGCCTGACCGAAGCATGCGGAGAATGTAGGTGTAGGCTCTGTAATACCTCTTTCTGTACCTGCAAGCTTTGAAGTGAAGCCGGAGAGGAAGTAGTACTGTGCCTGTTCGGGTGTGAGGATGGATACAGGGGGAAGTACGCCGAATGCATCTGCAGAAAGGAAGATAACGTTCTTTGCATCGGGAGCAGCAGATACGGGACGTACAATCTTTTCAATGTGGTCTATAGGATAGGACACACGTGTGTTTTCTGTAACGGAACCGTCGTCAAAGTCGCAAACACCGTTTGCATCAACAGTAACGTTTTCCAAGAGAGCGTTTCTCCTGATAGCATTGTAGATGTCGGGCTCGGAATCCTTATCGAGGTTTATAACCTTTGCGTAGCATCCGCCTTCGAAGTTGAATACGCCGTTGTCATCCCAACCGTGTTCATCATCACCGATGAGAAGTCTTTTGGGATCTGTGGAAAGTGTTGTCTTACCTGTACCGGAGAGACCAAAGAACAATGCTGTGTTCTTGCCTTCCATATCGGTGTTAGCGGAGCAGTGCATGGAAGCCATGCCGTTTAAGGGAAGGAAGTAGTTCATCATGGAGAACATACCCTTCTTCATTTCTCCGCCGTACCATGTATTTAAGATAACCTGTTCCTTGGAGGTAAGGTTAAATACTACTGCAGTTTCGGAGTTAAGACCAAGCTCTTTGAAGTTTTCTACCTTTGCCTTGGAAGCATTGTAGCAAACGAAATCAGGTTCAAAGTTTTCGAGTTCTTCTGCTGTGGGGTTGATAAACATATTCTTTACAAAGTGTGCCTGCCAAGCAACTTCCATAATGAAGCGGATAGCCATTCTGGAGTCTGCATTTGTACCGCAGAATACATCCTGTACATAGAGTTTCTTGCCGGAGAGTTCTTTTACAGCAAGATCCTTAAGAACTGACCATGTTTCCTGTGAACAGGGATGGTTGTCGTTCTTAAATTCGTCGGATGTCCACCAAACTGTATCCTTGGATGTGTCGTCCATAACAATGAACTTATCCTTGGGGGAACGGCCTGTGTAAATACCTGTCATTACGTTAACAGCACCAAGCTCTGTTTCCTGGCCCTTTTCAAAGCCTTCTAATGCGGGATCTGTTTCAGCTACGAATAATTCTTCGTAAGAAGGATTGTGGATAACTTCCACAGCACCGGTAATGCCATATTTTGTTAAATCCAATGTTTTCATAATACAATACCTCTTTCCTCATAAAATTTAGTTTATAATAATATTATACTACAACAATTTAAATATGTATTCGCAAAAAGAAGCCCTATCCCCTACAGACAGCTGGCTCCTAAAATACATTCAAATTTTGCCAAGTATATTGTATCATACAAACAATTAATTGTCAATGATTTTGTATACAAAAACTGCCCGAATTTTTCATTCGGGCAGCTTAAATTATTTTGTTTTTAATTTGCAAATTAATTTACATCTCATTTTATAATTACCTCTATTTAATCCAACTCTTTAAGACCGGTGTAAAGCTCATAGTATCTGCCTTTCTGCAAAAGCAAATCGTCGTGGGTTCCACGTTCTATTATTACACCGTCTTCAAGCACCATAATGGCATCTGCATTTCGTATAGTGGAAAGTCTGTGAGCTATTATAAAGGTGGTTCTGTCTTTCATAAGCCTTTGAAGTCCGTGTTCTATATGCTTTTCGGTTCTTGTGTCAACCGAGCTGGTAGCTTCGTCAAGCACAAGAATGGGTGCTTTAGACACAGCAGCTCTTGCAATGTTTAAAAGCTGCCTCTGACCCTGACTTAAGTTAGATCCATCACCTGTAAGCATAGTATTGTAGCCCTCGGGCAGACGCATTATAAAGGAATGAGCACTTGCAGTCTTTGCAGCCTCTATTACTTCATCGTCGGTGGCATCAAGCCTTCCGTAGCGGATATTCTCCATTACAGTACCGGTAAAAAGATGTGTATCCTGCAATACCATGGCTATATTTTCTCTTAAGCTCTCTTTGTTAAAGTCGCGGATATCTACCCCATCCACCCTAATGCTTCCGGAATCTATATCGTAGAAGCGGTTCACAAGATTGGTTACGGTGGTTTTACCGGCTCCGGTAGAGCCTACAAAGGCTATTTTCTGACCCTTCTTGGCATAAAGATTTATATCTTTAAGCACTGTGGTACCCGGCACATAACCAAAGGTTACATTCTCCATGGTAACGGTTCCGTTCTGCTCTGAGAAAGGAATTTTACCCTCAAGGTCCGCCTCGGGTTCTTCGTCCATTACGGCAAAAACCCTCTCGGCCCCTGCCAGTGCTGAAAAAATATTTGTAACCTGCATAGATATTTCATTTATGGGGCGGCTGAACTGTCTTGAAAAGTTGACAAATACCGTAACACCGCCCACATCGAACTTGTTGGCAAGGCATAAGGCGCCGCCTACTGCCGCGGTAAGTGCATAGTTAATCTGGCTCAAGTTGCCCATAAGAGGACCCATTACGCCACCGGAAAACTGTGCTCTTATCTGCTTGTTTTTAAGATCCTCATTAAGAAGTCCGAAATCCTCTACAGCTTCGTCCTCGTGGTTAAATACCTTAACTACCTTCTGACCGGTAACTATCTCTTCCACGTATCCGTTAAGGGCTCCGAGAGCTGTCTGCTGTGCAGAAAAATACTTACGGCTTCTCTTTGAAATAGCTCCTGCCACCTTGGTAAACACAGGTATCATAACCAAAGTAACCAGCGAAAGCCAAATGTTGGTGTATATCATAAGTATCAGCGTACCCACTATGGTGATAATACCCTGGAACAAGTGTATAATTGTATGATTGAGCATTTCACCTATGGTATCCACATCATTGGTATAACGGCTCATAAGCTCACCGTAGGAGTTTTTATCAAAGAATCTTATAGATAGCTTCTGCATTTTGTTGAAAAGGTCACCGCGTATTTTGTGTATGGCATTCTGTGATATACCTATCATAAGCCTTGCCTGAGTGTAGTTGCCTACTACCCCCACAAGATACACGAGAGCCATAAGCCCCAAAGACATGGCAAAACCCACATAGTCTGCATTGCCGCCGGCAATGTCTATGAACTTGTTGATAATAGGTCTTAGCATATAGGATGCCACAAGTGCAGAAACACTGCTGAGTATAACGCATATAAAGGCAATAATAAGCTTAGCCTTATCCTCTGCAAGGTACGAAAGGATTCTCTTTACAGAGGGCCATATGTTCTTGGGCTTGCCTCCTTTACCTTGCATTCTGCCGCGAGGTCCCGGACCTCCCGGTCCTTTTGGTGCTTGCTGAATTCTTGCGGAGGCGCTGTAGCGTTTGGAAAGGCGTTCCAGCTTTTTGGCATTGTTGTTTTCCATCAGGCATCCTCCTTTTCCCGCTGAGAATAGTATATATCTCTGTATTCTTCTGAATTTTGCATAAGGTAGCTATGGCTTCCCATATCCACTACCCTGCCGTCATCTATTACTATAATCTTGTCGGCATCCATTACCGAGCTAATTCTCTGAGCAATAATTATTTTGGTTGTATCGCCAAGGTCGGTATCAAAGCTTTCTCTGATTTTAGCTTCGGTGGCGGTATCAAGCGCACTTGTGCTGTCGTCGAGAATAAGAATCTTGGGTTTTTTTAGCAGAGCTCTTGCTATGCAAAGCCTCTGCTTCTGTCCGCCGGATACATTAGTTCCTCCTTGCCCCAGTTCCCTTTCGTAGCCTTCGGGATTGGCGGTAATAAATCCGTGTGCCTGAGCCTGAGCGGCACAAGCCTCGATTTCTTCCACGGAAGCATCGTTGTTGCCCCACATAAGATTTTCCATAATAGTACCGGAGAAAAGAACATTCTTCTGAAGTACCATACCCACAGCTTCGCGAAGGTTCTTTATGCTGTAGTCCTTTACATTGACACCGTCTATGAGAACCTCTCCCGCGGTGGCATCGTAGAGCCTTGGTATAAGCTGTACAAGGCTCGTCTTTCCGGAGCCTGTTGCACCCAATATCCCCACGGTTTCGCCGGGTTCTATCTTAAAGCTGATACCCTCAAGAACACAGTTTTGCATATTGTCCCGATAGCTGAAATACACATTTTTAAATTCAACGGAGCCATTGGAAACCTCAAGTGATGTATCCGCATCTTCTTTGTCGGTAATGTCTGCCTTTGTGTCCAGAACTTCAGATATTCTCCTTGCGGAAGCAAGAGCTCTTGAACCCTGAAGAATAATCATGGAGAGCATCATAAGGGACATAAGTATCTGTGTGATATAGGTAATAAACGCCATAAGGTCGCCTATCTGCATATTACCTTCTATGACAAAGCCTCCGCCAAACCACACTACTGCCAAAGTAGTAATATTCATCATAAGTGTCATAAGGGGCATGGTGCAAATCATAAGCTTCATTGCACGGATGCTGTTGTCCCTTAATTCATTGTTTGCTATGGCAAATTTTTCCTTCTCGTGTTCGCTTCGCACAAAGGATTTAACTACACGGATATTGGTAAGGTTCTCCTGAACACCTGTGTTTACGGCATCAATTTTCTTTTGCATTATATTGAATCTCGGAAGAGCCTTGCTCATAATAATATATATACCGATAGCAAGTATGGGGGTTACTATACCGATGATTGCCGCAAGATGGGGATTAATACCTATAGCCATAATAAATGCACCTATAAGCATACCGGGAGAACGAAGCATCATAACCATAGCCATTCTGAGGACATTTTGAACCTGAGTTACATCGTTGGTAAGACGGGTTACAAGTGACCCTGTGCTGAAGGTGTCTATATTCTTAAACGAAAAGCTCTGTACCTTTTTAAACACATCTGCCCTTAAATCTGCCGCAAAGCTTATGGCACCCTTAGCGGCAAAATAGTTGCCTATTACTCCGCCTGCCATCATAACAATGGCGAGGATTACCATAGATATGCCTATGCGGACAATATACTCCATGCTTCTTAATTCCTTGACACCTTCGTTTATAATAAGGCTCATAAGCTTAGGCATAAGCACATCGCCGGCAACTTCCGTAAGCATCATAATAGGTCCTATAATAAAAAATATAAGGTGCGGTTTTATGTATTTTAAATATCGCTTCAAAAAAACACCTCCATAAAATTCCATATAAGGCTATTATACTCTTTTCCTGATTTTATATCAATAAAATATTTTAAACTTTCACAAATCATTCACAATTAAGAAGTTGGTATAATTCCGCCCGGGTGTGAATATAAATAGTTATATAACAAAATTTTGGAAGGGCGTGCTTTAAATGACAACAGATAACATCTTAAACAACGAGGTTGAGCTTACAGGCATAGTTGAAACAGATCTTAAATTTAACCACGAGGTTTACGGAGAAGGGTTTTATTCGTTTATACTGAGAGTCCGCAGGCTCAGCGATATATCAGACCTTATTAATGTGACGGTATCAGAACGGCTTCTTTGCGACATAAACCTGTCCGAGGGCGACACAGTAACGGTAAAGGGGCAATTCCGCTCCTACAACAACTACACAGAAACAGGAAACCGCCTGGTGCTTACGGTATTTGCAAGAGATATAAACACTCTGCCTGAGGAAACAAACTTAAAAAACCCAAACAGCATATTCTTAAACGGATTTCTGTGCAAAAAACCGGTGTACCGCACCACCCCATTTGGCAGAGAAATAACAGATCTGCTGGTGGCGGTGAACAGAGCCTACAACAAATCGGACTATATACCCTGCATAGCCTGGGGCAGAAATGCAAGATTTGCAAGCGGTCTGGAAGTGGGCGAAAACATAAAAATTCACGGCAGAATACAAAGCCGTGAATATCAGAAGAAAATAAGCGAAACGGAAACTATTACAAAAACTGCATATGAAATATCCGTGTCTAAGATGGAAACGTCATCAAAAGACAGTGGTAACATAGAATTCGAAATAGTGTAGAATTTAATAAAGCGAAAAAGGGTCTGTAAAAAACTCAAGTTTTTTACAGACCCTTTTTTACTATCACATATTACCGTTATAATCACGGTCAAAATTCACAACGCAATAATACTGCTCTCCCATTCGCTCTTTAACCTCGGACGATACCTTATCCAGCAGTTCCTCCGGGGAATAGTCGAACTTAAAGGGAAGTACCACATCAAATATAAGATTGGTGTGGGTATTACCCGGTACCATACGAAAATCGTGTATGGTAAGGATATTGTCTATACCCGATACTATTTCCATTACTGTATTTCGGGCGTTATCTACCGCCTCATCACTTGTAATAATAGGATCCATATGGATAACCAGTTCCAGAGAAAACTCCCCCGAAACCTCCCTTTCGATATTATCTATAAGGTCGTGGCTGTGGAGTATATCCCCTTTGGCATCAACCTCGGCGTGAACGGAAGCAAAGGTTTTGTTTGGTCCGTAGCTATGGACTATAAGGTCGTGGATGCCTATAACGCCATCGTAGCTCTTGATTTTATCACCAAGCTTCTTTACAAACTCCCTGTCGGGAGGTGTACCCAGAAGTGGGTCCATAGCATCTTTTATAAGCCCTATTGCCGACCATATAATAAGCAGCGACACCCCAAGGCTCACATAACCGTCCAAAGGCAAATCCAAAAGTTTGGAAAGTATACCTGCCAAAAGGATTGCTCCCGTAGCAATGGCATCATTTAAAGAATCCTGAGCGGTGGCTTTGAGCACGGTGGAATCTATAGAGCGTGAATAATACAGATACATACCATACATAAAGAGTTTTACGGCAACCGCTACCACAAGCACGACCACGGTAAGTACGGAAATATCCGTAGATGCCGGGTGAATAATCCTGTCTACAGAGGTTTTGATAAACTCATAGCCTATAAACATAATGAAAAACGCCAGAAACAGGGTTATAACATACTCTATTCTTTCGTGACCGTAGGGATGGTCTTTATCTGCAGGCTTACCCGAAAACTTAAAGCTAATTACCGTTATCACCGAAGACAGTGCATCGAAAAGATTGTTTACCGCATCCGCAATAACCGCCACACTGCCGGCAAGAACTCCGGCTATTGCCTTGAACACACACAAAAAGCCATTGAGCACTATGCCGGAAATACCTGCAAATTTACCAACAAACTCCCGCTTTTTGGCGGGAGTTGTGTTCTTTGGTATAAAAATATTTGTTAAAAAATTAAACATAATTATACTTCCTTACATTTCCTTTATGAGGTCTACATTCCTTGCAATATATTCGTAACCGGAATAAATTGTGAAAAGTGTGGATATAGCCATAGTAACAAAGCCTACGGAAGGATATCCGCAAATAGTACCGAATGAGAAAGGCAAGAAGCTGAAATCATAAGCAAATACCATAGTGCAGATAATGGCAATCATCTGAATTACAGTCTTTATCTTACCTGTCATAATAGCTGCCATTACTATACCCTTGGAAGCGGCAATGGTTCTTAAACCTGTTACCAAAAATTCTCTTGCTATAATGATAACTGCCATATATGCAGGCATCCAATCCAGCTCAATAAAGCATATAAGGGCTGTGCAAACAAGGAGCTTATCTGCCAGCGGGTCCATAAATTTGCCGAAATCGGTAACAAGATTTCTGGAGCGGGCAATGTGACCGTCTATTCCGTCTGTAGCAGAAGCCAAACCGAAAATAAGAGCCGCAGCTATATTATAGTAAAACCAATCGCAATAATGACCGCACATAAGTACAATCATAAATATGGGAATTAAACAAATTCTTGCAATAGTAATTTTATTTGGTAAATTCATCTGTAACCACTCCTGTCACATCGTACTCGTCGGCATCCATAATCTTAATATTGACTATATCGCCGGCATTAAGTTCAAACTCAGAATATATATATGCTAATCCGTCTACCTCGGGAGTATCCTGAGCCGTTCTGCCAACATAGCAAAGATTCTCGCCGTCGTAGCCCTCTACAATAGCCTCGGTAAAGGTTCCGATTTTGGCTTTGTTAAGGTCGGAAGACACTCGCTGTAAAATCTCCATAAGTTCACATCTGCGCGCTTCCTTAACCTCTTCGGGAAGCTGATTGGAGAAATCAGCGGCGGGAGTCCCCTCTTCACAAGAATAACCGAATACGCCGACTCTGTCAAGGGGGAATTTATAAACAAATTGTTTTAATGTGTCAAAATCTTCCTCAGTTTCCCCGGGAAAGCCCACAATCAGGGAGGTTCGTATCACTATACCCTCTGCGCGGTTTCTGAGTTTTTTAATAAGCTCTTCCACCTCTTTTTGGCGGCTGCGCCTGCCCATTCTCTTAAGAACGGCATCGCTGATATGCTGGAGAGGCATATCTATATATTTTACCACCTTGGGATTTGTGGCAATCTCTTCTACAAGGTCATCGGTAATATGCTCCGGATAGCAGTACTGAAGTCTTATCCACTCGATACCATCTATGGCGGAAAGCTCCCTTACAAGCCCGGAAATAGCATACTCGCCCCTGTCCTTTCCGTAATAAGCAGTATCCTGAGCTATGAGTATAAGCTCCTTAACACCGGATTTTGCAAGCTCTTTTGCCTCGAAAAGTATACTTTCCTCCGGACGGGATTTATACTTACCTCTGAGCTTCGGTATGATGCAATAAGTACAGAAATTGTCGCAACCGTCTGCAATTTTAAGATATGCGGTATAGGGTGCCGTGGTCTTCATACGGGGAAGCTCATAGCTTACAGGGGTGTTGGCATCTCCTACGTAGGAGCACTTTACACCCTTTTCGTAGAAGTCGGAAATTACTGAAGATATCTTGTGATAATCCGTAGTTCCTAGGATTATGTCAACCTCTGTAAGCTCCGATTCTATCTCCTCACGGTAGCGCTGTGCCAGACAACCGGTTACTATAAGGAGCTCGCAATTATTATTTTTGTATTCTGCCATTTCAAGTATGGCATTTATGGATTCTTCCTTGGCGCTGTCTATAAATGCGCAGGTGTTTACAACAAGAACATCTGCCTCTGCTACCTGGGCAGTTATTTCATAGCCGTCTTTGGAGAGAATACCAAGCATAGTCTCGGTATCGGTGAGATTTTTTGCACATCCCAGCGATACAAAACCTATTTTTTTAGTCATTTGATGTATCAATCCTTTTTAATGCTTCTTCCACAACGGAAAAATCAAAGCCTCTCGATGCAAAAAAATGCATAATCTTCTGCTTTACCTTAAAGTCCGAAAGATCCTCGCCGGAGTACTTCTGCTTTATGCATTCTGCCACTTCCCGGGCGCCGGGAAGCTCAAAGGATGCCAGAGCATCCTCCAAAATATTGGCATCTACACCCTTTTGGGAAAGCTCGTAGCGGATTTTCTTTTCGCCCCACAGTTTTTGTGAAGTGTACTCCAGATACAAAAGTGCAAAGCTCATATCGTCTATATAGCCAAGCTCCTTAAATTCCTCCGTAACCTGACAGATTACCCCGGGGTCGTAGCCTTTTTTGCCGAGTTCATCGGAAAGCATCTTCTCTGTAAGGGATTTGTGAGACAAAAGCTTCAGTGCCTTTGCTTTGGCCTTGCTAAACTGCGATTCATAAAGGCAGTTAGCAACCTCCCTTTGAGTAATTTCCTTGCCGGGCTTTATACCCATAACAAGAGCATCTACTTCATCCAGGGAAAATGCATACTCGCCGTCGGCGTACACATTGACCCGTGAGGGATTGTTCTTCTGTGGGCTGACTTCCGTTATCTTCATAAATTATTCCCCTTGAGACTCGGAATTTGCCTTGATTCTTGCGGCTCTTTCCGCTGCAAGGCGTTCCTTCTCAAGCTTTTCTTCGTTTACTTTATCCATAATCTTTGCATAGATTTCATCGGTAATTTCAGGGTGTTCTTTAAGGAATTCCTTAACCTTATCTCTGCCCTGTCCTATGCGGTCACCATTGTAGGAATACCATGAGCCGCCCTTTTGGATAACATCCATTTCGGCAGCGATGTCAATAATGGAGCCTTCCTTGGAGATGCCTTCGCCAAACATAATGTCGAATTCTGCTTCCTTAAAGGGAGGTGCCACCTTATTCTTAACAACCTTAGCGCGGGTTCTGTTACCTATAACCGCAGAGCCTTCCTTGATGGCTTCTATTCTTCTGATGTCTATACGAACGGAGGAATAGAACTTAAGAGCTCTGCCGCCTGTGGTAACCTCGGGGTTACCGTACATAACGCCAACCTTTTCGCGGAGCTGATTTATAAATATGGCAACGGTGTTGGTTTTGTTGATTACGCTTGTAAGCTTACGAAGTGCCTGACTCATAAGTCTTGCGTGAAGACCCACGTGTGAGTCGCCCATTATACCTGCAATTTCTGCCTTGGGTACCAGAGCCGCAACAGAGTCTACTACAATTACATCAATAGCACCGCTTCTGGCAAGTGCTTCTGCAATTTCAAGAGCTTGCTCACCGGTATCGGGCTGAGATACAATAAGTCTGTCGATATCAACACCAAGCTTCTGAGCGTAAATGGGGTCAAGAGCGTGCTCGGCATCTATAAATGCAGCTTCGCCGCCCTGCCTTTGAGCTTCGGCAATTACGTGGAGAGCTACGGTGGTTTTACCGGAAGATTCCGGTCCGTAAATTTCTGTAATTCTTCCTCTGGGTACACCGCCGGCGCCGAGAGCTATATCAAGACTTAAAGAACCTGTAGATATGGTTTCTATCTGCTTTATGGGGGCATTGCCAAGGCGCATAATAGAGCCTTCGCCGAAGGTTTTCTCTATCTGAGCCAACGCCTGATCTATTGCTTCAGCCTTGCCTCCGGTTTCTGAAGCACCTTTTATTGCCATTTTTTCCTTTGCCATTTAAATCACCTCAAATTTATAATAATCTGTACAGTGCCTCTACTGCACTGTCTGCTGTTACACTGTAAGTTCTGCCGTCGTGAACGGTCATATAGGGCTTTTTATATGTGTGAGGAACTTCGTTTCTCTCAACAAGCTCCACCTTCATTTCCACAGGTGCGGATATCTTGTAAGGCTTTGCCTTGTCTATATTCTTAATTGCTTCTATGGTTTTTTGTCTTAGTTCTTCCTTAGCCTTTTCGGGCGAGAGCAAAATACCGCTCATACAGCTAAGTCCTTCCTTAACTACCGCAACGGGAACATCCGGTAAAAACTCTCTTACTTCCTTTTCCAGCTTATCATCACCGGAAAGCATAATTACCGGGATGCCCCAGTCGCCAAGGATTGCCGCGTCCATTCTTGCTTCGCCGGATTTTTCACCGTTTAACCAAAGATTCTGCCATGCCATACTGGAAAAGGTGTGCTCTAAGATTGCTCCCTCAGTGCCTGCCATAGCGTGGTAACCAAGAAGAATTACACCGTCGCACTCTTTTACGCACTCTGCAAAACGGTTCTGTATGTTGGCATTTGAGCCTATTATAACCTTGTCTATGCTTGGGGAAAGGTCCTCCCAGAAAACATTTGATCCCATACCGTGACAGTCGTGATAGTATACTGTATCTACGCCTGCTTCCTTAAGAGCATCGGCACATATGTTTGCCTCTCTTGTCATAAGGCGTCTGCCTTCTTGATAACGACTGCCATCCATGACAACCTGATCTCTGTGATAGATACCGCTTACACCCTCGATGTCATTCATAATGTATATTTTCATTGCAGTTCCTCCAATACAAGCTCCAAAGCCTTGCACACTGTGGAAGTACGCACTTCATCTCTGTCGCCTTTAAATATATTTTTAATTGCTTTTGAATACGAATTTTTAAGAGCAAGACCTATATAAACAAGCCCCACGGGTTTTTCCGCCGTACCGCCGCCCGGACCTGCAATGCCGGTTACTGCCACAGCAATATCCGCTCCGGAAAGTCCGAGAGCTCCTTCTGCCATCTGCCGTGCTGTTTCGGGGCTTACTGCGCCTACCGTTTCAAGGGTTTCGTGCTTTACTCCAAGGAGCTTTTCCTTGGCTTCGTTGGCATAGGTTACCACGCCGAATCCATAGCACTCGCTCACCCCCGGAACTGCCGTAAGTGCACCGCCTATAAGTCCTCCGGTACAGCTTTCTGCCGTGGCAAGGGTTTTTCCTTGCTCTTTGAGTTTTCTGTATACTGTTTCGGCTAATATATACTCACGGTTTTTTGATATATCCATATTAACACTCCACTATCTCGGTACCGTCTACTGCTTCCTGAATGAGTCTTTCGCAATCCAGAAGATTTTGAGAAGCTATGACCTTTTCTATCTTCGGCTTGGTAGAAGGATGTCTGGGTGTAAATACAGTACAGCAATCCTCATAGGGAAGAATTGATGTTTCAAATGTATCTATCTTACGGGAAATTTCCACAATTTCTTCCTTGTCCATACCTATAAGAGGTCTGAAGACGGGGAGAGATACCGCATCGTCGGTAACAGCAAGAGCCGCCATGGTCTGACTAGCCACCTGACCTATGCTCTCACCTGTAACAAGAGCCTGACAGCCTCTCTTTTCTGCAATACGCTGAGAGATTTCCATCATAAAACGTCGCATAACAAGAGTTAAATGTTCTTCGGGACATTTGTCGCGAATTTCAAGCTGAATCTCGGTAAAGGGTACTACATGAACTTTGATGCCTGCCATATATCCGCCGATAATCTCCGCAAGCTTCATTACCTTGTCCCTGGCTCTGTCGCTGGTGTAGGGATAGCTGAAGAAGTGAATTGCCTCAAGCTTAACACCGCGTTTGCCTATCATATAACCGGCAACAGGGCTGTCTATACCACCGGAAAGAAGAAGCATTGCTCTGCCGTTGGTACCTGTGGGCATACCGCCTGCGCCCTTTTCTCTGCCTGTGTGAACATAGCAGAAGCCCTCGCGCATTTCCACATGGAGTATCACATCGGGATTCTTTACGTCAACCTTAAGGTTGTGGTATGAAGCAAGGATTCTGCCGCCTACCTCGGCACAGATTTCGGGAGATTTAAGGGGGAACTTTTTGTCGGCTCTCTTGGCTTCCACCTTAAAGGTTTTTGCTCCAAGGAGCACATCGTTAAAGCTTTCTTTAATCTCGGCAACTGCCGCATCTATGGTCTTTTCGGTTCTGTATGCCACAACTATAGACACAATACCGAATACCTTTTTGAGCTTTTCTACAATGGCATCTGCCTGTGCATCGCTCTCTAAGGGCTCAATGTATATTGTTGCCTGTGCCTTGGAGATTTTAACCTCTCCCTCTTTTTCTATTGCCTTGCGGATGTTGTTTACAAGTGCATCTTCAAAAACAGGGCGGTTGTAGCCTTTTAATATAATTTCGCCATATCTGACGAGTACCATCTTTTTCACTTGGAATTACTCCTATCTCATTATTTTGCGAAGCAGGGGAACTTCCTTTTTAAGGACATCTGCCACATAGTTTATTTCTTCCTGAGTATTAAACTCCGAAAAGCTGAATCGGATTGCTCCGTCTATCACCTTATCTTTAATGCCCATAGCTCCAAGAACATAGTTGAGCTTTTTCTTGGAGTTGCAGGCAGAGCCTGTGGAAACATATATTCCTTTTGATTCCAGTATGTGCAAAAGCACCTCGGATTTAAGTCCCGGGAAAGAAACATTGAGTATGGAATACATACTATCCTCAGGGGAGTTTACTATTACATTCTCTATGGAAGAAGTAAGGGCTTTCTTCAGACTTTCTTTTAGGTCTGCAATGTGTGCCTTGGTACTTTCCATAGAGTTTAGTTTGATTTCTGCCGCCTTTGCAAAACCACAGATTCCTGCAAGATTTTCCGTGCCGGAGCGAAGTCCTGACTCCTGCTTTCCACCGTGAATAAGTGGCAAAAGACGAACTCCCGAACGTACATAGAGAGCACCCACTCCGTTGGGTCCGTGTATCTTGTGGGAAGATATGCTTATCATATCCGCACCGAATTTTTTTACGTTGATATCCGTCTTTCCGTAGGACTGAACCGCATCCACATGCAAAAGACACTTACTGTGGTCCATTCTTTGGGCAATTTCCTCAATGGGCATAACAGCGCCGGTTTCGTTATTTACATGCATTATGCTCACAAGGATTGTCCTGTCGTCTATATGAGAGATTATGTCGTCGGCATCTACCCTTCCCTCTTCGTCAACCGGGGCATAGTAAACCTCAAATCCCTGCTCTTCCAGATACTTAAAGGCTTCCAGAACCGCCATATGCTCGGTAACCTGAGTTATGAGCTTGTTACCGTTTTTGCGGTATGCCATAGCGGCACCTATAACGGCAAGATTGTCACTCTCCGTACCGCCTGAAGTAAAGGTAATTTCTTTTTCAAGGCAGTTTAAGGAGTCGGCAATAATTTTACGGGATTTATTCAAATTGTCCTCTGCCTTCTTACCCATGGAATGAAGGGACGAGGGGTTACCGTAGGTATATTTAAGTATGTCTGTCATTTCCTCCACAACGGCATCATATGGCTTGGTTGTGGCACTGTTGTCAAGATAAACTTCCATTGATTTTCTCCAAAATACATATTAACTCATATTAAATATATTGTACTATAAAATATGTGTTTTTTCAAGGTATAAATGAAAGTTTTATTTTGCAGGAAGGCAGTCCGGATAACGGAGTACCTTCCTGCTTTTATATGGCGACAGATTACTGTCGCCATTCCCCGGTGATCCACTAAACAGCAAAACACTTGTTTAGCTTAATTGTATTATACATCACACCGGTGTACCATATAAAGGACAGTAAATCTGCAAAACAAAAACTCACCTTCACATATGAACCCATCCCTGTCAAGTAGACAGTGTAAATAACAAAAATTTTATGGTATGCATCCCACGTTGTGGGGTGCATATTTTTATGCTGCCATTAACTTGTGATACTCCATCGGCGATAAACAACCGAGTTTTTCTTGATAA
>JAZQFN010000056.1:0-37907 GCA_045539515.1 Clostridia bacterium
CTACAGCAAATGCTCCGTATGCGGTGCATGTGTGGAAGCCTGCCCCAAGCAGATTATTAAAAGAGTGGATTTTTAAACAAAAGGCGACCTGTCAGGGTCGCCTTTCATCGTGCCGATAAAGTCGACACGATGATAAGACGAACGAAAATGGACGCAGACGAGGAAGCGCGAAGCAGGCAGTACAAAGGTACGGCAATGAGCGGTGACGAAGGAAGCAGTTGCAATAGTACTCGGACTCGCCAAAAATAAATAAAACAACTGTTTTTCAGCGTTGTCGGTCTTAAAATACGACAGTATTCTCGCGACCTGCCGCCTCGAAAAACAATCTGTTTTATATTATTTTTGGTTCGAAGAATTTTCGGTGCTGTGTTTTTTTGACAATGCGAGGCAAAAACGCAGTAAATGCTGACGCATTTGCGAGTATTTTAACAATGCAGTGACGAAAAAACACGCACCCAAAACGGGTTCGGATACTAATGCAACTGCTTAAGCAAAGTGTGTAAAATAGCGGCTTTTGGCATTTATGACAAAAGCTACAGAAATGAAAAAAGCTCATTAGTAATGATGCAATATTTCTTACTAATGAGCATAATTTTTTTATATTCACTTTGCGGTGCGTTCTTTTTCGACAGTCTGAAGCGATGCAAATTGCATCGCTTTTTTGGTTTCTTTTATATAAAATGCTCAATAAACATTTTAAGCCCAAGAAGCACCAGAATAATTCCTCCGGTCATTTCGGCTTTTTGCTGATACTTTATTCCGAAAATATTGCCTATTTTTACGCCTGCTGCAGATAACAGGAAGGTGGTTACACCGATTACGCCTACGGCAAAAAATACATTTTCGTTAAGATATCCGGTAAAACTTGCTTTTCCCACAAAGGTCACGCCCACAGCCAAAGCGTCAATACTTGTGGCAAGGGCAAATGGTATCATAGCTTTTGCATCAAAGCCGACACTGCATGAATCACCATCATCGGATAAAGCTTCCTTTATCATATTTCCGCCGATTATTGCAAGAAGCGCAAAGGATATTATGTAGTCGAACATAGAAATAATCCTTTCAAAGCTGTAGCCTGCAAGATAACCAAGCAGGGGCATCAATGCCTGAAATCCACCGAAATACAGACCGGTTATTATATAATGCTTAAAGTTGGTTTTCTTTACACTTAAGCCCTTGCACATTGCAACAGCAAAGGCGTCCATGGAAAGGCTTATGCCTATTAGTAAAATTTCAATTAAAGTCATAAACAAATCCCTCCGGATTTAATTGTTTTTTACAAGGCCGATAAGCCAGAATACTAAGAATAGCACAATATTTACCCCAACTACGGTAGCACCTGCAGGTGTAGCCAAAAAGAATGAAAGTATCATACCGCTAAAGAAGCAGAATACAGCAATAATTACTGCAAATATGCATACTTTTTTAAAGCTCTTGAATACACGCATGGCCGTGAGTGCAGGGAATATTATAAGCGCCGATATAAGGAGTGTTCCCATCATTCGCATACCCAATACCACAGTTATGGCTGAAAGTACGGCAATAAGGGAATTGTAAAAAGATGTTTTTGTGCCCATAGCCTTTGCAAAATTTTCATCAAAGGTTACTGCAAATATTCTGTTGTATAAAATGGAAAACATAAGCACTACCGCAACACACACAATTATCGAAATAATTGTATCTGCACGGCTTAATGCCAGTATGCTTCCAAATAGGTAACTGTTAAGGTCGGTGTTAACTCCTGCAACGGATACTATTATAATACCAAAGGTCAGAGCACCGGTGGATATAAGACCTATAGCGGCGTCACCTTTAATTTTTGAGTTATTGCTCATTCGCATAAGCAGCAGTGCCCCAAGGGTTACAACAGGTATGGCAACGGCAAGAGGGCTGATGCCTGCTACGGCTGCAATACTCATAGCGCCGAATCCTACATGTGAAAGACCGTCACCTATCATAGAGTACCTTTTAAGTACAAGAATAACTCCCAGAAGTGCTGCGCATATGCAGATAAGTGTGCCGCAGATAAAGGCGTTTTGCATAAATGAATAGGAGAATACAGAGAGAATGTTATTCATTGCCGACACCTCCTGTAAGACGCCCTGAAACGTGGTTTGCAACATATTCCTTTACAGTGCCGAAAAAGGTATAGTCGTTGTCTATATGCAGTATGTGGCTTGCGTACTTTAGTGCTGCATTTATATCGTGAGATACCATTACAACAGTCATATGGTCTTCGGCATTAAGAGATTTTATTATTTCATAGATTTCATTTGTTATTATTGGGTCAAGCCCTGCAGCAGGTTCGTCCAGAACAAGCAGATTTTCTGCAGCGCAAAGAGCTCTGGCTATAAGCACTCGCTGCTGCTGTCCGCCGGATAACTCCTGATAGCACTTGTCTTTTATACTCTCAAGCTCAAGCTTTTGTGCCATGGCGTTGGCAAGCTCCTTATCCTTTCGTGTGTAGAAAGGATTTATGTTATGCTTTGCAAGACAACCGGAGAGAATTACTTCATTTACAGTTACCGGGAAGTCTTTTTGTATGCCCGTCTGCTGAGGAAGATAACCAATTTTACTTTTATCTAAGGTGATTGTTCCGCTGTATGGCTTTATAAATCCGAGCAATCCTTTCATAAGGGTGGTTTTGCCCGAACCATTTTCGCCTACAATACAAAGATAATCGCCTTTTGATAAGCTGAAGCTTATATTATTAATGATATTTTTTCCTTCATAGCCTAATGACAGATTTTCGCAATTAATTACGGCCATCAGCTTATTGCCTCCTTGATAGCTTCTAAATTATCGTACATAAGTGATATATATGTTTTTCCTGAGCTTAGATCTTCCTTTGAAAGATTGTGACAGGAGTACAGACGCATTGCTTTAATATTGCATTCATCAGCAACAGAATAGGCAATTCTGCCGTCGGAATAGTCCATATAGAATATTACGGGTATTTTTTCTTCCTTAATTTTCTCCGTGAGAAAAATAAGCGTATTTACCGATGGTTCTGTTTTGGAAGAGCAACCCGGAAATGCTGCGTAGTAATTTAAATTAAGTTCCTCGGTAAGATATCGCATGGGAAATCTGTCTCCGAATATTATTACTTCTCTTTTGGCATTTTTACGCATATTGGCAAAATCATTCCTGAGGGTTTGCAATTTGGCAGTATATGCCTTTAGATTATTTTTGTAATATTCTGCGTTTGACGGGTCAATTGAACAAAGAGAGGTGCATATTTCCTCACACATCACAATGGCATTCTCTGTAGAAGTCCATATGTGCTCGTCATATTCCTCCTCGTGATGCTCGCAATCTTCCGTGTGTATGTGCCCGTGAGTATGGTCGTGTTCTTCCATTCCTTCTTTGCGCTCACTTACATACTTTACAGTTTTATCCATAAGCAGAAGAGTAGGGGTATCCTTAAGCTCTTCACCCTCAAGAAGATGCATTGCCCAATGCTCCGATTCTCCTCCTATTGCTATAAAAAGGTCAGCATCGGACAGGGTTATAATATCTCTTGGGGACGGCTCGTAGGAATGGGCTTCGCTTCCGGGCGGAAGAAGTAGGGTAGCATCTACCTTGTCTTTACCAATATTGCGCACAAAATCGTACTGCGGAAATACGGTACATATTACTTTTAATTTGTTGCTTTCTTGTATCTTTGTGGGTGTACATCCTGCTGTAAGTAAAAGAAATGAAGCCAGCAGAATACAAAATATCTTTTTCATAAATACCTCAATATGGGTCTTTTAATGTTGACTTAATATGGCGGAAGGTGAATTTTTCTCCTTTATCCCTAAGCATCGTAAGAAGACCTTCCAGATAGTCCGATGTTTCCGGATGTATCATTCTGTTAGCCTTTCCTCTTTCAAAGTATTGGAGAGGGTGGGAGTCGGTGTAGTTTTTGCCTTGATATATCTTGCTTGCGGCAACTCGGTCGCAAAACATTTCAATTACATACTTTTTGGGCATTTTAACAGGGGCTACACGCCGTATGCCCGGGTTATAGTCCGTCCAGTATTCAAAGTGATGCTTGTTTCTGCCTTTGTGGTGGAGCCATGCAGGACTATACCCCAAAAGAGCTCTTTCTTCTTCGTTGGGCGAACGCTTGCCGTCAGTATAGTATTTTGCCCCGGATTTAAATTCCGCCCGGGTATACTTTGACAAATCATGGAACAGTCCCTGAAAGCCTATACCTGCTTTAAAGGCGTGTGCTATTACTTTGTGGCGGTGTCGGGTTATAGTGCGCAAATGACCCCATGCACCTTTTAAACTCATAGTGATACTCCTTTTTAACAAAATGCGGAGCACTCTTTTTTTGTGCTCCGCACCCGGGATTGATTATAATTCTTTTGTGTCGATTTCTTCCTTGATGAATTTAATGAATTCATCCACAGTTTTTGAGCCCAAGTCGCCTTTCTTTCTGGAACGGACGGAAACTGTATTTTCCTCTACTTCCTTGTCGCCGGCAATTATCATATTGGGCACCTTGCTCATCTGAGCTTCTCTTATCTTGTAGCCGAGCTTTTCGTTACGCATATCCACTTCTACGCGGATGCCTTCAGCCATAAGTTTTTCCTTAAGACTTAATGCATATTCAAAGTGCTTTTCCGATACAGGTATAATCTGAACCTGCACGGGTGCAAGCCATGTGGGGAATGCACCTGCATACTTCTCTATGAGCAGAGCAAGGGTTCTTTCGTAGCAACCGATAGATGTTCTGTGGATAATGTAAGGATTTTTCTTAGAACCGTCTGCAGCGGTGTATTCCATACCGAATTTTTCTGCAAGCATCTGGTCTATCTGTATAGTGATAAGTGTGTCTTCTTTGCCGAATACATTCTTAATCTGAATGTCAAGCTTGGGACCGTAGAAAGCAGCCTCGCCCACGCCAATCTTGTAGTTGATGCCAAGATTATCAAGAATGTTCTTCATAATGCCCTGTGCTTCATTCCACTGTTCTTCAGTTCCTATATACTTGTCGCGGTCATCGGGATCCCACTGGGAGAAGCGGTAGGATACATCTTCATAAAGACCCAATGTTTTAAGCATATATGTGGTAAGTTCAACACAGGATTTAAATTCACCTTCAAGCTGTTCGGGAGTACACATAAGGTGACCCTCACTTATGGTGAACTGTCTTACACGGATAAGCCCGTGCATTTCGCCGGAAGCTTCGTTTCTGAAGAGAGTACTTGTTTCGCTGTAGCGTAAGGGGAGATCCCTGTAGCTTCTCATTTTGTTAAGATATGCCTGATACTGGAAGGGACATGTCATAGGACGAAGTGCAAATACTTCCTTGTCATTTTCTTCGTCACCCATTATAAACATACCGTCTTTATAGTGATCCCAGTGACCGGAAATCTTGTAAAGGTCGCTTTTAGCCATAAGGGGTGTTTTGGTCATCTGCCAGCCAAGCTTAGCTTCGGTATCTTCAACAAATCTCTGAAGAAGCTGAATAACCTTGGCACCTTTGGGCAGAAGAACGGGAAGACCCTGACCAATGGAATCTACAGTAGTAAAGAATTCAAGCTCTCTGCCAAGCTTGTTGTGATCGCGCTTTCTTGCTTCTTCAAGTTTTTCAATATGAGCGTTAAGCTCGTCTTTGGTGGGAAATGCCGTAGCGTAAATTCTCTGGAGCATCTTGTTCTTTTCATTACCTCTCCAGTACGCACCTGTTACACTCATAAGCTTGAATGCTTTTACCACACTTGTGTCAAAGGCGTGAGGGCCTGCACAAAGGTCAGTAAAATCACCCTGCTTGTAGAAGGAAATCTCTTCTCCCTCGGGCAGTTCGTTTACAAGTTCTACCTTGTAGATTTCGCCTGCTTCTTCAAGCATCTTGAGTGCTTCTTCCTTGGGAAGAGTAAATCTCTCTAAGCGAATTCTTTCTTTGACAATTTTCTTCATTTCTGCTTCAATTGCCTTTAAATCTTCGTTGGTAAAGTTTACCTCGGAGTCAAAATCGTAGTAGAAACCGTCATCAATTGCAGGGCCAATGGCAAGCTTTGTATTCGGGAAAAGTCTTTTAACAGCCTGTGCCATTACATGGGATGCAGTATGACGGAGAATTTTTTTGCCTTCTTCCTGCTCGAAGGTAATAATTTCCACATTGCAGTCACGAGTCAAGGTGTAGGTCATCTCCTTAACCTCGCCGTCTACAATACCGCCAAGAGCAGCCCTTGCAAGAGAGTCGCTGATTGACTTGGCAACTTCGTATATGGTGGTGCCGTTTTCGTACTCCTTTACATCGGTACCGCGAAGAGTTACCTTAATCATAATAATTACCTCCTTAAATAATATAGTATAATAGATTTATTATAGTATTTTTATATTGAAAAGTCAAGAATTTACTTGACCTTTTTTCGTTTTTCTAATATAATATTGTTATATTTGTGAAGGAGTTGATTTTGTGAACAAAACAGTTAAGAATATGCTTCTTGTAATAGGTGAGCATTTGTTGTTTGTTGTTCTTTCGTTTTTTCTTGTTTCCACATTTTTGCAATTATTAAGACATCACCTGTATATTTTAAGCATTATAACAGGTGTTTTCTACATCAGCTCCACTTATTCCGCAGGCTGGTCGCTTTCCAAAAAAGACTATGCCGCAGCTAAAGAAGCAGCGAGGATTGCCGATGATGAGAGCTTACTTTCTTTATATAAGAGGTATAATGGATTTATCATAGCATTGCCTAACCTTGTTATATCTGTGGCACTTTTCTTTGCAGGTTTATCCGGTAACATCACTTGGTATTTTATTTACGAGCTATATAATTACAGTTTCCTGTATGCCATGCTTGATGCTTCCAAAAATTTAATAGTCCCCTTGGCTGTGTTGTTTGCGGTTCTGCCGTATTTTGCATACGGGGTGGGCTATGTAATGGGTAAAAATAAGAAGGTTCTGTTCATAAAATATTTACCCAAAATACTCTATAAAAATCCCAACAAGGATTGATTGTGCCATTTGTACCGCTTTTCAAAATGGAGTGTAATCCAAGAATTTGTATTTTTAATAACATAAAAATAACCTCCGAGCCGGTGTTGTCCGTTTCGGAGGTTTTCGTTTTGGTTTAGTGACCGCAATGCTCGCAGCATCCGTCGCACTTCATTACCTTCTTGTCGATTCCGTTTCTGTCGTAGTAGTTCTGTATTGCCGCACTTATTGCTTCTTCGGCAAGTACGGAGCAGTGTACCTTAACAGGGGGAAGTCCGTCAAGAGCTTCCATAACGGCTTTGTTTGTAAGGGCAAGGGCTTCGTCGATGGTTTTTCCCTTTACAAGCTCGGTAGCCATAGAGCTTGTGGCAATAGCTGCACCGCAGCCGAAGGTCTTGAACTTTACATCAACTATTACATCGTCCTCTATCTTCATATACATCTTCATTATGTCGCCGCATTTGGCGTTACCAACCTGTCCTACAGCGTTGGCATCTTCTATTTCTCCGCAGTTACGGGGATTCTGGAAGTGGTCCATTACTTTTTCAGAATACATATTATTTATCTCCTTTCACACCTTCATAAAGAGGTGACATCATTCTTAATTTTTCTACTGTTTCGCAAAGCTTATCCAGCATATAGTCGATTTCTTCATAAGTATTTTCGTCACCCAAACTGATTCTTAAAGAACCGTGTGCAGTTGCGTGGTCAAGACCTATGGCAAGAAGCACGTGAGAGGGGTCGAGAGAGCCGGAAGTACAAGCCGAACCTGAAGACGCTGCAATGCCGTAGCAATCCAGCCACAGAAGCATTCCTTCGCCTTCAATATACTCGAATGAGAAGTTTACATTATTGGGGAGTCTTTCACTTCTGTGTCCGTTAAGACGGCAGTAGGGGATTCTCTCTTCTATGTTTTTTATAATATAGTCACGCATTTGGGTAAGCTTTGCAGTTTTTTCTTCTAAGGAATCGGTAGCAAGCTTAAGGGCAGTAGCAAGACCTATGATTCCTGCAAGATTTTCGGTACCTGCTCTTTTATTTCTTTCCTGAGCACCGCCTTCTATAAGATTTTCTATAAACACACCTTTGCGAAGGTACAGTGCACCTACACCCTTTGGACCGTTAAACTTGTGAGCAGATATGGAAAGCATATCCACACCCAGATCTTTAACATCTATCTTAAGGGCACCTGCCGCCTGTACGGCATCTGTGTGCATAAGTATGCCTTTTTCTTTAGCAATGGCTGCAATTTCCTTAATGGGCTGAATTGTGCCTATTTCGTTGTTGGCATACATTATTGTAATAAGAATAGTGTTATCCTTAATGGCGTTTTTTACATCTTCGGGGTTTACCATGCCGTACTTGTCTACGGGAAGATATGTCACCTCAAAACCGTCTTTTTCAAGAGCTTTGCAGGTGTGAAGCACCGCGTGATGCTCTATGGCACTTGTTATAATATGGTTGCCCTTTGCTCTGTGTCTTCTTGCTGCGCCTTTAATAGCCCAGTTGTCGGACTCGGAACCGGAGGCTGTGTAGTATATTTCGCTGCTTTCGGCGTTGAGGCATTTTGCAGTTATTTCTCTTGCTTCGTCCAGAGCTGCTTTACATTTTTGACCAAGACTGTATACTGTGGAGGCATTGCCGTAGTTCTCTGTAAAGTAGGGGAGCATTTCCTTTAATACTTCGTCCTTTACAAAGGTGGTTGCCGCGTGGTCAAGATATATAAATTTGTCCATTGGTATTCCTTCTTTCAAAAAAATTTAATTGTCATATCCTTCGTCTTCAATGAGGTCTTCGGATTTATATGCATTTACCGCAAGGGTGTCGCACCTTTCGTTTTCCGGATGACCGTCGTGACCTTTAACCCATATAAAGCTCACCTCATGGCGGTCAAGCTGTGTTAAAAGTCTTACAAGCAAATCTATGTTTTTGGCTTTTTCCTTGCCGGAACGCTTCCAACCGTTTGCCTGCCATTTCTTTATCCATCCAAGATTTACGGAATCCACCAGATACTTGGAATCGCTGTACAGAGTAACCTTACAGGGCTCTTTTAGCATTTCCAGAGCTGTTATGGCAGCCAGAAGCTCCATACGGTTGTTGGTGGTACATTCGTAGCCTTGGGATATTTCTCTGATATTTGTGCCGTATTTAAGTATTGCACCATAGCCGCCCTTGCCGGGATTTCCGCTGCAGGCGCCGTCGGTAAATATTTCTACAGATTTCATAACAGACCCAATCTTTCGTCTTCAAAATCTTCCTTTACGGTTGCCTTCTGTATCATAAACTTATCTATGGAAGGATATACCGCAAATACTACTATAAATCCGAATAACGCATACCATATAAAGAAGGTGAGTATAAAGGCGATTATCGGAATGGGTATGAGGAGTATAAGAGCAAATATGAAAACGCACACCGCACTTACAAATATGTTCATGGGAAGCTTTGCAATGGCAAATATAAGAGCATTTTTGTAGATATCTCTCATTTTAAGCTCAAAGGTTACTATCATTGTGTTTACATAGAACTGCATCCATGTAAATATGATTGTAAAGAGTATCATCATATACTTAAGCGCAAAGGATAGTGCACCCATACCCATAAGGTCTGCAGAGTACACATTGTAAGCAAATATAAACACAAAGTAAGCAACCAGAGTTACAACACCGTTTTTAACACCGTGCCAATAGTTTGCTTTGGTGTGCTTTATAAAGTCGTGCCAAATCCATGCGTGCTGTCTTCTTTGGATGTTTCTGAGTATGTAAGTAAAGCCTATGGTAGCAGGAAAGGATACAAATATTGACAACACAAGCAGAACAACACCGAGTATATCTATTTTGTTATGAGTAAAGTTAATTATGAATGGTGAGTTTACATCGAAGTTCAATTCGAAGGTAAGCCATAAACCGACCAAAAGCGGAAGCATGGCAACGGAGTAAACTATGTTTGCAAGTACAAGCTTTGATGCCTGATTCCATACTATTTCAAAAAATTCCCAAATTCGGCGTTTGGATGGAGCATTCTTATCTACACCTTTACCCGGTTTATCATAATTTTTGCTTAATAGTCCCATAGGTTTGTCCTTTCTTTGATTATAAATGACAAATTGTAAAAATTACATTCACAGTTTATTATATCACAAAATTTCAAAAAATCAATTTAATTCATAAAAAATGTTAAAATGTTTACATCATACTTACAAAATGAATACCTGTTTTTGTCATTATAGGTAAAAAACTTGTATTATCTTTCAATTTATGTTATAGTGAACAGGTAAATAAAAGTCTTTTGATACATTTAAATGACAGCGTATAAATGTATCAAAGGCCATTTTGAAAGGTTGTTCATTATGAAAACTGTAGTAGTTACCGGAGCATCCGGAGATATAGGAAAAGAGATTTGCAGAGAGTTTTTAAATAAAAATTATAATGTTGTTGCTTGCTGTTTAAATAATGAAGCATCTGCAAAGGAGCTTGTGTCCCAATATGGCGGGGACAGAGTTCTTTGCGTAAAGGCGGACATCGGGGTTTGCAATGATGTAAAAAGAATATTCGAAGAAGCAAACAAAGCCTTCGGCAGTATAGATGTTGTGGTAAATAACGCTGCCATATCCCTCCACGGGCTCATGCAGGATGCCACAGAGGAAGAACTTAACAGAATAGTTGATATCAATATAAAAGGAACCTTTTTAATGTGTCGGGAAGCTGTGAAGTATATGATACCAAGCCACCGTGGATGTATAGTAAACATATCCTCAATGTGGGGCGAAACAGGAGCTTCCTGCGAGGTAATGTATTCTATGACAAAGTCTGCCGTAATAGGTCTTACCAAGGCACTTGCCAAAGAGGTCGGGCCTTCCGGAATCCGCGTAAATTGCGTATCTCCCGGGCTTATTGACACCAAAATGAATAGTTGTTATACCCAAGACGACCTTGAAGCTATATGTGAAGAAACTCCGCTTATGCGTATAGGTACACCGCTTGATGTGGCAAAGTCGGTTGTATATCTCAGCTCCGATGATGCTTCATTTATAACCGGACAGATTCTTGGGGTAAACGGCGGATTTGTAATATAAGTTTTATCTTATTTTCACCTTATTTTCACATTTGTAGGGTACAATTCAGGTATCAAAATGTAAGGAGAAATTCTTTATGAGCAGAATTCTTGTAGTAGATGATGAAGAAAAAATAAGGGAAGTCATAAGGGAATTTGCAGAATTTGAAGGCTATGAGGTAGAGGAAGCCAAAGATGGTATGGAAGCCGTTGAAATGTGCAGAAAAAATACCTACGATGTTGTTATACTCGATGTTATGATGCCTCGCATGGATGGCTTTTCTGCCTGTAAGGAGATTAAGAAAATAGGTGACATACCTGTTCTTATGCTTTCTGCCAGAGGTGAAGAGTATGATAAACTCTTCGGCTTCGAGGTGGGTATAGATGATTATGTGGTAAAGCCTTTTTCAACCAAAGAGGTTATGATGCGCATTAATGTTATAATATCCCGCCACAAAAGTGCGCGTAACGATTCAGACGTTATGGACTTCGGCGGTCTTAAGATTAATATTGCAGCAAGGGATGTATTTGTAGACGGTGTAAAGGCGGAAATGACGCCAAAGGAATACGACCTTCTTTTCTACCTTGTAAAGAACAGAAATATAGGTATGTCCCGAAACAAAATTCTGCAGGATGTGTGGGATTATGACTTTTTCGGCGACGACAGAACCGTTGACACACATATTAAAATGCTCAGGAATAATCTGGGAAATTACAGGGATTACATAGTTACATTAAGAGGGCTTGGCTATAAGTTTGTACCGCCCGATGATGTAAGAGGTAATTAATATGAGTAAACTTATTAAAAAACCCACTTCTCTAAAGGCTCACCTGTGGCTTTATTTCTGCACCTTTGCAGTAATTATTATGCTTATACTGTGGGTGTTGCAGACTCTTTTTCTCGGTGCATTCTACAACAGTATGAAGTTGAACGAACTAAAGAAAACAGCCGACCTTATTCAGGAACAGTACAATATAAACGACGAAGATTTTTATGAATTCTGGTTTCAGCATTCCTTTGATTCGGGCATTTTTGCACAGATTGTGTTTGAAGACGGCGAATATGTCCGCAATTCATATTATTTCCCTGCCTCACGCTCGTCAGAAGAAAACGCTGATGCAGAAACAAGAGATGAGAAGTCCGATCCTCTACGTGCAGGCAAAAAGCCTGCTCCCGGCCGCTGGGACAAACACTACGGTAACTATACCGAAATGATAAATAAGATTCAGCAATCAGGCAGTGGAGAGGTTTCCTACATTGTGGAGGCTGATGGCAGAAGAGGTGCATTTGCAGCATACGGCACTTCGATTGGTGAGCTGGAAGGCAAAAAAGTATATCTTCTGTTAATGAGTCCCTTGGAGAGAACCGACACCACAAGAAAGGTACTTCAGACACAGCTTATTATTGCCAGCGTGATTTCCATTTTACTGGCGCTTGCCATTGCATATTTTATTGCAAGACGTTTTTCAAAACCTGTTGAAAATATAAACAAGAGCGCTAAACTTCTTGCAAAGGGTAACTATAACGTAAAGTTTGACAACGGAACATACAGAGAACTGGACGAGCTTTCCGATACTCTTAACTATGCCACTACCGAGCTTTCCAAAACCGAGGAGCTCAGACGTGACCTCATATCCAATGTAAGTCACGATTTAAGGACACCGCTTACCATTATCAAATCCTATGCAGAGCTTATAAGGGATATTTCCGGTTCCAATGAAGAAAAGCGCACAAAACACACAGAAGTTATCATTGAGGAGGCAAACAACCTTTCTCTGCTTGTAAACGACATGCTTGATTTGTCAAAAATCCAGTCCGGAACACTAAAATTGGAAATGGAAAAGCTTAATTTGAAAACCCTTGTCGAATCAACACTCAGACGCTTTGACTATTATAAAGAAAATCATGGTTTTAACTTTGTGACAGATATTGACTGTAATGCAATGGTTTATGCCGATATACATCGTATGGAGCAGGTTGTTTATAACCTTATAGCCAACGCTGTTAATTATACCGGTGAAGACAAAACAGTAGTTCTTCGTCTTGAGGACTTGGGCGATACAGTCCGTTTTTCCGTAAAAGATACCGGCCGCGGCATTAAGCCGGAGGAAATAGACCTTGTGTGGGACAGATACTACCGTTCTTCGGAAAAACACACAAGAGAAACTGTGGGTACAGGCATAGGTCTTTCCATAGTTAAAAATGTTTTGATTAGTCACAATGCACCTTTTGGCGTTATAAGTGATGAGGGCAAGGGCTCCGAGTTCTGGTTTGAACTCAACAAGACGGATTAATTATTTTATAAGTGTATTTAAAGTATGGGCGACCTTAGGGCCGCCCGTTTTTTATGCTATTTAACTTTACCCAAAATCCAAATTTCACATAATTATCATAATTCAAACATTACCTTTACAATCATTGTTGCTATAATGATTTTAGAAATTATGAAGGGAGTTTGAATTATGCTTTTTAAGAAGAAATCGGATGAAGCTAAAAAAGATTCAAAATTTAAAAGTATTTTCAAAAGAATTGGCAAAAGCAAAAAAAGTCTTACAATTTTCATTATAGCCTGCGTAGCTGTGGCGGCACTTGTGGGCTACTTGTTGTACGCTTTTGTTTTCAGTTCAGAAGATGCCGGCGTAACAAACGCGGAGGCAAAGGTCACAAGAGGCCCTATAGTTAACGTTATAGAGGGTTCGGGTACTATAGAAGCAAAAGCTCAGTATGAAGTTAAGTACTTAAACAGTGTGGATGTACTTGAAGATTTCTTTGAGGAAGGCGACTATGTAACCAAAGATCAGATTCTCTATCAGATGGACGCGGAAGATATTGAACGCAACATCACAAAGCAACAGCGCAATGTGGAAAGAGCCCGTCTAAATTATGAGGAAGCACAGGAGGCTGTGTCAGACCTTAATGTAAAATCTGAAATTAACGGTGTTATTACCAATCTTTATGTATCCAAAGGTGACAAAGTAACAAGCGGTGCAAAGATTGCAGATGTGGTAGACAAAAACACACTTTTAATTTCTATTCCCTTTGGCGCAGAAGATGCAGGAAATATATATGTGGGTCAACCGGCTGAGGTTACTATCCTTAATTCCATGACTTCCCTTTACGGAAATGTTACTCACGTGGGAAGCGGTGCATATATTAACAATTATGGTGTTGAAGTAACCGATGTTGAAATAGAAGTTTCAAATCCCGGTGCAGTAACCGAAGGTACAACTGCTACGGCTGTAGTTGGCAGTTATGCTTGTTACGATACAGCTCAGCTGGAATATTCAAATTCCAAAACAATTACTGCCAAAACCTCCGGTGAGGTTGTCAGCATCTCAAAAAAGAAGGGTGACAACGTAAGTAAAGGTACTGTTGTACTCACTTTAGAAAGTGACAGCTCCGATAAATCCGTCCGCGATGCACGCATATCCTACGAGGATGCTTTAAGTTCGCTGGAACAGCTTATGGAAACCCGTGATGATGCTACAATCCGTTCGGAAATTGACGGCAAAGTTATTCAGAAGAATATCAAAGCCGGAGAAATACTTGACTCCAACACATCCTCAACTATGGCAATTATTGCAGACTTGTCTTCGCTCAAGTTCAGCATGAGTATAGATGAACTGGATATTTCAAAGATTAGCGTTGGTCAGGAAGTTTCAATTACAGCCGATGCACTTACGGGTCAGTCTTTTAAAGGAACTGTAACCAATGTAAGCATTGTTGGTACTGCCTATCAGGGGGTAACTTCTTATCCTGTGACAATTACCATAGACAATGCAGAGCAAACCGCACTCATTCCCGGTATGAATGTCGAAGCACAAATTGTTATAGATTCTGTAAATGATGTACTCAGAGTTCCTGTATCTGCTTTAAGAAACGGCAATCTGGTTATAGTAAAAGATGATGGTACCTTTGCGGATCCACTTGAAATGCAGATTCCCAATAGGACCGGAAATGACAAATCAACCAAGCAGGATAAAAATGAAGAAGACTCTGCCAAACCAACCGATTCAACGGACAACACCGAAACCCAACCCAAAACCTCGGAGGAAGGCTCCGGTAATGGAAACAGAAAGCCATGGGACGGAGCAACACCTCCCGAAGGCGCTCCTGTCCAAAATGACAACAAACAAGGCGACAGACAGAAGTCTGCAACCGGCAGAGGACAGATGTCTGAAGCAGATTTAAAAGAAATGCAGGAAAAACAAAAAGAACGTATGAAGAGTATTATTGAAAGTCTTGATGTTCCCGATGGTTATACCGTGGTGCGGGTTCAGACCGGTTTGAATGACGGCACATTTGTTGAAATCAAGGAAGTGGAAGGTTCACTTAAAGAAGGTGATACAGTTCTCGTTCCTGTAGTTATTAACACTAACCAGAGTACTCAGCAAACCACCGGAATGCCCGGCGGTATGGGCTCAGGTATGCCCGGCGGATTCCCCTCCGGCGGAGGATACAGCGGTAACCGTCAGAGTGGAGGCTTCGGCGGTAACAGGCAGACCGGCAGATAAACGCTTAAGAGAGGTACATATATGAATTTGGTCGAATTAAAGGATATATACAAAATATACTCCGACGGCGACAGCGAAATTCGTGCTCTTGACGGTGTTAATCTCACTGTCCAAAAAGGCGAATTTGTCGCCATAGTCGGTTCCTCCGGTTCGGGTAAATCCACCTGTATGAATATTATAGGTTGTCTGGATATACCCACTTCCGGTACATATATGCTGAACGGCACCGATGTGAGTACCATGGATGAAAAGTCCTTGGCTCACATCCGCAATAAGGAGATAGGTTTTATATTCCAACAGTATAACCTGATATCCAAATTATCCGTAATTGAAAATGTAGAGCTTCCTCTTTTATACAAGGGTATAAAGAGGGAAGAAAGAAGGGAACTTGCGTTAAAAGCATTGGAAAGAGTCGGTCTTGAGGATAGGGCAGACAAATATCCGGCTCAGCTCTCCGGTGGTCAGCAACAGAGAGTTTCCATAGCAAGAGCTCTTGCAGGAGAACCTCCGGTAATTCTTGCCGATGAACCCACAGGTGCTCTTGATTCAAAAACAGGCAGAGAAGTTCTTGACTTTCTGAAAAAGCTTAATAAAGAAGGTACAACCGTTATACTTATAACTCACGATAACTCTATTGCCGATGAAATACCAAGAGTTGTAAGAATACAGGATGGCAAGATTATTTCCGACGAAGTAAAGGAGGGTATTGCATGAATATAAAACAGGCATTCACTCTTGCACTTAAAAGTCTTATGGCAAGTAAAATGCGCTCCTTCCTTACGATGCTGGGTATCATAATAGGTGTGGCGGCGGTTATAATCATAGTTAGTATTGTAAACGGTATGACTAAGGATATGATAGACCGTTTTGAAAGTATGGGTGCTACAACCCTTACAGTTTCGGTACGGGGCAGAGGCGGTAACCGCAGCGTAGATGTGGAAGATATGCAAAATCTCGTCTACGATAACCCCGGGCTTCTGGATTCCATGTCGCCATCTGTTACGGTGGCAGGTGCCACAGCAAAGAACGACACCAACAACATAGAGCTTTCAAGCTGTGTTGGTGTAAATGAGTTCTATACCGAAATAAAGGGTCTGGAGCTTTCAAACGGCAGAAACATCTGTTATATAGATTGCGAGGAACGACTCAAAAACTGTGTTGTGGGGACATATGTTGCCAAAGAACTTTTCGGTTCCTTCGACGTTGTTGGCGAGGTTGTTAAGGTAAATGGTACAAGTTTCAATATAGTTGGTGTTCTTGAGGAAACAGCCGACAGCGCTCAGGCAAGTGCCGACGATATTATCATAATTCCATACACTTCGGCACAAAGACTATCGGACAGCTTTACTATGGGTAGTTACATATTCAATGCCAAGTCAAAGGACGTTGCAGATGAGGCACAAGCTTGTATTGAAAAATACCTTCAGGGGGTATTTGTAAACACCAATGCTTATACCGTAAGCAATATGAGTTCTATGATAGACAACATCAACGAAATGACAGACTCCATGTCCCTTATGCTTGCAGGCATTGCAGGCGTATCTCTTCTGGTTGGCGGTATCGGCATTATGAATATAATGCTTGTGTCCGTTACAGAGCGTACAAGAGAAATCGGCATACGTAAATCCCTTGGTGCTACTCCGTGGGATATTATGAGTCAGTTCGTTGTTGAGGCTATTACTACAAGCTGTATTGGCGGACTTATAGGCATTCTGCTGGGAATAGTCGGGTCCTACGCGGCACAGGAACTTATGGATATGACGGCGGTACTTTCCGTACCTTCAATGATTATCTCATTTACTGTGTCCGCGTTAATAGGTATTGCCTTCGGTTATTTCCCTGCAAAGAAGGCGGCAAAGCTCAGTCCCATAGATGCTTTGCGATATGACTGATAGGAGGATAAGAATATGCATAAGAAAATAACAGTTCTTGCACTTATGTTTCTTGTGGTGTTTGCATCAACTGCCACATATGCTTCGGTTCCTTATACCGAAGATTTTGCCACAGACTTAGTTAAAGAACTCGATATAATGGTGGGGGATTCGGAAGGCAATATGAACCTTTCCAAAAATCTCACCAGAGCAGAATTTACCAAGATAGCAATTACTGCTTCAAAATACAAAAACTCCGTAGCTCACGGAGCAAAAATATCGGTGTTTAAAGATTGTAACTATACCCATTGGTCTGCTCCATACGTTAAGGTTGCAGTCACAAGCGGTATTGTGTCCGGCTATCCCGACGGCACCTTTAAGCCCGATAATCTTGTAACCTACGAAGAGGCGTTTGTGGTTATGCTTCAGCTTCTTGGCTATACCTCCGAGGATTTCGGAAACACCTGGCCCTACGGACAGGTAAGCCTCGGTCAGAGCCTTGGACTTGGAGATAATATATCCAAAGGAATAGGGGATGTTATGACCCGTAAGGATGCTCTTACCTTGGTGTATAATACGTTAAATGCCAAGGTAAAGGGTTCACAAAATGAATATATCTCCCAGCTTGATGCAACTTTGTATGAAAATGTAATAATAATTGCTACCAACAACGAAGATACATCTATTGCACCCGGAAGTGTGCTTACCAGTGCAGGTACATACAGATATTCAGGGGAATTTAACAATTTGTTTTTAGGTACAAAGGGAAGCATGGCTGTTAAAAATAATGGAGAGATTATATGCTACACTCCCTACAACCAGAAGAACAACAAGCTTGTGGTATATTCCATACTTTCCAACTCTGTTATAGTTTATGATAACGGCAATCTTACGGAACTTGATGTCAGCGACAACACTACTGTTTATTCCGGCTCCGATAAGCTTACATTTAATTCAGCCAAAAATCAGATGGCAACAGGCGATGTAATCTATGTTGTCAAAAACTCCTCCGGTGCTATAGAATACCTCACCCTTACAAAGGATTCGCTTAGAGGCCCCGAAACCCTTTCGTCATATTCTTCCGCCTGGTACAGGGCTTTTACAGATGACCTTTCAACCCTTACCGTTATACGAAACGGCGAAAAGGCAGAAAAGGAAGAAGTTAAAACATACGATATACTTTATTATTCTAAGGATTTAAATACTGTATTTGCTTACAGCAGAACCATAACAGGTATATATGAAAAGGCTATACCCAACAAAGATACACCAACCTCTGTGGTAATTTCCGGTGTGGAATATCAGATTGAATCTGTAAAAGCCTTTGACAAGCTGTCTTCCAGCGGTAACTTAAGCTACGGCAGCTCTGTTACACTTCTCTTTGGTAAAGACGGTAAAATCGCTGATGTTATATCCTCCGATGATGCCGATGAAGCGGTGGTAGGTGTACTTGTAGAAACCGGTAAAAAAAACTTTGAAAATTCCGACGGAGAGAGTTATACCTCAAGATATGCCGTACTTGCTTTGCCTGACGGTTCAACTGTGGAATACACCACCAATACCGATTATTCCAACTATCTCAATTCACCTGTAAGGGTTCGCTTTACTGAAGGAATTGCCAAACTTACCAAGCTTTCCGCCCAGAATACTCTGAGCGGAACTGCTGATTATTCCGCTATGAAGATAGGGGATTATAAGGTGAGTTCCGATGTGGAAATTATTGATATTAATACCACTAAAAACGAATTTGGCTCGGCATTTGTTACTACGTATATGTCAAGAATTGATGGGGTGTTTTTGCCTTTTTCATCAGTTCTGTGGTTTGATAAAAACGAAAAAGGCGAAATCTCCAAGCTTATTTTAAATGATGTCACAGGAGATTCTGCTCTCTATGGTATTGCTACAAGTGTTCCATCTTCATCCGATGGTAAAAGCTCAAATACTATGAGTCAAAATGGCGGTTCCTACAGATTTGATGTAAACAACAGAGATTACAACTATTCCGGCGGTATTTACGGAAATATTGCATTATATAGTCCTGCAAAGCTTGTTGTATCCTCCACGGGACAGATTCAAACCATATCGGCGCTTAATAAAGTAAACGGCAATGTTTCCAATATTAAGGCATCTGTGCTGGAAGCAGGGGGTATAACATATAAAATGTCGGATAAAGTCGTAGTTTACAAAAAAGTTTCTATGGGCAACTACAACATAATGCCTGTAAATGACCTTGCCGAAAACATAGATGATTATATAGTAAAGGCTTACTACGATAAGGACGAAAGCCGCGGCGGACGAATACGCATTATTACGGCAGAGGTTAAATAGGTGCAGCACAAGCACAATTATAACTTGGAGGCTAAGTTCAACTTGTCGAAAAATGACTTTTTTTCTTATGATAAGTGTTAGCTATTATTACTTTAGTCTATGAAGTTACCATGCGTGAAATCTAATGATTTTACTCCCAAGTCAAATGAAAGAGATTCATTTAACTTATTGACTATATCTTTTATTTATTATATAATTATTGTATACGTTTATAAAAGGTGTATGTCATTATGAAATTAATCATAGCGGAAAAGCCAAGTCTTGCCGCAAACATATCAAATTCAATAGGACAAATGAAGAGAAAAGACGGTTTTTATGAAGGCTCGGACTATATTGTTACATGGGTTTTCGGTCACCTCTTTTCTCTTTGTGATATAGAAAAATATACCGGTGATACCGCCAACGGTCGTTGGACCGTGGACAATCTCCCTTGTTTCCCCGAAAAGTTTATGTTTGAACTTAAAAAGGGCAAGGATAAACAGACCGACCCGGGTGTTAAAAAACAGTTTGATACCATAGCCCGTCTTTGTTCACGGGAGGATGTAGACACTATAGTAAACGCAGGGGACGCCGACAGAGAGGGCGAAATTATAGTTCGTCTTTGCGTGCAGAATGCCCTTAAAACTCCAAAGGATTTAAAACGCTTGTGGCTTCCGGACCAGACTACGGAAACCATTCTTGAAGGTCTTGGAGATATGAAGGACGAAACCGAATACGATAATCTTGCGGACGAAGGCTTTGCCCGTACATATATTGACTGGCTCTACGGCGTGAATCTTACACGTTATGCCACTTTAAAAACAGGTACTCTTATGCGTGTGGGCAGAGTAATAGTGCCGATTGTTAAGGCTATATACGACAGGGATATGGCAATAAAGAACTTTAAAAAAGATATTTACTACGCATTGGTCAGCAAGACCGATATAGACGGGGTTGAACTGGAGCTTACAAGTAAGCATAAGTTTGATAAAAACGACTTAGACAGGGCTCAGCGTTCCTGTAATGTGCTTAATGCCAATCCCGGCATTGTAACCGATGTCAAAAAGAAAAAGGACTCCCTTGCTCCGGGAAAGCTCTATTCACTTTCCAAGCTTCAGAATGTCCTTGGCAAGAAGTACAAGATGTCCATGGATGAAAGCCTCAAAATAGTTCAGGATTTATACGAAAAGGGTTATGTTACTTATCCCCGTACCAATTCAGAATATCTTGCTACTGCAGAACAGAGCAAAATCAGGGAGATAATAGGTCTTGTGTCAAAGATGGGCTACCCGGTGGAATTCAAGAATAAGAAGACTATTTTTGATGACTCCAAGATTGAGTCCCACAGTGCTCTTACTCCTACAAGAAAAATCCCCGGAAAAGATACACTTAACGAAAAGGAAACCATAGTTTATCGCACTATTCTTCGTAGGTTTGTAGCCGTGTTCTGCTCCGAGGAGTGTATTACCCACAAGACGGAAATTACCATAGATGCATCGGGTAGGGAACAGTACAGCGTAAAGGGAATGGTTATCACAGAACCGGGATGGACCAAATATGATGATTACAGCAAAAAGGACAAAATCCTTCCGTCATTAAATAAGGGTGATGAGGTTAAGCTTAATTTTGTCCCCACCGAGAAGGAAACC
Organism: Clostridia bacterium; assembly: GCA_045539515.1. Classification (GTDB taxonomy): domain Bacteria; phylum Bacillota; class Clostridia; order UMGS1810; family UMGS1810; genus RGIG8748. The sequence continues at coordinate 21,333 of JAZQFN010000056.1, forward strand.
TCTCCGCCCAAGCATTACACCATTGAAACTCTTAACAATTACCTTAAAAATCCCTTCCGTGAAGAAAAAGCAAATATAGAAACCGAGGACGATGCCGAGGAATACAAGGCAATGTTCGAAGGCCTTGAGCTTGGCACGGAAGCTACAAGAACAGGAATTATAGGCAACGCTCAGAAGAGCAAGTATATAGAGCTTAAAAAGGATGTATACTATATATTACCGGATGGCATAAAGCTCATAGAATCCATTGAACGTATGAATATATCAATGGATAAGTTTAAGACGGCAAATCTTGGTAAAGCATTAAAGCAGGTTTTTCGCGGAGAGATTACCGTAGATGACAGCGTTGAGCTTGCAAAAACGGAGATTAAGGCAGTTTTTGAAAAGCGTGAATATGATGAGGCAAATGACCTTGATGACGGTTTTATAGGCGATGTCATAGGCAAATGCCCCCTTTGTGACGGTGAAATCCATCGAACTTCCTTTGGTTACGGCTGTTCCGGATATAAAGAAAATGGTTGTCGTTTTAGTGTAAATAATGTTATCTGCCGAAGAGTTATCCCCAAAAGTGCCGTTATCAAGCTTATTTCCGAGGGCAAAACTCAAAAACTTAACGGCTTTGTTTCGCCAAGAACCGGTAAATCCTTTGATGCCTGTTTAAAACTTGAAGAAAGTCGGGCGGTTTTTGATTTTAATGATTGACAAAATGTGTAATATATGGTAATCTAATGTTATGCATTATAACATCTCGTGTTATACATTATAAGGAGTTGATAATATGAAAAAAACTATTGAACGGATACAAACCTTAGGCGAGGAGATTGCAAATGCCGTATCTCACGGTGTCGGAACCCTGCTTGCCATAGCGGCTTGCGTTATTGTTATAGTACGCTCTGCCTTTCACAGTACCGCAATTGGTATAGTTTCCGCTTGTATTTACGGTGGTTCTCTGGTACTTCTTTACACATTTTCATCATTGTATCATTCACTTACCAATAAGCAGGCAAAGTATGTGTTCAGAGTTTTTGATCATTGCTCTATATTTCTTTTGATACTTGGTACTTATACCCCCATTTGTTTGTGGATGCTTAAGGGCGCTCTCGGATGGGTACTTTTCGGAGTTAATGCTTTCTGTACTGTTGTGGGCATTATACTTAATTCTATTAACCTTAAAAGATTCCAGAAGATTTCCATGGTTTTATATATACTTATGGGTTGGTCCGTTGTTATGAGTATGAAGGAGGTCTTCTCGCTTCTTTCACCTGCCGGCATGACTTTCCTTGTAATCGGCGGTCTTCTTTACACCGGTGGCATTGCTTTCTATAAGGCAAAAAAGGTTAAATATATGCACTTTATATGGCATTTGTTTGTGCTTGGCGGAAGCATTATGCATTACTTTTTTATACTTTTCCATTGCTACAAATAAGGTGAACCATGTATTACGTATATATGCTCCGATGCAAGGATAACTCACTCTATACCGGATATACTACCGATATCGCAAAAAGGATTGATGCTCACAAAGGCAAAATTCCATACGGTGCCAAGTATACAAAATCTCATCCTGTAATTTCACTTGAAGCTTACTGGCAGGTTGAATCCAAATCTATGGCATTAAAGCTTGAAGCGCGTATCAAGAAACTTTCCAAATCAAAGAAGGAAGAACTTGTTAATAACCGTCAAATTATAGAAAAATATATAAATGAACTGTTAACCCCTTGTGAATAAGGGGTTAATTTTTTGTTTTACACTTGAATTTAGTAATTTTGGGAATTATAATATAAATATGAATATTAAGGAAAGGAGCTTTGTTCTGTGAAAAAGTATTTAAAACCGATTTTCAGTAAAAAAATTCTTGGTTTTGTTTTTATGTTTATCCAGCTTATGTTCATAGGCTTTACAATCACCGGAATTTATGAAGCTTCTTTTTTACTGTACGGAAGTCTTACCGCTTTGTCAGTTATTATAATTATACTTGAAATTAACCGCGAGGTGGACTCTGCCGTTAAAATAATATGGATTGCCATTGTAGCTGTTATTCCGGTATTTGGAGTTTTTCTTTATGTGTATGTACATTCCGACGGAATACTCAAAATATATAAAAGAAGACTGGAATCCATTACAGCAAAAATCTCCCGATTTACTTCTCACGTATCTGAGGATTATTCCGAGCTTAAAGAGGTATCTCCGGTGGAATTCGGTATGTTCAATTATCTTAAATCCGTAGGGAACGCTCCTTGTTTCAGTGCAGGGGACATTAAGTATTTTCCTACAGGAGAAAATATGTTTGAAAGTCTTGTTGCCGATGTTAAGCAGGCGCGTAAATACATCTTTGTAGAAATGTTTATCATCAACGAAAAGGACTATATGTGGCAGGAATTTTTAAGAATTCTCGAAATGAAAGTCCGGGAGGGCGTAGAAGTAAGGCTTATGTACGATGGCATGGGTTCCTTTTCTACAACAAAGAGAGAATTTGCGGAAAGAATGCGTCAAAAAGGTATAAAGTGCTACACATTTGCTCCGGTACGTCCTTTTGTATCCACCTATCATAATAATCGTGACCACAGAAAAATTGTTATAATCGACGGAAAATACGCATATACCGGCGGTGTAAATCTTGCCGATGAATATATCAACCGCAAAAAACGTTATGGCTATTGGAAGGATACTGCCATAAGAGCTTCCGGTCAATCGGTTAAAGGATTCCTTCTTATGTATTTTAAAATTTGGGGTCTTTGTTCCAATACCGGCGATGACTATATGCAGTATCTTGTTTGCACCGAAGAGAACCTTGCAAATCAAGGCTATATAACCGCCTTTGATGATGTTCCTATGGACGAAGAGCCAATAACCAAAAATGTGTTTTTGCATATTATAAATTCTGCCAGAGAATACGTGTATATCAATACTCCGTATCTTGTTTTGGGCGATGACCTTATTTCTGCACTTAAGTTTGCAGCAGGCAGGGGAGTAGATGTGAGGCTTTGCTGTCCCAGGATTCCCGACAAGTGGTATGCCTTTGCCGTAGCCAGAACCTACTATCCCGAGCTTATAAAAGCAGGAGTGCGTATATATGAATACACACCGGGCTTTCTTCACGCCAAGAGCACGTTTTCTGACGACAAAAGGGCATATATCGGTTCGGCAAATTATGATTTCAGAAGTTTGTATCACAACTATGAGGGTGGAGCGTATATATATGATAACCCTGTGATTGCAGACATTAAAGATGATTTTTGCAAGACTGTGAACAAATCACATATGTTTACTTTGCAAGACTATAAAAAGCTCAATATTTTCTACAGGATAATTGCCAGAGTTCTGAAATTATTTTCACCTCTTCTGTAGTAATTCAGTAGCTTACCTCGGGTAATTCATAGCCTTCCTTACCCAGCAGATCTTCAATTATGTATTTTAGAGAAGATGGGGTTACCTGTCTTTTTGCCAAGGTTGAAATAAAACTGTCTGCATACTCCGACGACACAAAAATATCGTCAACCTTAGCCTGTTCCAACAGCTTCTCTACACCGTTTTCCGAGTAACGTTTTTCTATTTCTATTCCGTAAACGGTAACTTTTATATCGGAGTTTGGTATCTTGATTTCCGATTTGAGTATATAGTAGTCCAGGAAATATCCCTCAAAGGAATGTCCTTCCGGTGTTATGGATACAAATTTTCTTTTTGAATGTATTTTTTTCAATGCGTTCATCCTTTCAATAATGATTTCACTATAAGTATAGTTTAATTTTGAGCGGAAAGCCAGTTTATTTCATCGCAGACATCGACACATTTATTCATCTTTTTAGATGTTTTATAATGAAATTTGTCAAAGCTTTGTATTTACTGTCTTGAAACAAGGTATTTTTTGAAAAATAATCAAAAAAATTATAATTTGTATTGAAATATTAAAAAAAGTAGTGTATAATAAACAGGTCGTACAGCCGGGGCAGTAGCGGCGCCCTGTACTTGCAATCCGCTATAGCAAGGGTTATATCCTTATTGAGGGTTATTTAAAATAGTTATGTGTCAACTAAGTGGTGTTGAGAGTCGGGTCTTGCGCGATGAACGCGCGTGAACCTGGTCAGGTGAGGAATCAAGCAGCCATAAGCGTTTGCGAACATGTGCCGCAAGGGTGCCCGATTTGAGCTAACTGGTTGGTTACGGCTGTTTCATTGATTCGATTTAAGGATGTACGACTTTTTTATATATAAGTTTTATGTAAGGGGAATTGTCATGGCTTATCAGACTTTGTACCGTAAGTGGAGACCCCGCACCTTTGATGAGGTGGTGGGTCAGTCACATATTACATCCACTTTAAAAAATGAAATAGTAAGCGGAAAAACCGCTCATGCTTATGTGTTTACCGGCACCAGAGGTACCGGTAAGACTTCTACTGCCAAAATCTTAAGCCGTGCATTAAATTGCGAAAACCCCAAGGATGGCAATCCTTGCAATGAGTGTGCATCATGCACGGGTATTTTTGACGAGTCTGTTCTTGATGTTGTAGAGATGGATGCCGCTTCAAACAATGGTGTTGAAAATATAAGAGAAATTATAGATCAGGTACGTTATTCTACAGCCGGCAGCCGATATAAGGTTTACATCATAGACGAAGTTCATATGCTTTCTACCGGCGCATTTAATGCACTTTTAAAAACCTTGGAAGAACCCCCTGCCCATGTTGTGTTTATCCTGGCAACTACAGAAATTCACAAGGTTCCTGCCACTATTTTATCCAGATGTCAGCGTTTCGACTTTAAGAACATATCCTCCTTGGATATAGCATCTGCCGTGGCAAATATTTTAAAAGCAGAAGGAGTTACCATAGATAATGATGCGGTTGAATATATTGCATATTTGGGTAACGGTTCCATGCGTGATGCTTTGAGTATCACAGAACAATGTCTTGCATATAAGAGTAATGATATTACTTATGCTGATGTTACCGAAATCCTTGGAACTCTTGATGATGGATTTCTGTATTCTGCAGCGGAATACATTGCACTCGGTAACATAAAAGACCTGCTTGTGCTTTTTAATGACAGTATTAACTCAGGTAAAAACCCCGACAGCTTTGCTGAAGGAATGCTTAAGACGTTAAGGGATATTCTCTATTATCTTATTATTCCGGGAGGGTGCGATTTTACCACAAAAAAACAGGCAATGGTCGAGAGAGTTTCCAAGCACTACAACAAGTCAAAGCTTGTGCGTTGCATAGATATACTTGCAGCCGCTTTAAGAGATATAAAGCTTACTTCAAATACCAGAGTTCTTGTGGAAACTACTTTTATACGCATGGCGTCTCCGGAATACGAGCAGGATATCACAAGCCTTCTCGATAGAATATCTTCTTTGGAAACCAAGCTTGCAAACGGCAGCTTTACACAATCTTTACCACAGCAAAATACCGCTCCTGCTTTTAAGCAAAGTCCTGCAAATACCCCGGTATCTGATGCTATGCAAAGTAATTTTTCAAATAAATCCGAAGCATCTGAGATTACAACTGCTCCCGTATATACTGCACCTCAAGGCGAAATGGCGGATGTTGTAAACCGGTGGGACGATATCAAAAGACATCTGGAAGATTCCGGCAAGCTTATTTCCTTTGTGAGCCTTTACGGAGTTAATCCCAGATTGGATGGAGATACATTGATACTTCCCTTTGAATCCAAGGATGCTGCTTCGCGTTTTGCAACCGGAGCAGGTAAGACGGATCTTAGTGCTGCAATTGGTGAGTTGTTGGGTAAAACTATAGATATAAAGTGCATTTTTGAAGAAAAATCTACCGAAAATTCAGAGGCATCAAACGAGATTTTTGACAATCTTGCAAAAATTAGTGCAAATTACCCCGAAAACTTCAAAATTGACTGATGTAAAAATTGACAAATTCTAATAAAAGTGATATAATTAAAGGCACATTTATTCGCTAAGAATAAGTGTGCCTATAATTTTTAAAAATGGAGGAATGGTAATGGTAAAGGTATGTATTATCGGTTTCGGTTGCGTTGGCTCCGGAACATACGAAGTACTCAAACAAAACAAACAATTAATTGAAATGCGTACCGGCGAGAGCGTTGATGTTAAGTACATAGTAGACATCCGCGATTTTTCCGGACATGAAGTAGAGCCTTTTGTCACTACCAACTTTGACGAGGTTCTTTCTGATGAGGAAGTTGGTATCGTCATAGAAACCATGGGCGGAACCACATTTGCATATAATTACACCAAAGCTGCGTTGGAGCATGGTAAAAATGTTGTTACTTCAAACAAAGAGCTTGTCGCTTTAAAAGGTGATGAACTTTTTGCCCTTGCAAAGGCTCATGGAGTAAACTACTTCTACGAGGCTTCTGTCGGCGGAGGTATTCCAATTATAAGACCTCTCATATCAAGTCTTGGTGCAAACAGAGTTACAGAGATTACAGGTATCTTAAACGGTACCACAAACTATATACTTACCAATATGCTCAAGAAGGGTACAAGTTTTGAAGCCTGTCTTAAGGAGGCTCAGAGGCTTGGTTATGCCGAGAGTAATCCCACAGCAGACGTTGAGGGCTTTGATACCGGCAAGAAGATTTCTATACTTTCCTCAATGGTTCTTGGCAAAAAGGTTAACTATGAGCATGTTTACACCGAGGGTATCAGCAACGTAACATCAGAGGACGCTCACTATGCCGAAGCCCTTGGGTGTGCAATTAAGCTTATAGGTAAGTACAGGGAAACAGACGAAGGTGCTGAAGTGTTTGTTGCTCCTATGTTTGTTGCAAAGGAAAGTCCTTTATATAATATAGACGATGTATTCAATGGCATTCTTGTGTATGGCGATATGCTTGGCGAAGCACTTTTCTATGGTAGGGGAGCCGGTATGCTTGCCACCGCAAGTGCGGTAGTTTCCGATGTTATGGAAATCGTGAAAAATGCCCCCGATCATACACTTATCCCCTGGCAGCCCTGCAAAGATAATATTGTCAAGGATTATTCCAAGGTTAAGGCATGCTTCTTTGTACGTGTAAGGGACAATGGCGGCTCCATGTCAAAGGTGATTTCAGCCTTGAATGGCGAAAAGACTCTTGAGCTTTATGACGGTGAATTTGCAGTTGTTACACCTTGTATGACTGAGGAGGAACTTACCTCTTTGCTTAACGGTGTTGAAATTATCAGCAAATATATGTTTGTATAAGGAAGGTGACATACTATGACAGTTAAAGTTAAGTCACCTGCTTCCAGCGCCAATATAGGTCCGGGATTTGATTCCCTTGGTGTTGCACTTACACTCTATAATACGGCTGAATTTGAAATTATAGACGAAGGCTTTGAAATCGTTATTATGGACGATGCTGTTTTTCTTCCTCTGGGCGAGGATAATTACGTTTACAAATCCTTCAAAACAGTTTTTGAAAGAGCCGGCGAAAAGGTTCCTCCGGTACGCATTAAGCTTTGGAGCGATGTTCCTGTAACCCGCGGCCTCGGCAGCAGCTCTTCAAGCATTGTTCTTGGTCTTATGGGTGCAAATAAATTGCTTGGTGACAGATTCACCAAAGATGAACTTTGCAACATTGCCACAGCTATTGAGGGTCATCCCGACAATGTTGTGCCAACTATACTCGGAGGCTTTGTAGCATCGGTATATGAGTATGATGAGGTTATTTCTGCCAAGGCAGAGGTGCCGGATACACTTCGTTTTTACGCTATGATACCCAACTTCTATATGCAGACAAAAGCTGCAAGAGGTATATTGCCCAAATATGTTTCTATGCGCAACGGAGTATACAATCTTTCTCATACGGCGTTGGTTACTGCGGCTTTTATGCAGGGAAATTACAAACTTTTAAAGCATGCTGTTAAGGACAGATTTCATCAGAGATACCGCTTTCCAAAGATTAAAAGCGGGGAATATGTTGCAAGATGTGCCAGAAGATTCGGAGCATTATGCAGCTACCTTAGCGGTGCCGGTCCCACAATAATGTGTATTGTGGACAAAGATTTTGAACAATTTGAGTCTAAAATGAATAAGCTTATAAAGACTAACCTTAAGGACTGGGAGCTCAAAATGCTCACGGTGGACAATCAAGGTGCAGCTTATATAGAATAAATAGCGGGTTACCGTTATATACAGGGAGGTAAAATTTGTGAGTTTAATAGTACAGAAATTCGGTGGTTCTTCTGTTAGAGATGCCGAAAGAGTAATGAACGTTGCCAGAAGAATTGTAGAAACATACAAAGCAGGAAATAACGTCGTTGTTGTTGTTTCCGCCCAGGGTGACACCACAGACGATTTAATCGAAAAGGCAAGGGAAATAAATCCCAAAGCTTCCAAAAGAGAGATGGATATGCTTTTATCCACAGGTGAGCAGATTTCCATTTCACTTCTTGCTATGGCAATACAGTCCCTTGGAGTTAATGCAGTATCTCTTACCGGTTGGCAGGTTGGTATGAATACCGATTCCAAGTACGGTACAGCAAGAATCAAGAACATTGAAGGTCAGCGTATCAAGAATGAACTTGACGACAACAAGATTGTTGTAGTGGCAGGTTTCCAGGGAATTAACAAGTATGATGATATTACAACTCTCGGCAGAGGCGGTTCCGATACTACTGCGGTAGCAATAGCGGCTGCACTTCATGCAGACCTTTGCGAAATTTACACCGATGTTGACGGTGTATACACCACAGACCCCAGAATAGTGCCCGAAGCAAGGAAGCTTGAAGAAGTATCCTTTGACGAAATGCTTGAGCTTGCAAGCCTTGGTGCAAATGTGCTTCACAATCGTTCTGTAGAGATGGCAAAAAAATATAATGTAAATATGTGTGTTCGTTCCAGTCTTAATTATAACGAAGGAACATATGTTAAGGAGGAAAGTAAAGTGGAAAAGACACTGGTAAGAGGCGTAGCCCGTGATAATGATGTTGCTAGAATTGCAGTATGTAACTTAAGAGATGAACCCGGTATAGCATTCAGAATATTCTCTATTCTCGCTAAGAAGGGTATAAATGTAGATATTATACTTCAGTCTATCGGTAGAGAAGGCTCCAAGGATATCAGCTTTACTGTAACCGAATCCAATGCACAGAAGGCTGAGGAAATCCTTATGGCTGAGAAGTCTTATCTCGGATTTGAAGAAATCAAGGTTTCCACCAACTTCTCTAAAGTTTCCATAGTCGGCAGCGGTATGGTTAACAATCCGGGTGTTGCAAGCACAATGTTTGAAGCTCTTTACGATGCTAATATTAACATTCATATGATTGCTACTTCTGAAATCAAGGTTTCCGTGCTTGTAAATCAGGATAATGCCGATGCTGCTGTTAAGGCTATCCACTCTAAGTTTAACCTTGCATAATATTATTTTGAATAATTATTAATCATAGGGGAACACGGTCCTTGGTTTGGCAATTCTTTTGCCACGCCTTTGGGCTTTGTTCCCTTAAATCGTATGAGAGGTGTGTTATGAACTCATTAGATGAACAGAATACAGGCAAGATTGAAGGCAGAAATCCTGTTACAGAAGCCATACGCTCAGGCAGAACAATAGATAAGATATTTGTACAAGCAGGGGAGAAAAACGGTTCTATCCGCAAGATTATTGCCCTTGCAAGAGAAAAACGCATAGTTATATCCGAAGTAGACAGAGCCAAGCTCGACAGAATGTCCGAAACTAAATCTCATCAGGGAGTAATAGCTCTCGCTGCTGCCAAGGAGTATTGTTCTGTGGAGGATATTCTTCGATTTGCTGAAGAAAAAGGCGAAAAACCCTTTGTTATTATTGCTGATGATTTAAATGACCCTCATAATCTCGGCTCCATAATTCGTACAGCCAATGCTGCAGGAGCTCACGGGGTTATAATACCCAAGCGCAATTCCGTAGGGTTAAGTCCTGTGGTGGATAAAACCAGCGCCGGTGCTCTTGAATTTATGAATATAGCCAGAGTTTCCAATCTTCCGTCGGCAATTGAAACATTAAAGAAAGCAAATGTGTGGATTGTAGGTGCCGATATGGACGGAGAAAACACTATCTATACACATGATTTTTCAGGTGCTGTAGGTATTGTGGTAGGCTCAGAGGGAAGCGGTGTTTCACGCCTTGTTAAAGAAAAATGCGATTTTATAGTCCGCATTCCTATGTACGGACAGATTAATTCCTTAAATGCTTCCGTTGCGGCAGCACTTATGATTTACGAAGTAGCACGCACCAGAAGCATCGATTGATTAAGGAAAGGAAGATTATAAATGAAAAAGTCTTATTTTACCGTCACCGGTATGTCCTGTGCGGCATGCTCAGCAAGTGTTGAGCGGGTTGTTCGCAGTCTTGACGGGGTAAGCAGCGCAAGTGTAAATCTTACTTCAGGAAAGCTTAGTGTGGAGTATGACGAATCTCGCTTGTGCAGTAAGGATATAGAAAATGCTGTTTTGAAAATCGGTTTCGGTGTTAACCACGACAGCTTTGAAGCAAATCTCACTAAGAAACACCAAGAAGTTAAAATAATGAAAAAGCGGCTTGTATTTTCCGCAATATTTGCCATACCGCTATTTTATATTTCAATGGGTCATATGTTGGGGCTTCCGGTTCCATCATTTATTGACCCCGGCATAAATCCCATTGCATATGCTTTGGCTCAGCTTGTGCTTTCTGTTGGTTGTATGATAGCAGGCTACAGATTCTATACCAATGGCTACAGAAGCCTGTTTACTTTAAAGCCCAATATGGACACCTTGGTGGCTGTAGGTACTTCCGCTGCTTTTATTTATGGTGTTGTATGTATATGGGATATGTATGCAAACGGTGCAAATCATGCTCACAATCTTTATTTTGAGTCTGTGGGAGTTATCATAACCCTCATTATGCTTGGCAAATATCTGGAAAACCGTTCCAAGCTTAAGACCAACGATGCCATAGTTAAGCTTATGGAGCTTACTCCGCCAAAAGCTACTGTTTTTCGTGACGGCAAGAAGATTACCCTTGATGTTAAGGATATTGAAGCTGGTGATATTGTAGCTGTATCTCCGGGTGATAAAATTCCCGTAGACGGTGTTGTGGTTTCGGGCAGTACATCCGTTGATGAGTCTATGCTCACAGGTGAAAGTATTCCTGTTGAAAAGACTGTTGATTCCAAAGTTTTTGCCGGATGTATCAACAAAAACGGTTATATAGAGGTAAAAGCAACTGTATCAAGCGAAGGTACTGTGATATCCCAGATTATCAGTATGGTTGAAGAAGCATCGGGTTCAAAGCCCGAACTTGCTTTTCTTGCTGATAAAATCTGCGGAGTATTTGTTCCCTGTGTTATTGGTATTGCTGTTATTACTGCTGTTATATGGGCATTTGTGGGAGCAGGTATAGAGGATGTTCTCGACAGGTTTGTAAGTGTTTTGGTGGTAGCTTGTCCATGTGCTTTAGGTTTGGCTACGCCCACAGCGGTTATTGTTTCTGTAGGCAGAGCTGCAAGCGAAGGTATTCTTGTAAAAGATGCAAGCGCTATGGAACATTTAAATAATGTTGATACCTATGTTTTTGACAAAACCGGTACACTTACCGTCGGTAAACCCTCTGTGGAAGATTTTCATGTATTTGATGGGTTTGATTTCAAATATGTTTTAGATTGCATTTTCTCTGTAGAAACTGTTTCCGAGCATCCTTTAAGTGATGCTATATGTCATTATGCCCTGCAAAACGGCGCCAATGAGATTGTTGTTTCTGATTTTACGGCTATAAGCGGAAAGGGCGTTAAAGCTGTAACAGACGGAAAAACCATTCTTGTGGGAAGTAAACGGCTTATGGATGAATCCGGTGTTGATGGTGACTATGCACAATATGCTGATGAGTATATTTCTGCCGGCAAAACAGTTATGATTGCTTCTATTGATGGCAAGGCGGCTGCGGTTATAGGTGCAAGGGACACTTTAAAGGAGGATGCACTTTCTACGGTATCTTTACTGAAAAAAGCAGGTAAAAAGACGGTTCTTCTTACGGGTGACAATAGTCTTGTGGCAGAAAATATGGCTAAAGAGCTTGGAATGGATATGTGCATATCTCAGGTATTGCCGGCAGAAAAAGCCGATAAAATAAAAGAACTTATGGCTCAGGGTCATAAGGTTGCCATGATTGGCGATGGAATTAACGACAGTGTGGCACTTACCGTAAGCAATGTTGGTATTTCGGTAGGCTCCGGTACTCAGGTTGCTATGGAGGCGGCAGATATTGTTATAATGAAAAATGAGCTAAAGGACATAGTCAAAGCTTCCGGTATCAGCCGTATTACCATAAGAAATATCAAACAGAATCTTTTCTATGCTTTTGTGTATAATACAGTGCTTATTCCGGTTGCTGCCGGAGCGCTTTCTTTCCTTGGGGTTACCTTTAATCCCATGATTGCCGCATGTGCAATGGCACTTAGCTCTGTTTCCGTTGTTTTAAATGCTTTAAGACTTAAAAAAATAAAAATTTCTGACGAGTAATTACTATTATATATAAGGAGATGTTTAATTTGAAAAAGGCGATTGTAACAGTAGTTGGTAAAGATACAGTAGGAATCATATATTCCGTCACGGGTGTTCTTTCCAAGAATAATGTAAATATCCTTGATATTTCACAAACAATACTTGATGGTATGTTTACAATGATGATGATAGTCGATGTGTCTGATTCTGAAGTTTCTTTTGACAAGCTATCTGAATTTCTTGCAGAAGAAGGCAATAAAATGGGCGTAGAAATCCGCATTCAGCTTGAAGATATTTTTGAAGCTATGCACAGAATATAAGGGGAGATACTATGATTAACAAATTTGAAGCATACGAAACCCTTCATATGATTGAAAATGAGCACCTTGATGTAAGAACAGTAACTATGGGTATATCCCTTTTGGATTGTATAGACAGTTCTGCAGAGGTTGCTTGCCAAAAGGTTTACGACAAAATAACCAAAAAGGCAGAAAAACTAGTTAAAACCGGCGAAGACATTGAGAAGGAGCTTGGTATTCCGATTATTAATAAAAGGGTATCAGTAACACCTGTGTCATTAATAGCAGGTGCCTCTGATGCTAATAATTATGTTTGCTTTGCCAAAGCTCTTGATAAAGCCGCAAAGACAACAGGAGTTAATTTTATAGGTGGATTCTCGGCTTTGGTTCAGAAGGGCTTTACCAAAGGCGATAAGATTCTTATTGACTCCATACCTCAGGCACTTAAGGAAACAGATATTGTATGTTCGTCTGTTAACGTTGGTTCTACTAAAGCCGGAATTAATATGGATGCAGTCAAACGTATGGGCGAAATTATCAAAGAAACTGCAGACCTTACAGCAGCCAACGACGGGTTTGGTTGTGCCAAGCTCGTTGTGTTTGCAAATGCAGTAGAGGATAATCCCTTTATGGCAGGTGCTTTTCACGGCGTAGGTGAGGCAGACTGTGTTATTAATGTTGGCGTAAGCGGACCCGGCGTTGTAAAATGTGCCTTGGAAAAGGTTAAAGGCGCAGATTTTAATACCGTAGCAGAAACCATAAAGAAAACTGCATTTAAGGTAACCCGTATGGGTCAGCTTGTAGCGTGCGAAGCATCAAAGCGGCTTGATGTTCCCTTCGGTATTGTTGACTTATCTTTGGCACCTACTCCGGCAGTTGGCGATTCAGTTGCATATATATTAGAAGAAATGGGTCTGGAAAAGTGCGGAGCTCATGGTACAACTGCAGCACTTGCTCTGTTAAACGATGCTGTTAAAAAGGGCGGAGTATTCGCATCTTCCTCAGTTGGAGGTTTGAGCGGAGCATTTATACCTGTTAGCGAAGACGCCGGTATGATATCTGCAGCATCTGTGGGAGCTCTTTCTCTCGAAAAGCTTGAAGCTATGACATGTGTATGTTCTGTTGGCCTTGATATGATTGTTGTACCCGGCGACACTACTGCATCAACTCTTTCAGCAATTATTGCAGACGAAGCCGCAATTGGTATGATTAACAATAAAACCACTGCCGTAAGACTTATTCCGGCACCGGGCAAAAAGGTTGGCGATGTTGTTGAATTTGGCGGTCTGTTAGGTACAGGACCTGTAATGGCTGTAAGCAAGTACTCCAGCGATGAATTTATTGCCAGAGGAGGCAGAATACCTGCTCCGATTCACAGCCTGAGAAACTAAGGTGCACTATGCTTAAAATAAAAGAAATTATAATTGTAGAAGGAAACTACGATAAATCTAAGCTTGAGAATCTTGTGGATGCTACAATAGTTGTTACCGACGGATTTATGATATATAAAGATAAGAAGAAATCCGAAATGATTAAAGCTCTTGCACAAAAACACGGAGCTATTATATTTACAGACAGCGATAGTGCAGGCTTTAAAATTCGTAATTATCTTAAAAATATCCTTAAGGGCTCCAATGTACGCCATGCTTACATACCGGATATAGAAGGTAAAGAAAAAAGAAAAAATCACCATTCTAAAGAGGGTATGCTTGGCGTAGAGGGTGTAAATGATGAAATTATATTAAAAGCGTTGGAAAATGCCGGTTTTGACCTTGCAGAGGAAAAGGAAGAAAAACTCATAACCAAATCTGATTTTTTTGATGATGGATTTACCGGCGCTTCCGACAGCAGTCATAAAAGAGAAGTACTCAAGAAGCATCTGAATCTTCCGGCTCATTTGTCTGCAAATATGCTGATAGATGTACTTAACAGACTCTATGGATATGAAGAATACAAAAATATAGTGTCTTCACTTTTTGAAAACACAAAATAGTGACGAGTTTCTTCTATTATATATAGTAAAGTGAAAATTAAGTCGAAATATGTCCCCAAAACACATATTGGGGGCATATTTTTATGTATATCAACTATACATAAAAAATATTATGTATACTAATGCAAAGAATTTTTTGCAAAATTATGTGTCGCATACGACACAAATACGGTATTTTAAAAGAATTTTAACAAGTAAAATCAATGTTTTCACTAAATATCGTGTCTTGAAGCCTTTCAAACACAACATCTTGTTTGAAAATAGGCTTAAATTTTGTTTAATCTGCACAAAATAATTTAAAAATGTAATATTTTTGTAATTGTTGGATAGTATATAAATATCTTTTGAAGTCCAGTGTTTGGGGTGTTTTGAGCTGAAAAAGGGGAAAAATCGACATTCGTGTTGTAAACGTCAAAAAAAATATATTTTTTTGTGCAAGATGCACAGTAAAAATTGGCTTGAAATTTGACAAATCCCTTTTTATGCAATAAAATGAACCACGAACGCAAAAAGAATCTATTAAGGAGGAAATTATGTTTTCAGATTTATTTTACAAGTTTAAATCTAAAATGACTTCATCAGTTAAAACATCTGAGCATAAGCATCGCCACGATAGAAATATTTATGATGTGTTTAAAAAGGTGTTCGATTTCAGAAAACAGTTTGCTGTCGTGCTTACTACAATGTTCACATTGAGTGCTACCATAGCATATGCTGCTCCGAGTTCTTTCGAAGTTGCAATAGTAGATGGCGATAATTATTATGAAGTTGTTACATCATCGTCAACTGTAGCAGAGCTTCTTGAAGAAAACGGCATTGAGGTTTCCGTATTTGATATTGTATCTCCGGATCTCGATACACGTGTTAATTCTTCTCAGACTATAGTTGTACAAAGATTAAACAAAGTCACCCTTACGGCAGACGGTGAAACCAAGGAGTATTTTACTACTGCGGAAACTGTCGGAGAGTTTCTTGAGGAAAAGGATATTGATCTTAACTACCACGATATCATTACTCTTCCTCTTGAAGATAAGCTTACAGGTGACACCAAGCTCAAAATTACAAGGGTAGTTAAGCGCATTCTTGAAGTTAACGAGGAGATTCCTTTTAAAACTAAGATTGTTGCTGACACATCAATGAGTATTTCAGACAGTAAGATTGTTACCAGAGGTGTAGCAGGTATTGACTGTCAGACATATGAGGTTTTAATGTACGACGGTGTAGAGATTTCCAGAAATCTTCTTTCCACAGAGCGTATACAGGAACCCGTAGATCAGGTTAAGGCAGTTGGCACACAGGGTGGCAGAGTAACAGAAAAAGGTGACGATTTCTCTTACTCCAGAGTTATTTCCTGCAGTGCTACAGCATATGACCTTTCTTTCCAGAGTTGTGGCAAAAGACCCGGCGACAGAGGTTACGGAATCACAGCATCGGGCACATACGCAAAGCCCGGTACAGTTGCCGTTGACCCCAGGGTTATTCCTTTGGGTACCAGAATGTATATTGAATCTGCCGATGGCAGCTTCGTTTATGGTTACTGTGTAGCAGAGGATACAGGCGGTGCTATAAAGGGTAACAAGGTAGACTTGTTCTTTAACACCACCAGCGAATGTTATCAGTTCGGAAGAAGAAACGTAAATGTTTATATTTTAGATTAATTTCATTCAAAAAGAAGAGGAGTTTTCTCCTCTTCTTTTTCGTGTCGATAAAGTCGACACGCTGATAAGACGAACGAAAATGGACGCAGACGAGGAAGCGCGAAGTAGGCAGATAGAAAATATATAAAAAACAGAAGTGGAAAACCACTTCTGTTTCAGCGTGTCGATAAAGTCAAGTCGGAGGCCAAGCGGTCT
>JAZQFN010000057.1:0-8130 GCA_045539515.1 Clostridia bacterium
CGCACCAAAATCTTTCCGAAAATTCATCCATTTCAGGTCTAAATGAGTTTTGAAATAATAAATTTTGTCTCAGACGAGGCAAAAACACAGGGAATATGGTAATATTTCCGAGTATTTTAACGATGTATGAGGCAGAATTTAAATTTCAAAACCATCTTTAGTATTGGTCGTTAAGGCTATACTTTGCTTGCTTCGTCATCGCTCATTGCCGTACCATTGTACTGCCTGCTTCGCGCTTCCTCGCCTGCGTCCATTTTCGTTCGTCTTCTCAGCGTGTCGACTTTATCGACACGCTGAAACGGTCTGTGACTACAGACCGTTTCATTTTGGCAACCTATTTATAGCATTGTTTAAATCTTTTAAATTGTTGGATTTTTTTATTTCTTTGGCAATTTTTGGCTCATCGGGAAAGTTTGAAACCATATAAATCCATATTTCCTTTAGCTTATGCAAGGTGTAGTGCTCACACCCCAAAAGTTTAAAATACCTCTCTTCCAAAAGTCTTGAAAAAGCAATAAGCTCCTCGGTTTTCAGTTTCTCTCCGCCTTTTATTTCGCGGAATATTGCCGGATTCATCACTGCACCTCTGCCTAACATTATTCCATGGAGCAGGGGGTATTTTTCTGACGTTTTTTCAAAATCGGCTTTGCTGAATATATTACCGTTGTAGCACAGAGGACTTTGGTAAGTATCATAGCATATGTCAAAAGATTCCGCGTGGGGATATCCGTTATAGAGCATCTCCCGGGTTCGTGGGTGCACTATAAGAAGCTCAAGAGGATACTTTGAATATATCCCGAATAGCTCTTTCCACTCCGATACGTCATAAAATCCGATACGGGTTTTTACGGATACCTTAAGTCCTGTATTCATGTATACATCTTTTAAGAACGAGTTTAGGTTTTCGGTATCCCTTAAGAAGCCTGCACCGCGGTTTTTCTTTACCACAGTACCGGAGGGACAACCGAAGTTTAAGTTTACCTCCCTATATCCCATTGGTACAATTTCATTTTCAAACTTAAGATAAGCATTTATATTGTTGGTTAGTACCTGTACTTTAAGGGGAGTGTCCCGGTTGTTTTCGGGAGCAATATCTCTTAAATTCTTCAGACTTAACTTTTCGTTTTCCACAGGGGTTATAAATGGGGCATAATAAAAGTCGCATCCGCCGAAAATCTCTTTGTGGGTATTTCTGTATGTATATGTGGTTATGCCTTCAAGGGGCGCAAAGTATAATTGCATAGTTCAACCTCGTTATAGTTTAATATTTCCGGATTCTATATCGTGTATTATTTTTGCTATGGCGTGCTCTTCGTTGCTTACTGTTACTATATCCGCCGCTTTTTTAGCACTTTCGCAGGCATTGGAAACAGCTATTCCCACACCTGCCTCTTTAAGCATACCCACGTCGTTGTCGTAATCGCCGACAGCTACGATTTTCTTTGTATCAATTCCAAATAATTCTGAAAATTTGGGTATTACGGTGCCTTTTGTTATTCCCTTGGGAACAATCTCATAAAGCCTTTTCTCCGTACGCACAAACTGATACTTGTCTGCTTTTGGGTGGTGTTTTAGCCCCTCGGCAAGTTTTAATATTTTATCTGTTTCCTCGTGGGCAAATATTATCTTTGCCAGAGGCTCGTGTATTTCATTATAATTAGCGGTAATCTTTTTAAGTCCGGTAACCTTTCTAAACCACACCATGGCTTCGTTATCCTTACAAAAATATGCCTTGTCAAAGGCTGTAACCTGTATGCCGATATGAGGAAATTCCTTGTCTGCATATTCCACAATTTCCAAAGCTTCTCTGCCAAGCTCTTCTGCCCACAGATATTCGCCCTTTTCAAAGTCATATATGCCTCCGCCGTTAATGCAACCGATTGGTGCATTGGGCTTTAACTTTTGATAGCTGTCCAAAGAGTAAAAGGGCATTCTTCCTGTTACAAAGGTAAAGAGTCCTCCGTTATTTTTAAAATATTCTATAGCCTCGGAATTTTCCTTTGATATTGATTTATCGTTTTTTAAAAGTGTACCGTCAAGGTCGGTGCATATCATTATTCCTTCAAATTTTTTCACATTAATCACTCCGTTTGTATAGTACCATAAAAAAGTGTTATTTTCAATATTAACATCACACAAAAAACCAATGAGTTCCGGAATTTTATTATTGACACAAACAGACTGAAAACTTATAATGAAAAAGAAGATTGAATGGGAGGGATATTATGAAAATACTTTTTCAGGGCGATTCTATAACTGATTTTTCCAGAGACCGAAATGATGACAGCAAATTAGGCACAGGTTATGCACATTTGGTTAAATGTGAGCTTGGCTACGAATATCCCGGTGAATATGAATTTATAAACCGCGGAGTATCGGGCAACCGTATAGTGGATATCTATGCCCGTATAGGTAGTGACATCATTAACTTAAAGCCGGATTTTATGAGTATTCTTGTGGGTATAAACGATGCGTGGCACGATCTTTTGGATTCGCCCAACGGAGTAGACGGCGAAAAGTACTATAAGATTTACGATATGCTTATATCCGAAATAAAGGAAAAACTCCCCGATATTAAAATAATGATAATGGAACCCTTTGTGTTAAGATGCGAAAACACCGAGGAACACTGGCAGTATATACAGCGCGAAACCCGAATTCGCTCCGAAAAAGCAAGGCTCATTGCCGAAAAGTATAACCTCACTTTTGTTCCCTTGCAGGCAGGTTTTGACAAGCTTTGTGAGCTTAAGGATGCAACATATTGGCTCAGTGACGGTGTTCACCCCACACCTATGGGTCACGAGTACATAAAGCGTGAGTGGATAAAGGCTTTTAAAAAAGAAATTAATCCTTGATTAAACATTTTTTAAGGAGTTGCAATATGTCTGTAATTGAAAAAGACAATAAATACTATATGTCGGATTTTGTAACCATAATGCATCATGACGACACCGATACCGATGCAAGCTATCACGAGCATTATCATGATTTTGTGGAGCTTGTGTACACCTTAAAAGGCAGATGCATACACCGTGTAAACGGAGTGGACTACCCTGTAAAAAGGGGAGATATGGTTCTTATAAACTACAACCAATCCCACAGCATACACGGCACCGGTGACACCTACTACATAAACATTATGCTAAAGCCCGAATACATCAGTATGGGTCTTGTGAATCAGGAAAATGCATTTGCACTGCTTAATCTTTCGGAATTTGAGGATTTCACCAAAATCCTTGACGAGAGCAAAGCCAAGGTAACCTTTTCCGGCGACGAAAGGGATAGGATAGAGGAGATAATCTCCGTAATCCAAAGAGAAACCGAGGATAAAAATCCCGGCTACGACCTTGCTGTACGCTCGGAGCTTAATATGCTCCTTATTATGGTGTTCCGTAAAATGAGCCTTGCCATAAATGAGGGATTTACCGGAGTTGACGAAAAACTTCTTATGTATATTCGTCAGCACTCGTCGGAAAAGCTTACTTTAGACGAAATTGCAAAGAAATGCTCCTACAATTCCTCATACTTTTCAAGAATGTTCAAAGCCTACACCGGCAAAACATTTACTGCGTATCTAAAAGATGTTCGCATAGAAAAGGCTCTGTACCTTCTGGAAAACACCTCTATGAAGATAAACGATATTTATAATGATGTTGGTTATACCGATAAGACAAAATTTTTCAATCATTTTAAAAGTGTTGTGGGTGTAAGTCCCCTTAAATATCGAAAAAGTAAAAAATAAATACTATTTTATGTCAAAAATGCCACTTTAATATAGGTGGCATTTTTTGTATAATGATTTTGTAATCCAATATTAAACGGAGGTATGAAAATGAAATTAAAGTTAAACAGAGAAAAATTCTTCGATAAAATCTATGGTTGCTGGATAGGCAAGAATATTGGCGGAACAATGGGAACTCCCTTTGAAAATACTCGTCAGGTTAATGATATATCCGGCTTTAATTCCCCCAAGGGTGAACCCCTTCCCAACGATGACCTTGACCTTCAGCTTGTGTGGCTTAAAGCTCTCCGCAAGCACGGACCGCTCAATGTAAATGCAAATGTTCTTGCAGATTATTGGTTAAGCCACATCACTCCCCATTGGAATGAGTACGGCATAGGCAAAACCAACCTCAATATGGGGCTTCTTCCTCCTCTTTGCGGTGAATTCAATAACATCTGGAAGGATTCCAACGGTGCATGGATTCGTTCGGAAGTATGGGCTTGCCTTGCTCCCGGTATTCCCAATGTAGCTATGAAGTACGCCATTATGGATGCATCCATAGACCACGGTCTTTCCGAAGGTACCTACGGCGAAATGTTTACCGCGTCCTTAGAGAGTCTTGCATTCTTTGAAAGTGATATGAGAACACTTATAGAAAAAGCTCTGAGCTTTATTCCGGACAACTGCCGCGTGGCAAGAGCCGTTAAGCTTGTGCTCGACTCTTACGACAAAAAGATTCCCTGGCAGGAAACAAGAGAACTTATTCTCGAAGACAGTAAGGATTTGGGATGGTTTATGGCTCCCGGTAATATTGCCTTTACAATGCTTGGTCTTGTCTACGGCGAAGGTGACTTCAAAAAATCTCTTATCTATGCTATAAACTGTGGTGACGATACCGATTGCACAGGTGCTACAGCAGGTTCGGTGCTGGGTATTATAAAGGGTGCATCGGGCATACCGCAGGATTGGAAGGATTACATAGGCGACAGAATTATTCCCATATGCATAAATGCATCCTACAAAGGGGATATTCCCGCTACCTGTACAGAGCTTACCGAAACGGTAATAGACACCCTTCCCAAAATGATGGAAGCCTACAATATAGACCTTGAATTTACCGACGGTGAAAGCTTTGTAGATTCCCATGAGGCGGCAAATGTTCTTAAAGGTTATGTGGAAGACATCTTCTCCAGAAGCCCCTACAGCTTTGAAGTGCCGTGCAATATTCATACAAATGCAATTGTAGAATACGAAAAAGCTCCTCAGGTTAAACCCGGCGATGAATTTAAAGTAAAGGTTACCTTTAAAAACAACCACTACGGACCTCACCATTTCGAGGTTAATGCTTGCCTCCCCGAAGGATGGAGCGCCGAATACAATAAAACCGTATATGTTCCTCACAACACAGTTGAGGTTTCCGTTTTCGGCACAGGTGTTGCTCATTGGGAAATGGCCATAAAAGTTGGCGAAAATGTTGGACTTATCAACAGAATACCTCTTATGTTCTCATCTTCTGCCGTTGCAGTTCCGGTTATGGTTCCCGTGGTGCTTTTAGGATAGTATTAATCATTTAACCCAAAGGGAATGTAAAAAAAGTCCAGACCGCAAAAAGGCAGGGATAAGAAAGAATACAGAGTATAAATTATCCTGTAAATCATATAAAATTACCATAAATGTTGAAAAACATCTGTTTTACAGATGTTTTTCTTCGTATATATGCCTTTTTGCTATTGCCAAATCTCACCTCTCGACGTGCCCTCGCACGCCTTCGGGTTACCACTCAAAGCAAGTCAAAGCCTTGCTTTGAGTTTGATTTGACAATTCTGAATCGTTTTTTCCTATTCCCTTTTTATTTTCTTGACTGCTGTAAATTTAAGGTATATAATGAGCATAAGAACGGATATTTCATTTTATATTTAAGCAATAAAATTTCTTTACATTCAAAATTACCTTATAAGGAGGAATAATGGGTGAACACACAGAATATGAACCACTATAACAATGAAAACATCCCGGGAAACAATGCAAATTATATTAATACCGAAGAAATGAGGAACAGATTTTTTTGCCCCAAATGCGGATTTGAAATAACGGATTCTTCAGGTTATTGCGGTAGGTGCGGTACCATAATTGATGTTTCTAAGGCAAATTTTAATTTAGCACCCCACAATAGTGCTTATCAATCATTTGCAGAAACCGTTGCAGACGAAGTAAAGGTTAAACCGGTAATGCCGGAGTATAAAATGGCGGAAAATCCTGCACCCGGCAAGGCTGTTTTTTGTAAGTCGTGCGGCGGCAAAATCGACGGACACTCTCAAAAATGCTCTGTTTGCGGAAAACCATATAAAAAGACCGTAAGCTTTGGTTTGTTTTTGCCGGTTACATTGATATTGGGCGTTCTGTTGGTAATATCATTGGTGGCAAATATCATTCAGATTTTTGTAACAAATGATTTAGATAAAGAACATTCCGAGCAAAACAGCATTATTTCATCTCAGGAGGACACCATTTCAACACAGAACGAAAAAATTGAAAATCTTGAGGTTGGAAGTGGGTATTTTGATAAAATCTGTGATGAGCTCAGTTATGGCAATGTAGGATATGCATCAGATAATTTCAGAGCCAGCGAAAGTGTAATTGTTGTCAGCAAGAACGAAACCGGCAAAAAGTTTATCCTTACGGCTCACTGGAGCGGAGGCGGTACTGTTTCCACTAACTATTCCGGATCTTCGGCTACTGTTTCATTTGACCAGAACAATTGGACAACTTCTGTATCAATGAAGGTAAATCCCGTAAGTGAAGGCGTTACGGTGGTTAACTTCAGCAACAATAAAGATTCAAAAACATTTAAAGTTATAATCGTAGTTACCGAGTGATTGCATTTATTAATGTGCAATCAAGTGGGTTTTTGGCGATATATACAACATTTTTAAGGATTTTAAAAAATAATGTAAGTATCTGTATTGCAGTTTTTAAAATTGTATGATATATTAAAAGTAAACAGATGGTTACCATCTTTAAAAACAAAAAATCAAGGAGATGTTAGTATGGCACGTTTTACATTACCCAGAGATCTCTACCACGGTAAAGGCTCTCTGGAAGCACTTAAATCCCTCAAAGGTACAAAGGCAATGGTATGTGTAGGCGGTGGCTCCATGAAGCGTTTCGGCTTTTTGGATAAGGTATGCGCATATCTTAAAGAAGCAGGTATGGAAGTTGAAATTTTTGAAGGCATCGAGCCCGATCCTTCCGTAGATACCGTTATGCGCGGTGCTGAAGCTATGCAGAAGTTCCAGCCCGACTGGATTGTTGCCATAGGCGGCGGTTCCCCCATAGATGCTGCTAAGGCTATGTGGATTAAGTATGAGTACCCCGAAATTACATTTGAGGAAATGTGTGTGGTATTCGGTATTCCCGAACTTCGTAAAAAAGCCCGTTTCTGTGCTATTCCCTCTACATCGGGTACAGCTACGGAAGTTACAGCATTTTCCGTTATTACAGATTACGAAAAAGGCATAAAGTATCCTCTTGCTGATTTCGAAATTACTCCCGATGTGGCAATTGTAGACCCAGAGCTTGCAGAAACCATGCCCCAAAAGCTTACTGCTCACACCGGTATGGATGCTATGACACATGCTATTGAAGCGTATGTTTCTACAGCAAATTGTGAATTTACCGATCCTTTGGCAATCTTTGCCATCAAGATGATTCAAAGCGACCTTGTTGCTTCCTACAACGGCGACATGGAAAAGAGAGCTTCCATGCACAACGCACAGTGTCTTGCAGGTATGGCATTCTCCAATGCACTTTTAGGTATTGTTCACTCAATGGCTCACAAGACCGGTGCTATATTTGAGGACCTTGGTGCTCACATTATTCACGGTGCAGCCAATGCTATGTATCTTCCTAAGGTTATTGCCTTTAATGCCAAGGACGAAACAGCAAAGAAACGCTACGGCGTAATTGCAGACTATATGGGTCTTGAAGGTTCCAATGATGACGAAAAGGTTGCAAGCCTCATTAAGTACCTCCGCGGTATGAATGACGCTTTAAATATTCCCCAGTGCATAAAGAATTACGGCGCTGACAGCTATCCCTGCGAACAGGGCTTTGTACCGGAAGAAATCTTCCTTGAAAGACTTCCCGAAATTGCAAAGAATGCTGTTGCCGACGCTTGCACAGGCTCCAACCCCAGAAAGATTTCTGCGGAAGAAATGGAAAAACTTCTTAAGTGTTGCTACTACGATACAGAAGTTGATTTTTAACAGACTGTCGAAAAAGAACGCACCGCAAAGTGAATATAAAAAATTATGCTCATTAGTAAGAAATATTACATCATTACTAATGAGCTTTTTCATTTCTGTAGCTTTTGTCATAAATGCCAAAAGCCGCTATTTTGTAGCCTT
>JAZQFN010000058.1:0-2006 GCA_045539515.1 Clostridia bacterium
TAAAAATCATCAGGGCGAAGGTAAAGGCGGAGAACACGGCGGAACAGGTGATGACGGCATAGGTGGTCTTGGTCTGGCAGAAGACGGAATCGGCAAAGCACCTGACGGTATTAATGCTGACGGAAAAGGCGATGTTGTTCCTCTTTCGTATGAAGAAATGGAATATGTTTTAGCTCAGAAAACTGAAGAATGGCTTGATATGACAAAAGAAGAAAAGGATAATTATGTTGTTTTAGTTGGCAGATGGTGGGAAGATTATGAAAATCTGATTGTAGAAGACTATGATGACATGGTTAAAGTTATTGACCATCAGATGGAGCAGTATTATAAAAATGGTGTGAATGACTTTGTTTTTCTTACCATTTGTGAAATATACGAGGTAGATGCATCTAAATATGCAACATCTGAATAATAAAATCAGAAAATATTCATAAAGATGGCAAGGGGGTTGTGAGATGTTTGCAAAAACGGACATAAACACGGGCAGACAAGTGGAACTTGATTATATGAAAGGATTGTTTGTCCCCATGATTTTGTTTATCCATGCATTCCAGATGCTGGGTGGTCCCAATGCAATTGTGGCACCGTACGAAATCATTTATATCATTGCAACAATGACCGGTGCAGCAATTTTTATGTTTGTATTGGGTGTCGGTACTGCATTTTCGGGAAAAAGTGATAAAGCACTTGCACTGTATGGTGTAAAGCTTATTATAATGGAATTCTTATGGAATGCACTTTCGCTTGCATTGCCTATGTTTTTAAGCCAGTTTTTCCGCATGGCAGCAGGTCTCACGCCTGCATGGGAAGAAACCCTGATGCGCGTTCCTGTTATGCTTACATACATAAATGTATTCTTTATTGCAGGAATGTGCTACCTTGTAATATCACTACTGCGAAAACTCAGATTGCCGACGTTTGGGTATGCAGGATTGGGAGTATTGCTTTTTGTTATTAGTCCGTTTCTTTATATGAATGACAAAACAACGGGGAGTAAAATCGTTGACTATATCCTTATGACATTTGTAGGCGGCAGAGATGCAGTTTCCTTAACCTTTATTTCCTTACTGCCGCATGCCTTGCTTGGTGTGAGCTTCGGCAAGTTGTTGCGTCGCACTAAAAATAAAGGCAAACTATACAGCATTTTGGCGCTTCCCCTTTTCTTGATTGTGGTTGTTTATTTTGTTTACTCAATTACAACACATAACGAGCTTTCGGCATTATATACCTATTCGGATATGGGCTACGTCTATCCCGGTATTTTGCGTGCGTTTGCAAATGCATCAAGCGTACTCCTACTTGCCGGTCTATTGTATGCCTTTCGGAATATAATAGCAGGAAACAAAACTGTGCACAACTTTATTATGCAATTTTGCCGGAATAATACACCGTATTATGCAATACATCCGTTCTACTTTTGCTGTATCACGGCAACTGCGGCATATCTTCCCTTTTCAGCCGGATTCTGTACAGCGATGTCTGTTGTAGTCGGTGTACTTTGCTATGGTACGATTTTGTTATGGCATCGCATTAAAAATAAAATTCGATAATCATTTAAAAAGTATAAAAATAACGAGGTGATATTTATGACTGCAAGACATGAACTTTTAAAACTTGAAGATGTTTATGACCACAATAATTCTTCAGAACTTTTCCTCGATGCTATGAGGGAATGCCTTACACATCATATAGAAAATTGTGAATTTTTCAGAAAGTTGTGTGATGATGCGGGATTTAAGGTGGAGGATTTGAAAACAGAAGCAGATTTGGAAAAAATCCCACCGATTCATGCAAACTTTTTCAAACAGTATGAGGTGCTTTCTGTTCCCTATGAAACAATTACAGAGCGTGCAACAAGCTCTGGTACAGGCGGACAGAAGAGTCAGATGTTTTTTGATAAAGACAGCTTTGATTTCGGGAACTCCATGATAGAAAATGAATTCCGCTACTACGGTTTTCTTTCCGATGAGCTTACAAATTATCTTCTCTTTACATATGAGCCTGCA
>JAZQFN010000059.1:0-66487 GCA_045539515.1 Clostridia bacterium
GTGTAAAATAGCGGCTTTTGGCATTTATGACAAAAGCTACAGAAATGAAAAAAGCTCATTAGTAATGATGTAATATTTCTTACTAATGAGCATAATTTTTTTATATTCACTTTGCGGTGCGTTCTTTTTCGACAGTCTGACCGATGCTGATTTTTTGGCATCGGTTTCTATTGGTTTGTAAAGAAAAAAGATGTATATTTATGCATAAAACTTTTGACAAAAAGGGTATACGGGTGTATAATTAAAGGATAAATTGTAAAGGTGGAGAAGAATATGAAAATCAATGTCAAAACATCACAATCCAACTACGATATTATCATAGAAAACGGTGCATTTGATACCTTTGTAGAAAACTGTGAGGACTTACTTTTCGGCAAAAAAATCTTTGCAGTAACCGACGACAATGTGGATTCCTTTTACGGTGAAAAGCTTGACAGTATGCTTTCCGGTTATGAATACAAAAAGGTAGTGCTTCCTCACGGAGAAACCACCAAATGCACGGACTATTTAAATAAATTATACAGCGAAATGGCACTTTTTAAAATGAGCCGCTCCGACATTATTATTGCCTTTGGCGGCGGAGTAATCGGCGACCTTACAGGCTTTGCGGCGGCAACCTTTTTAAGAGGGGTTAAGTTTATTCAGATTCCCACCACACTTTTAAGTCAGGTAGACAGCTCCGTAGGGGGCAAGGTTGCAATTGACCTTCCCGAGGGTAAGAATCTTGTGGGCAGCTTCTATCCGCCAAAGAGGGTAATTATTGACCCTCTGCTTTTAAAGACACTTCCAAAGAGAGTGTTCAACGACGGTATGGCAGAGGTTATAAAGTACGGCTGTATCCGCGACAAAGAGCTTTTCAATAAGCTTTTCGGAAACATAGACGAGATTCTGGAAGAGGTAATCTGCACCTGCGTGAACATCAAAAAACAGGTTGTGGAAAATGATGAATTTGACACCGGCGAAAGAATGATACTTAACTTCGGTCACACCTTTGGTCACGCGGTGGAAAAGCTTTGTAATTATACCACATACACCCACGGCGAGGGTGTTGCCATAGGTATGCTCCGCATTACCGAAAAGTCGGAAGAAATGGGCATTACCGAAAAGGGTACTGCGTTAAAGCTTAAAGAGCTCCTTAAGAAATACGACCTTGTGTTTGATAACTATACCTTTGATGCCGACAGAGCATTTGATGTACTCACGCTGGATAAGAAAAGCTCCAAGAGTACCATAAACTATATTATGATTTCGAAAATCGGTGAGGTAGTAATAAAGGAAATAGACAAAAAAGACAGATTTCTTGTAGATTGATAAATTTTTGTTTGCCGGGGAATTTGAATGAGGCAGACACTAACAAACATGTCATTCTGAGCGAAGCCGAAGGCGAAGACGAAGAATCTTCATATCAAATGCAATCCTCATTGGTTTAGGAGATCCTTCGACTTCGTTTCACTCCGCTCAGGATGACACACATAAGTAAGTGCATCGTTAAATATAACCACCACGACAAATGTCAATTTGCAAATCCGCACCCTTATTTTTTAAAAAGAGGTATAACTATGCAAACTGCAGAAATAATCAGAACGGGCAAAGGCAAAGAAACAGCAATCTTTACCCCTTCTTCAAAATCATACATACACAGATACCTGCTTTCCGCACTTTTTGCCGATGGAGAAAGCACCATAGACAATGTTACTTTTTCCAACGACATAAATGCTACCCTTTCCTGCATAGAGGAGCTTGGTGCAAGGATATGGGTATCGGAAGATAAAACACAGATTAAAGTTACCGGTGCTAAAGGCAGAAAGGGCGGCGCATCACTTTATTGCGGTGAGTCTGCATCCACTTTAAGATTTATTATCCCCATTGCAACGCTTTTTGCGGACAGTATTGAATACCGGGGAGCAAATTCTCTTTTTAAAAGACCTCTGGCCCCATATTTTAAGATATTTGATAAAAACAGTATGGACTATGAGTTTTGCCTTGGTGAGTACTTAAAACTTAAAGGTTGCTTTACTGATAACATCTATGTTATAGACGGCTCGGTAAGCTCACAGTTTGTAACGGGACTTCTGTTTACTCTCCCAAATATGAATTACGATTCCGAAATTGTAATTGAGGGCACACTTCAATCAAAACCCTATGTGGATATAACCCTTGAAGTACTGAAAAATTCCGGAATAGAAATAGTTAACAACAATTACAAAAGCTTTGAAATAAAGGGAAATCAGAAGTTTAAAGCAGGAAACTATTTTAGTCAGGGAGATTATTCTCAGGTGGCATTCTTCCTTGTGGCAGGGTGCTTTGCCGGAGGTATTGAGTGCACAAATATGGAGCCTCTTTCTCTACAGGGCGACAGAGTGATTGTAGATATTTTAAAGAAGATGGGGGCGGATATTACCTCCGTTGAAAGAGGATTTAAGGTAAATAAATCCTCGCTGAAATCCATAGGCACTATAGATGCTTCGGATTTTCCCGACATTGTGCCAATACTCTCCCTTGCCTGTGCATTGGCTGAGGGTACAACCACAATTACCGGTATAGAAAGGCTCAGAATTAAAGAGTGCGACAGAGCCTTTGCCACGGTGGATGTGTTATCTAAACTTGGAGCAGATATATGCGAAAAGGATGGCGCTCTTGTAATAAATGGCAAAAAGTCCCTTAAGGGCGGAAGAGTTAAAAGCTTCAACGACCACAGAATGGCAATGACCGCATCGGTGGCAAGCCTTGTGTGTGATGAGGCGGTAATTATAGAAGAGCCAATGAGTATAAACAAATCTTATCCCACATTTTATGAGGACTTAAAGTCTACGGGATTAGTTAGTGTAAGCATAAAGGAGTGACAAAAATGAGTGCAACCTGGGGAAGAAAAATTAAATTTTCAATTTTTGGTGAATCCCACGGAGTGGCAATAGGCGGTGTGTTGGACGGCATAAAGCCCGGCACCAAAATTGATTTTGACAAAATAGACTTTGAAATGAAAAGGCGAAATCACAGAGCTTTTTACTCCACCGCAAGGGACGAAAAAGATGCTTACGAAATCCTCTCGGGAGTAAAGGACGGCGTAGCTACGGGCTCACCTATAGGCTTTATGATTCGCAATAAAGACCAACACAGCTCCGACTACGTGAACTTAAACGAAACTCCCAGACCCGGTCATGCAGACTATCCTGCATCCGTAAAGTATGAGGGTTTTAACGACTACCGGGGAGGCGGACACTTTTCCGGAAGAATTACCGCGCCTCTTACCTTTGCAGGGTCTGTTGCAAGACAGATACTTGAAAAGCAGGGTGTTAAGATTGTGTCCCACATATATTCCATTGGAGAAGTAAAGAGCAAGAGTATTTTGGAAAATCCCCTAAGCGATGAAGATATAGAAAGACTTCATTCCATGGAATTTCCTGTTCTTTCCGAAGATGTATCCAAGGCTATGGAAGAGGAGATAAGACGTCACAAAGAGGATTGCAATTCCGTAGGCGGTGTGGTGGAATGTGCTGTATACGGTATGAAACCCGGCGTGGGTTCGCCATTCTTTGATTCCGTGGAAAGCAACATCGCCCATATGATGTTTTCAATCCCTGCGGTAAAGGGAGTGGAATTTGGCAGAGGCTTTGACATTGCAACCCTCGGCGGATTTGAAGCTAACGATAACTACCGCATAGAAGAGGGAAAAGTGGTTACCCAAACCAATAACAACGGCGGAATATTGGGTGGCATTACCAATGGTATGCCCATAGTGTTCCGTGTGGCTATAAAACCAACTCCTTCAATCTTTAAATCCCAAAACACAGTAAATCTTACAGATATGACAAACAGCGAAATTACCTTAAAGGGCAGACATGATGCCTGCATTGTGCCGAGAGCCGCAGCGGTTGTGGAGGCAGGAACAGCCCTTTGCCTTTTGGATTTGCAGGAGAGTGAGTAATATGAGAGATATAACAGAAATAAGAGCAGAAATAGATAAGATAGATAGCGAGCTTACCAAACTTTTTGAACGGAGAATGACCGTATCCGAGGAGGTTGCTGCCTATAAAAAGGCAAACGGACTTCCCACGCTTAACGCTCAGAGGGAAAAGGAAGTTATCGCCAAAGCTTGCCAAAGACTTGAAAACAAGGCTTTTGCACCTTATGCCGAAAAGCTCTACACCTGCCTTATGAATTTATCAAAGGATTATCAGAAGAGTATGAATACAGGCAAAGTTGCCATAGGCTTTCAGGGCATAAAGGGCAGCTTCTCCCACGAGGCGTGCCTTTGGTATATGGAAAACAGCGAGGCTGAAGCACAATACGACGTTAAATCCTACGAAACCTTTGACAAGCTCTGCCTTGGTCTTTTAAACGATGAAATATCTCAGGCTGTGATACCTTTTGAAAATTCCTCCACCGGTGCTGTAACCGATGTGTATGATTTGCTTTTGAGCTATGACTATCACATAGTAGGCGAGATTTGCGTAAGAGTAAATCAGAACCTTATGGCAAAGCCCGGGGTTAAAATCGAGGATATTAAGGAAGTGTATTCTCATCCGCAGGCGTTTATGCAGTCAAAGGCTTTTCTGGATATGTATTCCTTTACACAGATTCCCTACAAGAACACTGCAATCAGCGCGGAGTTTGTTGCAAACTCCAACAGGGACGATATTGCCTGCATAGCAAGCGAAAAGGCTGCAGAGCTTTACGGGCTCAAAATTCTTGAACATAACATTAACTATAATGTAAATAACTATACTAAGTTCATAGTGCTTTCAAAGAAAGGCATACCCTCCGAGAATAATAACAAAATCAGCATAGTGACCAAGCTTGACAACACCCCCGGTCAGCTTTATAAGCTTACAAAGCTTTTTGCCGATTACAATATCAATATGATTAAGATTGAGTCAAGACCCGATATAAGCAATCCTTTTGAATATCTGTTCTTTATAGACATCATAGGCAACATTGAAGATGATAATGTAAGCGGGGCACTTGAGGAAATTAAAAAAGCCAATAAATATTTCAAGTATATGGGCAACTACAAGAAGTTTGAATTCTGAAGGTGAAACAAATGAAAAAATTAGGCCTGATCGGCGAAAAGCTGGGACACTCATATTCAAAAATTATACACGAGCGTTTCTTTGAGCTTGCCGGCAAAAAAGACTATACCTACGATTTAATAGAAATTCCCATGGGGAATTTGCCAATGGAAATAAAGCGGATTGCCGGTGAATATGACGGAATAAATGTGACTATTCCCTATAAGCTTGATGTTATGGAATTTTTAAGCTACATATCCCCCGAAGCCGGGAAAATAGGTGCTGTAAATACCGTAAAATTCACCCCTGACGGTGCATACGGCTACAACAGCGATTACTTTGGTTTTAAATCCACTCTGGAAAATAACAGCATAGAAATATGGGGCAAGGATGTGGTTATTCTGGGAACCGGCGGAGCTTCAAAAGCAGCCCTTGCCGTGTGTGAGGATATGGGTGCAAAATCCATTATCTTTGTAACCTCAGGCAGTAAGACCGTAGAGGGCTATAAAACCATTACATACGACAACCAAATAAAGGGCGATGTGCTTATCAATTGTACTCCTGTGGGTATGTATCCCAATGCCGGGGTATCTCCCATAGAGAATCTCGATTTGGGATTTGGTGCCGTGGTAGATATGATATATAACCCCACAATTACAGAGCTTATGAAAAAGGGCGAAAAGATTGGTGCAAAAACCGTAAACGGTCTTAATATGCTTGTGGCACAGGCAATATACTCCGAAGGCATATGGAATGATGAAAAAGTTGACAACGGGATTGTGGGGACCATATTTGATGAATTAAAAGAGATGTTTTAGATTATGGATAAAATATTTTTGAGCTATCAAACGCAATACAGAAAAACCCTCACAGAAGAGGTTATACCGTACTGGCTGAAATATTCCTCCGATGATTCCGGAGCTGTAAACAACTGCCTTTCGGAAGACGGAAGAGTTCTTTCCAAGGACAGGTACATCTGGTCACAGGGCAGGGCGCTGTGGACATTTTCTGCTATGTACAACCGTATAGACAAATGGAATACATACCTTGATTTTGCAAAGGGGCTGTTTGAGTATCTTCTCTCCATCCGCAAGGAAAACGGTGGTGTGTGGAACTATCTTTATTCGGAAAAAGGCGAAGTTAAGGAAGGCGCCGTAAGCATATATGTGGACGGATTTGTCCTTTGCGGTATGACGGAATACTTCGTGGCAACCGGTGACGAAAGGGCAAAGAAAATAGCGCTGGAAATTTACGAAGACACCTTAAAACGCCTTGAGGTGCCTCACGAAATAAAGGTTGCACCTTATGTAATACCCAAGGGAATGAAAACCCATGGTGTAAATATGATATTTTCATTTTTCTATTACAACCTGGGTAAAGCTCTTAAAAGAGATGACATATGCTCTGAGGGTGTAAAGCTTGCAAGGGAAGTTATTGAAAAATTCTATGTTAAGGAAAAGGGCGCTGTTCTTGAGTTTATAAACGAGGACGGTACTTTTTCCGACACACCCGAGGGCAGAACCTGCGTTCCCGGCCATGTAATAGAGTGTATGTGGTTTCTTATAACTATTTTTGATGATATAGGGGACAGAGCTTCCGTTTTAAGGTGCTGCGAACTTATAAAGAAACATATAAATCTCGGCATAGACCGCAAAAAGGGCGGACTCTTCCTTGCTATGGATATAGACGGCAAGGAGCCTGTTTTCTGGGGCAAGCCAACCTATAAACCATGGTGGGTTCAGCTGGAAACCCTTGTGGCAACGGCATATGCCTACAAGCATACCGGGGACAGATGGTTTATGGATATCCACAGGGAAATTTTTGACTTTGCTTTCAGTCATTATCCCAATGGCTACGGTGACTGGATTAACTGGCTGGATAAGGACGGCAATGTGGCAGAAAGTGCCGCACTTCCCGTTAAAGACCCATTCCACCTGCCAAGAGCTCTTATATATCTTACAAGTGTATTCGGAGAACTTAGTGATGATATACAGGATTAAACAAATTACCCGTCAGGGAGATATAATATTTATTCTTTTAAACGGTGATGCTCCTTCAATAAGAGAGGGAAGCCGTGTAAAGGATGAAAACGGAAATGTGTTTTCGGTAAAAGCCGTTATGAGCATATGCACAGGTTGTACAATGTGCTCCGACACTATGCTTAACACCCGTATGGAAGCTAAAAAGGGTGAAATAGGTACGATAATAAGCGGAGGTATAATATGATCGAATTTCATACATTTCAGGGTGGAAAAAAGCGCGTTGTAACATTCAGCTACGACGACGGCAGTCCTCTGGACGAAAGGCTCATAGGATTATTTAATAAATACGGTGTAAAGGGAACTTTCCACCTTAACGGAATAAACTATGTAAACGCAACCGAAGACCAAAAGGAGAAGCTTCGCCAAATCTATGCCGGGCACGAGGTTGCATGCCACACCTTAACTCACGGCTGGCCTGCAAGAATGCCTCTGCAGTCTGTAGTGGGGGAGGTTTGGGAGGACAGAAAGATTCTGGAAGGCATCTTCGGGTGTCCTGTAACAGGTATGTCCTATCCCAGCGGTTCTTTCGACGACGCTGCCATAAGTGCCATGGAAGCTTGCGGAATTGTCTATTCAAGGACAGTCATAGCCAATATGAATTTTAAATTTCCCGAGGACTTTATGAAGTGGCATCCTACCTGTCATCATAAGCTCGCCTTGGAACTTTGTGATAAATTTTTAGAAAATATAGATTCTCAATGGGTTCATCCCTTGTTTTATATATGGGGTCATGCTCACAACATCAGAACAGAAGAACAATGGGAATATATGGAAGAACTTCTCAAGAAAATATCCGGTAACGATAAAATATGGTATGCCACAAACATTGAGATTTATAATTATACACAGGCTCAGAGACGGCTTGTAATCTCAGCGGACGAAACCATGTTTTACAATCCATCTGCCATAACCGTGTGGGTAGAAAAAGATAAAAAAGAAATTATAGAAATACCTGCAGGAGAAACGGTAATACTGCAGTAAGGAAAAACAAATGAAAACGGTCTTCATTATAAATCCAAAAGCTGGACGAAAAAAAGATGTTGATAAGCTCACCGCGGAAATATTGTCGGTTTCCCGAAGACTTGACAAAGAGGTACAGGTGTATGTAACCGGATTTACGGGCGATGCCAAAAACTTTGTGAGGGAATACTGCACCTTAAACGGCGCTGCACGCTTTATAGTATGCGGAGGCGACGGCACCTTAAACGAGGTTGTAAACGGTGTGGTTGGCTTTGATTGTGCCCAGGTGGGCATAATGCCTATGGGTACGGGCAATGATTTCTGCCGTAATTTTTCCGGCGGATATGCATTCTCCGATATAGAGGCTCAGATTGTCGGAGATACAACCAAATGCGACCTTATCCGTTATACAACAGATACTAAGTCCGGTGTGAATACCGGTTACTGCGTAAATATGTTTAACATAGGCTTTGACTGCAATGTGGCCGATATGACCAATAAACTTAAAGATAAGCCTCTCGTTCCGAAAGCTTTGGCGTATCTTATAGCAATATTTTGCATACTTGTAAAGAAGAGGGGCGCAAACCTTGCCATAGATATTGACGGCAAGAGGGTGTTCAGAGGACCTCTGCTTCTTACTTCAATAGCAAACGGAAGCTTTTGCGGAGGCGGTATCAGGAGTAATCCCACAGCGAGGGTAGATGACGGACTTATGGATGTAAATATAGTAAATAATGTTTCCCGTACAACCTTTCTTGGAAAGCTCCCATACTATATGAAGGGTACACATATAGGTTTAAAGGGGATAGAAAAGATAATTACCGCTCACAGATGCAGTCATATGACGGTAACACCTCTGGATGGTAAAATGCGGCTTTGTACAGACGGTGAAATCTGTGATGCATATAAAACCGAATTTGACGTTATGAAAAATGCAATCAACTTTGTTTTACCCAAAAAGTAAAATGCTGTGAATATATCTTTTTGCCGATTTATAAAAAGAATAATAAAAAACAAGTGCAAGTAAGTGACTTTGTAAAAAGTACGGCTTACTTGCACTTTATTGTTTATTTTACCATTTAAAGCTCCCTGCCAGAAGGGTTACGCCCTCGGCAGAAACTGTAAGAAGTCCGCCTTCGGTTTGGCCAATCTTTTCGGTACCGTCTTCAAATTCCACTTTGCACTCGCCGGGCTTTATGGCTGTAACAAAGGGAATGTGGCCTGCCATTACGGCAAAGTCACCTTCGGTGCCTCTGGTGGATATCATGGTAACATCCCCCTTAAAAATATCTCCGTCGGGGGAGGATATTGTAAGGTTAAAGGTCTTCATATATTACAGTCCTTTCGCCTTTTCTATAGCTTCGTCTATGGTTCCCACAAAGAGGAATGCAGACTCGGGCAGGTCGTCGTGCTTACCTTCGCAGATTTCCTTGAATCCGCGAATTGTTTCGCTAAGGGGTACGTAGGTACCTTCTATACCGGTAAACTTTTCGGATACTGTAAAGGGCTGAGAAAGGAATCTCTGTATCTTTCTTGCTCTCTGTACAAGGAGCTTATCCTCGTCGGAGAGTTCGTCCATACCCATAATGGCTATGATATCCATAAGCTCCTGATATCTCTGAAGTATTCTCTGAACTTCTCTTGCCACATTGTAGTGCTCTTCGCCGAGAGTTTCGGGAGAGAGAATACGGCTTGTGGATTCCAATGGGTCAACAGCAGGGTAAATACCCTGAGATGCTATACCTCTGGAAAGTACCGTTGTAGCATCAAGGTGAGCAAAGGTTGTGGCAGGGGCAGGGTCTGTAAGGTCATCGGCAGGAACATATACTGCCTGAATGGATGTTATGGAGCCCTTCTTGGTAGATGTAATTCTCTCCTGCAGGGCACCCATTTCCGTAGCAAGCGTGGGCTGATAACCAACCGCAGAAGGCATACGGCCCAAAAGTGCCGATACCTCGGAACCTGCCTGTGTAAAACGGAAAATGTTATCTATAAAGAGAAGCACATCCTGACCTTCCTCGTCACGGAAGTATTCTGCCATGGTAAGTCCGGATAGACCCACTCTCATTCTAGCTCCGGGTGGTTCGTTCATCTGTCCGTACACCAAGGTGGTGTTGGAGAGTACGCCCGATTCCATCATTTCGTTGTAAAGGTCGTTGCCTTCACGGGTTCTTTCGCCAACTCCGGTAAATACGGAAAGACCGCCGTGTTCTTTGGCAATATTGTTGATAAGCTCCATTATAAGAACTGTCTTACCAACACCGGCACCGCCGAAGAGACCTATCTTACCACCTTTGGAGTAGGGGCATATAAGGTCTATTACCTTGATACCTGTTTCCAGAATCTCTGTGGAAGGGGAGAGCTCGTCGTATTCGGGAGCTTCTCTGTGTATGTTCCAACGCTGAACATTTTCGGGAGCAGGCTTGTTGTCCACGGGGTTACCCAGTACATTAAATATTCTGCCCAGGGTTTCTTTGCCCACGGGAACTGTTATAGCGCTTCCTGTATCTGTAACGGGAGTACCTCTTTTAAGACCGTCTGTAGATGCCATAGCAATGCAACGGGCGGTGTTATCGCCGATGTGCTGAGCTACTTCTACGGTAAGAGTTCTCTCACCAATGGGTACAGTCAAAGCATTGTATATTGCAGGCAGGCTTCCTTCCTGAAAGCGAACGTCAACTACAGGTCCCATAACCTGGCTTACGCTGCCTGTCACTTTTTCTGACATATTATTTCCTCCTTTGTCGCCAAATGGGAGTTCCTGTTACATGGAACCGCTTCCTGCGACTATTTCTGTAAGCTCCTGAGTAATTGCGCCCTGTCTTGCACGGTTGTATTCCAGCTGGAGATTGTCTATCATCTCCTGAGCGTTCTTTCCGGCAGAGTCCATAGCATTTCTTCTGGATGCCACTTCACTTGCAAAGCTCTCTCTTACATGAGCCACTATAATTCCGGCAACATATTCGGTAATTGCCGCTTCAAGAATTGAGGCTTCATCCGGTTCAAACACTACCCCTGTAGGTTTTGCTTCGGGGTTTTTGGTTAATGGGAGAACCTTGGTAAAGTGTGCTTCCTGAGTAAGCATAGACACATATTTGGTGCTTATAATACCCAAGGAGTCGTATTCACCTTTGGAAAAATCTTCGCAAAGTTTACGGGCAATGGCAAGGGCATCGCTGAAGGTGAAGGTTTCTGCAAAAAGCATATCTCCCTTGTAGCGGTCAACTGCTCTTTTACCTATAGGGATAAACTCTGCCCCTTCATATTCCCTGGCAAGGCGGAATATGTTGGCATTATATCCGCCGGCAAGACCTCTGTCACCGGCAATTATCACTATACGCATTTTGCCGTCTTTATCTTCCTTGAGGTAAGGACTTTTTCCGCACTCGGGAGAGAGGGTCAAAAGGTCCATCACGCTTTTAAGAGAATCTTTATACTGACGGCTCTTGTTCATGGCGTCTGTGGCACGACGTATTTTAGACGATGCCACAAGCCCCATTGCCTTGGTAAGATGCAGGGTGGAGTTTACACTCTTGATGCGATTGCGAAGCTGTTTGGTGTTAGCGCCCATCTACATCACCTCTGCATTTCGTTTAAAGCATTTTTCAAAGTTTCTATATCGGAGTCTTCCCAGTAGCCTTCTTCTATTCGCTTTAAGAAATCCTGATACTTGTTTTCAAGTCTTTCAAAAAGGTTGTCTTCGTATTCCTTTACCTTGTCTACCGCAACCCGGTCGAGATATCCGTTAATTACCGAATATACTATGGCAACCTGACATCCTACTCTTATGGGAGCGTTTCGTCCCTGCTTTAATACTTCAACGATTCTTTCACCAAGGGCAAGTCTTGCCTTTGTGTCGGCATCCAGGTCACTTCCGAACTGAGCGAAGGACTGAAGCTCTCTGTACTGTGAGTAGAGAAGCTTAAGCTCACCGGATACCTTCTTCATAGCCTTGAGCTGCGCGCTGCCGCCAACTCGGCTTACGGATATACCGGGGTTTATGGCAGGCATAATACCTGCGTGGAAAAGCTCTGTTTCAAGGAATATCTGTCCGTCGGTTATAGATATAACGTTTGTGGGGATGTATGCGGATACATCGCCTGCCTGAGTTTCTACTATGGGAAGTGCTGTAATGGAACCGCCGCCGTATTGGGGGGCAACGCAAGCCGCACGTTCCAAAAGACGGGGGTGCAGATAGAATACGTCGCCGGGGTAAGCTTCACGGCCCGGAGGACGGCGTATAAGGAGGGAGAGTGCTCTGTAAGCTACGGCGTGTTTGGAAAGGTCGTCGTATATAATGAGCACGTCCTTGCCCTGCTCTCTGAAGTACTCAGCCATTGCACAACCGGAGTAGGGAGCCACATATTGAAGGGGTGCGGATTCCGATGCGGAAGCGGACACTATGATGGTGTATTCCATGGCGTTGTTTTTCTTAAGCTCGTTGGCAAGCTGAACTACCGAGGTGTTTTTCTGACCGATTGCTACATAGATACATATAACATCGGAGTTACGCTGATTTATAATGGTGTCTATGGCAATTTCGGTTTTACCGGTCTGTCTGTCACCTATTATAAGCTCTCTCTGACCTCTGCCTATGGGTATCATACTGTCTATAGCCTTGATACCTGTCTGCAAGGGGACAGATACGCTCTGTCTTTCTATAATTCCGGGAGCCTCGGATTCTACCGGACGGGTCTGGCTGTATTCTATGGGACCCTTGCCGTCTATGGGCTGTCCCAGAGCATCTACTACTCTGCCAAGAAGCCCATCGCCTACAGGCACCGAGAGAACCTTGCCGGTTCTTTTAACACTAGAGCCTTCGCGGATGGCGTTGTTGTCGGAGAGGAGTGCTACAGATACTGTTTCGTCCTCAAGGTTCTGAGCCATACCGTAGCTTCCGTCTTCAAATTCCAACAGCTCACTTGCCATACAATCTCTCAAGCCGTAAACCCTTGCAATACCGTCACCTACAAGGATAACACTTCCGGTTTCCTTCATTTCGATGCGGGATTTGTAGTTTTTTATTTGTTCTTTTATAATGCTGCTTATTTCTTCGGGTCTTGAACTCATTGTGATATCACATCCTTTACTTCATGCAGGCGGGTTTTAAGACTTGCGTCCATAATCTTGCCGTCGATTTCTACGACAATACCGCCCATAAGGGATTGGTCTACGAAACATTCCAATACTACGGAATTTCCGGTTTTGATTTCCAGCTTATCTCTAAGCTTTTCTTTTTGTTCTTCGGTAAGCTCCACGGCACTTTTTACCAGAGCTGTGGATACGTGATTTTGTGCGTCAAGGAGATTTTTATACTCCTCTACAGAGTATTTAAATCCTCTTATGTGGCCTTTTTCGCAAAGAAGCAGTAAAAAGGAAAGTACGTTATCGGGCAGGGTGCTGCCAAATGCTTGCTCTATGGCACCAAGCCTTTCTTCCATGGGAATACTGGGCGACGCGAGAAAGTCTGTGTACTCGGGATTTCCCGAAAAAACTTCCTCCACACATTCTAATGCAACGGCGTACTCGTTTACCGAGTCAACTTCCTTTGCCAGCATAAAGAGGGCTGTACCGTATTCTTTATTTATTTCCGTCATCGTTATCACCTATTTTCTCTATGACGGAGTCAATTAACGCACGATGGTCATCCGGGTTAATTTCACGCTCGAGCATTTTTTCTGTAAGTGCGTAAGACACATTGACGATTTCTGTCTTAATGCCTGCCTCCGCTTTCTTAAGTCGAAGCTGAGCCTCACTTTCAGCCTGACGGACAATGCTTTCCGCTTTTTCCTTGGCATCTGCCAAAATCTTTTCTCCGCGCTTTTCCGCAGTTTCCGAGGCTTCCTTAATTACTGTGTCAGCCTCTATATCTGCGTTTTTAAGCTTTTCTTCCCATTGCTCTTTTTCTGCTATTGCCTCCATCTTTGCTTCGTTTGCATCGGAGTACATTGTATCTACAGCGTTCTGTCTGTCAGAAAGAACCTTCTTTACGGGTTTAAACAGAAACTTTTTTAGTATAAGAAAAAGAATCAGAAGATTACAAAGGGAAATGATTATCTGCCAGATGTTTACGGAAATGACGTCAAGTGTACCTTGTGTCGGCATAACTGATCACATCCTTTATTTTTAAAATGATATTATATCTTTGCGTTAAGAAGAATGTCCACGAACTGCTGGGGTGCAACGAATATAAGAAGTATAGCAATAACCAGCGCATAAAGACCGGTAGTTTCTGCAATAGCACAACCCATAAGCATGGTGCTTGTTACATCACTCTTACATTCGGGCTGACGGCCTATGGCCTCACAAGCCTTTGCAACAGCGTTACCTTCACCGACACCGGGTCCGATACCTGCTACCATAGCCACGCCTGCACCAAGTGCACAACATCCTAAAATAATACCAATAGCAATCTGTAACATAATAAAATCCTCCTAAAATTAAGCTTTTAAAATTTTTTTGTTTTGTTTTTTCTCTTTTCTTTTCATATATTCTTCCATTGGGAATCCACCGGAAACGTATAGCATAGTAAGCATTGCAAATATATATGCCTGTAAAAGACCGCTGAATACGTCAAAGTAAATGGACAATATACCCGGAATACCTATTTGCAGGAAGGGTATCTCGCCGAAAACTCCGGGGAGCCATCCGAGAAGCAAGTTGGAAAGTCCCTGAAGGCCCGTAGCCAGAAGTACGGATATAACCGCCCCCGACAGTACGTTGCCGTAGTGACGGAATGCCATGGATACAGGTGTGGCAACCTCACTTATGATGTTGAGAGGAGCCATAAGAAGCGGATTTGCAAAACTTTTAAGGTAAATAATCGGACCGCATTTTGACTTGTAGTAAGTAATGAGTATAAATACAAGTACAGCCCATCCGCCGGTGACATTAACATCCGAAGTCGGCGGGTATAAGCCGAAGAGGGTCACGAGGCTTGAAAAAGCCGACAGACCTATCATTGCTGCAATAAAAGGTGCAAATGCTTTGAAATATTCACCCATATTGCTGTTTACAATATTCTCGGACATTTGTACCATCATTTCTGCAAAGTGCTGCCGCCGTGTAGGCTGTCGGGCACTAA
Organism: Clostridia bacterium; assembly: GCA_045539515.1. Lineage (GTDB taxonomy): Bacteria > Bacillota > Clostridia > UMGS1810 > UMGS1810 > RGIG8748. The sequence goes on from JAZQFN010000059.1 coordinate 15,096, forward strand.
GACCGTTCGTAAGGTACAGACATAATCCCAATATGGCTATCATCACAAGCCAGGAATTAATTTGAGATTCCGTAATCAGAAGATTTTGAATCGGCATAGGTATCTCAAAGAATATCCTTGCACCGGATATTGAAATGCCCTGAGATTCCGGTGTGGTAAGAACCTTAATTATAATACCGATAATAAAAGGAATTATAAATATGGAAAGATAGAGTATATCTTTTATTAAGAAGCTTTTGCTTCGTTGTTTCAAACTAGTTCACCTCCTTGGCTAGCCATTGGAGTGCTATTCGAACTCCAATGGCTAAAGATATAAATCTGTATTATTTATTCTTCCCTATAAATGGTTTCAATGTAATGGCAATTCTTGGAAAAAACAAAGGAGCAACCGCTGTAATCCAGTTAAAGAAATAAGCCCCGATGCCTGCTACTAAAAACAGCATAAACTGCCTTAAGGTCTGAGATGTTTTAATGATACTTCTGGCTTGCTTTTCTTCCTTTTGAATAGCCTTTTCCACGCTTATACCCATAAGAAAGAAGTTAAGTACAGCAAAGGTTCCCGAAAGAATGTTACCGAAGAGTACATCCAAATTCCATTTTTTAAATACCAGAAATATTGCCTGTGTAAAAACGCTTAGAATAGTTACAAAAAAGGCAATGTATAAGGTATCTTTTTTCACTGCTTCGCCGGGTTTGATCATAGGGCTTTTTTGTTTCCTTTCTAAAAATTAATAATTAAATTAATTATACTATAATTGGTATATATTGTCAATTATCAACACCGTTTGTTTTCCTTAATATTTTGTAAATTTTTTTAAAATCATTAAATATTTGCGTCGGCAAGAAAACTATGATATTATACATAATGAGAGAGGAAGGTGGCAGGTTATGATAACAGATAAATATTTAAAAAAATTCAATAAAATACTTGTGCCTGTTATTTGCTTTTTTTTGCTGTGGCTGTGTGCCTGCACCAACGAACAGGAGTACCAAAAAACCATTTCTCCTGTGGCGGAGATACCAAAGAAAGAGCCATCCCGGGCAGAGATTGTTATCAGCGATATGACCTTGTCGGATATGATATACCAGATGATGTTCCTTCCTCCGGAAACCATATCCGGCGAAGGCAGAGTTACAGGTTTTACTGACAGCTTAAAGGAAGGACTTAATAAATATCCCGTAGGCGGTATAGTTTATTTTTCCCCTAATTTCACCAACAGAGAAGCTACAGTTCAAATGATAGCCGAAACTAAAGCCGCCTGCAAAATTGCACCCTTTGTGGGTGTGGACGAAGAGGGCGGGGTGGTATCACGTCTTGGAGATAACCCAAATATGGGCGTAACCCGTCACCCGAATATGCAAAGTATAGGAAATACCGGCGACCCCAAGAGGGCATATGCCGTAGGAGAAACCCTTGGAAAAGAGCTTACCGCTGTGGGTTTTAATATGGATTTTGCCCCAAATGCCGATGTGCTTGTAAATATGAATAATACCGAAATCGGAAGCCGTTCCTTCGGCAGTGACCCTTATCTTGTGGGAAGTATGGTGCAAAATGCAGTAAAAGGTATGCAGGATAATAACTTATCGGCAACCTTAAAGCATTTTCCCGGTCACGGAAGCACTCACGCCGACTCCCACATGGGCTACAGCGAGAGTGGGCGCACCTTGGAGGAGCTTCGCTCCTGCGAGTTTATTCCGTTTAAGGAAGGTATTGAGGCAGACTTTGTAATGGTGAGCCATATGACACTTATAAGTGCCACGGAAGAAAAGGTTCCGTCCTCTGTATCCAAAGAGGTTATAACCGATTGGCTTAAAGGTGAGCTTGGCTATAAGGGGATAGTAATTACCGACTCTTTTATTATGGGAGCCATTACCTCCAAATATACTCCCGGAGAGGCTGCGGTAAAAGCAATAAAGGCAGGAGCGGATATGATACTTATAACTCCCGACCCCAAGGCAAGCCACGATGCCATTATGGCAGCTGTGCAATCGGGAGAAATAACCGAAGAGAGAATTAAGGAAAGTGTACTTAAAATAATAGAACTTAAAATTAAAAGAGGTATTATATAAAAAAATAAGGAGATGTAAAAATCATTTTTACATCTCCTGTTTGTTTAAAAAAGCATTCCGGTAAGCTTAATTAGCTCTTCTGTCTGCTCCGCAATTGTAGCAGAAATTAGCATCTTTTACCAGACGTGTTCCGCAAAATGTGCAAAACCTGTTGTCAAGAGGTACACTTTCCGCTTTGGGAGCAAAGCTTATGTCCGGGGCTTTCGGGGTTTCTTTTACGGCTTCTTTTTTGACAGGTGCTTCTTCCAAAGGAGCCTTTTTTTTAGATAATTTACGAGCAGGCGCCATCTCCTGCACGGGAGCTTGTACTTCTTCGGTTTTTTCCTCTTTTTCTTCCTTAGGAGTTTCCATGAAGGATGGAGAAGCCTCCGGGAGTAGCTCATCTTCCGGCGCTGGGGTGTCGGCAGGGGTATCTTTTTCCTGCTCTAAAAATTTTTCAAAGTATTCAAATATATTTGCTATATTTCGGGAGTTCTTGCCCATATCCAGTATTTGTGTGGGCAGAGCAGCTTCGGAAAATATGTCAACCTTTGTGGAGGTGGGGCTTATCTCCGTAAGTGAGATTGTTATTTTTTCACCGTAAGATGTAAAGGAAAATCCGTGATGAAATCTGTACCATACACCCCAGTCTTCCTTATTTTCGGATTTTAAAGTGATATTCAGCTCAGAGCTGAATCTTCGGGATTTGATTTCTTTTTGAAGTGTTGCAAAAGAATAGTTAAATATTTTTTCTTTTTGTGATTTTGAACCCATAGTGAATACCTCCTGTGTATAATTATGTTTATTATTTCACTTTTTCTCTTTTGTGTCAATAGTCCCATTAAAAATAATTGCCGAAGCGCGCATTTTTCCCGGAGTTGTACCGTGGTGCTTTTTAAATGCCGAGAAAAAGCTGTGAGTACATTTGTAGCCTACGCTTTCCGCTATTTTTTCAAAGCTCATATCTGTGGATTCCACCAGGGCGGAAGCCTTTTCCAACTTTGTTATCATAAGTTTTTTTGCAAAGGACATTTTGTATATGGATTTTACGGTCCTTAAGGTCTGCTGACGGCTTAAATGAAGCATGGAAGCAAGCTCTGTAAGAGAAGCATGGGAATAGTCGTTTTCTATGTAGCTTTCTATTATATAATTTCTGTAGAGGGTGCTGTCGGGCATCGTTTCCATATCGGTTTTCTTTTCGCTGTGGCAGGTTTCCTTCATAAGTATTATTATTTCGTGAAGACAGGAGATTATAAGCTCCTTCTTTTCATTATATTTGCCGTAATGATATCTTGCCAGTCGACGGAAAGCATCTGCACCCGAAAATGACGGGAAAACAATAAGCTTTGAAGAAGTAAGATTTTCAAACTCTTTAAAATACTCTTTTGAGGATTTATCTTTAGTTTTGGAGCAGGTAAGAGATACTGCTGTCCGTTGTGTATTGCCGAAAGAAACCGTATTGTGCTTAAGACCGGCAGGCACCAGGGCAGCATCTTTTTCCTTGAGAATAAATGTGGTGTCGTTTGTTTTTATTTCAAGCTCGCCATGTGTTACGTAAAACAGCTCGCAATATTCGTGGCTGTGCATTCCGCTTTCTTCTTCCATATATTCTCTAAGGCTTCCCGTATCGGTAAAAAACGTAATAAGTGCATTGCCTATTTTAAGGGGATATTCGTCATAGTCTCTCAAAGTTTTTCTTGTCATATATGCTCACCTCGCCTTTATTTTATCACAGAAATATTTCATTAACAACAAAAATATCACTGCAATACTACATATTTTGAAAAAAATGTAGTATTTGAGTATTGAAATTGACTTACGACAGTGGTATCATACACAACTGGTAAAGGATTGTACTTGTTTAAGGAGATTTATACAATGAGCAACGAAATAAAATTATATTTTCAAAATATCTTTTACAATTTCATATATCTGTTTCTTGCAGGGACGGTTTTGCAGACCTTTTTGCTTGAATGCGGTTTCTCGGAAAATACGGTCAATGTGTATTTTTCGGTAATGCAGATGGTTCAGCTTGGAGTTATGTTGCTGTTTTCCAAAAAGATGGACAGTGTTAAAAATGTTATAAAAGCCGTATCCTTGACATATCTTCCCGGAATACCTTTGGTTTTGTACCTTATATTCATGGGCAAGCTTGGTCAAAACGAAATTACATGGGCACTTATAATTGTGTATGCTTTTTCCGTATTGTTCAACGCAGGTCACGGTCTGTACACAGCTTTGTGCTACAAGCTTCCTTACCATATTATGGATATGAAAAACTACGGCAAAATAACTGCTCGCTCCGGTCTTATAATAGGTATTGTTTCCACGGTATTTTCTTATCTTCTTACATTCTTTGTAGATAAATTCCATGACAGATATTTTGTTGTGATGACTTGTGTATACATATTTTGTCTTATGCTTATACCTGCTTTTTTTCTTGTTACAAAATCCATGAAAAAAGTGGGAGTAAATGTGCAAACCGAAAAACCGTCGGAAAAGAAAGAAATAAATATATTTACATACAAGCCGTTTTATGTGCTTGCTCTGCCTAATTTTTTAAGAGGATTTTGTATGGGTATTACAAATCTCATTGTCACCGTAGGATATCATGAAAATATTCTTGATGCCAAAAGCGCTTCCGTTGTTCTTGTGCTTCTCAATGTATTTACCGCAGTAAGCTGTCTTTTGTATCCGTTTATATCTAAAAAACTCAAGGAATACCGCATGATACCTCTGTTTTCTCTGGGAGTTGCAGTTTTTCTTGTATGTATGTTTGCTTTCAAGGGAACTACGATGTTTCTTATAATGTATGCCTTAATGTTCTTCAGCCGGAATCTTATAGATTATGCAATTCCTGTGGCAGTTACCCAGATTGTGGACTACGATGTTATGGGGCAGTATTCTTCCTGGCGAATGCTTTTGAATGCCGGCGGAATTATAGTCGCAGGCTTTGTGTGCATACCCATGCTTAAAGCCTTTGGTGCTGTGGCAAGTATGATTGTGACAGGCGGTGCAATGATTTTGTGCGGTATGACGTATTACATCTATATGAAAAAGAACTTGCCTGAAAATATGAAATGAGGTTGAAATTTTTATAAAATTCATTGACAAAAAGCAGATGCTATCTTACAATTGTGTGCAGATAGCATCTTTTTTTATAAAATATGGGAGATACGATAATGAAAATTATAGGTATAGATATAGGCACAACAAGCGTATGCGGCGTCAGATTGGATGCCAAAACAGGTAATGTGGAAAAATCCCGTACCGAAAACAGCAACGCCTTTATAAAAGAATGTGAACCCTTTGAAAAAATACAGTCTGTGGATAAGATTATAACAATAGCTACAGATATTCTTGAAGATCTTTATGAGGGGGAAACGGCTGCTATAGGTGTAACCGGACAGATGCACGGTATTGTGTATACCGATGCCGAAGGAAACGCCGTAAGTCCTTTATATACCTGGCAGGACGAAAGAGGAAATATAAAATATAAAGATTCCACCTATGCGGAATTTGTCGGCAGTCCTTCCGGCTACGGAGCCGTAACAGATTTTTATAACCGCGAAAAGGGTATACGGCCGGAAAATGCCGTAAGCTACTGCACAATTCAGGATTATTTTGTAATGAGGCTGTGCTCTCTTAAAACACCTGTTATTCACAAAACGGATTTTTTAAGCTTCGGAAATGGAGTAGAGTGCAATGCCGCTACGGTTACAGACGGCTATATCCTTGCCGGAAAATACAAGGAAATTCCCGTGGCGGTTGCCATAGGCGATAACCAGGCAAGCGTTTTTTCTACCCTTGATGAAGAAAGTGTTCTTGTAAATGTAGGAACGGGAAGTCAGGTATCTGTAATAGCCCATGAACCCATAGAAGCCGAAAACGTAGAAACAAGACCATATTTTGACGGAAAACACCTGATTGTAGGTGCGGCACTTTGCGGCGGAAGGGCATACTCTGTTTTGAAAAAATTTTACGAGAGGGTTCTTTCCTATACGCCTGTTTTGGCTGAAGCCGATGTTTACGGTATAATGGAAAAAATGCTTTTAAATGCAAAAGATTCCCTTAAGGTAGATACCCGATTTGCAGGTACAAGAGGCGACAAATCCGTAACGGGGTCCGTTTTGGGTATAAACGAAAGCAATTTCACCCCGGAAGCTCTTACTGCAGGCGTGCTTAAGGGTATGACGGAGGAGCTTTGGAATATGTATAACTCTATGGGCGTTTCCAAAGCAGGGCTTGTGGGTTCGGGAAACGGAATCCGCAAAAATCCTCACCTTGTAAAAATTACCGAAGAAATGTTCGGATTTAAAATGAAAATCCCCTGCCATGCGGAGGAAGCCGCCGTGGGTGCTGCAATGTATGCAGCAGTAGCTTCGGGAATATTCAAAGATTCAAACGAGGCGCAAAGTATTATAAAATATGAGTAAAATTAAAAGGGAGTGTAAAAAACTTGACTTTTTTTACATTCCCTTTGATTATTTTTAGCTTATTCTATTGTGTCTGTTATAAGTTTTCCCATTTCGCTGCATCCGACTTTTGTGCATTTCTTTGCTTCCTCTTCATCCTGAGGCATAATGTCGGCGGTTCTGTAGCCTTCATCAAGAACCTTGGAAACGGCCTTTTCTATGGCATCGGCTTCCTCTGACATATCAAAGCTGAATCTCAGCATCATTGCCGCCGAGAGAATTGTTCCTATGGGATTTGCAATATCCAACCCTGCAATGTCCGGTGCAGAGCCGTGAATGGGCTCATAAAGTCCCCGGCTTGTTGCACCAAGGCTTGAGGAAGGTATCATACCTATAGAGCCGGTTATCATAGATGCTTCGTCGGAGAGTATGTCGCCAAACATATTTTCCGTAACTATTACATCAAACTGGCTTGGGTCTTTAACTATCTGCATTGCGCAGTTGTCTACCAGCATATCCGAAAGCTCCACATCCGTGTACTCCTCTTCAAGACGGTGCATCACCTTTTTCCACAGTCTGCTGGAGTCAAGCACATTGCTCTTTTCCACAGAGCAAAGCTTCTTTCCGCGTTTTCTTGCAGTTTCAAAGCCTATTCTGCCGATACGCTCGATTTCTTCTTCGCTGTATTTAAGTATATCTGTGGCAATGTTGCCTTCGGTTTTGTGTTCCCCGAAGTATATACCGCCTATAAGCTCACGGACTATTATAAAGTCTATGCCCTTATCTACAATATTGTCTTTAAGGGGCGATGCCGATGCAAGCTGCTTCCATATTTTTGCAGGGCGGTTGTTGGAGTAAACCTCCATACCTGCACGAAGCCTTAAAAGCCCCTTTTCCGGTCTTTTTTCGCCGGGGACATCGTTCCATTTGTTACCGCCTACGGCGCCAAGAAGAACGCTGTCGGATTTTAAGCACTTGTCAAGCTCGCTTTGGGGCAGGGGATCGCCGTATTTGTCTATGGCACATCCGCCCATATCTGCAGGGGTGTAGGTAAAGCTGTGTCCGTAGAGTGCGGCTACCTTATCAAGCACCTTAATAGCCTCATTTACTATTTCGGGGCCTATGCCGTCACCGCGGATTACTGCAATGTTTTTAGTCATTGGCTCCACCTCCGATTGAGTTTAAGAGCCCTCCGGCTTTTATGATGTTCTGTATAAATTCCGGGAAGGGCTGAGCCATATACTTCTTTCCGGTGGTTATGTCAAATATTTCCCCTGTGTCAAAATCCACTCTTACTTCGTCGTTGGGGTTTATTTCCTCGGCGGCCTCTTCACATTCCAATATAGCAAGACCTATGTTTATGGCATTGCGGTAGAATATCCTTGCAAAGCTCTTGGCGATTACACAACCTGTACCGCAGGTTTTTATAACGAGAGGAGCGTGTTCACGAGATGAACCGCAGCCGAAATTCCAACCGGCAATCATAATGTCGCCCTTGTTTACATTTTTCACAAATTCCGTGTCTATATCTTCCATACAATGAAGTGAAAGCTCTTTGGCATCGGGAGTGTTTAAGTATCTTGCCGGGATTATTACGTCTGTATCCACGTTGTCGCCGTATTTAAAAACTTTTCCCCTGGTATTCATTACGCTTCCTCCTTGTATGATGTTATATATCCGGCTATTGCACTTGCCGCAGCTGTGTGTGGGCTTGCAAGGTATACCTCGCTGTCTACGTGACCCATTCTGCCTACAAAATTTCGGTTGGTGGTTGCCACACATTTCTCACCGGCAGCTAAGATTCCCATATATCCGCCAAGGCAGGGACCGCAGGTGGGAGTAGATACCACTGCACCTGCATCTATAAATGCGGTTACGTAGCCTCTTTGTACACATTCGCGGTAAATTTGCATTGTGGCAGGTATTATGATGCATCTTACACCGTCTGCAACCTTTTTGCCATTCAATATTTTGTATGCCGCTTCCATATCTTCCATTCTGCCGTTGGTGCAGCTTCCGATTACTACCTGGTCTATTTTTATGTTTTTAAGTTCATCGGCATTTTTTGTGTTTTCAGGAAGGTGAGGACAGCTTACCGTGGGTGTTATTTCCGAAAGGTTAATTTCTATAACCTGTTCATAATCGGCATCGGCATCTGCCTCGTAAATTACAGGTTCCCTTTCGGTGCGACCCTTCATATATTCTGTTGTAATTTCATCTACGGGGAATATGCCGTTTTTAGCACCTGCTTCTATTGCCATGTTGCATATGCAAAGGCGGTCGTCCATGGAAAGGCTTTTTACCCCTTCGCCGGTAAATTCCATACTTTTGTAGAGGGCACCGTCTACGCCAATTTTGCCTATTATGGTAAGTATTACATCCTTGCCGCTGCAGTTGGATTTAAGTGAGCCTTTAAGCTCAAACTTAATTGCGGAAGGTACTTTAAACCACGCCATTCCTGTAGCCATACCTGCTGCCATATCCGTGGAGCCTACACCTGTGGAAAAGGCACCAAGTGCCCCGTAGGTGCAGGTGTGGGAGTCGGCACCTATAATGCAGTCACCTGCAGTTACCACTCCCTGCTCCGGAAGAAGGGCGTGCTCTATGCCCATCTTGCCCACGTCATAAAAATGGCTCACACAATGCTCACAGGCAAACTCACGGCAGGTTTTGGATTGCTCTGCCGCCTTTATATCCTTGTTTGGTACAAAGTGGTCAAGAACTATAGCCACCCTGTCTTTATCAAAAATCTTGTCAAAGCCTGCTTTGTTAAATTCATTTACCGCAACGGGTGTGGTAATGTCATTTCCCAGAACTATGTCAAGCTTTGCATTTATAAGCTGACCTGCCGCTACAGATTCAAGTCCTGCGTGGGAAGCCAGAATTTTTTGTGTCATTGTCATTCCCATTATTCTCTGCCCCCTTTTGTCATATTTGCAAATGCGCTCAGGAGTGCATTTGTGTTGGCACGCATAATATCGGTATCTGTTCCGGCACCCCAGTACATCTCGCCGTTTTCCTTTTCAAGGCCGATGTAGGATGCCGCCACACTCTGAGAACCCTGACCCTGCATACTGTGCTGGGAGTATACCTGAAGCACGTATTCTTCGCCGGTGTAGGCCTTAAGAGCGTTATTTACCGCGTTAAGTGAACCGTTACCTTCGGCTTCCATTTCGGTTTCTACGCCGTCTTTTTCAAAGGTGATTTCTATCTTAACCGTGTTGTTTTCGCGCATAAAGTCAAAGTAAGTAACCTTGATGTCCCCTTGGGTATTGAGGTATCTTTCTTCGAATATGCCAAGTACCTCCTCGGGTTTTAATTCCCTGTGTTCGTGGTCGGATATACCCTTGCAAACATAGCTTAAATGCTCGCGCATCTTAGGCGGCAGTATATAGCCGTAGGTGTGTTCTAAAAGGTATCCTATGCCGCCTTTTCCGCTTTGGGAATTTACGCGGATAACATCGGCATCGTAGGTCCTGCCGATATCCTTGGGGTCAATGGGAATATACGGAACAGACCACTCGTGGAGTTTCTTTTTATTTCTGTATTTAAGTCCCTTGGCAATGGCATCCTGATGGCTGCCGGAAAATGCGGCAAATACAAGAGCACCGGCATAGGGCGCGCGGTCATTTACCTGCATACGGGTGCACTTTTCGTATTTTTCCACAAGGTAGGGCATATCGGAGAAGTCAAGACCCGGATTAAGCCCGTGGGAATACATATTCATTGCCAGAGTTACAATATCTACATTACCGGTTCTTTCGCCGTTGCCAAAGAGTGTGCCTTCCACTCTGTCCGCCCCTGCAAGGAGGGCAAGCTCTGTGTCTGCCACTCCTGTGCCTCTGTCGTTGTGGGGGTGGAGGGACAGGGTTACAAATTCACGGTATTTAAGGTTGTTGCTCATGTATTCCACCTGGTTGGCGTACACATGGGGAAGACTCATTTCCACCGTTACCGGTAAGTTTATGATTACGTTGTTTGTTTCCGAGGGCTCAAGCACATCAAGCACCGCATTGCATACCTCAAGAGCATACTCGGGCTCTGTGCCGGTAAAGCTTTCGGGGGAATATTCAAATCGAAAGTTGCCTTCGTATTCCGAGGCAAGCTTTTTAACAAGCTTTGCACCCTCTATGGCAATTTCCTTTATTTCTTCCTTGGATTTTTTGAATACCTGCTCACGCTGTGCCACGCTGGTGGAGTTATAGAAGTGTATAATTGCGCTGGGAGCTCCCTTGCAGGCTTCAAAGGTTTTGCGGATAATGTGCTCACGGCATTGGGTGAGTACCTGCACGGTAACATCGTCGGGAATCATATTCTCGTCGATAAGAGTTCTTAAAAATTCAAACTCTGTTTCGGAAGCGGCAGGAAAGCCCACTTCTATTTCCTTAAAGCCCACCTCAAGGAGAACCTTGAAGTATTCAATTTTTTCTTCCAGACTCATGGGGATAATAAGTGCCTGATTTCCGTCACGCATATCCACACTGCACCACACGGGCACTTTGTCTATGCGGTCTTTTTTTACCCAGTTTGTGTTGTCGCCGGGTGCGGGGTAATACCCAACCTTGTACTTGGTGTTGTCCATCATAATCCATTCCTCCTTGTAATCTTTGAGAAGGGACAAATAAAAAGCCCGTCTCAAAATAAAGATTTTGAGACGGGTGTAATTTGTAAATTGACACTCGCGGTACCACTCAAATTGCACTGATAATAATCAATACCACTTTAGGCTCCATCAAGCCCTTTCGCACTGACGCAGCGTACGCGGAAGAGACTACTGCACTTTTCACCTCTTCGGCTCGGAAGGGAGAGTCACAAAGTAAACTCCGTTATCAGCTTTCACCAACCGCTGACTCTCTGAAACTTTATTTACCCGACATTCTTCGTCTTAGCCTTTGTTTGAAGTATATTAAATTTGATTTGAATTATAAACCTTTTTTTATTTCTTGTCAATAGATTTTTAAAGAATTTTTTCTGCCAGTTTTCGGATTTCCGCTTCCGTGGCTTTAACGCTTCCCTGAATCATAAGAGAGGTTCCGCCGCCTCTGCCGCTTAAGGCAGCGTTAATCTCTTTGGCAAGGGGCTTTAAGTCTGTGGTATCCGAGCCTATTATGTAGCTGTAGCCGTCGGTATCGTTTCCGCAAAATACCGCAGCTGCTTTCTTTGTTTTTTCTTTTATGCCGTTTACCAGATGGCGTATTTCCCCGGAGGACATATCCTCTAAAAAAAGTATTATGCTGTCATCGGTTTCTTTTATGTTTTCAAGCATAAGGCGAGTTATCTCTTTTGATTTTTCTCCAAGGTTATGTCTTAATTCCGAAATGGTTTCGTTCAGCCTGTCAAGTGCCGTGCACACCTCTTCCTGCTTTGCAGAGAGTACATTCGATATGTAAGCATTGCGTTTGTATCTTTCGTGGTAGTCCAAAAGGGCATCCATACCGCATAGTATGTTAAGGCGAACACCGCCCTTGTAGTTAATCCAATCCAGAATTTTAATGATGCCTATTTCTCCGGTGCGTGCCACGTGGGGTGCACAGCAGGCACATATGTCATAGCCTTCTATTACCACAAGGCGCACCTTTCCCTCTATGCCGTCCTTACTGCGAAAGTCAATATTTGCCAGTTCTTCAGAAGCGGGGTAGTATGCTTTTATGGGAGCATTGGCATATACTGCCTTGTTTGCAAGAATTTCAATTTCGCGGATTTGCTCCTCGGTGAGGGGTTTGTCAAGGTCCATGGTTACATAGTCCTTCCCCAGGTGGAAGCCCACATTCTCGCATCCGTGAAGCTTGTGAGCAATACCGCATATTATGTGTTCGCCGGAGTGGTTTTGCATTTTGCGGTATCTTTCCTCAAAATCTATAGAGCCGTGCACTTTATCCCTCGGTGTGAGCGGAGAGTCTGTGTAGTGGTATACAGTATCGTTTTCTATAACCACAGCTACAACCTTTGCATCGCCGAGAGTTCCTGTGTCACATTCCTGACCGCCCTCCGTGGGAAAAAAGGCCGTGCTGTCAAGAATCACCCTGTAGCCGTTGTCCGCCTTGTCACAGGACAAAACCGTGGCTTCAAATTCTTGCAGGTAGCTGTCTGTATCGTAAAGCTTATTTGTCATTTATTAACACCTCAATTTTTATTGTAGCATAAAAAGATTCCGGTTTCAATAAAGTTTTTCTTGATATTTACATACATAGTGGTATAATTAAAATATATCTAAAAAAACTGCTGTATTGGAGAATAACTATGTTTAACGGAAAATTAAAAGCGGTAACCTTCAGCTATGACGATGCCGTAACTCAGGATTTGCGTCTTATAGAAATGCTCAACAAATACGGTCTTAAGGCTACATTCAATATTAATTCCGAGCTTTTGGGTAAGCCCAATACTCTTGTGAGGGAAGGAAGCACCGTAAAACACAATAAGTTCTACCCCGAGGAAATTCCCTACATATATAAGGGTCACGAAATAGCGGTTCACTCCCTTACTCACCCCGACCTTACCAAGTGCCAAGACGAAGAGGTTATCCGTCAGGTGGAAGAGGACAGAAAGAACCTTACCGCCCTTGCAGGCTATGAGGTGGTGGGTATGGCGTACCCCTGCGGACCCAATGACGACAGAGTGGCAGAGCTTATAAAAAACCACACGGGAGTAAAGTATTCCCGTACCGTAACGGAAAGCTTCAGCTTTGACCCCCAGGACAACCTTTACAGATTTAACCCCACGGTATACCACCGAAACTGGGACAAGATGTTCTCTCTTGCGGAGGAGTTTATTTCATTAAAGCCCACAAGCCCCAAGGTATTCTACATATGGGGTCACAGCTATGAATTTGATATAAAAAACGAGTGGGATAAGTTTGAACAGTTCTGTAAGCTTATTTCGGGGAAAGACGATATATATTACGGCACAAATACAGAAGTCCTGCTTTAAAAGTTGGTTTTTGTGACACGAAGCCATAAAAAATGTCATATTGCGGTATTGTTTTTTGAAAAATAGCCGTAGTAATATGTTGTTAATAATGATGTTTATGAAAGGATACATAAATTATGAAATGTACAACCTACACTATGCGAAGCGGTTACGACGGCAAAAAATGCTTTGTCCACGCAAGAATGTGTGCTACGCCTTCCTATATGCTGGCAACGGCACAGTATCTTGATGTTACAGGATGTGACCTTTTCGGCGGAATATATATGTCAAGAAGCTTTGACGGCGGCAAAACCTGGACAGAGCTCACACCGCAGGAAGGGCTTATGACAACCGAAAAGGACGGCGTTATTATCGGAAACTGTGACGGCACCCCTATGTACCATAAAAAAACAGGAAAGGTTCTGCTTTTGGGTCATAAAGTGGAATACCTTGTGGGAGCCAAAGGCCCGGGTAAATATGAGCCTGCCACATTCTGCAGTGTATATAATGAAGAAACCGACAGCTTTTCAAACAGAAGATTTATAGAGCTTCCCCAAGGTGTAAGACCCTCCGGAAGCGGTTCCGCTCAGGCCTGGGAGCTTGATTGCGGCGATATTCTTGTGCCTGTATCTACCATGGCAGACGAAAAGGGCAGATACGGTGCCGCAGTTCTTCGTTGCAGCTTCGACGGTGAAAATGTGGTCTTTAAGGAAATGGGCAACACCTTACACCTTGATGTGGCAAGAGGACTTTGTGAGCCTTCCGTCATATATCACAACGGCACATACTATATGACAATCCGCAACGACGAAGCGGCATTTGTGGCAAAAAGCGCAGACGGAATTCACTATGAGGATATGCACCTTTGGGCTTGGGAGGACGGAAGCCTTCTTCAGAGCTACAACACCCAGCATCACTGGGCAAAGGTGAACGGCGAGCTGTATCTTGTGTATACAAGACGCGACAAAACCAACAATCATGTGGAGCGTCACAGAGCACCCCTCTGGATTGCAAAAGTGGAGGATATGCATCTTGTTAAGAGCACCGAAATGGCAATAACTCCCCAGCGTGGCGCCAGATTGGGTAACTTTGGTGTTATCTCTTTAGAGGATGGCAGAGCTATGGCAATGGTTGCTGAATGGATGCAACCTATAGGCTGTGAAAAATACGGAAGCGACAATTCAATATTTGTATCTGTAATAGAATAAGGAGAATTATAATTATGAAACTCGAAGGACTTAAAATAAATTTTTTGGGCGACAGCATTACTCAAGGCGTTGGTGCAAGCAGTCCCGAAACGGTATATCACGCAGTGCTTAAAAGGGATGCCGGGCTTGCCCAAGCCCGCAATTACGGCATAAGCGGTACTCGTTTTGCCTTGCAGAAGGGCACAGAGGAGCATCCTAAGGACGACTATGTGGATGTAAATTCTTTCAGCGAAAGGTTTGCATCTATGGACGATGATGCCGATGCGGTAGTGGTGTTTGGCGGTACCAACGACTACGGTCACGGCGATGCACCTTTGGGCGGATTTTCCGACAGAACTCCCGACACCTTTTACGGCGCTTGTCACTATCTTTTTTCCGGACTTATAAAGAAGTATCTGGGAAAGCAGATTGTTATAATGACACCCCTTCACAGAACCGGTGAGTACAAAAACACCGGCAGTCAGAAAACCGTGGGCGTAGGCACGCTTAAAGAGTATGTTAATATAATAAGGGAAGTGGCAGAATACTACTCCCTGCCTGTACTTGACCTTTATGCTTCAAGCGGACTTCAACCGGAAGTTGACGAAATAAAGGAAATGTACATTCCCGACGGACTTCACCCCAATGACAACGGAAATGCCGTTATAGCAAAGAGATTAAAGGCATTTTTGGAGAATTTATAAAAATAACATTAATAATTTTTTAAAAGGCGAATCCTTTTTGGATTCGCCTTATATATTGGGCAAATATCAAAAAAGGTACGTCGAGGACGCCGTACCCTACACCAATCTGATATACAGCATGGGCGACTTGCGAATCGCTTGTATGATACAAATTCATCAATGGTTTTGTCATTCCGAACGCAGGTGAGGAATCTTCCTGTTAATGATAAACCAAATTGAAAAGAAGATTCTTCGGCTTCGCCTCAGAATGACATAATTAATAAAATTTCAAGTTATTTATATACCTTGCAATATAAGTCCGTTGGTATTATAATGTACATAAATAAATTTACAAGCGGTGAATGTATGAAGTACTTTATGTTATTGGTATTGCTGTGGAACCTTGTTGTGTTTTTTATCTATGGCATAGACAAGTCCAAGGCACGCAGGGAGGCAAGGCGAATAAGCGAAAAGTTTCTCCTTTTGGTGGCACTTATCTTTGGTGCCGTGGGAGCAATGTTCGGTATGGTGGTCTTTAACCATAAAACCTCCAAAATGAAGTTTCGCATATTGGTGCCTCTTTTTGTGGTGATAAACCTTGCATTCTTGTGGTTTGTCACAGCAAAAATTTTAATTCCTTAAATAACCACTTGAAAATGTGTTTGTAAAACAGTACAATATCAATATAATCTCAATTTCAAAAGAAAGGAAGGTGCTTTTAAGTGAATTTTGCAGGATTTCAAAAACTCACATTGTTGGACTATCCCGGCAAGGTGGCGTGCATACTATTTACCCGTGGTTGCAATTTCCGTTGCCCCTTCTGTCACAATGCATCACTTGTAACTCATTTTGATGATGCCATCATCACCGAAGACGAGGTTCTCTCGTTCCTTAAAAAAAGGCAAGGTATACTGGAGGGCGTGGTTATCTCCGGTGGCGAACCTATGCTAAATGCTGACCTTCCCGACTTTATCCGCAAGGTAAAATCTCTCGGTTATGCGGTAAAGACCGACACCAACGGCACCAATCCCCATATGCTTAAATATTGCCTTGAAGAGGGCATCATGGACTATGTGGCAATGGATATTAAAAATTCCCCCCGAAAGTATGACCTTACCGCAGGAGCAGAGGGCTTTTACGAAAAAGTAAAGGAAAGTATGCAGTATCTTCTTGATTCTTCCGGGGATTATGAATTCCGCACTACCGTAACAAAGGAACTGCACACTCCCGAAGATATGGAAGAGATAGGGCAGATGATTAAAGGAGCAAAAAAATATTTTCTTCAGAATTTTGTGGATTCCGGTGATATTATATCCGGAGGAATCCATCCGCTTAGCGAAAATGAAATGGAAAATCTTTTGAAAATCGCTCAAAAATATGTTCCCGAAGCTAAAATCCGCGGCTGATTCCGCGGTTTTTTCTTATATTTACCCACATATAGCGGCTAAAATTAAAATTTTATCACAAAACACAATATATTGTGTTTTTACTATTGACATTGCACAATATGTGTGATACAATGAGCTTGCTAAAAATTCAAAAAAAGGAGAGGATTACATGTATAGTGTAGTAAAAAGAGATGGAAAACTGGCACTTTTTGACATTAAAAAAATCAGTACCGCCATTTCACAGGCATTTGATGCTTGCGACAGACAGTATAATGATGACATTATAGATTTTCTTGCATTAAAAGTTACCGCGGAATTCGAGCCTGAAATCAAGGATTCCAAAATCGAAGTAGAAAAAATTCAGGACTCTGTTGAGTCTGTGCTTATCAAAGCAGGTTACGGCGATGTAGCTAAGGCTTACATCATCTACCGTCGCCAGAGGGAAAAAATCCGTAACATAAGCGCCACAATGGTTGACTACAAGGATATTGTAAACAACTACTTAAACATCAACGACTGGCGTGTTAAGGAAAACTCCACCGTTACTTACTCCGTAGGCGGACTTATTCTTTCCAACTCCGGAGCTATTACAGCCAACTACTGGCTTTCCGAAATTTACGATGATGAAATCGGCAACGCTCACAGAAATGCCGATATTCACATCCACGACCTTTCCATGCTTACAGGTTACTGTGCAGGTTGGTCTTTAAAACAGCTTATTCAGGAAGGTCTCGGCGGTGTTCCCGGCAAGATTACCTCTGCTCCTGCAAGCCACCTTGCAACCCTCTGTAACCAGATGGTAAACTTCCTCGGAATTATGCAGAATGAATGGGCAGGCGCTCAGGCATTCTCCTCCTTCGATACTTACCTTGCACCTTTCGTAAAGGTAGATAACTTATCCTACGATCAGGTTAAAAAGTGCATCGAATCCTTCATCTACGGCGTTAACACACCTTCCAGATGGGGTACACAGGCACCTTTCTCCAATATTACTCTTGACTGGGTTGTTCCCGCAGACCTTGCAGAGCTCAACTGTATAGTTGGTGGCAAGGACATGGACTTCAAGTACAAGGATTGTCAGAAGGAAATGGATATGGTAAACAAAGCCTTTATCGAAGTTATGATTGAAGGCGATGCCAACGGCAGAGGCTTCCAGTATCCTATTCCCACATATTCCATCACCAGAAACTTTGACTGGTCCGATACAGAAAACAACCGTCTTCTCTTTGAGATGACCTCCAAATACGGCACACCTTACTTCTCCAACTACATCAACAGCGACATGGAGCCCAGCGATGTAAGAAGTATGTGCTGCAGACTCCGTCTTGACTTAAGAGAGCTCCGTAAAAAATCCGGCGGCTTCTTTGGCAGCGGTGAATCCACAGGTTCTGTGGGCGTTGTTACCATCAATATGCCCCGTATTGCATATCTTGCAAAGGACGAAGCAGACTTCTATGCAAAGCTCGACCGTATGATGGATATTGCGGCTCGTTCCTTAAAGGTTAAGAGAACAGTTATATCCAAGCTTATGGATGCAGGTCTTTATCCCTACACCAAGAGATACCTCGGCACTTTTGACAACCACTTCTCCACAATAGGTCTTGTGGGTATGAACGAGGTTGGTCTTAATGCAAAGTGGCTTAAAGCAGACCTTACTCACGAAGAAACTCAGAACTTCACCAAGGATGTATTAAACCACATGCGTGAACGCCTTTCCGATTATCAGGAAGAGTACGGCGACCTTTACAATCTGGAAGCTACTCCTGCAGAGTCCACAGCTTACCGTCTTGCCAAGCACGACCTTAAGCACTATCCCGATATCGTTACCGCAGGCGAAAATGACGGTACTCCTTACTACACCAACAGCTCTCACTTACCTGTTGGCTACACAGAGGATATCTTTACCGCTCTTGATATTCAGGATGAACTTCAGACCCTTTACACATCTGGTACGGTATTCCATGCGTTCCTGGGCGAAAAGCTCCCCGACTGGAAGTCCGCTGCAAATCTCGTTCGCAAGATTGCCGAGAACTACAGCTTGCCTTACTACACACTTTCTCCCACATATTCCGTATGTAAGAACCACGGTTATATTGCCGGTGAACAGTTCACCTGTCCCGAATGTGGCGAAGCTACAGAAGTATACAGCCGTATTACAGGTTACTACCGTCCCGTACAGAACTGGAACGACGGTAAGAGCCAGGAATACAAAGAGCGTAAGGTGTACAATATAGAAACCTCCAAGCTCACTTCCAAGATTAAGGAAGCAGTAGAGGAAGAAAAGGCTCCCGAGGCAGAATGTGCATTAGCTGACGGCGTGTATGTATTCACCACAGCTACATGCCCCAACTGTAAGATTGCCTGCAGTATCCTCGACAAAGAGGGCGTAGCTTACACCAAGCTCCTTGCCAACGAAAACAAGGAAGCGGTAGATGCTCTTGAAATCAAGCAGGCTCCCACACTTGTTGTAGTTGAGGGCGGTCTTGTACAGAAGTATGCCGGAGTGTCCGACATCAAGAAGTACCTGAAAGCGTGACCAATATGAATATTTATGATATTATTATCATCGGCGGCGGCCCTGCGGGGCTGACCGCCGCAATCTATGCCGGCAGAGCCAACAAAAAGGTTCTTGTTATTGAAAAGGGCACCTTTGGCGGACAGATTACATCTTCCCCCAGAGTGGAGAACATCCCCGGTTTTGTAAGCGTTACCGGCAATGAATTTGCAGAACAGCTCATAGCCCAGGCAATGGGACTCGATGCTGAAATAGAATGTATGACAGCCGAGAAGATTGTACCCGGCAATCCCCACAAGGTAGTGTGCGATGATGGTGACTTTTACGGAAAGACCGTTATCATTGCCACCGGAACCAAGCACAGACTTTTGGGTCTTGAAGGGGAAGAGGAGCTTATAGGCAACGGCATTTCTTTTTGTGCCGTATGCGACGGAGCTTTCTACGAGGGCAAAACCGTAGGTGTTGTAGGCGGTGGCAACTCCGCACTTCAGGAGGCATTGCTCCTTAGCGAAACAAGCGAAAAGGTTTATGTTATACAGAACTTAGATTTCCTTACAGGTGAGGACAAGCTCCAAAAGGCTGTGGAAGCCAAGGAAAATATTGAGGTTATATTGGGAACTACTGTTTCGGGCTTTATTGCCGACGGCGAATTTGCCGGTGTTAAGATTTCCGGCAAGGATGGTGAAAAAGACCTTGCCTTAGACGGCCTTTTTGTTGCCATAGGTCTTGTGCCTCAGAACGACGATTTTTCCGATGTAATAACCCTAGACGAAAGGGGCTACGTGGCATCCGGCGAAGATTGCCTTACCAATGCAGAGGGCATTTTTGTGGCAGGGGACTGCCGTACCAAAAAAATCCGTCAGGTGGCAACAGCCGCTTCCGACGGTGCTGTGGCAGCACTTGCCGCCTGCAGTTACTTGCAGTAATTTTAGAAAAGCTAAAGGTCAGCTCACTTCAAAGTGAACTGACCTTTTTGTATACTTTAAAATTACTGTTTGATTAATTATACCACAGTAAAGAACTTTACAAGGAACAGCACGGAAATGATGTATGTGAGTGCGGATACATCCTTGAACTTTCCTGTAAGTACCTTTATTACTGTGTAGGTTATAAGACCCATTCCTATGGCATGACCAATGGAGCCGGACACAGGCATAAATATGAGCATTATAGCCGTGGGAGCCACATCGTCGAGGTTATCCCAGTTTACGTTCTTAAGACCGGAAATCATCAGAATACCCACATATATAAGGGCTGCAGAGGTGGCGGGTGCGGGAATAATGGCTGCTATGGGTGCTGCAAATATGCAGACAAGGAACAGTATACCTGTTACCAGAGATGTAAGACCGGTTCTTCCGCCCTCTTCAATACCTGCGGCTGATTCCACAAAGGTTGTTACCGTAGATGTTCCCATACAAGCACCTGCTATAGTACCTACGGCATCTGCCATAAGGGCCTCTTTCATTTTGGGCATTTTGCCTTCACTATCCAGCATATTGGCTCTGGAGGCAGTACCCACAAAAGTGCCTATTGTGTCGAACATATCTATCATACAGAAAGTTATTACAAGGGTTATCACCGTAAACCATCCCATATCAAGGAAGGTTTTAAAGTCGAATTTAAACAGGGTTGCATCTGCCAGATCCTTAAAGGGCGGCACAAAGGATGCATCTTTAAGAGATTCAAAGGGATTAACACCCAAAAATATTGCCTGACCTGCCCAATACACAATGCTTGCGGCAAGCATACCTATAAGCACAGAGCCTTTAACCTTTTTCTTGGCGAGAGCTATAATTATAAAAAATCCGATAAACATTGTGCATACGGTAAGCACCATCTCGGGATATGCACCGCCCAGAGCATCTGCAATGGTTTTGGGAGTAAGCGCACCAAAGAAGTCTTTCAGTACATAGAACATTTCAAATTTATCGTTTTGCACACCTGCATTTGAACCCAGACCTATGTTCATAAGCATAAGACCTATAGCCGGCGATATACCCATGCGAACACCAAGAGGAATGGCATTTACAATTTTTTCTCTTATGGAGAAGAATGACAGGAACACAAATACTATACCTTCAATAAGTATAATGCATAATGCCGCCCTGAATGACGCTATATATGACGCACCGGTAATTGCTATAATGTTTGTTACAACTACAGCGAAGAATGAGTTCAGACCCATACCCGGAGCCAGCGCAAAGGGTTTGTTTGCAAGAAATGCCATTACAAACATTGCTATGGCAGATGCAATACAGGTTGCCAGAAACACACCGTTCCATACGGGACCCTTTACCGGGTCTGCGTTTACACCAAAGCCAACTATCAGGTTGGGGTTAAGGGCAATTATGTATGCCATTGTCATAAATGTAGTGACACCCGCTATGATTTCGGTTTTTACGGTGGTTTTGTTTTGTTTTAGCTTAAACATGGTTTGAAACCTCCAGAAAAATATTGTGGTTAATTCACAAGGGAATTTTACCACAATAATGTCGAATTGTAAATATTCTTTAAGCAAAAGCTGAATTATTTGCGGTAAGCTTTTAAATAAAACAGCATAATCGGTTGACAAAACTGCGGTTTTATATTATCATTATAATGTCTAGTTATGTAATTGTATGGAGCGGAATACACATGTTAGATTGGTAAAAGGGGATGGCGTATTGTATAAGTTTATAGATATACATTCTCATATTTTACCGGGCGTTGATGACGGTTGTGCAGATATCGGTCAGTCTTTGACTATCCTTAAGGATATGGAAACTCATGGTGTATCGGATTTATTTCTGACACCGCATTATTGCAAAAGGCGCGATTGCGTTGCAACACCCGATGAGATGAAAGCAGCATATGATCTTTTGGTTTCAAGGTCAAAGGAAGAGGGCATCACTATAGGTCTTCATCTTGGTACCGAGATGGAGTATTCTCAGGATGGAGCAAGGTACATAAGAGAGGGCAGAGCCTATACTCTTGCAGGCACTAAGTATATATTGGTTGAGTTTCCTCCGTATATCAAGCATGTTACCATTTTGCGTATGGTAAAGGAAATCCTCACCCTGGGGCTTATACCTGTAATAGCTCACATTGAGCGTTATCCTTCTGTTGTCAAAAATTTTGAGTGTGTAGAAGAACTTAAGAGTCTTGGTGTGCTCATTCAGGTCAATATACGCTCCCTTACATACTACAGTTTCAGAAAACGCAGATTTTTAAAGAAAATTTTCTCTATGCGGTATGTTGATTTTATAGCGGGTGATGTGCATGTGTGCCCTATAGAGAAAGACGAATTTGAAAAATGCAAAAGATTTATTGTTAAATGCACCGATGAAAAATACTTCGAGGCGCTTGTTTGTACAAATGCGCAAAAATACTTATTAAGGCAGGGTTTGTAATGGAAAAAGAAAGAACCAAAGAAATCAATATTATGGATATACTGTTTATCCTTAAGAAAAACTCGTGGATCATTATCCTGGTGGCCATACTTATGGCGGCGGCTTTTTATGCATACACCGTAACTATGGAAACACCTATGTACAGCGCCAGCACCAGTTTGATGATAAAAGAGCTTACTCCTCAGGTGGAACCCCAGTATTCGGACTCCACTTCCAAAATGATGCTTGTAAACAACTGTATGGAGGTTATGAGCGGTACCGAGGTTATGCAGATGGTTGTAGACGATCTGGAACTGGATATGACCCCCGAGCAGCTGCAGAAATTTGTAACCATATCTTCACCTGCAGACACACTGGCTCTTAAAATCACCGTAATACACCCCGATCCCAAAACGGCGAAGGAAATTTGCGATAAGCTTGCAGATGTTACAGAAGAGGTTCTTGCCAAGAATATCGGCGTAGCAGCTCTTACTACCTATCAGCAGGCAAAAACTCCCGAGTATCCTGTATCTCCCAATCCTGTAAAAAGTGGGGTTATGGGCGGATTCCTCGGTGCATTCATCACAGCTGCCATTTGTCTTCTTATAAGATTTATAAACAACAAAATATACACTCCAGAAGATGCCGAAAAGGCTCTTGGACTTACCGTGTTTGCTTCTATACCTCTGGTTAGCGAAAACACTACCGATAGTCAGCCTGCTGCAGAAAAACAATAAGGGAGGGTATAGTAATGAATTCTAAAGTTATTGTAAAACATATAAAGAGTAAATCTTTTACCGAAAGTGAATCTTTCAAAAAACTCAGAACAAATATTCAGTTCAGCGGTAAGAACATAAAGGCAATAGCCTTTACAAGCACATATCCCGGCGAAGGTAAGAGCGAGGTTTCCTATCGCGTAGCTTACTCCCTTGCCGAAATGGGCAAAAAAACCGTATTTGTGGACTCAGATCTTAGAAATTCCACCTTTGTGGGACGCATTATAGAAGAAGGTCATGGGGAACTTAAGGGACTTGTGCACTACCTTGTAGGTGAAAATACTGTAGACGAGGTTATTGTTAATACCCAGAACCCCAACTTCGATTTTATTCCTATAGGCGCATTTCCTCCAAATCCCAGCGAACTTCTTGCTCAGGAAGGTTTTGCAGAGCTTATATCGAGCCTTAAGCAAAGGTATGACTACGTAATTATTGATACACCTCCTGCAGGTTATGTTGTGGACGGCGTTATTGCCTCCAACAGTGCAGACGGCGTTATATTTATTGTAGCTTCCGGCAGCGTAAGTGCCAAGAATGCCAAAGAAACAGTTTCTACCCTTACCCAGGCAGGCTGTAAGATGTTGGGTTGTGTTGTAAATAAGTGCAACAAGAAAACCATAGCAGGATATGCCTATGGCGGAAGCTATTCCTCTTATGGCTACGGCTATGGTTACACCAAGGAATTTACTGATAAGTCAGCCGGTAAAAAGAGGTTTTTCCGTGTAAAAAAATAATGTGAGGCATAGTATATGAAAACCGTAATGCTGGTGTTCGGTACAAGACCCGAAGCAATCAAGATGTGTCCTCTTGTAAACGAACTCAAAAAAAGAAAAAATGTAAACACCGTGGTATGTGTTACAGGTCAGCACAGAGAGATGCTTACACAGGTACTGGACGCATTCGGGGTGGTTCCCGATTACGACCTGTCTATTATGAAGCAGAAGCAGACCCTTTTCGACATAACAACTCTTATTCTTGAGCGTATTAAGACTGTGCTCGAGGAAGTTAAGCCCGATGTGGTTCTTGTTCACGGCGATACCTCAACTACCTTTGTAACTGCTCTTGCGTGCTTCTATATGCAGATTCCTGTAGGCCACGTTGAGGCGGGTTTAAGAACCTACAACATATACTCCCCATATCCGGAGGAGTTCAACCGACAGGCAGTAAGTATTATATCAAAGTATAATTTTGCTCCTACCGAACTTTCTAAAGAAAACCTTATAAGAGAAGGCAAGGACGAGTCCTCTATCTACGTTACGGGCAATACTGCCATAGATGCTTTAAAAACCACCGTAAGGGAAGATTATACCCATCCTGAACTTCAGTGGGCAGAGGGAAGTAAGCTTATAATCATCACCGCACACCGCAGGGAAAATCTCGGCGAGCCTATGCACAGGATGTTTCGAGCCATAAGACGCATAATGGACGAGCACCCCGATGTAAAGGCCATATATCCCATTCATATGAACCCGGTGGTAAGAGAAGCTGCCAACGCAGAGCTTGGCGGATGCGACAGAATCCATATAATAGAGCCTCTTGAGGTTCTGGATTTTCACAATTTTCTCTCCAGGAGCTATATGATACTCACCGACAGCGGCGGTATTCAGGAGGAAGCACCTTCCCTTGGTAAACCGGTACTTGTTATGAGAGACACCACCGAAAGACCCGAGGGTCTTAAGGCAGGCACACTCCGACTTGTAGGTACTGAAGAAGAGGTTATTTACAATGGCTTCAAAGAGCTTCTTGAAGACGAAGAGGCTTACAAACTAATGGCAAATGCCTCCAACCCTTACGGCGATGGCTTTGCTTGCAAGCGAATTGCAGATATATTGGAAGGATAGTTTTATGAACGGAAAAATCATTCCGGAAATCAGAGAAAGCACTCCTTGGGTAAATGCCGCAAGGATAATACTTGTACTGCTTATAATAACAAATTTATGGGTTATATGGTACAACTCCGCAAAAGTGGCGGCAGATTCCGACAAAACCAGTAAAAAGGTAGCCACTGATGTTGCAGAGGTTGTTGTAGAAAACTACTCCAAGCTGGAAAAGAAAGTGCAGAAACAGCACGTTGGCAGAATAAACAATACCATACGTTCACTGGGACATTTTGCTGAATTTGTGCCCTTGGGACTTTTGTTTTTCTTCCTTGCGGATAGTATATACAGCCTCAGCGGTAAAAAAAGGCTCAGGCGCATACTTTTTTGTACTGTGTTTGCTGTTTTGCTTTCGATGATTTGTGCCACCGGTGACGAAATTCATCAGCTTTTTGTAAAGGGCAGAACCTTTCAGGTAGTGGATATACTTTGTGATTCACTCGGAGCTTTGTGCGGATGTGCACTTGCCGGCATAATAACTCTTTTTTTGAGAAAACGGATATTTAAATAAAAACAAGGCTATAAAAAAACAAGGCTGTAAAAACAATGGTTTTTACAGCCTTTCTTTGTTGTGCCGGTTTCTTATGACTCCTTGAAAATGGATATTGCAAGAATATATTTTTTATTAAAGCAAATGCTATTTACGGTGATTAATTATGAAAGAAAGAGTAAATAAACCCGGTAACGTTCACTTCCCCAAATATCCCGAGGCGGAAGGGGACACCAGACTTTTCCCCGATGAATACACCACCGATGCGGCATCTGCCACCGAGTGTACAGGGCTTATACAGGTAGCTCCTGCAGAGGAAAGTGTACAGGAAGCTTATGACGATGTGTACAGCTTCAGGACTAAGCCCGAAAACAGCAAAAAGCAAACAGAATAATGTAAACACACTTTGTGGGGAGGTAGAATAGGCAATAGGGTTTAAGCCCTCTATTTTACCTCTTTAATTTTAAAGATGCTCCATGGCAATTCACTATAATCCGGTTCGGTTTTAAAGATTAAATGATTGTTTTGATTAAAGGGATTGTCAAACTCAAGGCTGTAACACCACAGTCCCAATGGCAGGTCATCTTTGCCGCTGCCGTAGCGTCTGTCGCCTGTAAGGGGAAGCTTTCTCGATGCAAACTGCACCCTTATCTGGTGAGTTCTGCCTGTGTGCAGTAGTATCTCACATAGTGAATAGGCTTTTCCGTTGTAATTTCCGGCAGAGAGGATTTTGTATTCCAGAGAGGCTTCCTTTACTCCCTTGCGAAGCCTTTTCACTACATAAGTTTTGTTTTTGGAGCTGTCCTTAAAGAGCAAATCTTTAAGTATGCCTTCTTTTTCTTCCGGCTCACCGCAAAGCACAGCAAGATATCTCTTTTGCATTTTGTTTTCGCTTACAAGCTTTCCAAGCTCTCTTGCACCCTCTTTGGTTACGGCGTACACCATAGTGCCCCCTACGGGATTATCCAGCCTATGAACGGGGTGTACTGCTTCGGGGGAGATTCCCAGCTCTTCACCTATAAGCTCAAGCATAGTTTTTTTGCCGTCGGAGGATTTCTGCGAGGACACCCCCGTGGGCTTTTGACATATTACAAAGTTATTTTCTTTATGTATTATCATATTAAATCCTTTCCGAAATTCTGGAGCAGTATTCTATTACCCTTTGTATGGCAGGGGATATCCACTTATCCTTGTGATACAGAAGCTGTCGCCACATACCCACCTCGAAATCCTTTACATCCAGATAGCAGATTTTGCCTTCATCTTTAAAACGTTGTGTTACGTAGTCCGGCAGAAAGGAAACTCCCAACCCAAGCTCTACCAGTTCGAGAATAAGACTGGTGCTTCCCATTTCGATTACGGGAGTTACTTCAAGGTTCTTTTCTGCAAGTTTTTCATCAAAGGGTTTTCTGTAGCTTAAATTCTTTTCCGTAAGTACAAAGGGGTATTTAATAAGTTCTTCTATAGAAATATTCTTTTTGCCTGCAAGAGGGAAGTCGGAAGGTGCTATAAAGTTCATTTTAACCTTTTTTTCTGAGGCTATTATATACTGGGCATCATATACGTGTCTGTCTACCGTAAATATAATGTCAGCTTCGTTGCGGTTCAGCATTTCGAGCATTTCGTAGGTTTCGGCAGCCATTATTTTAACGTTGATTTTTGGGAACATTTTATTAAATGTCATATAGGTCTGACCCATCATCAAATCGCAAATGGAAGGCGCCATGGCAAAGCGTACATTACCTTCGCATATGTCGGTATCCGAGGATTCGCTTTCTATTTCATTTACGATATTGAGTATTTTCTGTGCTTTATTTACAAGGTTGTTTCCACTTTGGGTAAGGACTACACCGTGGTTTACCCTGTCAAACAGCCTGGTGTTAAGCTCGTCCTCAAGCTGTTTAATCTGTGCCGATACGGTGGACTGAGTGTAGCTTAAGGCTTCTGCCGCCTTGGAAAAACTCTTTCTTTCTGCCACCTGCAGAAAGGTTACCAGATTTCTTATTTCCATACAAATTCCCCCATAAAATACTATGAATATATTATACATCTTCAAACCTGTAAAATCAATAGCAGATATCGAAAAAAACGATGCTTATTATTTTTATTATCAATTTGACAAATGCTTAGCAAGGTTGTATCATAGTGTCATAACAAAAGAAATCAACGGAGGAAATACTAATGCCCGAAATTAAATTTTACAAACACGATCCGCTTCCCATGGAGATGCACAAGGTTAAAATTGTGCAGAAGCTTACCCTTCTTCCTGCTGAAGAAAGACTTAATAAGATGAAGGAAGCAGGCTTTAACACATTCCTTCTCCATAACGGCGATATTTTTATGGATATGCTTACAGACTCCGGCGTAAATGCCATGAGCGACAATATGCAGGCAGCTATGCTCAGAGCAGACGATGCTTATGCCGGCAGCGAAACCTTCTATCGTATGAACGACAAGCTCACCGAAATTTTCGGCATAAAGCATCTTTTACCTGCACATCAGGGCAGAGCCTGCGAGCATATTCTGGCACAGCACTTTGTAAAGCCCGGTAACTGCATTATTATGAATTACCACTTTACCACATCCAAGGCTCACGTAACACGCCTTGGTGCAAGGGTAGAGGAGCTTGTAAAGGATGAAGGTCTTGTTACCAAAAGCGACCTTCCCTTCAAAGGCGACATTGACCTTGATAAAGTAAAGGCATGCATCGAAAAGGAAGGCGCCGAAAACATTCCCTACATACGTCTTGAAGCCGGCACCAACCTTATAGGCGGACA
Source organism: Clostridia bacterium (assembly GCA_045539515.1). Lineage (GTDB taxonomy): Bacteria > Bacillota > Clostridia > UMGS1810 > UMGS1810 > RGIG8748. The sequence goes on from JAZQFN010000059.1 coordinate 43,527, forward strand.
GCCCATATCCTACGCAAATATGAAGGCGGCAACAGAACTTGCAAAGTCCTACGGAATTACAACTGTTCTTGATGCATCGCTCCTTCAGGATAACCTTTACTTCAACAAAACCCGCGAAGAAGGTCTTAAGGACAAGTCCATCCGAGAAATCACACGAATGATTGCAGACCTTTTCGACATAGTATATTTCTCTGCACGTAAATTCGGCTTCGGCAGAGGCGGCGGAATACTTATCCGCGACGAGAAGCTCTTCCACGAAATGGAAGACTACATCACAATGTTTGAAGGCTTCCTTACATACGGCGGTATGTCCGTTAAGGAAATGGAAGCAATGATTGTAGGCTTTGAAGAAACCATGGATCTCGATGTTATATCTCAGGGACCTCAGTTTATAAAGCATTGTGTAGATTATCTTGATTCCTACGGTATACCTATGGTTACTCCCGGTGGCGGACTTGGTGCCCATATAAATGCAAGAGAATTTGTAGACCACATTCCTGCAGAAGAATACCCTGCCGGCTCCCTTGTAGCTGCCCTTTACCTTTGCGGCGGTATCCGCGGTATGGAAAGAGGCACTCTCTCCGAAGAGAGAAATCCCGACGGCACAGAGCATATTGCATCTGTGGAGATGGTTCGTCTTGCATTTCCCAGAAGAGTATTTACTCTTTCGCAGACAGAGTATGTTATAGACAGAGTTAAGTGGCTTTATGACCACAGGCATCTGGTAGGCGGTCTTAAGTTTGTTCATGAGCCCAAAACACTCCGTTTCTTTACCGGAAGACTTGAACCTGTATCCGATTGGCCTGAAAAGCTTGTTGCTGCTTACAAAGCAGAATTTGGTGACGACCAGTAATTTCGGACAAAGCTGTATTTGTTTTTAAAAATGCTGTATATTTTGGGGAGTGTAAATTAATTCAGCGAATTAATTTACATTCCCCTGTTTTTAAATTTCAGGAAAACTTATGCCAATCTGTTAAAAAATTAAGAAATTTGTCATTTTTTGTTATTTATCCGATTGACATAATTACTTAAATTATATATAATATATAATGTATATACTGCAGGGGTTTTGCCTTGTTTGCAGTCTCGCACAAGCGAGTAATTATTGAAAGGTCAGTGGTTTTAGGTGGCGAAGGATTACAGCAATAAGATTTTTACAATACCGAATATTTTATCCATTATGAGGATAGCCATAATTCCTGTAATCGTGTGGGCTTATATTTTTGCCCAAAAACCCGTATTGGCGGCAATACTTCTGGTAATATCGGGAGTTACCGACATGGCAGACGGGTATATTGCAAGGCGGTTTAATATGATAAGCAATTTCGGCAAGGGGCTTGACCCTGTTGCGGATAAACTCACACAGTTTGTAGTGCTTATTTGCCTTGTGTTCAGGTTTCACCTTATGATTGTACCATGCCTTGTCCTTATGCTTAAGGAGATTGTTTCTGCCATTACCGCCCTTTGTGCCATTCGCAGCACAGGCAAGGTGGTTGGTGCTACCTGGCACGGCAAGGTGTCCACGGTCCTTTTGTATTTTATGCTTTTTATACATATACTTTGGTGCGATATACCGCCTTTGTATTCCAACATTATAATAGTTCTAAGTGTGGCAATGATGCTTTTGTCCTTTGTAATGTATAACGTGCGCAATATCACAGCATATAAGAAAAGAAAATTTGATAATTAATTTGTGTGTAAAAACAGGGAGTGTAAATTAATTTGCAAGAATTAATTTACACTCCCTTTGTTGTTGGATATTTTTACTTTTCTTTAGCTTCGTATTTCTCTAAAGAGCCTGTTTTTATAATGTCTACTGCCGTCTTGTATGTGGCATCATCGTAGAAGGATATTCCCTGCATTACTCTCTCTATGGCAAGCTGGGTGGAAATATCACACACACCATAAGGAGAAAGTCCATCTGTGGTAGCCTGGAAGGTAAGAAGGGCATTTTCGGTCTTTTGGGTAAATTCGTCTGTAGGTATACCTACGTCGTAGCCCATTGCCCAAAGTCTTTGGTTAAGAGCAAGAACCTGCTTGCCCTTGTCGCCGAGCTTCGGCTTGGTCTGATAGTCAAATGATTCAAATCCTGCCTGGGCCATTTTTATGAATTTGTCTTCTACGTAGTAGTCGGGTTTAACTCCAATGCCGTCGATGTGGCGCTTGTTTCTGGTAAGATATTCTGCTACGGTAAGCTTAACACCGCCGCCTATGCGGAAGTTGGTGAGGGTTTGCATGGAGCCTTTGCCGTAGGTGGTAGTTCCTATAACTATGCCTACGCCGCTGTCCTGTACGGCTCCTGCAAAGGCTTCGGAAGCACTTGCACTGTAGTCATTCACCAGCACCACAAGGTTGTATTTGGGGTCCTGACAGTTTGAGTATATGGTGTAGTTCTGAGATTCTCTCTTAAATTCAAAATGAATTATTGGTCCTGCAGGAATTATTCTCTGACATATTTTAGAGAGTGCGTCCACTGCACCGCCGAGGTTAAAGCGCAGGTCAAATATTATGTCGGTAATGCCCTTGCTGTCGAAGTAGTTTAGCGCATCCTCTATAAGCAGAGGAGAGGTTTCGTCGAAGGAGTCCAGCTGAATGAAGCCGATGTTTCCTTCTACCACCTGATATCTGCCGGATTCAAGTATTATGGGCTTTCGTACAATTTCAAATTCCATGGGTTCGCCGTTGCGAAGTATCCCTACCTTTACAATGGTGTCTATGGGACCTGTAATGTGTTTTTTAGCCTGGGCAATTTCCATACCTGTAATGTCAATGCCATCTGCAGATACTATGATGTCGCCCTGTCTTATGCCTGCGGCACCTGCCGGGGATTCCTTGGTAACGCCGGAAACCAGCAGACCTTCGTCGAGTTTGTTGATTATAACACCTATACCAACAAATTCACCTGCCATATCCTCCAGGAAGTAGGCGTATTCGTCTTCGGTAAAGTATTTGCTGTGTTCGTCAAGCTGTGAGAACATAGCCACATAGGCTTCCTCAATAAGCTCGGGGTGATTTTGCATTATCTGCATAAGGGTAGCTTCGTACAGACCCTCTCTGGTGGAGTCGCCCTTGTGTTGAAGAAGTATAAGGTTTGCGCATTGTTCCACAAGAATCTTTGCCATTTCGCCGTCGGCAAGTATGGGTTTTGTTTCTTCTGCAGCAGTATCCTGCACAGAAGCCGGCACCGCAGGGGATTCATCCGCGAAAACAGATACCGGGATAAGAGCCAATACTATGCAAAGTATCAGCGCGGTTATTTTATTGTGTTTCATGTATATCATCCTTTTTAATATAATTACATTCTATCCGGTGCGTTAATCTTGAGTATGGATAATGTGTTGCATATTACTGTTCTTGTAAGTGATATAAGGGTCATTCTCGCCTGCATAAGCTCTTCCTCTTCGCCCTTTACTCTGCAGCTGTTGTAGAAGGAGTGGAAGAGGGCTGCAAGGTCAAGGAGATATCTTGTAAGCTTGCTGGGTTCCAGAGCGTTGGCAGCGGACTCTATTTCCTGAGGGAAGGAGTTGAGCTTGGTTATAAGCTCGGTTTCTTCCTTGGAGCTTAAAAGGCTTAAATTAACGTCTTTAATGTCCTTAAGGGTAATGCCTTCTTCTGCAAGGTTTCTCAATATAGAGCAGATTCTTGCGTGAGCGTACTGCACATAGAATACCGGATTGTCATTGTTCTGTGCTACGGCAAGGTCAAGGTCAAATTCCAGGTGACTTCCTGCCTGTCGGAGATTAAAGAAGAATCTTGCCGCATCTACGCCGATTTCGTCTATAAGGTCGCTAAGGGTTATCATTTCACCTGTTCTCTTGCTCATTCTTGCTACATCGCCGTCTTTAATAAGGCGCACAAGCTGCATTATTACTACTTTGAGTTTTTTGCTGTCGCAACCGATGGCATCCATTGCACCTTCCATTCTTGCCACGTGTCCGTGGTGGTCTGCGCCCCAGATGTTGATTACCTTGTCAAAGCCTCTCATTTCAAACTTATTTCTGTGGTAGGCAATATCAACTGCAAAGTATGTTGGTATACCGTTTGCGCGGATAAGTACCTCGTCCTTTTCACTTCCGAATTCCGTAGTTTTAAGCCACAGAGCACCGTCTGCTTCATAGGTAAGACCGCTCTTTTTAAGAAGTTCAATGGTTTCTTTAACTTCGCCGTTTGCGTGAATAGTGCTTTCGGGGAACCATATGTCGTAGTAAATTCTGTATTTTTCAAGGTCTTTTTTAAGATTTGCAATGTTTATGGGCAGAGCGTATTCCACAAGAGCTTTTCTTCTCTCTTCAGAGTCAGTTTCCACCAGTTTGTCGCCGTTAAGGTCTGCATAGTTTTTTGCATGTACCTTGATGTCACCGCCCTGATAGCCGTCTTCGGGGAAGGGGACATTCTCTTCGCCTTTAAATATCTGCAGATATCTTGCTTCCAGAGATTTGCCGAATTTTTCAATTTGTGCACCGGCATCGTTTATGTAAAATTCTCTTGTCACATCGTAGCCTGCCCACTGGAGCACACTCGCAATGCCGTCGCCTAAGGCACCGCCTCTTGCATTACCCATATGCATGGGGCCTGTGGGGTTGGCACTTACAAATTCCACCATTACCTTTTTGCCTTCACCGATGTTTATCTTACCGAAGTCCTCGCCCTTTTCGCTTATAAGCTTAAGTCCTTCGTAAAGCCAGTCGGGATTTAAGTAGAAGTTGATAAATCCGGGGCCTGCAATTTCGCACTTTTCTATGTATGTGCCTTCAAAGTTCATAGCAGAGGTAAGGGCTGTTGCAATATCCCTGGGGGATTTTTTAAGTATTTTGGTAAGCTTCATAGCGGTGTTTACGGAAAAATCACCGTGAGCCTTATCCTTTGGAATTTCAATCTCAATTTCGCTTTTAAGCGCTTCTTCAAATTCCGCACTGTCCTTACCCTGGATTTCCATGGCTGTAAGGGCATCCTTGGTAATCTGTGCAATCTGGTCTTTAATGTGTCTTATGATATCTGTCATCTATTTATCCTCCTTGATATTTATGTCGAATGTGTTTTGTCCGCTTGATACATTGTTTATGTCTATAATATAGTCAACCTTGAGGTTACCGCCTTCTTTACCTATGGTGTTTTCAAGGCTTTTGGTATGTATGTCTATGGTAAGCTCCCCAAAGGGCATTGCATATATGGAGGTGGTTTTGCGCCCCACCATAAAAAGCATCTGGGAGTTCACCGTACCTCTGCGTGTAAGAGATACATAGTCCGAGGCAATTTCAATAACTGTTTTTGTGCCTCCGAGACCTGTAATTTCCGATTCTTCGTATTCGCAGAAATACACTCCGTCGTTTTCGTAAAAATCGCATTCGCTCACAAGCTCTATGTCGGTATTTTCCTGTTCGCCTGCGTAGCTTTGCAGACCTCGTATGGATATTGAAAACTTCTTTGACATACTATAGTTGCTCCTTTCGGTATGCGTATGAGCATACTTAATAGATATTATACCACAAAATTATAGAAATTCAAATTATTTTTTTGTCTTTTAAGCCAATATTTGTAAAAATAATATAGATATTGACATTATGGGACAGATTATTTAAAATATTAGTATAAATTTTCAGGAGAATTTCTATGGATATATTTATGAAAGACAGCAATACGGCGGTTATATCCGGAATAGAGCACTTTGACCTTACCCATACCTTTATGTGCGGTCAGTGCTTCCGTTGGTATGAAAATGATGATGGTACCTACACCGGTATAGCTTACGGCAAGCCTGTAAAAATGGCGCTTGAAGGCGACACTCTCACGGTGTACAACACCACCGAAGAGGATATAAAGGAAATATGGCTTAATTACCTTGACCTTAACCGTAACTACGCCGAAGTAAAAAAGAAGTATCATAAAGATAAATATGTGTCAAAGGCTATGGAATTCGGCTATGGTATACACATACTGAATCAGGATGTTTTCGAGTGCCTTATATCCTTTATTATATCAACCCAGAATCAGATACCGCGAATTAAAAAGATTGTTGCCGCATTAAGCGAAAGATACGGCAAAGTGTGCAAAATAGGGGATAAAACCCTTTATTCGTTCCCTACGGCACAAGAGCTTAAAGATGTAAAACCCGAAGACATTGCAGACCTTAAAGCCGGCTACAGGGCAGACTATATAGTGGATGCAGTAGCCAAGGTGCTTTCCGGTGAGGTGGATTTGAATAGGCTAAAGGAGCTTCCCTATGCCGAAGCAAAAAAGGAGCTTATGAAGATAAGAGGAGTAGGGCCTAAGGTTGCCGACTGTGTGCTTTTGTTTTCCTGCTCAAAAAGCGAGGCATTTCCCGTGGACGTGTGGGTTCAACGCACTATGCGCACCCTCTATATGGACGAGGGGGCAACCAATAAACAGATAGAGCAGAAGGCGGCAGAGCTTTTCGGAGAGTATGCCGGCTTTGCCCAGCAGTATTTGTTTTATTATTCAAGAGAAAACGATAATAAGTGGTAAAGTGGCGGCGATGCAAAAGTGCATCGCCGTTTTTGTGTGTTTATATTTTGGCTTGGCGGTGAGTTTGACAAGTGAGGCACTTACTTATGTATGTCATTCTGAGCGGAGCCGAAGGCGAAGTCGAAGAATCTCCATAGCAAGAGAGATACTCAATTGTAAGGAGGATTCCTCACGTTCGTAAGCCGTCAACTGTAGCGCATCGTCTTCGCACCGAGGCTGGTGCTCGCCTCTGCGACAGTTTTGCCAGAGGCAGCCTCACACCGTTCAGTACGCCTTTGGCTACTTCACGGGAGCCTGCTCTCGGAATGACAATGTGGCGGTAAATTTTGGTTTGGCGGTGAGTTTAAAACTTTAAAAAGTTTAAGCAAAGATTGTTCTTTTAGGTAAAAGAACCAAAACCGCAGGGGAAAACTGCAGGCTTTGCTTTAGAAGCTGAACAGACACCAAGATTTGTTATAGATATCAACAACAGTGACCGTAACCAGAGCATTATCACTGCTAAAAGTGTAGATGCAAACACCACAGTAAGTGTACCTAATGCCAACTCGGGCGACAGTGCTTACTCCGTAGTTCTTTTCTACAACGATTGGGAATAATACAAATCAATTAAGTAAATAATTACTTCAAACCACCGCAGAGTGTAAGACTTTGCGGTGGTTTTATTTTTAAAAATCAATAGGTGAAATCTGCATTACAGCCATATTATAATATAAATGTGGATATTTTAATTATAATCAAAGAAAAGAATGAAAAGATATATCCAAAGGTCAAAAGCTATTTTTAGGATTATGACAATATATCTTCTGATGTTGAAATTAAGATGATGGAAAATGCTTAATCAGAAACAACAAAATATAAGTGCTGTTACAAAAAAACAGAAAATAATAATAAATTGACATTACAGAATGATGTCATTGTGTTAAATACTGTTGACAGAGGTATATTTTTGAAATATACTGTAGTTAAATCAATATTAAATGAACGGAGTGTTTATTGTGGGTAATTTATTAAGAACATTTTTTCCATTTTCATTTGGCTCAGTTGATGTGGCAGATTTAGTAAAGAAGATTGTTCTCTATGTGGTAGCTGCTGCAGTTATATGCCTTGTTGGAGGATTAATTATTGGCCTCACAATTGATATTAAAGTATTTGGCGTTTTAATGGGCATTATTTTCTGGCCTGTAACAGTTATTGTAGGTCTTTATGCCAATGCAGCTATTGTTATAGCAATCCTGGATTTCGTAGGAGTTATCAAGTAAATAAGGTATCTGACAAACCTTAAAATAGCCCCGTCGCAGTAGTGCGAGGGGTTATTTTATTGGAATTGTTTGCAAAATTTATGCGGACTGCCTTCATCTCCCACCGGGAGCGGCAGTCCTCGAATCCCGCGAGCCGCTACGCGTCACGTGTGTTCAAATCCAAACTAATGCAGAAAAAAGCCATCCCGTTTGGGATGGCTTTTTTCTGTAAGAACGATATGATTTTACTGTCGTTAGTTTTAATGAAATATCTCGCTTTGCTCGATATGAAATAATTTCTTACAGAAATTGTGAAATAGAAAACTAAAGTTTTCTGTGAAATAAAATAAATCCTTATATCACACGCCGTCAGGCGTATTTCACATTGCGAAGCAATATTTCATACACGAAGTGTATTTCACAAATCCGAAGGATTTATTTCATTGAAAAACGATACAGTAAAAACTGTATCGTTTTTCTGGCGGAGTTGGTGGGATTTGAACCCACGTGCCGCTCATCACGGCAACACGATTTCCAATCGTGCTCGTTATGACCACTTCGATACAACTCCATATTCTTCTAAGCCGGCTCATCGAACCGACTTAGATATTATAACAGTTTTTTGTGCGGTAGTCAATACCTTTTTGAAAAAATATTAAGAATTTTACATTTCAAAAAATTTAAGGGGATCTATGGTGCTTCCGTCTTTGGTGTTTACCACTTCAAAGTGAAGGTGAGGACCGGTGCTTCTGCCGGTATTTCCCATGGAAGCTATTGTGTCACCTTTGTTTACTACAGCTCCTTCTGCCAAATACAGTTCCCGGCAATGAGCATACACGGTCATATAACCGTTGCCGTGGTCTATTTTTATCATATTTCCATAGCCACTGTCATCCCATCCGGAAAATACTACCTTGCCCGAGTCTGCCGCGGTAATGGGTGTACCTTCTGCACCGCATATATCAAGACCTTTGTGCAATCTGCCGTTACGTGTACCATATCTGGAGTACAAGGTTCCTTCGCAAGGCTTAGATATATCTCCTGTACCGGTGGGGCTCTTTTTGGTGCCTACCATAAGCACCTGAGCTGTAGCATCCAGTCTTTCGGTTTCTACAGTGCTTTCGTACATTGTAACGCCGTTTAAGGAATATCTGGTTTTTTGAAATTTCGCCATACCATCTTTTCCCTCTGTTTTAACGGCTGTAGTTCCCAAAATCATAGAGTCATTGTCCTCGTATTTAAGGGAATAATGTATTATTTTATTTTCTGTAAATTCTTCTTTGCAGGCAATCCTTATGTAAGGGATTTCCGATTTGATTTTTGCCGATGTAGACTTACCTTGTGCAAATTTGGGGTTGAGTTTCTTAAACTCTTCCTCGGAGAGAGCATAGGTCATTAATATGTCGCCTATGGTGCAATCCTTATTTACACTTACCGTTTCACAAAAGCTGTATGTTCTTTGAAGAAGAGTTTCGGCACTTTTACCGGATTTAATAAGTCCGTAGGGCACAAGCTCGTATTCAAAGGTTACACTGTCCAATATTTCGTATGAGGAGTAACCCTTTGTAATATTTTTTACAAAGCTGTCGTAGCACTTAGCTCTTTCCTCGGAGGTTGCAAAGGCAACCACTGTTCTGTTGTTGGACTTAACGGAGTAAGCCTTCTCCAGGTAGGGACAGTAGCTTTTAAGCGCTTCGCCCAATTCCTGACTTGTGGAAAAATCTTCGCCAAAAAGAATTTTTGGGGTTGTAGTTGGTTCAACAGTTATTGCATCGCCGCCGTTAAGGTAGGGGGCGAGGTCTTCGTTAATGCTGTCGATGAGGGTATAGACGTACTTTTCGGAAGGTGCAGTACCTATAATCTCACCGTTAACTATGACATTGCAGCCAAAGTTACAATTAAATAATAAAGCAGATAGAAGAATTACCGGAGCAATACCACAGCATATAACGAATGACTTTCTTTTGAACCATTGACAAAGCTTTGTCAATCTTTCTCTTGATATCATTTTGTCACCTCTGGTTTGTCTTTACTTGATTCTATGAGTTTACTTTTCAAGGTTAAATTGCCTGTTTTTTCCTTCCAAAAGACAGACACAGTTTAGAATTATATCATACTTTAGGCACAAAGTCAATCAAAATTTGTAATCTAATTGTAAAATTTCTTGCAAAAAGGGTCGAAATTTACCGTTTTTCTTCATTATATATGCTTTTAAAAAGCAAACAAAAAAGCTTGCTATCGCGTTATGCGACAGCAAGCCTTTTAATTCTACTGTGGTATTGATATTAGCAAATACCCTGAGCCATCATAGCTTCAGCAACTTTTATAAAGCCTGCAATATTAGCACCTGCTACCAGGTTGTATCCAAGGCCGTATTCTTCGGATGCCTTTGCAGCACTATCGTGAATGTTAACCATAATGCTTTCGAGCTGTTCGTAAACCTGATTGGGGTTGAATACTGTGTGGCCTGCGTTCTGACCCATTTCGATGCATGAGCATGCAACACCGCCTGCATTTGCAGCTTTAGCAGGTCCTATAACTACGCCGTTTTCCATAAGGTAAGCCATAGCTTCGTTGGTGGTAGGCATGTTGGAACCTTCGCAAAGGTATTTACAGCCTGCCTTAACCATAGCTTCGGCTTCTTTCATGCCGATTTCGTTCTGTGTAGCACAGGGAATGTAAAGGTCTGCCTTAACGCCCCAGGGCTTTTCACCGGGGAAGAATTTAGCATTGGGGAACTTTTCTGCATAAGGAGAGCAGATGTTCTTGCCGGATGCTCTGAGCTCTAAGAGGTAGTCTTCCTTTTCGCCTGCTGTTACACCATCGGGATCGTATATGTAACCATCGGGACCGGAGATGGTAATAACTTTTGCTCCAAGCTGGTTGAGCTTTCTTACAGTACCCCAGGAAACGTTACCGAAACCGGATACAACAACTTCTTTGCCCTTTAATTCTTCGCCGAAGTGCTTGAGCATTTCTCTTGCAAAGAATACTATACCATAGCCTGTAGCTTCTGTTCTTCCGTTAAGACCGCCGTAGGAGAGACCCTTACCTGTAAGCACGCCTTCATAAACGTTCTTAAGTCTTTTGTACTGACCGAACATATAGCCGATTTCTCTTGCACCTACACCAAGGTCACCTGCGGGAACGTCTGTTTCTGCACCTATGTGTCTGTAAAGCTCTGTCATAAAGGACTGACAGAATCTCATAATTTCCGCATCGGACTTACCATTGGGGTCGAAGTCGGAACCACCCTTACCGCCACCGATGGGGAGACCTGTAAGGCTGTTTTTGAATATCTGCTCGAAGCCTAAGAACTTAATGATACCAAGGTATACATTGGGGGCAAATCTGAGACCGCCCTTGTAAGGTCCTATAGCGCTGTTGAACTGTACTCTGTAGCCTCTGTTTACCTGAACGTTGCCGTTGTCGTCTACCCAGGGAACTCTGAACATAATCTGTCTTTCGGGTTCAACAAGTCTTTCAAGGAGAGCAGCCTTCTCGTATTCGGGATGCTGTTCGATTACAGGAGCAAGACTAAGTAATACTTCTGTAGTAGCCTGAATAAATTCGTCCTGGCCGGGATTTTTAGCTTTGAGGTCTTCGAGAACCTTTTCTAAATATGTCATAATATAACTCCTATCTGCCGCTCTGCCAACGGCTGAAAATATTGTACTCTTACTGCAGTTGCCATATGGCTGTAAGAGATGTATCTTAGGCTTTGCAGCAGCCTGCATTACCTCCGATTTTTATGTAGATAATTATAGCACCAATTTGCAACAATTGCAATAAAAAACTTCAAAAAATGCCTTAATTTTCACAATTTTCATTAAAAGTGACATTTTTTTGTTTCAAAGTTGCAAAAATATGTTATATTTACATTGTATGTAGCTTACAACAAAAGATATCTCACGGATGAATTATTTCTATTTTGCTACAATTATATTAAAAAGTTGAATTTCAGAAATATGTATTATATAATGTAATCAGCATATTTAGTATATTTTCAGAGGTGTATTTACTGTGGATATGGAGTACTGCAAAAAATTTGAACCTGTAGACGGTAAGTGGTTTTTTACAAAAGAGCTCGGTTCGGGTGCATACGGTTCTGTTTTTGAAGTAGAGCGAAAAGATGAATACGGCAGTATGAAGTCTGCCATGAAGATTATTTCCATTCCTGCATCGGAGAGCGAGCTGGCTTCTTTCAGACTTGAAAACTACAATATGACTGATGAGGAAGTTGAGAAATACTATCGCAGTTTTGTGGATGAATTCTACAAAGAATGTCAGCTTATGTCGAAGCTTAAGGGTTACACCAATATTGTTAGCTATGAAGACCACGACATAAAGCCCAAGAAGGGCACCATAGGCTGGGATATATTTATACGAATGGAGCTTCTTACGCCTCTTAATATGTATTTCTCCAAAAAGAGATACACAAGAGATGAAGTAGTAAAGCTGGGTATAGATATATGCCGGGCGTTGGAGGTTTGCCACGAAAAACATATTATTCACAGAGATATAAAAGCAGGAAATATTTTTGTATCCGATACGGGAGATTTTAAACTGGGTGATTTCGGTGTTGCCGGAATACTCGAAGGCGTAAGCGAAGCCCTCTCTAAAAAAGGTACATATATCTATATGGCTCCAGAGGTTATTAAAGGGGAAAAATACGGTTTTACCGTGGATTTGTATTCTTTGGGTATAGTGCTCTATAAAATGATGAATGAAAACTTAGAGCCTTTCCGCACAGAGAGGAGCTATACCAATGGTGAAGAGGCATTAAAACGCAGACTTATGGGTGAGGTATTCCCCAAGCCCAAAAATGCAGATGATGCCATGTTTAAGGTTATATCAAAGGCATGTGCATACAGCCCCGAAAACAGATACTCTTCAGCAAAAGAATTCCGTGAAGCTTTGGAAAAATTACTTATCAGTGTACCCAAGGGTGAGGATACTCTTTCTGTGGCAGACAAATTTGTGCTCAAAAACAAAGAGCCTTCTTTGTACCTCAAGGCACCAAGGGTTGATTCACTGCTAAGGAAAGTAAATATAGCACCGGTTAAACCGGCAGAGCCTTCCAACGCAACACACAGAGCAGAGGAAATAACACATAAGCATAATCTTAAATTAAGTCCCATAAACCATAAAAATCCTGTGGCAGAGCCTTCTGAACCTTCTGTGGGTATGATGAGGCGGGCAACTGCGTTGGGTGAGCTGGCAAAACCAAAGGTATTGGACCCTGATGCTATGGGACATAGAGCTACACCGCCTGTACGTCCTCCTGTAGGCGCTACACCGCCTGTACGTCCTCCTGTAGGTGCTACACCGCCTGTACGTCCTCCTGTAGGCGCGACAGCGCCTGTACGTCCTCCTGTGGGCGCTACACCGCCTGTACGTTCTCCTGTAGGCGCTACACCGCCTGTACGTCCTCCTGTGGGTGCTACACCGCCTGTTCGTCCTCCTGTGGGCGCTACACCGCCTGTACGTCCTCCTGTAGGTGCTACACCGCCTGTACGTCCTCCTGTAGGTGCTACACCGCCTGTACGTCCTCCTGTAGGTGCTACACCGCCTGTACGTCCTCCTGTAGGTGCTAAATCACCTGTACATACACCTGCAGGTGCTGCATATGAAGCACGTCTTTCCCGCGGTGATAAACCTCCGGTTTCCGCACACAGTCCCAAACCCTCCGAGCGGACCGAAATACCGGTAACACCTGCCGATGTGCGTGACACCTTTGAGCCGACTTCCCGCGGTCCAAGACCCGAAAGTCCCAAATCCTCACGTAAATGGAAGATTATACTTGGTATAGTTGGCGGTGCACTTCTCACTATAGGACTTGGCGTAGGGTTTGTTCTGTTTGTACTGTAGAAATAATAAATATTCATAAAACAAAGGCGACCTGACAGGTCGCCTTTCAGCGTGTCGATAAAGTCGACACGCTGAGAAGACGAACGAAAATGGACGCAGACGAGGAATCGCGAAGCAGGCAGTACAAAGGTACGGCAATGAGCGATGACGAAGTAAGCAAAGTGTGTAAAATTCCGGCTTTTGGCATTAATGACAAAAGCTACAGAAATGAAAAAAGCTCATTAGTAATGATGTAATATTTCTTACTAATGAGCATAATTTTTTTATATTCACTTTGCGGTGCGTTCTTTTTCGACAGTCTGAAAGGCGACCCTGACAGGTCGCCTCTTGTTTTTTATTATTCTTTTGTAATTCAAATTTTAAAAATCCACTCTTTTAATAATCTGCTTGGGGCAGGCTTCCACACATGCACCGCATACGGAGCATTTGCTGTAATCTATGTGTGCAAGGTTATCTGTTACGGTAATGGCACCGGTCATACAAGCTTTTTCGCATTTTTTACAACCTATGCATCCTGCTTTACAGTATTTCATAACCGCAGCACCTTTATCGGTGGAATTACACGCTACATATATTGGGTCAGCTACGGGAGCAAGCTCAATTATGTTTTTGGGGCAGGAGTTTACGCATTTGCCGCAGCCAACACACTTGTCCTGATGTATAAACGCAATACCGTCTTTTATTTCTATGGCATTGTATTCACAAGCTGCCACACAGCTTCCCAGACCCATACAGCCGTATTCGCAGGTTTTGGGTCCGCCTGCAAGCTGAAGTGCCGTAAAGCAGTCATCAATACCGGTAAAATCAAATTTGGGCTTGCAGGCTTCGTTGTTTCCTGCACATTTAAGTCTTGCGGATTTTTTAACGATTTTACCTGCCTGAACACCCATAATGGCACATATAGCGGCATTGTTTTCGGCGGTCATAAGGTTGCACTTTGTAGCAACTTCGCCATTTGTAACAATGGCTTCTGCCAAAGCAGAGCAACCGGCATATCCGCATCCGCCGCAGTTTGCACCGGGGAGATGCTCACACACCTGATCTATTCTTTCGTCTTTTTCTACTTTAAACACTATGGAAGCAAAGGCAAGGAGTGCTCCGAAAAAGAGTCCGATTGCACCGATTGCCAGTGCGGGATATAAAAGATTCATTCTCGTAACCTCCTTCTTAGAAGCTTAATCCCTGGAAACCAAGGAAAGCCATTGCTATTAGTCCTGCGGTAATAAGAGCTATAGGGAATCCCTTTAAGGGTTTGGGAATATCTGCAGTTTCAAGTCTTTCTCTCACACCGGAGAAAAGAACTATGGCAAGGGTAAAGCCCATTGCTGCACAGAATGCAAACCATACGGATTCTATAAAGTTGTAGCCTCTCTCAATGTTTAAGAGTGTTACACCCAGAACTGCACAGTTTGTGGTAATAAGAGGCAAATAGATGCCAAGAGCGTTGTACAGTGCAGGCACTGTTTTTGCCACAAACATTTCAACAAACTGCACAAGAGCAGCTATAAGAAGTATAAATGACAGGGTTTGCAGATATTCTACACCAAGAGGTACCAATACATTATGATATACCACATAGGTGAGGGCTGCGGCAAGAACCATTACAAAGGTTACCGCCATACCCATACCGAAAGCGGTATTTGTCTTTTTGGAAACACCAAGGAAAGGGCATATACCGTAGAACTTTACAAGTACAAAGTTTTCTACAAGGATTGCAAGAACGGCTAATTCAATAAAATTACCCATTATTTATTGCCCCCTTTCTTTGATTTGATTACATTGAGCACAGCAAGCACCGTACCAAGTACGATAAATGCTCCCGGAGGGAGAATAAACATTATTGCAGGAGCGGAGAGAACCTTAAATCCAAGGATGGAGCCTGCACCTATAAGCTCTCTTATGGCACCGAGCACACTTAAGCCAAGGGTAAATCCAAGACCCATGCCAAGTCCGTCAAAAGCAGAGGGGATTGGCTTGTTCTTTGCTGCAAAGCTTTCGGCTCTTGCAAGAATAATGCAGTTAACAACTATAAGGGGAATAAAAAGTCCCAATGATGCGGAAAGTGAAGGTATGTATGCTTTAAGGAGCATTTCTATAACGCTTACAAATGCCGCAATAATTACAATGTAGGATGCAATACGAATCTTGGAGGGTACAATCTTTCGTACAAGGGATATAACGAAGTTTGAGCATATAAGTACGAAAGTTGCGGAAAGACCCATACCCACAGCATTTATAAGGCTTGTGGTTGTTGCCAGGGTGGGGCACATACCCAGGAGCTGAATAAATGTGGGGTTTTCGTTAAGAATACCGTTTTTGAGAACTTTGATATTGGAAACTTTTTCGGACATTTATTTAGCCTCCTTTCCGCTAAGTGCTTCTGCAGCCGAAAGGGCGTTGTTTACACCTTCCGTTACTGCTTTTGAAGATATTGTAGCACCGCTTATTGCCTGAATCTGACTTTCGCCGGCACCGCTTTTAACTACCTCAAGGCTGCCGCCTTTGCCTTTGAACTGACTCTTAAAATCATCCTCGTCGGCTTTGGCACCAAGTCCGGGGGTTTCTGCCAGGGTGGTTAAGTCTATGCCTGTTACCTTAAGGTCACGGTCAACGCCTACTATCATGTGTATTTCACCGCCAAAGGCTTTGTTTTCGTTGTCTTTGGTAGATACCTTAAAGCAGTATCCCACAACCTCGCCCTTGTCGTTTTTGCCTACATAGGCTTCAAGTATTCCGGTGGATTCAAAGTCTTTAACAAGTTCAAATCCGCCTTTTGCTTCAGGAAGAACGCTCTGTCTGGCTTCTTCTTCTGCCTTTTTGGTGTTTTCTGCAATTATGGGTGCGGTAATATCGTTGCAAAGCACCAGTATGAAGGTACACACAAATGCTATGGCACAAAGTATTGCCGCAAGCTTTAGGATAAATCCTGTGTTTTTCATTGTGCCTTCACCGCCTTACCGCCGAATTTTTTGGGAACAAACACCTTGTCAATAAGAGGTGTTACTATGTTCATTATAAGTATTGCATAGGTTACGCCTTCGGGATATCCGCCGTATACTCTGATTACCCCGGTTATAATACCTGCACCGAGAGCATATACAAACTGACCTTTGGCTGTTAAAGGACTTGTGGTGTAGTCGGTAGCCATAAAGAAACCGCCAAGGAACACACCGCCGGAGAGTATGGAGAAGAGGAAGTCACCTTTGCAAAGACCGCTCTTGGTAAATACAAAACCGAACACACCCACGGTAATGATATATGTAAGAGGAATAACCGGGGTTATAACTCTGCGCCATATAAGGTATATACCGCCTATAAGGAGCAGAAGAGCGGAAACCTCGCCAATGGAACCGCCGATACCTGTACCAAGGAAAAGGTCAAGGTTTGGCGCCGGGTGAACAACTCCCGCTTTAAATGCAGCCAGGGGAGTAGCACCGGAAAGACCGTTAATTTCCCAGCTGGTCATGGCAACGGGCCATGATGCAAGGAGAAATGCTCTTGCAGCTAAGGCAGGGTTCACGATGTTCTGACCTATGCCGCCGAAGAAACACTTAACTATAATTATGGCAAATGCACCGCCTATGGCTGCCATCCATAAGGGGATGGATGCAGGCAGGGTCATTGCAAGAAGCATACCTGTAACAACCGCACTGAAGTCGGTTATGGAATTTGGTTTTTTGCTTAATTTATTCCACACATATTCCGAAAGAACGCAGGCTATAACCGATGTAATAATTACAAGGATGGAGCGGTAACCGAAAAAGTATACCGAGCCTACTGCCGCGGGAAGAAGGGAGATTACAACATCACGCATGGTGGTGGATATGTATCTGTCCTTTCGTATATGGGGAGCATAGGATATGGTTAAATTATCCGACATTTTTTGTCACCTCATTTTTTCTGATTGCGGATTTTTGCTTTGGCAGTTTTAATGTTCTGAGTTATGGGATTTCTGCACTGGCAGGTGTATGAGCATATTCCGCACTCAATGCAGTCCATAATGTTGAGCTTACCCAGCATTTCAAAGTCGTCTATTTTGGCGTAGCTGTTAAGAAGCGCCGGAGAAAGCCCCATGGGGCAATGCGCCACACAGTCGCCGCATTTAACGCAGTTAACGGTTTTCTGAATCTCGGTTTCCTCTTCGGTAAAGGCAAGGAGTGCCGAGGTACCCTTTATGGAAGGTACATCAAGGTCATACTGAGCCATACCCATCATGGGTCCTCCCATTATAACCTTCTTTGTTGCTTCAAAGTCACACTCTGCAGCGGTAAGTATATCTCTGAAAGAAGTGCCGATTCTTACCCGGAAGTTGGAGGGCTTGTTTATGCCGCTTCCGGCAACGGTTATTATTCTTGTCATTACGCACTTGCGGTATTTGATGGCATTGTATACCGAGGTGCAGGTGTCTATGTTGTTTACCACAACACCCACATCTGCAGGGAGCTTGCCTGAGGGAACCTCTCTGCCGCATATGGCTTTAATAAGGTGTTTTTCGCTTCCCTGAGGATATTTGGTCTTAAGGGGCACTATTTCCGTACCCGGGTAACTCTTGGCATTAGTCTTCATAACTGAGATTGCCTCGGGTTTGTTTATCTCTATACCGATATAGCATTTGTCTACACCAAGTATACCCTTTATAAGCTCTATACCCTTAAAAATCTGAGCAGGGGTTTCCATCATTACTCTGTAGTCACTGGTAAGATAGGGTTCACACTCTGCACCGTTGATTATAAGATAATCTATCTTCTTGTCCTCGGGCGGGCTCAGCTTAATGTGAGTGGGGAAGGTGGCACCGCCAAGACCAACAAGGCCTGCCTCGCGGATTATATTCAGCTTTTCCTTGACGGTGAGATTTGAAATATCCTCTCTTTTGAATATGTCGGGGTGATCCTTGTATTCGAAGTCATTTTCAATAACCACGCTCATTACCTTTTTGCCGTTGGGGTGAAGTCTTGGCTCAATTGCCACTACCGTACCGGAAACGGAGGAATGAACAGGCGCAGAAACAAAAGCTTGGGAATCACCGATTTTTTCACCGGCAAAAACCTTTTGCCCAACTTCTACGATAGGCTCGCAGGGGGCACCTATGTGCTGACTTAAGGGGAACACCATAAGCTGTGAAGCCTTAAGGTCAACTACGGCACAGTCTTTGGTGTCAGCTTTGTGGTCGTCGGGATGAAGACCGCCTTTAAAAGTAAGTGCTCTCAAAATATTACACCTCAATTCGTTTTATGTTCTTTAAGTAATGTATTCTTTATGTTCCAGAGTTTTTCCGATAAATCCACATAGTAGGTATGGGGATTTTCGAATCTCTTTACCTCGTCCCAGAGTCCGTCTATCTGGCTTAAGCAGTATTTGCGGATTTCGGTAATTTCGGGGGAGATATATACGCACTCACCCTTTTTAAATACAGGGGTGAGGAGCTCTCTTGTGTAGTAGTTGGTAATGGTTTTTCTCTTCCAGGTGTGCTCCGGGTCAAATAATTCGTAATCGGAACCGTCCGGTATTGGCTCGTCAGCACACATCAGGAGGTCGGCTATTGCCTTGTCGTTGTCCCTGGAGTAGAAGCGAACAAGCTTTTTGTTGCAGGGAGTAGTAATCTTGGATATGTTTTCGCTGAGCTTAATCTTGGGGATTTCCTTGCCGTCTTCGCCAAGTACGCTTACAAGCTTGTACACACCGCCGAATACCGGCTCGCTTCTGGAGGTGATGAGCCTTTCGCCCACACCGAAGGAGTCCACCGCAGCACCCTGATGTATAAGATCTCTTATGATGTACTCGTCCAGAGAGTTGGACGCTACAATCTTGATGTTGGTAAGCCCTTCGCTGTCCAGTATCTTGCGGACTTTTCCGGAAAGGTAGGCAATATCACCGCTGTCTATTCTTACTCCGCCGCCTGTGTAACCGTTGGGTATGAGGTATTCCTTGAATACCTTTATGGCATTGGGAAGACCGGAGTTAAGCACATTGTAGGTATCTATAAGCAGAGTACAGGAATTGGGGTAGGTTTTAGCATAAGCCATAAATGCCTCGTACTCCGTGGGGAAGAGCTGTATCCAGCTGTGAGCCATAGTGCCCAGAGCGGGTATGCCGTAGAGCCTGTCGGACAATGTGCAGGCGGTACCTGCACATCCTGCAATATAGGATGCTCTGGCACCCAGGGTAGCGCCGGTGTTACCCTGAGCACGGCGCGAACCGAACTCCATAACCGGTCTGCCCTTGGCAGCTCGCACTATTCTGTTTGACTTGGTGGCAATAAGGCATTGATGATTTATGGTTAAAAGAAGCATGGTTTCTATAAGCTGTGCTTCTATTACAGGACCTATTACCTTTATAATCGGCTCTCCCGGGAAAATGGGAGTACCCTCGGGTACTGCGTATACATCGCAGGTGAATTTGAAGTTCTTAAGGTAATCCAGAAATTCCTCACAGAAGAGATTCTTCGAACGTAAATATTCTATGTCGCCTTCGTCAAAGGACAGTTCTTTGACATAGTCTATAAATTGCTCAAGACCTGCCATTATGGCAAACCCTCCGCCATCGGGGATTTTGCGGAAGAACATGTCAAAACACACAATTTTATCTTTAAGATTGTGCTCGAAGTATCCGTTAGACATGGTGAGTTCGTAGAAGTCCATAAGCATTGTCATGTTTTCTTTGCAGTTCATAATTGTCATCTCCGGTAAAATAGTACTTTAATGAGCAGAGGACTGACTCATTGAAAAGTCAATGAGAAAGTCCCCCTCTTTTAATTTTATTGGTTTATTGCTTCTTCCAACCAGTAGGAGCCAATGT
The DNA here is from genome assembly GCA_045539515.1 of Clostridia bacterium. Classification (GTDB taxonomy): domain Bacteria; phylum Bacillota; class Clostridia; order UMGS1810; family UMGS1810; genus RGIG8748. The sequence continues at coordinate 63,914 of JAZQFN010000059.1, forward strand.
CCAAAGCCCTGTACAGACCTTCTCTTTCGGCTTTCTTAACAACCTGCGCACCGGACATCAGTGTAACCACCACATCTGTGGCAAGCTCCAGATCCTGATAGCTTTCGGTGTCAAGAATTTCCATTCTTACGTAGTATTCGTCGGCGATGTCGCCGTATATTACTGTGTTTCCTCTTTTAACCAGAGGTTTTCCTTTGTATATAAGAGCAGTCTGCTCCTTTTTCTTAGCCAATTTAAATCAACTCCCATCATAAATATATGTATATTTTAACACATAATTTAAAAGATGTAAAGTAATAATATTGTTAAAATCATTAAAAAATTGCTTATTTGGAGAGAAAATATGACAATCCTATTCATAAGAACAATAATAATATATGCTCTTGTGGTTTTTGCCCTCCGACTTATGGGCAAAAGACAGATTGGGGAGCTTCAGCCTTCGGAGCTTGTGGTGGCAATTATGATATCAGACCTTGCCACAATGCCCATGAGCGACGTGTCCGTACCGTTGGTATACGGTATTGTACCCATATTTACTCTGGTAATATGTGAGATTGGTATATCTTTTTTGTGTCTTAAAAGCGAAACGGTAAGAGTAATATTTAACGGCAAGCCGCAAATTCTTGTAAAGGACGGAAGACTGCAACCCGGAGAAATGCTTCACGCCAGAGTAAACACCGACGACCTTTTGGAGGAGCTTCGCAAGGTAGGGTACTTCAGCTTAAAGGATGTGGATACCGTAATACTGGAAACCGGAGGCAATATTACGGTAATTCCTTCAGCTTCTGCCAGAACCCCCTCGGCAGAGGAGCTTAACCTGCCTTCTATGCAACCAAAGCTTTCGTATATTTACATTGCTGACGGCAAGGTGCGTCACAGTGAGCTTAAACGCTCCGGAAAAGACGAAAAGTGGCTCAATAAAGTTCTTAAAAAGCGCGGTGTCAAAACCCCCGGAGAAGTGTTTATACTTACGGAAGACGGGGCTGAGAATATGTACTTTCAGAAGAAGGAGGACAGGTGAATGAAGGATGAAATAACCGCTTTAATAATTCTTGCCTTACTAATGGGTATGTTTTTTGTAAATTCTCACGGACTTAATGCTAAGGAAGCAAGCTTCGATGCCGTTGCCAAGGAACCGTTAAAGAGCGGAAAGCTGTCGCATAGTGAGCTTGAAGAAATAAAAGAAGTGTGGAACAGAGAAAAGAAAACTCTCTACTATACCACCGCCCATGGCAATATCCTTGCTGTTGAGGAATGTATGGAAATGGCAGAGGCGTATATGAGCCTTGGCAGAGAGGAGTATGCTCTTATGTATGTCAAGAGAGCTTTACACCAGCTTGGCAAACTTAAGGAAAGCGAAAAAATAAGTCTTGACAATATATTTTAATTGAAATATTATAAATTATATGATAATATAATGATACGGAGATTTACTTATGAGAATAATGGGTATTGACTACGGTGATACCAGAGTGGGCATAGCACTTTGCGACCCTTTGGAGATAACCGCACAAGGGCACACCACGCTTTTAAATAAGGTGTACCCCAAAATGCTTGATGCACTCTTAAAAATAGTGCAGGAATACAAAGTGGAGAGAATAGTCCTCGGTATGCCGAAAAACCTTAACGGCACATCGGGCGACAGAGTAGAGGTTACCGAAAAATTCCACGCGGACCTTAAAGAAAGACTTCCTGGTATGGATATAGTCCTGTGGGACGAGAGGCTCACCACAGTACAGGCGGCAGGAATCCTCAACGTAACCAACACCCGCGGCAAGGACAGAAAGAATGTAATAGACACCGTGGCGGCATCTATAATACTTCAAAGTTATCTTGATTATAACCGCAATAAGTGAAAGGAGAATAAATCATGGAAGAAACAAACATAATAACTCTTACAGGAGAAAACGGCGAAGAATTTGAATTTGAAATTGCAGATTCCTTTGAACTGGAAGGTAACAAGTACATTGCTCTTTTACCTCCCGAAGATTTGGAAAGCGAAGAGGATGACGAAGTGCTCATTATGCGCATAGAAAGCGAAGATGAGGAAGAAACCGTCCTTGCTCAGATTGAAGATGACGAAGAGCTCGACAGAGCATTCGAAATGTTCAAGGACAGATGTGCAGACCTTTTTGATTTTGAATAAGTCCTGAAGCTTCCCTGCGGTGTGCGTGATACGGATTATTTTAACCAACAAATTTTGAACGGAATCCCAATCTTCGGTTGTGGCTGTATACCCGGCGTTGCTGCATATAAGCCTTTGGCTTAGCCCATGTAAGACCGGGAAACATAAAACAAACGAGCGGAGTCCACCTGCGTAGCAGGTTAAAAATATATCCGTTTGGACACGGCTCTCGCGGGGATAATTATTTTTTGCACATTTATTTAATCCGGAGTTGAGGGGAGTGTAAATTAATTCAGCGAATTAATTTACACTCCCTTAGGGAATAGGAAAAAACGATTCAGAATTGTCAAATCGAACTCAAAGCAAGGCTTTGACTTGCTTTGAGTGGTAACCCGAAGGTGAAGCATTTGCCTTGGTATCTTAAGCCGCCAAAGTCAAGCAAAATTAAA
>JAZQFN010000060.1:0-30423 GCA_045539515.1 Clostridia bacterium
TCCCTTGGATTTCGCATCCGCAATAAAGACTGTCAGCCATTCTCTTATTATGTAAATTCGATTAAGCAGGTTGGGACTTTTAGCTCCCGTGTAACTAACCAGGATGAATTGTAATAAGTGCGAATGGAAACCATTTTAACATCATTTTGGAGGTATTATTATGATTGGTGTAGGAATTGATGTGGCCAAAGTCAAAAGTATGGTTGGAATTTTATCTGATGATGGTGAAATCATCAAAGCTCCTTTTGAAATTGCAAATACGGAATCTGGGCTTTCTTCGCTGTGCAAAATTATTAAGGAACTTCAAAACAAAGTGTATTGTGTAGTTGAATCCACCAGTGTGTATCATTTTCCAGTGGTTTCTTATTTGCAAGAAAATGATATATTTGTAAGTGTTGTTAATCCGTTAATTATTAAGAAATATGCATCAATGGATATTAGGAAGGTAAAAACCGATAAGGCTGACTCATTGAAATTAGCATCATATGTTCTTGACAATTACAGACATCTTGTTAATTATTCAGCCGAGGATGAAATTTATTCCGAATTACGAATTTTAAGCCGCCAGTATCTTCATTACGTAAAGGTTCTTGCTAATGCAAAAGTTAATTTGACTGATATATTAGATAGGACATTTCCGGGAATCAAGCCACTGTTGAAAGGCCACATCAGAACAACAGGAAAAAACAAATTATGTGATTTTGTGGAAAAATTTTGGCATTGTGATGCTGTTACAAGCATGAGTGAAGCCAAATTTGTTTCTGAATACATAAAATGGGCAAAGAAAAAGGGATATCATCCCAACGAAACAAAAGCAAGAAGCTTACACGCGAATGCATTGGAATGTATCCCTACGCTGCCATCTAATTCTGCATCTACCAAAATGTTAGTATTAGAAGCAGCAAAGGCTGTACGCACTGTTGAAACAACCCTCGCAACTATTTTAGCACAAATGACGGAGCTTGCCAAGTCTTTACCTGAATTTTCTGTTGTCAGAGAAATGTCCGGTGTGGGCGATGTGCTTGCACCACGTATTATTGCAGAAATTGGAGATGTCAAACGATTTCATAGTGCGTCAGCATTAATTGCATATGCCGGAATTGATGCTCCACCGTATCAATCAGGTTCATTTAATGGTAGCAATCGTAAAATCTCAAAGAGAGGATCTGCTTCACTTCGTAAAACTGGTTATGAAATCATGCAAGCCTTAAAGGTAGTACAACCCCAAAACGATAATGCTGTTTATCAATACTTAATCAAGAAGGAAGCCGAAGGAAAACCTTTAAAAGTTGCCAAAATTGCAGCACTCAACAAATTTTTGAGGATTTATTATTCAAGAGTTAAAGCAGTTTATTCAAACTCCTAGAATTGTTTATACAAAAATTTAGACCGACACACTTCAATGCCGGTCTATTTGTTGTACTGTTATTTAAGTTAAATATTTTTTAAAATTTCTCTTGACTTTATTTAGCAGGTCTTTACTGATATATCAATATTTTCCGTTTGAACCGAAAAGCATAATCTTATTTTTAACAGCTTCTTTTATATATTCTACCTTTCTGTCACGGATAGTAAGATACTCACCGCCCTGCGCCATGGCATTGGCACCGGCTATGCAAAGGTCGGTGTAAATGTTTACCTTAGAGATACCGTTTGCTATGGTGTTCTTAAAGTCATCATCGGAAAGACCCGAACCGCCGTGGAGTACAAGGGGTGTGTTAAGTGCAGAGCTTATCTGCTTTAATCTTTCAATGTCAAGACAGGGCTTGGTTTTGTATGCACCGTGGGCTGTGCCTATGGCAACTGCAAGGGCATCTACGCCGGTATCTGCCACAAAGCTTACAGCTTCTTCGGGAGTAGTGTACATATCACTTGTTTCGTTGTCCCCTGCGTCGGCATTGCCTACATGACCGATTTCCCCTTCAACACTTATGCCCAGAGAATGACAAATCTTAACCATTTCGGCGGTGTTCTTTATATTTTCCTCTTCACCGCCGGCAGAGCCGTCGAACATAATGCTGGAGAAACCAAGCTTAATGGCTTCCATACATCTGTCGAAGGTAAGACCATGGTCATAGTGAACTACTACGGGAACGGTGGCTCTTTTTGCCGCTTCAATCACCGAAGGAGCAATAAGCTTTAAATCTCCGTGAGGCAAAAGAACCTCTGCAGTACCTATAATTACCGGAGAACGAAGCTCTTCAGCAGCGGAAATTACACCTTCAAGCATATCGGTATCGGTGGTGTTAAAAAGACCCACACCGTATTTATTTTTCTTTGCATCTTTCAAAAGTTCTGTAAAATTAACCAGCATAATAATTATCTCCTTTATAATCTTTCATATTTTTCGGGCATAGCCATTATTTCATTTCTCTGACGCATACCGTCTACGGAATTTGCCGAAAACAGATTGCATGCAGCAGCGGCACTTGCAAACTCAAGAAGCTGCTTATCGCCATAGCTGTTAAACAGTCCGTAAAGGCACCCTGCGCAGAAAGCATCCCCTGCACCTACGCTGCCTTTGATTTCCTCTTTTGGTATTTTAAGCGAGGTTACACGGGTAAAGCTTTCGGAGCGTACATCATAGGCAAAGGACACGGTTTTGGTGTGCACAATTACTTTGTCCTTTACACCGCACTCCGCCATTTTTATCATTGCTGTTTTTATGTTTTCTTCTATTAATTTTTCCTTTGAATCATAGGATTCAAGACCAAAGGTAAGGCAGGCTTCAACTTCGTTCATAATGGCGTAGTTGGCATATTTAAGTGCCGGTTTTACCTTTGCACCATAGTCTGCACCGGAGTCACTTACCACATCTATGGAAGTTTTTATTCCACGGCTTTGCACATTACAAAGGAGCTTTGCCATTACTGTGCCGTATTCTTCATCAGGTTTGTCAAATTCATCAAGAAGATGTATGTAGCCTATGTGGAATATGTCACAATTTAATCCATTAACATCTATGTCATCATAGCCGAACTCGGCATTTGCACCTCTCTTGTGGAAAAAGGTCCGCTCTCCCGAGGGCATACTCATTACATCGGTAAAGCTTGTGGGAGTATTTTCGCTGAAGCATACAGCTTCCGCATCTATGCCGTTTTTCTGAAGCTGTGACAGAATATATCTGCCGTTTTCGTCCTTGCCAATTTTACCTATAACCTTAAGGGGAATACTGCGGTCAATCTTTGCAAGGTCTATGGCCACATTTGGAGCACAGCCCCCTACCGCATAGGATATTTCGTTTAAGTTAACAAGCATACCGGGCTTGGGGTAAATATCAATATTTTTTACTATATCCACGAGCACATTTCCCGCAACGGTTATGCCCTTTTTCTCTCCAAGCATAAGGTAGTCTATACTTACGCCGAATACCGATGCCAGAGAAGGCAAGGTGGCAATATCGGGGTAGCCCTGACCGTTTTCCCACTTGCTTACAGCCTTACTGCTTACATCTATCCTTGAAGCAAGCTCTGCCTGTGTCATGGAATTTTCTTTTCGCAGACGTGCTATGATATTGCCTACTGTTTTAGCATCCATTACTATCACCTCAAGTTTATATTATCACAAATAAAAAAAGAGGTAAACCTACGTTTGGTAGATTATACCTCTTTTTGACGCTTTTAAATTACACCTTGTCCACTTTGCGTAGATATATCAGAGCATTTCGCACATCCACATATATGTTATATCTTCACAGTCGGGAAGATTTTCGTGACCGAAATCGGGATATATAACAACATCTTTTTCACAGGTCATTTTGTTGTATGCCGCAAACTGTGTGGAAGGAGGACACACCTGGTCCATAAGCGCGGTAAAGAGCTTAATCTTGCCCTTTATTCTGGGAGCTAAAAACTGAAGGTCTATGTAGCCAAGCTTTGTAAAGATTTCGTCCTCTCTTTCGTGACGGGGGTCCTTCTGACGGAAAAATGTACGAAGTTCCTTGTACGCTCTGTCGTCTAAGTCCATATCCCATACTCTCTTGTAGTCGCAAAGGAATGGGAACTGCGGCGCTGCACGGTTGATTCTTGGTTCCAGTGATGTACAAGCCAGAGTAAGGGCGCCGCCCTGACTTCCTCCCCATGCACCAACTCTTGTTTCGTCAACCTCTTCCATATCCATAACTATGCCTGCAAGGGAGGCAGCATCAAGAAATGTATCTCTGAAAAGTAAAGTCTTAGGGTCGTCATTTTCAAGACCTTTAATAATCTGGCCTACCATGGTGTTACCAATGTGTCCGCCCACATCCTGGGACTTACCTGCCTGACCTCTGGCATCCATGGCAGCAACCACAAAGCCGGAAGCAGCATATTTTAAATAGTCTGTCCAAGAGGAGCTGGCACCGGAATATCCGTGGAAATGAACCACCGCAGGACATTTGCCGTTTATGTTCTTTGGCTTTAAAAGCTTTGCATAAACTCTTGCACCGTGAACACCTGTAAAATACATATCGTAGCAATCTGCCACAGGGGATTTAAACTTTGAAGGAGTAATGGTTACCTCCTTATCAAGAGCGTGCATTTCCCCGAGGGATTCTTCCCAGTATTTTTCAAAATCATCGGGCTTGGGGCTTACTCCACCGTATACTTTTAGTTCTTCTAAAGGCATATCAATTAAAGGCATTATGATTCTCTCCTTTTATATTGTAATTAAAAAAAATGAGCTATACGACAATTATAGTCCCGGAGTATTTTAATGTCAAGACTTCCGGCGGAAAATGCCGATTTTTTTCTATTAAATTACAGTTTTGTTTATACCCTTGACTTTGTGCGGAAAATATTGTATTGTAAACTATGTAGGCGCAGATTTCAGACCACAAAATATAGGTGAAAATGCAGAAATAGCGCACAATATGTAGAGGTGAAATTATGGCAGAAAAAAAGAAAACCAAAGCTTATGATAACGAAAGTATATCTATGCTTAAAGGTGCCGACCGAGTAAGGCTTAAGCCTGCGGTTATTTTCGGCTCCGACGGCCTCGAAGGCTGTGAGCATGCAGTATTTGAGATACTTTCCAACTCCATTGACGAGGCAAGAGAAGGTCACGGAAGCATTATTGAAGTAACCCGTTATCTTGACAAATCTGTGGAAGTATCCGACTACGGCAGAGGTATACCCGTTGACTATAACCCAATTGAGGACAGATACAACTGGGAACTGGTATTCTGTGAGCTTTATGCCGGCGGTAAGTACAAAAACAACGACGGCGAAAACTATGAATACAGCTTGGGTCTTAACGGCCTTGGTGCCTGTGCTACCCAGTACGCTTCAGAGTATATGGATGTAACCGTGCTTCGTGACGGATACAAGTACTCCCTGCACTTTGAAAAGGGCGAAAACGTGGGCGGTCTTTCCAAAACGGAATTCAGACACCGTCACACCGGTACCACCACAAAGTGGCGTCCCGACCTTGATGTATTTACAGACATCGACATCCCCTCGGAATACTATGAGGAAATCCTTAAAAAGCAGGCTATAGTAAACAAAGGTCTTTGCTTTAAATACAAAAATGAAATTGCCAAAGGTCAGTTCGAAGAAAAGGAATTTATATACGAAGAAGGCATTACCGACTACGTAAAGGAAGTAGGCGGCGACCAGGCTTTAACAGATATACAGTACCTTGAATGTGAAAGAAAGGGCCGTGACCGCGAGGACAAGCCTGAATACAAGGTTAAGCTTTCCGTGGCGTTCTGCTTCTCCAACAAGGCTACCCTACTTGAATACTACCACAACTCCAGCTTCCTCGAGCACGGCGGCTCTCCCGACAAGGCTGTGTCCAATGCCTTTGTATACAGCATAGACCAGTACCTTAAAAATAATAACAAATACACCAAAAACGAAAGCAAGATTAACTTTGGTGATGTTAAGGATTGCTTGCTTTTGGTATCCAACTCATTCTCTACAATCACAAGCTACGAAAACCAGACAAAGAAAGCCATAAACAACAAATTCATACAGGATGCCATGGTAGAATGGCTCCGCCACGAGCTTGAAGTTTACTTCATAGAAAACAAGGCAGAGGCTGAAAAGATTGCCGCACAGGTTCTGATAAACAAAAGAAGCCGTGAGCATGCGGAAAAAGCAAGAGTAAACATTGCCAAAAAGCTCTCCGGAAGTCTTGATATAAGTAACCGTGTGGAAAAATTTGTTGACTGCCGCACCAAGGATGTAAGCCGCCGGGAAGTGTACATAGTTGAGGGTGACTCGGCTTTGGGCTCCTGTAAACTGGGCAGAGATTCCGAATTTCAGGCAATTATGCCGGTTCGAGGTAAAATCCTTAACTGCCTTAAAGCGGACTACGAAAAAATATTTAAAAGTGATATTATAGTTGACCTTTTAAGAGTATTGGGTTGCGGTGTGGAAATAAGCTCCAAGCACAACAAGAACTTAAATACATTCGATATTAACAATCTCCGTTGGGACAAGATAATAATCTGTACCGATGCGGATGTGGACGGATTCCAGATACGTACACTTATACTTGCAATGCTCTACCGCCTGGTTCCCACACTTATAGACGAAGGCAAGGTTTACATTGCTGAATCTCCCCTCTTTGAAATTAACACCAAGGACAAAACATTGTTTGCCTATACCGAAAAAGAAAAGGCAGATATTCTGGCAAAGCTTGGAAATTCAAAATACACCATTCAGCGTTCCAAGGGTCTTGGTGAAAACGAGCCGGAAATGATGTGGGAAACCACCATGAACCCCGAAACAAGAAGACTTATACGGGTAATGAGCGAAGATGTGGGTCCTACTTCCACAATGTTTGACCTGCTTTTAGGTGACAACCTTTCGGACAGAAAAGAATACATTGCCGAAAACGGTCACCTTTATCTTGATATGTTAGACTTAAGCTAAGGAGGTGCAAGGATATGTATAGTCAGGATCAAAAAATTACAGATACCCTAAGGGAAAACTATATGCCCTACGCCATGAGCGTTATCATCTCCAGAGCGCTTCCCGAGATAGACGGCTTTAAGCCTTCCCACAGAAAGCTTTTGTACACCATGTACAAGATGAATCTTCTTACGGGCAATAAGACAAAGTCTGCAAACGTTGTGGGTCAGACCATGAAGCTTAATCCCCACGGCGACGGTGCCATTTACGAAACAATGGTACGTCTTACCCGTGGTAATGACTCTCTGCTCCACCCCTTTGTGGATTCCAAGGGTAACTTTGCAAAGCATTATTCCAGAGATATGGCGTATGCTGCATCCCGTTACACCGAGGTTAAGCTTGACGAAATAAGCAAGGAGCTATTTAAAGATATAGACAAAAATACCGTTGACTTTATGGACAACTACGACGGTACCTTAAAGGAACCGGTGCTCCTTCCCGTAACCTTCCCCAATATCCTTGTAAACCCCAATCAGGGTATTGCCGTAGGTATGGCAAACTGCGTTTGCTCCTTTAACCTTAAGGAAGTGTGCGACACTACAATTGCTTACCTTAAAAACCCCAAGTGCGACCTTATGGAAACACTTATTGCTCCCGACTTTACCACAGGCGGTGAGCTTATATACAACAAAGAAAATCTCTCTGCCATATACGAAAACGGAAGAGGAAGCTTCAAGGTACGCAGTAAATGGCGTTTTGACAAGAAAAACGGATACATTGAAATCTATGAAATCCCCTACACCACCACTGCAGAAGCAATAATCGACAAGATTGTAGAACTTATTAAGTCCAACAAAATCCGTGAAATCAATGACCTTCGTGACGAAACCGACCTTAACGGTCTTAAGATTACCTTAGATGTAAAAAAGAGCACCGATGCAGATGCACTTATGCAAAAGCTCTTTAAAATGACTACATTAGAAGACAGCTTCAGCTGTAACTTCAATATCCTGGACGGCAATGTGCCAAAGGTAATGGGAGTAAGGGAAATCTTAGAAAAATGGACAGCCTTCAGAATGAACTGCATTGTCCGCAAAACCAAGTACGAAATAAACAAGCTTACCCACAAGCTCCACCTTTTGGAAGGTCTTAAGAAGATTCTTCTTGATATTGACAAAGCCATTGCCATAATCCGCAACACAGAAAAAGACGAAGATGTAGTACCCAATCTTATTAAAGGCTTTGACATTGATGAAATTCAGGCAGAATATGTTGCTGACATAAAGCTTCGTCACTTAAACAAAGAATACATTCTGAATCGTCTTGACGACATTGACGACCTTGTGGCAGAGCTCGACAGACTGGACAAGGTGGTAAAAGACCCCAAGGAAGTTAAGAAAATCATCATAGCCGAGCTTAAGGAAATAAGCAAAAAATACGGTGTTGACAGAAGAACAACTATCCTTAAGGAAGAAGAAGTTGAAGTTTACAATGAAACCGAAAATATAGACAACTACAACTTAAGGGTGTTCTTAACCTCCGACAACTACTTAAAGAAAATATCTCACGTGTCATTGCGTTCCAGCGGTGCACAGAAGATGAAAGACGATGCTTATATGGTATGTGAGTGGGATTCCACAAACATTTGCGACCTGGTGCTTATAAGCGACAAGCAGAATGCATACAAGATTAAGCTATATGACATACCCGACTGCAAGGCAAGCGACTGGGGACACTTCCTGCCTAACCTTATAGAAATGGAACCCGGTGAGAGGATTGTGTATGTAATACCCACCAATGACTACAAGGGACACCTTATGTACATCTTTGAAAACGGCAGAGGTGCAAGGATTCCCTTTAACAGCTACGAAACCAAGACAAACCGCAAAAAGCTTATTAACGCTTACTGCAAGAAGTTCCCTCTTGTGTCTGTAAGATACCTGCCCGAGGATGCTGACATGGTGCTCTACACCAACCTTGACAAGGTGGTAGTGTTCAATTCCTCACTTGTGCCCGAAAAGGCAGCCCGTGACTCTCAGGGCGTGATAGTTATGAATCTTAAGAAAAAGAGTGTGCTTGCAAAGGCAATGCTTCTTTCCGAGGTTACACTTTCAAATCCCGATTATTACAGAGCAAAGAGTATACCGGCGGCGGGATATTATCTTAAAGACGAGGATAATGAGGAAAGCAACCAAACAAGCCTGTTTTAGGGACGTAAAAAAGCGAAGACCGAAAAAGGAATAAGAATAACTATGTAATAAAAGTTATATCTTGTTATTTTATCTTCAAATGTAGAAAAGCCATTTGGGGCTTTTCATGTTCTTTATGTTAACGACCTCCGATTTTCGGAGGTCGTTTTTATTTAGAAAAACAAGCCCATATCCACGGTGATTTTTAAGTTATCTGCCTTAAGCTTATCCTCCGAATTTTCTGCAAGCATTGCCTTTTTGAAACTAAGCACTCCCTCCGATACATTAAAGCTATAGTCATTTTTTATGTCACTAAGCTCACGGGCATACTTTTCGTCAATACCGGAAAGCCCCGATTCCTCATAAAAATCAAGAATAATATCTCCGTCCCTTTCAGGGAACTTTTCATGGGGAGCAGTAGAGTCAAATACGCAGAAAGAAAGCTCTCGACACACCACCATATCAAGGCTCTTGGGGTCAAAACTGCAGTAATACTGCTCTATGTCAAAGCCACGCTCCAAAAGCTCTGCGGCAAGCTTTTTAAGAAAGGTGGATTTACCTGTACCGGGTCTGCCCTTAATATAGTACCTTTCATTAAGATTTTGTGTAAGACTGTCAATAAAATTCAAACTGCCTTCCGGAGTGGTTGTGCCAAAGAATCTTTTGTAGGTTTTTGCCATTCCCCTTGAAGAGTCTTTGGTAACCAGGGTTGAAATCACATTTTCGCAATAGGAATCAAGCCTTTTAAAATCCATATTACTTATATAGATTTTCTCCCATATGTCGTGAATTACCTTGGCTTTTCTGTAGGAAATCTCCATTTTTTTCATATTTTCCGATACAGAGTCAGAGTGAGCAGTTACCCCGAAATGTTCATCAAGATCTACGGTTTTGTCACCCAGATTGCAGTTAGATACAAAAGCAATCTTACGGCTATCTGATATTACAGCGCTTTTTAAATCCTTGGTTCCCGGAGCAAATATAATGTGGCAGGGCTCACCAAGATTTTGGTAAATAAGGTCTAAAACCTTGTCTGTAATATATTTGTTTGAGCTTTTGAGTTCTATAACCTTTGCCACGTCGTAAATATTGTCTTCGGTAAAATCCCAATATCCCAAAGATGTATTGGCACATATATAGTAATTCATAAAAACAGCTCCTTCCGGATTATTTTATGAATTAAACAAGGTAAATATGACATTGCCGGTTGGTATCTGCCTCATTTAAGCCCGGTTCCAATCAATTTTTGCCCATATTAAAACTTCCGACCCGTGTTTCAGGCCGGAAGTTTTGATTTGATTATTGAATTTTAAAGGAATCTTTAAGTGTTGCGGTAAGGTTAAATACTACATCATCTTCCTTGGAATACTTATCCACGGTAAAGTAGCCGTTACGCATAAACTGGAAACTGTCACCGGGCTTTGCCGAGGCAAGGTCTGCATCTATCTTACAGTCTTTAAGCACTACAAGGGATTCGGGATTTAAATTTTCAAGGTAATCTTCAAGGTCACCGGGATTTGAAGTAACAAAAAGCTTGTCGTACATATTAACTGTGGCATTTAAGCAGTTGTTTGCATCTACCCACTGAATTGTACCCTTTACCTTTCTGCCGTCGGGGGAATTTCCGCCCTTGGACTCGGGGTCATAGGTGCAGATAAGCTCTGTAATTTCGCCGTTTGCATCCTTTACAATTTCCTTAACCTTAATGAAGTATGCACCTTTAAGACGAACCTCATTGTCGGGAGTTAATCTCTTATATCCCTTAACGGGAACTTCCATAAAGTCGTCCTTTTCTATGAAAATATTCTTTGAGAAGGACACATTCTTTGTGCCTGCGTTTTCATCGTTGGGGTTAATATCCACAGGTAAAAGCTCGCTTTCGCCTTCGGGATAGTTTTCTATGGTAACCTTAAGGGGATTAAGCACAGCCATGGCACGGGGTGCCTTCATATTGAGGTTTTCTCTTACGCAGTGCTCAAGCATAGCGTAGTCAATTACGCTGAATGCCTTTGCCACGCCTATTCTTTCAACAAAATCTATGAGAGCTTCTGCAGGATAGCCCTTTCTTCTCATACCGCAGATTGTGGACATTCTGGGGTCATCCCAACCGTCTACAATGCCGTCCTTTACAAGCTTTAAGCACTTACGCTTACTTGTGAGAGTGTTGGTAAGGTTAAGTCTTGCAAACTCAATCTGTCTTGAAGGTACAGGGTAATCACAAGCCTTGAGCACCCAGTCATAAAGAGGTCTGTGGTCTTCAAATTCCAAAGAACAAAGGGAATGGGTTACACCCTCTGCAGTATCGGAAATGGGGTGTGCAAAGTCATACATTGGGTATACGCACCACTTGTCGCCTGTGCGGTGGTGAGTTGCATGGAGAACTCTGTATATTACCGGATCTCTCATATTGATGTTACCGGAAGCCATATCTATTTTTGCACGAAGCACCTTAGAGCCGGTTTCAAATTCGCCGTCGGTCATTCTCTGGAACAGGTCAAGGTTTTCTTCAACACTTCTGTTTCTGTAGGGGCTTTCCTTGCCCGGCTCGGTGAGAGTTCCTCTGTATTCCCTTATTTCCTCGGCAGTAAGGTCGTCTGCATAAGCAAGACCTTTCTTAATAAGCTTTACGGCACATTCGTATATTTCGGGGAAATAGTCCGAAGCGTAGTATACGTTGTCCCAGTTAAAGCCAAGCCACTTGATGTCCTCCATAATGGAATCCACATATTCCACATCTTCCTTGGTGGGGTTGGTGTCGTCAAGTCTTAAGTTACAGGTACCCCCATACTTCTTTGCTGTGGAGAAGTCTATGTTTATAGCCTTAACGTGACCTATGTGAAGGTAGCCGTTGGGCTCAGGGGGAAATCTTGTCTGTACTTTCTCGTAGACCTTTTCGGCAAGGTCCTTGTCTATTGCGTCATGTATAAAGTTTGATACGGGTGCGTCCATTAGCCAATCGCTCCTTTATATGCTGAAATTCTGTTTAATACTCTCTCTTTGCCCATTGTCTTCATTATGGAATAAAGGTCGGGAGATTTAGTTCTGCCGGTTACTGCGACACGAATAATATTACTTACATCGCCAACGTGGCCTTTGAAGGCTTCGGGATTCGCTTTGTATTCCTTAACTTCCCTTGCAAAGCCATGCTTTTCAGCAACATCCTTTAATGCGTTGAACCACTCGTTATTGTCGGGGGCTTCCTCATAAGTGGAAGCGTAGGTATCAATAATTGCCGATATGTCTTCCTTTGCAATATTGGGAACTTCATCATACTTGCCGTCAAAAAGCTCATCAAACATAAAGGAGAATGCTCCCCTTACCTCGGACCACTTGCCTATATCCTTACGGGGCTTGTCGGGGTTACGGTCAAAGTTAAACATAGCAATAGAGAATGCTTCGTCTCTTGTAAGAAGTGCATAAAGCTCTTCGTCATACTGCTTTGCCCAGTCTGTGGCGAGGGCATAAACCTTGTCCGCTGTATAAGATGCAATTTTATTTTTGCATATGTCATTTAATTTAACCAGGTCAAAGAGGGCACCGGAGTTACTCATTTTGTTCATTTCAAGCTTAAACTCTGTCCAGGGTGCAGTTTTGTTTGCTCTGCGGAAGTCCTCAAAGGTGTAGTTTGCAAGGTTCAAAAGATACTCTATAACACCGTCTACGGGGTAACCTTCATCACTATACCATGTAACAGCAGCTTCGGGGTCTTTACGCTTGGAAATCTTACGCTTGCCGCCTTCATCTTCCTTCATGATGGGAGCAATGTGAGCGTACTTGGGGGCCTTAAGACCAAGCATGGAGAACATCTGAATGTGAATGGGAACGGAGGAAATCCACTCGTCACCACGGATAACATTGGTAGTTCTCATAAGGTGGTCGTCCACAACGTGGGCAAAGTGGTATGTGGGAATTCCGTCTGACTTTAATATAACTACATCAACGATGTTTTCGGGAAGCTCAATCTTACCTCTTATTCCGTCTTTGAAGTTAATTCTCTTATCCTCACTTCCGGGGGATTTAAGTCTTAATACATAGGTTTTACCGTCTTTTATATTTGCTTCGATTTCTTCAAAGCTTAAATCACGGCAATATGCGTGCTTTCCGTGGTAACCGGGAAGAATCTTCTCCTGTTCCTGCTCCTCGCGGATTTTAGCCAGGGTTTCTTCCGAACAGAAGCAAGGGTAAGCCATACCCTGCTCTACAAGCTTCTTTGCAAAGCATTGATAAATTTCCGCTCTTTGACTCTGCTTGTAGGGGCCGTAGGCACCTTCCTCTTTGTCGAAGTCCACAAAGCCTTCGTCTATTTGTATACCAAAGGACTTAAGCCCTTCTATAATCTTGGAAACGCCGTCGTCTACCTCTCGTTTTTTGTCGGTATCTTCTATACGGAGTATAAATTTACCTCCGCTTTGATGAGCAATTCTTTCGGAAATAAGTGCCGCAAAAAGACCACCAATGTGGAGAAATCCTGTGGGGCTGGGAGCAAAACGTGTAATTTTAGCTTCTTCGCCAAGGTCTCTCTGAGGGTAGATTGCTTCGTAATCTTCAATTGTCTTATCAATGTGCGGGAACAAGAGTTCCGCAAGCTTCTGATAGTCCACTAAAATCATTCCTTTATATAAATATAGTCATAAAAATCTAACATATATAATATCACAAAATATTGGTATTGTCAAAATTTTTGTTGATGTTTTTTATACTTTCAAAAAACAATTGATATTCACGTTCATATTTGTTATAATATTGTCAAATTCTAAAGGGAGGTTATCGATATGTATAATGAAATACAGGAATTTATACTCAAAAAGCAGGAACTTAATTGCCAGAAAATAGGTGATTTATTTCCTCATACAACAGAAAACGGAAAATACGACCGAAACGAGCATTGCGGATGGACAGGCGGTTTTTACGCAGGATTAAACTACCTTTGCTACGAAATTTCCGGCAAGGAAATTTTCAAAGAAACCAACGACAAGCTGATTGACAGATTGGAAAAAATTCTTGAAATCCACGGAAAAGGCTTATCACACGATATAGGTATGCTTTTTACACCATCATCCTATGCAAAATACGTTCTTTTTAAAGACGAACACGCCAAAGAAATAACTCTTAAGGCAGGATATGCTCTTTGTGAAAGATTTAAACCCGAGGGCGGTTACATACAAGCGTGGGATCAATGGGGAGATACAGAATTCGGCAAAAATAATCTCTACAGAATGATTGTTGACTGTCTTTTCAATCTTCCGCTTTTATTCCGTTGCTATGAGCTCTCCGGCGACAAAAAGTTCTACGATATCGCCTACACTCATGCAAAAACTGCACAGAAATATCTTGTTCGCGATGATTACACCACAGCTCACACCTTTGTATTCAACCCCGACGGAAGCCCCAGAATGCAGCAGACACTTCAGGGACACACCGACACATCCTGCTGGTCAAGAGGTCAGGGCTGGGCAACAACAGGCTTTGCATGGGCATACAAATTTACAAAAGATGAAAGCTTCCTTGAAACATCAAAAAAATGTGCAGAAAAATTCCTGGAGCTTACCGAGGACAACCTCATACCCAAGTGGGATTTTGACTACAAAGGCGTTCACGCCGCACCCCGTGACACATCTGCTGCATCAATAATAGGCTTGGGCTTTATGGAGCTTTATGATGCAACAGGCGATGAAAGCTACAAAGAAACTGCCGAAAAAATTCTTTTTGAACTTTACGAAAACTACGCAACCAGATACGAATACAAAACCGAAGGCTTACTTACGGAAGGAAGCGGCTACGTGGGTAACCTCATAAACATAAACGTATCCTTGATTTACGGAGATTACTGCTTTGCAGAGCTTCTCACAAGACTTATGGGTAAATCCAAAGGTTACTGGTAATACAAAAGCGAGGAGTAACTATGCTTTACAAGGGTAAAAACATATACGAAGAAAATCCCGAAAAGGGTGACAGCTATCGCAGAGCATACAATGATGGCGTGGAGGCATTTATAGAAAAGCTGAACAAAGAAGGCAGTAAAAGCCGTCAGAGCTTTATGCCGCCCGAAACCTTTTCGGAGAAAATTGAAGAATACAGGTCAATGTATATTAAAATGCTGGGCATTGACAAAATAGACACTTCCGATTGCCCTCCCCCTGCAAAAGAATATGTGGCATCCGATGACCTTGGTGACATATACCGCCTTACGGTATACCTTACAAAGGACATTCCCTTCTATGCAATGCTCTTTGTACCACACAATTTAAAGGGTAAAGCTCCTCTTGTGGTAATGCAACATGGCGGAGGGGGTTCTCCCGAGCTTTGCATGGACTTAATAGGTGAAAACAACTACACCAACACAGGTCTTAGAATCCGTGAAAGAGGCGCTGTGGTTCTTGCTCCACAACTTATGGTGTGGTCGCTTAAAGGCGTTGAACACGGACACCAAAGCGATGTAGTATACGACAGAGATAAAACCGATGTTAACCTTAAGAGATTCGGCTTAAGCATAACCGGACTTGAAATTTGCGGAATAATGAAATGCATTGATTATGCATCGGGGCTTGACGAAGTTGATTCAAAGCATATCGGAATGGTAGGTCTTTCCTACGGCGGGTATTTTACCATGCATACCATGGCGGCAGACAAGAGAATAAACGTAGGTCTTAACTGTGCCTGCTTTAACGACCGCGATGTGTATCCTTGGCAAAGCTGGACATATCCAAACTCCGGCAATATGTTTCAGGACGCAGAGGTGGCAGCCCTTTGCGCGCCCCGTAAACTCTACATTTCCATAGGCAAAGAGGACAAGGTTTTCGATTGGCAAAAAGGCGAAGAAGAAGCCAAAAGAGCAAATGCCTACTACAACGCTATGAATTGCCCCGATAACCTTTTTGTTACTGTATGGGATGGCGGTCATAAGGTAAAGCCGGTCGATGAACCTATTGACTTTTTGTTTGATAATATTTAAAATGTGAAAAAAAGTTCCGAGGAATTTCTCGGAACTTTTTTATATAAAACTAACCTCAATTATCAGATTTTTTTCGCATATCAAAAAACGTTATCAGTATACTTGCACATATTACAAGCACGCTTCCCGTGCCGGTACGCAAGCCTATAACCTCGCCGAAAACAGTCGCACCCACAATTACACTTGTAATAGGCTCAAAAGTACTTAAGATTGCTGCCCTTTCACCGCCTACAATTCTTGTGCCACCCTGAAAGAGAACCACAGCTCCCACATTTACCGCTAACGCAAAGAGAAAGCTTAAAAGCCAGCCTTTAAGGCTCACGGGCATGGCAAGGTCACCGGTTACAAGGCAGACTGTCAAAAGCACCGCCGAGCATACCAGAGATATGTAAAAGCTAAGCACCCATCCGGAAAGCTCCTTGCGCTTAAACGCAGCCAGAAGCACCACATATATGGCATAGGTTACTCCGGAGGAAAAGGCATAAACACTGCCTGTAAGATTTATGGGTTTTGATGGGGAATAAAACAAGCATATACCCCCAAGACACAAAAGCAAGCTCAAGAGTGTCCCGGGCTTTATTTTTTTCTTTAAAAACAAAAACTCAATAAGCACAACAACTCCGGGATATATAAAGTGAAATACCGTTGCTGTGCCTGAATCCATATAGTTGTAGGAGCTGAAAAGAAGCAGCGGAGTAACACAGCACCCCACAAGAGCAATAAGGCTTATGGAAGGCATATCTCTTAAGGACATCTTAAGGGAGTTTCCGCTAAAGACTGCCGCAAGTGCGAGTATCGGAAGTGCCAGAAAATTCCTTAAAAGTACCAGGGTAATGGAGTTTACCCCTTCGGCATATATAGACTTTGCCATAAGAGGCATGGTGCCGAAAATTATTGCACTAAGGATTACATAGACGTATCCTTTAAATACAAGCTTTTTTGATTCATTATTCATTGGACTTATTCTCCGAATTTAAACAATTTTTAATGCAATTTGACACCAGAGCGCCACTATACGATGTGTAATGTGGTCACTTACCGTATATGCAGGAACTTAATAATCAAAACTCCTTCATAGCCGGAATTTTGTAACAGACATAAAGACACCGTAACACAACAGAATTATATAACAGAGCTAACATATTTGTCAATCTTACACAAAGCTTTATTTACGTTTTTATACATATTGTTTTCGGTTTTAAATTTGTAAATTTTCCACAACATTTTCCTGCATAAAAAGTCAAAAAATGTAGTGTTAATTCTTGAATTTATACTATTGATATGATATAATATTATAATCTAAATCATATTGGGGTGATATATCATAAACGGAGAAGGAATTGTTGTAAAGCTGAATGGCAACACCGCCACCGTCAGGATAAAACGTTCCTCTGCCTGCGGTCACGACTGCGGAGAGTGTAACCTTTGCAAAAACCCCGACATTGAAGTGGATATTTTAAACCCCATAGGCGCAAAAGTCGGCGACAGAGTAAAGATAGGCGAAGACACTTCAAAAGTGTTGCTTTACGCCTTTGTACTCTATGTATTACCCCTTATGGGAGCATTTTTGCTCTATGGTGTGCTAAGCTTCAACAACCTTTGTGCAACCATTACCGCAGCGTCCGAGGTAATATGGTTTGCATTATGGTTTGGCTTTGTGCTCTACTTTAACAAGCACAAGGTAACAAAAAGCTCTGCACTGGAAATTGTGGAGGGATGACGCTATGAAAAGAATCAACATCATCACAGGCCACTACGGAAGCGGCAAAACGGAAATCGCCCTTAATATGGCATTAAAGCTCAAAGAAGAACACGAAAATGTAGTTATATGCGATATGGATATAGTTAACCCCTATTTTCGTACCAACGATGCCAGAGCATTTCTTGAGGAAAAAGGTATAAGGGTAATATCTCCCGACTACGCTTCCACAAATATCGACATACCCGTACTTCCGGGAGACATTCTTTCGGTTTTTACAAACAAGGACTGCTACGCGGTGCTTGACCTTGGCGGTGACGATGACGGTGCTGTGGCATTGGGTCAGTTTTTCCGTTACCTTAAGGACGAAGACTACGAGATGTACTTTGTGCTAAATGCATTAAGACCCGATACAAGTAATATTGAAGACATTAAGGAGCTTGCGGCAAATATAGAATATATAAGCCGTGCCAAAATAACCGGGCTTATAAATAACACCAACCTTTCCTATTTAAGCGAACCAAAGCACCTTGAGGAAAGCCTTGAGTTTGCAGAAGATGCAGCAAAAGCTCTGGGGGTAGAAGTAAAGCACATTACAGGCACAAAGGAAATGCTCCGGAATATAAAAGACCCAAGGGTAATGGAAATTGAATTATTTATGAAATTACCGTTCGACGCCATGGCGTAGGATGATAACTATAAAAAAACAAGATTTTTTATAAAGGAGGAATCATTATGGCTAAAGTTACTTTCAGAGAAGACAGATGCAAAGGCTGTACACTTTGTACAACAGTATGTCCCAAGAAGATAGTCGTAATGGCTACAGACAGAATTAACGCAAAGGGCTTCCACCCTGCAACAGTTATTGAAACAGACAAGTGTATAGGTTGTGCTTTCTGTGCAACCATATGCCCCGATTGCGTAATCGAAGTAGAGAAATAAGGAGGTAGAAAAAGATGGCAAACAAAGTTTTGATGAAGGGTAACGAAGCTTTGGCTGAAGCTGCTATTCGTGCAGGCTGCAGACACTTTTTCGGTTATCCCATAACACCTCAGACAGAGGTATCGGCATATATGTCCAAAAAAATGCCCAAAATCGGCGGTGTATTCCTTCAGGCTGAGTCCGAAGTTGCCGCTATAAATATGGTATACGGTGCAGGCGGTGCAGGTGCAAGAGTTATGACAAGCTCGTCGAGCCCCGGAATAAGCTTAAAGCAGGAAGGTATCTCCTACATAGCAGGTGCCGATGTTCCCTGTGTTATAGTTAACATTGTGCGTGGCGGCCCCGGTCTTGGCGGTATTCAGCCTGCTCAGTCCGACTACTATCAGGCAGTAAAGGGCGGCGGACACGGTGACTATCACCTTGTGGTTCTCGCTCCCAGCTCCATTCAGGAAATGGTTGACCTTACAAGCGATGCTTTTGACATAGGCGACAAGTACAGATGCCCTGTTATGATTATGGGTGACGGTATGCTGGGTCAGATGATGGAGCCTGTAGAATTTAAAGATACAGAGCTTGGCGACCTTCCCGAAAAGGAATGGGCAACCACAGGTACAGATATGAAGAGAAAAAAGAACATTATAAACTCCCTCTTCATTGAACCCAAGGACCTTGAAGACCTTGTACTTGCAAGACAGAAGAAGTACGAAGAAATTGAAAAGAACGAAGTACGCTACGAAACCGAAGGCATCGAAGATGCAGACATCATCCTCGTAGCATACGGCACAACCGCAAGAATTGCAAAAACTGCTATGGCAAAGGCTAAGGCAAAGGGATTAAAGGTTGGCATAATAAGACCCATTACCCTGTGGCCCTTCCCCTACGAAGCTTTTGAAAAGGCTCTCGAAGGCGGAAAGAAAAAGACTTTCCTTGCTGTAGAAATGAGTATGGGACAGATGGTAGACGATGTTAAGATTGCCGTAAACGGCAGAGCAAACGTTGAGTTCTTTGGCAGAACCGGCGGTATCGTACCTACTCCCAACGAAATACTTAATAAAATAGAAGAAATTGCCGGAGGTGACAAATAATGGAAAAAGTATTTTCAAGACCCCATGCACTCTCTGATGTGCCTCTCCATTACTGCCCCGGATGCCCTCACGGTATTGTACACCGTCTGGTTGCCGAGGTTATAGACGAACTCGGAATTGAAGGTTCCACAATCGGCGTAGCTCCCGTAGGCTGCTCCGTATTTGCATACAACTACTTTGAATGTGATATGCAGGAAGCCGCACACGGCAGAGCTCCCGCAGTTGCTACAGGTATCAAGAGAGTTCATCCCGACAAGGTAGTATTTACCTATCAGGGTGACGGTGACCTTGCCGCTATAGGTACAGCAGAAACTGTTCATGCAGCAGCAAGAGGCGAAAACATCACCACAATATTTATAAACAACGCTATCTATGGTATGACCGGAGGTCAGATGGCTCCTACCACACTTTTGGGTCAGGTAACACAGACTACCCCCTATGGCAGAGACCAGCAGAGAAACGGTAACCCTATAAGAGTAAGCGAAATGCTTGCTACTTTGGACGGTCCCTCTTACATTGAAAGAGTAACCGTAGATACAATCCCCCACATTAAGGCGGCAAAAAAAGCTATAAAGAAAGCTTTCCAGAATCAGCTTGACGGCAAGGGCTTCTCCCTTGTAGAAGTTGTTTCCACCTGTCCTACAAACTGGGGAATGAGCCCCACAGAGTCCTTTGAATGGATGAGAGAAAATATGCTTCCTCACTATCCTTTGGGCGTATACAAAGATATTGATGCAAAGGAGGAAGAATAATTATGACATACGAAACCATATTTGCCGGATTCGGCGGTCAGGGTATCCTCTTTGCAGGTAAGGCAATTGCTTACGCAGGTATGATAGAAGACAAAAACGTTTCCCATCTTCCTTCCTACGGACCTGAAATGCGCGGCGGTACATGTAACTGTCACGTTATAGTATCCGACGAGCCCGTTGCATCTCCTATTATAGTAGAGCCTACAGCTCTCATCGCTATGAATGCTCCTTCTTTCGATAAGTTCGAAGATCAGCTGGTTCCCGGCGGAAAGGCAATTTTAGACAGCACTCTTATTTCCAGAGATGCCGTAAGAGATGACATTGACGTGTTCAAGGTTCCTGCTACAGATATGGCAAACAAAATGGGTCTTCCAAAGCTTGCCAATATGATTCTTGTAGGTAAGCTTGTTAAGGAAACAGGTATGTTTACTTTAGATGAGCTTAAAGCTGCTATTACAAAGCTTGTTCCTGCCTCCAAGCCCGAGCTTCTTGAAAACAACATTAAGACAATTGAAGCAGGCTACAACTACGAAGGTTAATATTTAAAGCTGGTTGCATGTATCTGCTTCAGCGTTATTAAAAGCATAAGGGATGACAAAAATCTGTTTTTTGTCATCCCTTTGTTTTTTAATTTTTGAACTTAAAATGGATTTTCACACCTTCTGTACATCCTTGGTGAAACACCAACATTCTCAAGAAATACCCTGTTAAAAGTGCTTTGATTTTTGTATCCGCACTCATACATAATATCGGTTATACTTAAGGTGGTTTCATTAATCAGTTGTTTTGCCCTATTTATCCGCAAAGCATTTATGTAATTACGGAAAGAGCAGCCAACTTTTTCTGCAAATATTTTTGTAATATATCTTTCGCTGACAAATACATTTTCAGCTACACTCTTTATTGAAATTTCCTCAAAAAAATATTCTGAACAATATTCAAGAACTGCTCTTACCACATTGGCATCGGAGGTGTTTCTGTCAGTTAGCTCCACATTAATAAGCAACTCTCCCAGCAATGCCTTAAGATATGCATCGCGAGTTTTCCTGCAAAGTGAATTGTTCTCCTTTGAAAGTAACAGAATCTTTTTCATCAAAGGAAACATATCTGACGAATTTTCAAAAAACGGATTGTGTGGAACCGAAGAAAGAAGCACTTCCGAAAATTCGCCAACATTTTCCGGAGAAAACAAGACAACAGACACCTTTGCCCCTGTTTGGGGTTCATAGCTGTGAACACTGTATGGAAAAACCACGCACAGCTCGTCAGATAACAGTTCTTTCCGCCTACCGTCCACCGTTACTGTGACTGTGCCCTCCGTAACGTAAAGAATCTCTCCGTGAGAATGAAACATGGGCGCATATGCCTTTAAAGAATCGCTTGTAAAGGCTTCAATTTCGATTTCTTTGCTTTCAAATATACCCCTCATAGTCCACCTCAGTACCGTTTTTCATTGGTTTTGTGCATTGATTTCATATAGTCATTATATACCTTTATGTTGTATAATTCAAGTATATACTTATAAAAAGGAGTTTTCTTATGTCCACGTATATTCCATATCCATTTTACCACGATGATTTACCTGTTGATATTTCATTTATATTTCAAGATGAAAAGCCTGCCGGGAAACACGGATTTCTTAAAACAGAGGGTAAATACTTCGTGTTCGAAGACGGCACTAAAGTACGTTTCTTTGGAACAAATTTAAACGGCGGAGCTAATTTCCCCGACCACAGCTATGCCGAAAAGTTCGCAAGAAGGCTTGCAAAGCTGGGTATTAACCTTGTGCGTTTCCACCAGCTTGACTCCGAATGGAACACACCAAACATATTTTCATTTACCAAGGGCAAGCCCTTTGACGGCAAAAGCTTTGATGCACAAAGCATGGACAGGCTGGACTACCTTATATACTGCCTAAAAAAAGAGGGCATATACTGCTATATGGATATGTTTACCTACCGTAAATTCCGTTCTTCGGAGGGCGTGGCTAATGCCGAAAACCTCCCCGATGCCGCAAAGCCATACTGCATATTTGACGAAAAATTAATTGAACTTCAAAAGGATTTGTGTCAAAAGCTCTGGACACATTACAACCCATATACCGAGCTTACCTATGCTGACGACCCGGTATTTGTAATGGCGGAGATTTTAAACGAGTGTCACCTTTTTACAGCAGGACAAAAAATCACCGCAGAGCCCTACAGAACAAACTTTATCAATATGTTTGACAGGTGGCTTAAGGAAAATGATTACCATAAATCCACCCGGGATTTTGATATAGACGACTTTAAAAACGAAATACTCATAAGCTTCAAAATGGAAATTCAGGAAAAATATTTCCGCGAAATGACCGAGTGTATGCGTAAATGCGGTGTAAAAATACCCCTGACCGGAACAAACATGGTACAAACTCCCGCCAATTTAAAAACACACCTTATGTTTGATTTCCTTGACGACCACGCCTACCTCTATGACTGGCGATGGGGCGAAAAGCAGAAATACTGCAAAAATCAGGCAATAACAAAAGAGTACAAACCATTTTTGACACGTACCCTTGCAACAGTTGCAGATAAACCTACCTTTATGTCCGAATGGGATATGCCCTGGCCTAATGACTACAGAGCAGAAAGTCCCATCTATGCCGCAGCCTACGGACTTCTGCAGGACTGGTCGGGTTTTGCCATACACACCTATGCATATACTTCATATTTAGACAGGATGAATGTACTGGGCAAGGAAATGCAGGCAGAAAAGATAGGCAATGTACCCTACCGTCAGGGAATATTCTCCGCATGGAACGACCCGGCAAAATTTGGCCTGTTCTATCACAGTGCACTTATGACAAGACGTGGCGATGTGTCACCTTCAAAGAAAGTTATAAAAGTTCCTCACAAAAGCATGTCTTCAACCTTCGGGGACCTTGGCAGAACAAACTGGGAAAGGTGCAGAGTGGAGGCTGATACGGAATTTAAAGAATTTGCAGATGCCGATGCTTTTGTAAACCTTGAAGAAGCAATACATGAGGTTACCTCAGACACCGGAGAGCTCTACATAAACCGAAATAAAAATTACGGAACCGTAAACACCCCCATGACGAAATGTGCCTACGGATTTCTTGGCAAAAACGGCAAGCTTGAACTTTCCGGAGTAAATATAAACTGCGAAACAGATTTTGCCGTGATTGCCTTAAGCTCACTTACGGATAAAGATATATCAAGCTCCGAAAATATGCTTCTTACCGCTGTAGGCAGAGCTAAAAACACCGGAGCAGACTTTAAAAATGAGCAGATGTTTGACCTAGGCAAAGCTCCGGTTTGTATTGAAGTAACAGAAACCAATATTGAAATAAAAACCTCTGTGGAGGGTTTGAAGGTCTGGGCAATCAGCCCTGAAGGCTTTTATATCGGAACGGTAGACACCACCTATGAAAACGGCGTGCTTAAGTTTCGCCTGGGTGATGTATCAAACTCAATGTACTATCTTATAGTAAAGGACTGATATCATGAAAACAGGATTCGGCATAAGTGAATATTCTCCCCCAAAAGGCAAAATAAACCTTTTGGGTCAGATGCATATAAGAATAACAGAAGAGATACACGACGGAATCTTTGCCACCGCTATGCTTATTGAAAGTAAAAATGCACGCACTTTATGGGTTAGCGTGGACGCGCTTGGATTGACGGCAGATACATCCAATGAATGTTTCAAAAGTGCAAAAACCATAATACCCGATTTGAATGAAGAGGAATTTATAATTTCAGCAACTCATATACACACAGGTCCCTCCTTTGAAAGCTATAATTCACTGACCGCTACCGATAACGAACCGGAGGATGTAATACAAAGCTATGAATGGCGAAGCCGTCTTGCAGCTGCAGTTGCCGAGGCAACTTTGCAAGCTAAAGCAAACCTTGAGGAAAGCTATATTGAGATTGCCGTATCACGTATACAGACAGGCGTTTGCAGACGTGTAGAATATAGTGACGGGCAAAGCATTATATACGGAAAAACCGCAGAACAAAACTTTCTTAAGATGGAAGGAAGAGACGGCGGACCTATGCAATTAATATATGTATACGGCGAAAAAGGCAACCTTAAAGGTGTAGTGTCAAATGTACCTTGTACTGCGCAATGTGATGAAAAGGCAAACTATGTAACAGCTGATTACTGGGGAATAGTAAGGGATATAATCAGAAAAGAGCTTGGAGAAAGTGTAGTCGTATTTCCCCTTTGCCGCAGTGCCGGAGATTTATCTCCCCATCAGATCGTCGACCGTTTTCCTCGCGAACCTGCAAAAAGAATTAGTGCCGGCAGAAAATATGCCATAGAAATGGGCGAAAGAATTGCCCGCGAAATAGTATACTGCAAAGAAAAAACCGTAAGAAAATACCGTGGGGATGTACATCATGCTCAAGGTATGAAAAAAATAGTTTTTCCCACCCATAGTATAACAAAAGAAGAATACCTGTGGTCAAAAGAGTTTATAAAAAAATACAAAGCCGACGAAAACTATACCGGTGACAGAAGCAAATACTGCACAGGAAACAGGCGATTTAACTACCTTAACTCGGACTTTAAAGTACGAATGTACGAAAATCCTTCAAAGGGAGTTATTACACGAATATATGCAACGGTTATAGGTGATATTGCATTTGTAACAAATCCCTTTGAGCTTTTTATAGAATATGCAGACCGTATCCGTATGGCATTGGACAAAAATATAGTTTTTGACACCCAGCTTACCTATGACAGACTTGGGTATCTGCCCACTAAAAGAGCATTAAAAGGCGGAGGTTATTCCACATTCACCTTCAACGGCATCTGCACGCCGGATGTTGGCGAGCTACTTGTGAAAGAAAGCATTGCAATTGTGAAATCCTTAGTCATTAGTTAATCATATGAAAACAATATAATCTACCTCATAATGCTGACTTTCCAATGCAGAAGCTTAAAACACCATAACAGACAAAAACCCGTACATTTTTCAATGTGCGGGTTTTTTAATATAACAAATCAGTATATAAGAACAAAAGAGCTTTGTCCTTTAAAGCAGGACATAATCGTCCTGTTTTTTGCGGGTTTTCCGGGCTATGATATCTCTTATGGTAATACTTTCAAGGTAATCTACGATTACTTCCATAAGTCCCTGCCATACAAAAAGTGTATCGCACCCTTTAGCCCTCGGGCAATCGTTAACCTCACCCTCAAGGCAGGATACCGGTGCAAGGTTACCTTCCGTAACCCTAAGCACATCTGCCACGGTAATACGGGAGGTATCTAAGGCAAGCTTATATCCGCCCATATGACCTCTGCCTGCGCTTAAAAACCCTGCAGACACCAGTGAGGGAACAATTTGCTCAAGATATTTTTTTGATATCAATTGTCTTTCGGAGATATCCTTAAGCGATACATACCCCTCTTGTTGACTCTCTGCAATGTCTATAAGCATTCTTAAGGCATACCGTCCTCTGGTGGAAATCTTCATACATTACCTCCAAAACCGATATATAACCTATATCCTAATAATATCATAGGTTTAGTAGGATTTCAAGAGGAAAAATTTAAAACCGTAAAATTTTTAGGATTTTACGGTTTTTTATTTATAATCTTTTTGGCATAAATATATATCAGCTTCAAAACAACCCCCAAAACAACTCCTACAGGAGCAGGGCCAATAAGATAAAAGAGTATATCAAAAATGCCACGAAGAGGAAAGCTCAATACAAAAAAGCCAAGTCCTATATAGCAGATTACATATACAGGAATATACTCCAAAAGAAAAAAAGAACTGTCTGTATTAAAAAGGAATATTTGAATAAGACCGGTAAGGATGGCTAAAACGGCAAGAACCACATCGTATCTCAGTCCGTTTATAACTGTTTGGGTAGGATTCTTTGTAACAAAGTTTTCTCCGTCCGTCAATAGCATTACAGCATAGTTAAATATAACTGCAAAAGCAACTGTAATAAGTGAGTGAATAAATCCGTATTTAGCGGCTCTTTTGCCGGAATCAATCAACTTGTTCGGCATTATTTAGTTTCACCTGCCACTTTAAAAATTGTTTTGTATCCATTCCACGCTTAAATCAGGCCATTTGCACACATCCTTGCAATGCTTGGCAAGTCCCAGACCGTGTGGACCGTCGGGGAAAATGTGCATTTCAAAAGGAACACCCTGTTTCTTAAGCCCTGTTGCAAACTTAAAGGCGTGCTCCACGGGAACTACACCGTCATTTGCTGTGTGCCATATAAAGCAAGGGGGAGTTTTATCCGTAATTTGCATATATGTGGTAAGCTTTGAAACCATCTTTTCATCTTCGTCCACAAGCTTTGATACACAATCGCACACACTGCCGTTTTCAGAAAGTCCGGAGGTCACTGCATAGCTTAAAATTGCTCCTGTAACCGACGGAGAAATATTATCGTATTCATCCCCTATTTTGCTGTAATCCTCAAGTGTTGCCACACAGGATGCAAGGTGACCGCCAGCAGAAAAGCCAATTACAAATATTTTATTTTCGTCTATAGCAAGCTCATCGGCACGCTTTTTAAGTATTTTAACAGCCCTTTGGGCATCAGCCAAAGCGCAGGGAAATCTGTTTGGATAAAGCCTGTAATTTACAACAAAGGCGTGATATCCTCTTTGATTGTAATACTCGGCTATAGCCTCTCCCTCGTGAACAGCTCTCACATTGTATGCACCACCGGGGAAAATAACGATTGCAGGCACCTTTTGCCAGGTTTTTATAAGATATGCGGTCATTGAATTGGGGGTATCAAGTCCTTCGGTATAATAAGGGATTTTTCCTTCCCACAGTGTAATTTCCATACTGTTATCTCCTTTTATTCACATATTTTCATAATCTTATCTAAATCACCGCTGCACAGTGCGTCCATATTGTCAAATATTTTATCTGTGTTCCAGTTCCACCATTTTATTTTAAGCAGGTGTTCAATCACTTTATCATCAAATCTTTTTTTCTTAAGCAGTTGCGTCAGTATCCGAACTCG
The DNA here is from genome assembly GCA_045539515.1 of Clostridia bacterium. Classification (GTDB taxonomy): domain Bacteria; phylum Bacillota; class Clostridia; order UMGS1810; family UMGS1810; genus RGIG8748. Next base: position 27,466 of record JAZQFN010000060.1, read on the forward strand.
CCAAAATCAAGTAAAATAGCCGTTTTTCGTCGTTGTCTGTCTTGAAATACGACAGTATTGCTTCGACCTGCCGCCTTGAAAAACAATCTATTTTATCTTGATTTTGGTTCAAAGAATTTTCAGTGCTGTGTTTTTGCGGCAATGCGAGGCAAAAACGCAGCTAATGCTGACGCATTTGCGAGTATTTTAACGATGCAGTGGCGTAAAAACACGCACCCAAAACGGGTTCGGATATTGACGCAACTGCTTAAGGAGATGATTTTATTTGGAACTTCTTAAAGAATTATGCAACATAAATGCTCTTTCAGGGTTTCACCACACAGGGACAGAAAAGCTTAAGAGCATATTTAAAAGATATCTTACCGACTGCTCTGTCGACCCGTCAGGTAATGTGATAGGGTACTTAAGATGCGGCAAAAAAGATGCCCCTCTTATAATGCTTGACGCTCATATCGACACAATCGGTCTTATTGTGAAGGATTTTGCAGGTGACGGATTCTTGTCCTTTGCCACACTTGGCGGATTTGACCCGAGAGTTCTCCCCTGTCAGGAAGTTGTGATTCACGGCAAAGAAGAAGTTTTTGGCGTTGTTGGTGCAAAGCCACCTCATATTCTGTCCAAAGAAGATATGAAAAAAGGTATTAAACTAGACGACTTGCTTATTGACACAGGTCTTTCAGACGAAAAATTAAAAGAGCTTGTAAAAGTCGGCACTCCCATATCCGTCAAAACGAAGCACAATTTGCTGGGGAAAGACAAATTCAGCGGCGGCGGTCTTGACGACCGTGCCGGAATATATACCCATCTTATGGCGATTGAACAACTTAAAAATTTTAGTCTTAATGCCGATATTTGTGTTGTTGCAAGTCATTCGGAAGAAATTGGCAGATTTGGTGCAAAAATTGCGGCTGAAAGGTTAAACCCTGACCTTGCAATTGTTGTTGACGTTACCCACGGAGATACTCCCGACGGTGACAAATCAAAAACCTGCGTGCTCGGTAAAGGTCCTGCCATATGTCTTGGACCCAACTTAAACAGAAAATACACTTCCCTTTTAACAAAAGCGTTGGAGGATAACAAAATAGAATACCAGACCGAGCTCGAAACGGGCGACACAGGCACAAACGCCTGGGACATTCAGGTTTCGGCATGCGGAATCCCTTGCGTGCTTTTGTCTGTTCCTCTTCGTTATATGCACACTACCATTGAAACCGTTTCCCTTTCCGACCTTAAAAGTTCGGCTGAAGGAATTGCAGCTTTCATAAAAACCAATTTCGGAGGTGAGGAATATGCTTAAAATTTTAACTTCTCTTTCTGGTGTTTCAAGCTGGGAAGATGACGTTTTAGATTTTATAGAAAAGGAAATCTCCCCCCACAGCGATGTAATAAAAAGAGACAAAATGGGTAATCTTCTCGTCTTTAAAAAAGGCAGAAAACAAGATAAAACAATTATGTTTGCGGCTCACACTGACGAAGTCGGATTTTTAGTCAGTTCCGTTACCGATGACGGATATATTAAATTTTCTCCAATAGGTATTGACTGTCGGATACTGCTCGGTCTGCGTGTCCTTGTAGGAAAGGACAAAATACCCGGGGTGATCGGCATAAAGGCTGTTCATCTGACAACTGCAGAAGAACGTAAAAAAGCGGTGGAAGAAAAGGATATGTATATTGATATCGGCGCATCTTCCAGAGAAGAAGCAGACGCTCTTGTTAAAAAAGGTGATTTTATCGCATTTGACAGTGATTTTGTTGAATTTGGTGATGGTAAAATCAAGGCAAAAGCGCTTGATGACAGAGCGGGGTGTGCAGCTCTTATAAAACTTATAAAGGAAGCAGATTTTGAGTATGACACCTGGTGTGCTTTCACGGTTCAGGAGGAAGTTGGGCTTCGCGGCGGCAAAATTGCTGCAAGGACCATTATGCCGGACGTTTTTATTGCTCTTGAAAGCACCACCTGCTCGGATATTCCCGAGATAGAAAACGGGCTTAATGTAACAAGGATGGGCAGAGGGGTTGCCCTTTCCTATATGGACGGCGGTTTTATGGCGGACAGAAAGCTTGTAAGTGCGCTTATGGTCCTGGCAGAAGAAAAAAACATTCCTTGTCAGCTCAAAAGCTATGCATCGGGCGGCAACGAAGTCCGCGCTGCACAGACGGTGGGTCATGGCGTGATTTCCGCTGCTCTATCTGTACCTTGCAGATATCTTCATTCCCCCGTATCAGTAATTGATAAACGTGATTATGACAGTATGTATACTCTCGCAAAGGAACTGTGCGAAAATTTAAGTCAGTTGGAGGTGTTTTAATATGGAACTCTTGAAAAAATTAACTGATACCTTTGGAGTTTCAGGATCTGAAACTAAAATAACCGATATTATAAAATCAGAGGTTGACGGTCTGGGCGAACTTTCTTTATCCCCTATGGGCAACCTTACTCTTCATATCCCGGGAAATGGCAAAAAAATTCTTTTTGCCGCACATATGGACGAAATTGGTGTTATGGTCAGATTTATAGATGATAACGGATTTATATATATTTCTGCTGTCGGAGGACTTGACCCTGCAACCATTTTAAACACAAGGGTAAGATTTGAAAATGGTGTTTCCGGAGTGATTTCCAAGGGTGAGAAAAAAGAAATAAAAGACCTTAAAATCACCGATATGTTTGTCGACATTGGTGCAAAAAACAAAACGGATGCAGAGAAAAAAGTCTCTCTCGGTATGTGCGGAAAATTTGAATCTGCATTTGAAGCCGCAAATGATATTGTTATCTCCCGCTCGCTTGACAACAGGGCAGGGTGCTGGGCACTTATAAAAGCCGCAAAAATGCTGGGGAAAACAAACTGTGATATATGGATGGTTTTTACCAGCCAGGAGGAAATCGGTCTTCGAGGCGCGGCAACTGCAGCATTTGATATTTGTCCCGATTATGCCATTGCGGTTGATGTTAAGTCG
>JAZQFN010000061.1:0-54545 GCA_045539515.1 Clostridia bacterium
TGTTAAAATGGTTTCCATTCGCACTTATTACAATTCATCCTGGTTAGTTACACGGGAGCTAAAAGTCCCAACCTGCTTAATCGAATTTACATAATAAGAGAATGGCTGACAGTCTTTATTGCGGATGCGAAATCCAAGGGACTGTACGTCAGACCATTTCATCTCTTATTATAAAAAAATAAGTGCAAGTAATCAACTACATCAATAGTTAATTTACTTACACTTTTATTGTACCAGGGAATGCAAAAAAATTGATTTTTACATTCCCTGTTTTTTATATGGCATCGAATGCTTTTACTTTTATTTGATTTATGTCTGTATCAAGAATTTTTTGCTTTAAAGGTAATATATGATTTGGACTTACCGAAAGCTCGTCCACACCCATTGCAAGTAAAAGCTCCGTAAGACCAAGGTCTGATGCAAGCTCTCCGCATATGCCTGCCCATATTCCTTCTTTGTGTGCGTTGTCAACAGTCATTTTAATGAGCCTTAACACCGCCTTGTGACGTGTATCGCAAAATGCTTCAATGTCCGGATTCTGCCTGTCTACGGCAAGGGTATATTGAGTAAGGTCATTTGTTCCTATTGAAAAGAAATCCACTTCTTTTGCCAAGAGATCGCTTATCAGTGCCGCAGCAGGTGTTTCTATCATTATGCCGATTTCGGTGTCGCTGTTAAAGGGTATACCGTCTTTTGTAAGTTCTTCTTTTACATCCCTTAATATTTCCTTTATACGGTGTACCTCGTCAACCGAAGATATCATTGGAAACATTATAGATATCTGACCAAAAGCCGTCGCTCTCAGTATTGCTCTGAGCTGTGTTTTAAACAGCACAGGTCTTGAAAGACATAGTCTTATTGCCCTCATACCAAGTGCCGGGTTTTCCTCTTTAGGCAAGTGGAAGTATTCAATCTGCTTGTCGGCACCTATATCCAATGTTCTTATTATAACTCTTTTGCCAAAGGATTTTTCCGCGGCACTTTTGTATATGGCAAATTGTTCGTCCTCGGTGGGGTAGGTTTTGCTTTCAAGGTATATAAATTCACTTCGGAACAGACCCACGCCCATGGCGTCATTTGCATATACCGAAGCCATATCCCCAAGGGAGCCTATATTTGCATACAGCAATATCTCCTTGCCGTCCGCGGTCTGGGTTTTTATCCCTTTGAGCTTTTTAAGAAGTTCCTTATTCTTTTGGAACTGTTGCTTTTTCTCCTGCATTTTAATTATGGTTAGCATATCTGGTTCTATATACACTTCTCCCGTGTTACCGTCTACTATTACGTCGTTGTTGTCGTATTTTTCGTTTGCAATATCTTTTACTCCTATTACTGCAGGTATGTCCATGGTTCTTGCAAGAATTGCCGTGTGGGAATTGGTGCTGCCTTTTTCGGTTACAAATGCAAGTATGCCTGACCTGTCCAGTTGTACCGTTTCCGAAGGCGCAAGGTCTGTGGCACATATTATTACAGGTTCTTCCGATTGAATACTATCTTCCTTTTTACCGCAAAGCACATTTATAAGTCTGTCGGATATATCCCTTACATCAGCCGCTCTTGCTTTCATATAGCTGTCCTCCATGGAGGAAAACATCTCGGCAAAATTGTCAGAGGTAATGGCTACCGCAGCCTCGGCGTTTATTTTTTGCTTTATTATATTCTGCCGTATGGATTCAAGATAGTCCTCATCCGAGAGCATCATCAGGTGTATGTCAAATATCATGGCATTGTCTTCGCCAACTTCTTCCGTGGCTCTTTCGTAAAGGGATTTCAATTCTGTTGATGTTGTGTCCAGAGCTTTTTCCAGTCTTTCCAGCTCGGATTTTATATCGTTAATATGTGTTCTGTGTACGGTGGCTTCCTTCTTTGTAAATATTTTTATCTTCCCGAAGGCTATACCTCCGCAAACTCCCTTGCCTTTTAAAATTGTCAATTTTTGCACCTCTCATTATTGGGTATCAGAGATTTTGTTTTATAAAAATCTCCATAGCAGCCATTGCCTCATTTTCGTCATTACCAAGAGTGTTGATGACTATTTCTTCGCCCTGTTTTACACCAAGGGACATAAGCGAAAATATCTTCTTTGCATTCGCTGTGTTTCCTTTGTGCTCTATTGTTATTTCCGAATCAAAATCCGATGCGGTTTTTACAAGCAAGCCCGCCGGTCTTGCGTGGATTCCGTTCGGGTCTTTTACCTTATAGCTAAAGCTTCTCATATAATATCTCCTTCATTTTTTTATTATTTTTTACTGTTTTTTATTGCAATATTCCAAAAAAGGAAATTTTGAAATTATCATGTTGAATTTTAACTTCAATTATGGTAAAATAGCCAAAGTGCAAAAAATTAAGACAGGAGAACATAATATGAGTAAAAACAATAATATTTATACAAATACAATATTTGTAGTGCTTGTTGCCCTTTTGTGTACGGCATTGTGGGGCAGTGCCACACCTTTTATCAAAACAGGATATGAGGCCCTTAAGGTAGAGGGCACACCATCGATAATGCTCTTTGCCGGAGTAAGATTTTTCTTTGCAGGTATTATTACAGTTCTTATTTACAGCATAGTAGAGAGGAATTTTCTCTTTCCCAAAAAGGAGAATTTTAAGTATGTGGGTACAATAAGTATCTTTCAGACAATCCTTCAGTACATATTTTTCTATGTAGGCCTCGCAAACACTAGCGGTGTAAAGGGTGCCATCCTTTCTGGTTCAAGTGCATTTTTCTCCATACTTATAGCAAGCCTTATTTTCCGTCAGGAAAAGCTTACCCTTCGTAAGATTGTAGCTTGTATCATAGGCTTTGCCGGTGTGGTAGTGGTTAATTTACAGGGACTTGAGCTTAATTTTAAATTTCTGGGCGATGGATTTGTCATTTTGTCTACATTGTCGCTGGCGTTTTCTTCCGTATTTATGAAGAGATTTTCAAAATACGAAAATCCCGTGGTTTTAAGCGGATATCAGTTCATTATCGGCGGTATCTTTTTAAGTGTTGTGGGACTTTCCTTTGGCGGTACAATTAGCTTTGCAAGTATTAAGGGTATAGGTATACTTGTGTATCTTTCTTTTCTTTCTGCCATAGCCTACGCTCTGTGGGGAATACTTTTAAAGCACAATCCCGTGTCCAAGGTTACCATATTTAACTTTATGACTCCTGTCTTCGGAACTATTCTTTCAAAGCTTATATTGACCGAAACCGATGGTGTATCAACACTTAATATAGTTATATCTGTTGTACTTATCTGCGTTGGTATAGTTACCCTTAACTATCAGAAGAAACAGGAGCTGAAGTAAATGCTTAATATAATAGGGCAGATTTTCGGGATTGCCGGATTTATAATCACGGCATTATCATATCAGGCAAAGAGCAATAAAAACCTCTTTATACTGCAGGCTTTGGGCGGGCTTTCTTTTTCAATAAACTTCTTTTGCATATTTGACCTGTCCTCGGCACTCTTTAATGTTGCGAATGTTGCAAGGGGATTTATATTTTCTAAAAGCAAAAAAAGACTGTGGGAAATTTCGGTTGTGGAAATTCTCTATACTTTATGCTTTGTGTTTTCTCTTACAAGGATATGGGGCGTGTGGCAAGATGTTGCACTTTCCGTACTTACCTTTGCTTCGCTTGTTGTTATGAGCGTGGTTGTGTGGAGAGCAAACCCTAAGCATATACGATATACCCAGTTTTTCTTTGTTTCCCCGGCGTGGCTTACAAACAATATTTTCCACTTTACTTTGGGCGGAATACTCTGTGAAGTACTTTCCATGATTTCGGTTGTAGTTTCCTTTATACGCTACGGTAAAGACGGATTTAAAAACCAATAAAAGCAAAACAGCGAAAATCCTTTTCAGGGAATTTTCGCTGTTTTTATATTATTTTAAAAATCTGTCGAACCAGCTATATGCCATATTCTTTACATCAGGAACGGTATCATGGCCGTCACCGTGTACAAATATTGTAGCTTTTCCTGTATTTTGAGGGAGAAGTACCATATTTCTTTTCAAATACCTTATAGAACCAGGATACGTTTTCAAATCCGCATTCAAAGCATATGTCAGTTATGGAAAGATTACTGTGAGACAGGAGATTTATGCAGTATTCAAGCCTTAATGTATTTATAAATTCCTGAACTGTAATGTTGTAGTACTTTTTTAAAGACCGTGAAAGATGCTCACGGCTTCTTCCGCTTATTTCGTACATACGCTGATTGCCTTTTACAAAGTTTTCCGGTTTTTTCATTTTTTCTACGGCAATTTCAAGCCACAGGGGAATCTCAACCTTATCTTCTTTGTAGTCGAAAAAGTACTTCATAAAAACATCAACCAGAAGTGTGCGGAATTTTATCTTTGCCGTTTCGTCATCGTGGTAGCTGCCAAGCTCGGTAAAAGCATAAAACAGCTTTTCCTTCTCCCTCTCCGAAAGATAAATGCTTGGCGGATATTCTGCTTTGAGAAGTTTGTTGGCAGGAAATTTTTCTCCAAGGTAACTTATCATCGCTTTAAAATTGTCTATGGTAAAGGCTATGTTTAAAAACTCAAAGTAATTACCGTCGGCACTTTTGTAGTCGTGTATGTCGAAGTCACGTATAAACAATAATTCACCGGGGGAGAGCATTTGCTCCTTTGAATTTATAATATGGCACACGCTTCCTTTAAGCACAATGAATATTTCGTAGTAATTGTGATAGTGTGGTCGGAAGTATTCCGTGTCGCTACGTACATATCTGCAAAGAAAACCTCTTTGGGTATTTGTGTGTTTGTGTTTATCCAGCATTTTAACGTCCATTTTAATCACCTATATCACAATAACATAAAAAACATATCACGTCAATGGTAGAAATAAGCTCAGGATTACTGTAGAATATAGTTAAATTATAATAGAGGTGGTGTAATAATGGATTTTATAAAAGAAAAAATCAGAGTAATGACCTATAAGCTTGAAGCTTTAAAGTCAATTGAAAAAAGAGTTTTAGATTACAAAATAACAGACTGTCCTCAATACAAAAAGGACAATACTCCGCCTTCGGAGGATGCCCCCTGGCATATTGCAGGAGAGTTTGAGCGTTTCAGCGGTGTGGATACTCATTACTGGCTTCATATGACTGTAAAGACCGGTATGCCAAGAGATAACAGCGAACCGCGTCTTTGTGTAAAAACAGGCAGAGAAGGAGAGTGGGATGCAAAAAATCCTCAGGTTACCGTGTTTATAGACGGCAAAACAATGCAGGCTTTTGACACCAACCATACCTGGCTTCCTTTGGAATTTAACAAAACTTACGATGTGTATATGTATCTTTACACCGGTATGGAGGGGGGAGATTTTCGTTTTATACCGAGCCTTGAAATTGTGGATTTGCTGATTGAAGATCTTTACTATGACTTTAAAGTTCCCTACGAATGTATGGGGCTTTTAAATGAAGAAAGCACAGACTATATTAAAATAAGAAAAGGGCTTGACAAAGCCTGCCTTTTACTGGATTTGAGAGATGTGTATTCAAAAGAATTCTACACAGGCATAGATAGTGCATTAAAGTATATGAAAGATGAGTTCTACGGCAAAGTTTGCTCAAAGGATACTGTGGGCACACTAAACTGTATCGGTCACACTCATATTGACGTGGCGTGGCTCTGGACCGTGATGCAGACACGAGAAAAGGCACAGAGAAGTTTTTCCACGGCTTTAAATCTTATGCGCCGCTACGATGACTACAAATTTATGTCCAGTCAGCCTCAGCTCTATCAGCACGTTAAGGAAAATGACCCCGAGATGTACCGGGAGATTAAAGATCGTATCAAAGAGGGCAGATGGGAAGCGGAAGGTGCCATGTGGCTGGAAGCTGACACCAATCTTATAAGCGGAGAAAGCCTCGTTCGTCAGATAATGTACGGCAAGCGTTTTATGAAGGAAGAATTCGATGTTGACAATAAAATATTGTGGCTTCCCGATGTGTTCGGTTACAGCGGCGCTCTTCCCCAGATACTTCGTAAAACCGGAGTTACACAGTTCTTTACCACCAAAATGAGTTGGAACGAAACCAACAAGCTCCCCCATGATATGTTTGAATGGGAGGGTATAGACGGAAGCCGCGTGTTTGCAAACCTTATTCCCGTATATGTACTTAACTTAATGCCCCAAAAGGCAAAAAAGATGTGGGATTCATTTAAAGATAAAGATATTTCCAATGAGGCACTTGTTACCTTTGGTTTTGGTGACGGCGGTGGGGGTACCACTTTTGAAATGATGGAAAATCACCGAAGGCTTCAGCATGGAATTCCCGGTATGCCCAAAACCGTAATTAAAAAAGGTGGAGAGCACTTTAATAAAGCAGAAAAAGATTTCTATGAAAACACTCCCGAATATACAAGACCACGTTGGGTAGGGGAGATGTATCTTGAAATGCACAGAGGTACTTATACCTCTATGGCAAAGAACAAGAAGAACAACCGCAAGAGTGAGCTTTTATATCAGGAAGCAGAAACAACAGCACTTACGGATATGCTTCTTTGTGGTGGTAAATATCCCACAGAAGTGTTCAAAAAGCATCATATAACAATGCTTTTAAATCAGTTCCACGACATTATTCCCGGCTCTTCCATAAAAGAAGTTTATGATGTTACGGACAAAGAGTATAGCGAGATTTTAAAGGACGGCAGAGAAATTACTGATAAGGCATTGTCTGCAATTAAAGAAAATCTTAAAACCTCCGGCGGCATATTTGTATATAACCCCACACCCTTTGAGATAACAGACTATGTAAAGGCAGACGGCAAGACTTACTATGCACAAAACGTGCCTTCTCACGGTTGGAAGGTTGTACCTGCCATTGAGGCCGAAAGCAAAGTATCTGTTACCGATAAAGTAATAGAAAACGACCTTATTAAGATTACCTTTAACGATAAGTATCACATTGTTTCAGTTTACGATAAAGAGCTTTGCAGAGAGATACTTTCCCAGGGAGCAGAGGCAAACCGCCTTGAAGTATACGAGGATTATCCCAGAGAATACGACGCATGGGAAATTACCGAATACTATAAGCAAAAGATGTGGCTAGCAGATGATGTTTCTTCCATTAAGCTTCTCTCTGACGGTATAAGAATCACCCGAAAATACTGCAAGTCTGAAATACGTCAGGACATTGTGTTAAAGCCCGGCTCGAAGCGAGTAGATTTTATTACAAAAATTGATTGGCAGGAAGACCATGTTCTTTTAAAAGCGGCATTCCCTGTGGATATTCGCAATGTAAATGCCACCTACGACATACAGTTTGGCAATATACAAAGACCAACCCACAAAAACACTTCCTGGGATGCGGCAAAGTTTGAGGTTTGTGCTCATAAATGGGCAGATCTCTCCGAATCAGACTATGGTGTAAGCATTATAAATGACTGCAAGCATGGCTACAGCATTGACGATAATATAATGAAAATATCACTCCTTAAGGCGGCTACATATCCCAATCCCGAAGCAGACCGTGGCATTAATGAATTTACATATTGTCTTTATCCTCATAAGGGTAATCTTGAAAGCTCCGATACTGTAAAGCAGGGTTACCTTGTTAATATGCCTTTGGAAGCTTCTTCCGTCAGTGCAACTGAAGGTACAATAAACGATAATTATTCCTTTGTATTTTCTGACAATGAATCCGTGGTTGTGGAAACAATCAAGAAGGCCGAGGATGATGACTCTGTTGTTGTAAGAATGTATGAAACATTCAATTCCAAAGCAGAAGCCACAATAAAAACCGGCTTTGACTTTAAGGAAGTGTATGTTTGTGATATGTTGGAAAACAATGAAAGAAACCTTGAACATGTGGACAGAAATGTTAAGGTAAAGCTTAAGAATTTTGAAATTCTTACACTTAAATTTGTAAGATAATTAGATAAAACAGATGGTACAAAGTTTTTTGTTCCGTCTGTTTTGCTGTAAGACATTATTCGAATGTATTCTTGTTGAAATTTTAAATTTTATATGGTAAAATATAATATATAAATTATTGTCACATCACCATTTTATGTTTATTGCGTAAAAGTACAAAATCTATTTAGGAGATGACTCGTATGATTCAAGTAGACAGTGCCCTTAACAGTCTTAAGAAAAAAGACCCCGGACTTGAGGCATTCTTTGATGATGTAAGAATGCATCTTGACAGGTACAACAACATGCGTTGGAACCTTTGCCACGATGGCGAAATAGTTGATGTGGCAAACGGATACGAGTATTTTGGATTTCACAAAACAAGAACAGGCTGGGTATTTCGTGAGTGGTTACCCGGTGCCGATAAAGTTTGGCTTTACGGCGATTTTAATAACTGGCAAAAATACGAACATCCCCTAAATAACATTGGCGACGGTGTATGGGAAATTAAGCTTAAAGGCAAGGACGCCTTAAAGCACGGGCAGAATATAAAGCTTCTTGTAGGCAGACAGGGAAGTGTTTTTGAAAGAATCCCGGCATATATCAGACGTGCTGTAATGGATGAGAAAACTCACCGTCTTTGCGGTCAGATATGGATGCCGGAAAAACCCTTTAAGTGGTCAGACGGCAGATGGTACAAAAAGCGCAGTCACAGCGTACCTTACATATACGAAGCTCATATCGGTATGGCACAGGAGGAGGGCAGAGTAGGCACCTACAGAGAGTTTGCCGACTTAAATCTGGAATGGATACATAGCCTTGGATACAATACAATTCAACTTATGGCAATTGGTGAACATCCTTACTATGCTTCCTTTGGTTATCAGGTTACAAACTTTTTTGCACCTTCCCACAGATACGGAACTCCCGAGGATTTAAAATACCTTATTAACAAAGCTCACAAGCTTAATATTGCTGTACTTCTTGACGTAGTGCACAGTCATTCCTGCCCAAATGAAGGGGAGGGTTTAAACCTACAGGATGGTACCGATACGCAGTATTTTTTACCCGGTGACAGAGGCTGGCACAGCGCTTGGGGTACTAAATGTTTTGATTACGGAAAACCCGAAGTGTGTCACTTTTTACTATCCAATCTTAAATATTGGCAGGAGGAATTTCACTTTGATGGTTTCCGCTTTGACGGTGTAACCTCAATGCTCTACGAAAATCACGGACTTGGGGATGCATTTACAAACTACGGTCAGTATTATTCATATAATACAAATGTGGATGCCAGGGTGTATCTTACCCTTGCAAATGAGGTAATACATTCTGTAAATGATAAAGCCATAACCATTGCAGAGGATATGAGCGGTATGCCCGGTATGTGTCTTGCAAGAGAAGATGGCGGTTTTGGTTTTGACTACAGGCTTTCTATGGGTATTCCGGATATGTGGATTAAACTCATTAAAGAACAACCTATGGAAAATTGGGATGTAATGTACATATGGAGTGAGCTTACCGGCGGTCGTCCCGGTGAAAAGACCATTTCTTACTGTGAATCCCACGATCAGGCACTTGTGGGGGATAAAACCATAATCTTCCGTCTTGCCGATGCCGAAATGTATACCGGTATGAATAAGGATTATCATAGTCCTGTTATTGATACTGCAATAGATATGCATAAGCTCATAAGATTTATTACTCTTAGCCTTTCCGGTGATGGTTATCTTGACTTTATGGGTAATGAGTTTGGTCACCCCGAATGGATTGATTTTCCACGTGAAGGTAACAACTGGAGCTATCATTATGCTCGAAGACAATGGTCTTTGGTCAATAATGACAACCTAAAATTTATGTGGCTTGCAAACTTTGACAGAGATATGATACATTTTGCTCTGGAAAATGATTCCTCCATGAACATAAAACCTTCGAGTCTTTGGCTTGACCAGCAGAAAAATATTATTATTTTCAAGCGTGGTGAGCTTGTGTTTATATTCAATATGCATCCGACAAATTCTTATGAGGATGTATTTATTAACTGTGATCTTATAGGTGGCGGAAGATATAAGGTTGTATTTACTTCCGACGATGAAGCCTATGGTGGTCAGGAGAGAATTTCTAAGAATTATGTTTATAGCGCAGGCAAAGATGAATTCGGCTTCGGTTTCAGAATGTATATGCCTTGCCGTACTGTTGCTGTTATCAAAAAGCATCGTGGCGATAAATAAAGTTATATGAATTTTTGCACTAAAAAACGGTGATGCGTTTTCGCATCACCGTTTTTTTGACATTATATTTTAGGTGGACAGCATATCAATACCTTAGTATTTTTTAAAATTAGATCGTCACATTCAGCTGAAATAAAATATTTATCTCCTTGTTTAAGTGGTATCTCTTCGCCTTTATAAATCATTGAGCCACCGTCTTTTGTAACAACCAAAGATACAAAATAATCTCGGTTGAGGATGTATTCCTCACCGTTAAATTCTTCAAGCATAAAGCATGGTGTATCCTTATAGCCTACTATTTCTGTCAGTCCGTTACGGCTTACAGGTTTAATAAAGCAATGCTCGTATACCTGTTCTCTGCTTCTTGGAGTATAGTCAAAGCAATCGAGCATTTTTTCTTCGCCTACACCATAATGTATCTGATTTGGGGTTAATACTTCGCCTGCAATGGTTATCTTTTCTACTCTCATGGTAAAGTCACAAGGTTCTTGAATTTCAAGAAGGAAACAACCTGCACCTATGGCATGGGGGTAACCGCTTCTTACTAATATGGTATCTCCGGATTTTACTTCAAACTTATGCATTGCATCAAGCATACCTTGAATGTCCTGCTTTTGAAAGAGGTCATTCCAGACTTCTTTAGTAACATAATCCTTAAAGCCTATGTATATAACAGGCTTTTCACCGTTTACTTCCCGGGAATTAAGTATGTGCCAGGCTTCGGTTTTTCCTACGCTCACACCAAAGTTTTCCATGGCAAATTCAGCATTGGGGTGTACCTGAACACCCAGCCTTTCCATTGCATCAAGGAGCTTTGTAAGAAGCTTGGGTTCATTTCTATCTATGCCGAAATCTTTCGGTGTAATAACCTCTGTTATGGGCTTTATTTCACCGTCAATTTCCACAGAGGTTATACCTTCGCCTTCTATGTAGTTTTTGTTTACTGCCTGTACAAAAGAGCTTATCCAGTCTTCGGGTTTAAATGTGTCTTCTGCATTGTCCTTTCCCAAAAACTTATCCATAAGATATCCGCCCCGGTAGGTTCGGTTTACTCTTGTTTCAAGCATTTTTAATGGTTTATCCATTATTTAAGCACCTCGCGAATTTTTGAATTAACAATTTCGGCAAGTAACTTGTAGCCATCTTCGTTTTGATGAACTGTGTCGGTGTAGGTTGCAAAACTTTCCAGAAGTGGGGTGTTGTATAAATCCGTTACAGGCAAATCATATTTGGAAGCAAGCTCCAACACTGCCTCGTTACGGCTTATAACAAGGGAGTTTCTGTCGGAGAGTTCTTTGGTTTTGCTGTTTCTTACAGGGGTAGTAAGGCAAAGGACAAGCTTAATTTCGGGATATTTCTTTTGAATGTGACATATTATTTTTTCGTAGTTATTTTTATAATCCTCGGTGGAAAGGTGCCATCCGTGAAGACCATTATTCATATGTATAAGCCTGTAATCCTTTGCCTGAGAAATCATAAGGTCAAGCTGTGGGATATACGCCGGATTATCCACGGCTTTTGAACTTGCCCATCCGTCTGTGTGATAACTGTCGTTTAATGCTTCTATTACCGGGAATCTGTAGCCCCTTGATATGGAATCTCCCACAAGCAGTATTCTGGGTTTGTCGGTTTCGGGTACGTGGTCAAACCATATGTCGTCCCATTCATAGGTTTCAAGTGGGATATCTCTTGCGTTTTCTTCGTAAGTTAATGCCATAACAATTCTCCTTTTTCAGCATAATGTTTAAAACTATATTACCATATCCTGAAATTAAAGTAAACAGCAAACTTAATTAAAAGTTTGCTGTTTTTAATTATTTTATACTCCGCTGTACGCAGAAAAACCACCATCAACCGGAATTACTACACCGTTTACAAAGCTCGATGCTTCATAGCATAGAAGGTACATAAGAGTTCCTATAAGTTCTTCCTTTTCTCCAAATCTGTCCATAGGGGTCTGAGAAATAATCTTTTTGGCTCGTGCACTTAAGCTTCCGTCATTATTTAACAGAAGTCCTCTGTTCTGATTTGTAAGGAAGAATCCGGGCGCAATAGCATTTACTCTTATGCCAACCTTAGAAAAGTGAACCGCAAGCCATTGTGTAAAGTTTGAAATGGCAGCTTTTGCACCGCTGTAGGCAGGTATTCTTGTGAGGGGTGTAAATGCGTTCATTGAAGATATATTGATAATAGTGGCATCCTTCTTGCCCATAAGGTCATGAGCAAAAACCTGAGTGGGGAGAAGTGTTCCCAAAAAGTTCAGGTTAAACACAAATTCAATACCTTCGGGGTCCAGGTCAAAAAATGTTTTAATGCCTTCCACACCTTCATCATCGGGGTTATAGTAGTCATTGGAGGTGCTTCCCTTGGGATTGTTTCCTCCGGCACCGTTTATAAGAATGTCAACTGTGCCAAATTCGGAGTTTATCTTGGTTTTTGCTTTTTCAAGACTTTCTTTCACAAGAACATTGCAGCCTATGCCTATTGCTCTTCCGCCGTTGACAGTTATATTTGCGGCAACGGTATTGGCAGAAATCTCATTAAGGTCTAGGATAGCAACATTTGCACCTGCCTTTGCTACAGCTTCTGCAAATGTAGAGCAAAGAATACCGCCGCCACCTGTAATTACGCAGGTTTTACCTCTTAAATCTATTTCAAATGGTAATTTCATCCTATTTGCTCATCCTTTCGCAGGCTTCCCAAAGTCCGTTTATGTATACTGCACCGAGAGCTCTGTCGAAAAGACCGTATCCGGGCTTGCCGGTTTCGCCCCATATCATTCTGCCATGGTCAGGACGGATGTAGCCGTCAAATCCTTCGTCATAGTAGGCTTTAACTATACCGAATATGTCGAGGGAGCCGCATTCTGTTTTGTGAGCAGATTCTTCAAAGCACTTTTCACCGGTAATCTTTATGTTACGGATATGTGCAAAGTGGATTCTGTCTGCAAAGCTGTGAACAAGGTCTATCATATCGTTGTTGGGGTCTACGCCAAGGGAACCGGAACAAAGAGTAAGACCGTTGTAAGGACTGTCATAGAGTTTCAAGAATCTTTCAAGGTTAGCTTTGTTGGTAATGATTCTGGGTAGGCCAAAAATACTCCAGGGTGGGTCATCGGGATGTATTGCCATTTTAACTTTAACTTCTTCGGCTACCTTTATCACTCTGTCAAGGAAATATTTAAGATTATTCCAAAGGTCTTCTTCGGAAATACCTTTGTATTTTTCAAGAAGAGCCTTCATACCTTCTTTTGTGTAGCTGGAATCCCAACCGGGGAGGGAAAGCTCACCCTTTAAGGGGTCCATCTTAAGAACGGTTTCTTCAACGTAAATAAGTGCATTGGAGCCGTCGGGTAAATCCCAGGCAAGGTCAGAACGCGTCCAGTCAAATACGGGCATAAAGTTGTAGCATACGCAGTCTATGCCGGCTTTTGCAAGGTTTCTTAAAGTCTGGCAGTAGTTTTCTATGTAGCGGTCTCTGTCTCCGTCCCCGGTTTTTATGTCTTCGTGAACGGGTACGCTTTCTATTACGGAAAGCTCAAGTCCGGAGGCTTCTACAGTTTCCTTAAGCTTCATTATCCTCTCTAAAGGCCAAACTTCACCTACGGGTATATCGTATATAGCAGATACTATACCTTTCATACCGGGTATTTGTCTTATTTTTTCTAAGGTTACGGGATCATCTTCCCCGTACCATCTGAATGTCATTTTCATTCTACTTTTCCTCCTTTTAGGGATTTTTCGTATATTGAATACATTGTTTCCATTGTGTTTTTAGCGGAATATATATCAAAATATTCGCCATTGTCGTAGTAATTAACAAAGAGTCCAAGGTGACCAACACCCCAGCAAGCTTTGCCGTATACAGCCATTTCATCACTTGCAACTTTTTTGTCACCTACATAGAGTCCTTGCTCCATATAACGAACAGTTTTATTTTCAAATACAAATTCTATCTGTGGGAAATTAGTGTGGCTGTAGGCATTGGTTGCAAAAAATATTCCTACATTACCGTTTTTATATTTAAGTCTTGCAATGCAGGTGTCTTCAACCTCTATTACATCTTTTAATGAATAGTTGTGCATATTGGCATCCACATCAACAACTTCACCGCCAAGATAGCATAGAATATCAAGAGTGTGTATGGACTGATTTATAAGTACGCCACCGCCTTCTGTTGCCCATTTTCCTCTCCATTCGCCGCTGTCGTAGTAGCTTTTATCACGGCACCAGGTAACAAGTGCTTTTGTGGCTTTAAGTTCACCGAGTTCACCCGATTTTATAATTTCCTTAAGCTTTACCGCGCAGGGGTTAAGTCTGTTCTGGAACACCAGAGCAACCTTTTCTATTCCGGGTGTCAAAAGTAAATCTTCAAATTCATCTCTTGTTATGGCAATGGGCTTTTCGCAGATAATTTCTTTATCTGCACCAAGAGCAGCCTTTACCATGGGAGCGTGAAGATAGTGGGGTGTACAGATATGCACACTGTGTACGTTTTCGTCTTTTAACACATCTTCGTAATTGTCATAGCACACAATGTCGGGATAAGCCTCTTTTGCATGCTTCAAAGCTTCCGGGTCAATGTCGCATACGCCGTAAAGGCGGGCATTTTTAACCTGCTCAAGCGCATCGGCGTGTATTGGTCCTATGGCTCCGTAGCCTATAATGCAAACATTTTTCATTGGGTATCACCTCGTATGTTAATTGTATCAGCAAAAGCCCTTTGTTGTCAAGAAATCATAACTGTTTTTTAGAGATTGCACAGGATCATATTCACCCGCATCATCTCTTTCCACAAGGGCATACTTAGTGCCAGCTTTCTCACAGGCTTCTACAATCTTATCCCAGTCAAGATTTCCGTAGCCTACATCTGCCATTATAGGTTTGTGTTCTTTAAAGTCTATGTAGAAGTCCTTGAAGTGAACAGCCATAGCTCTCTTTCCAAGCTTTTCGATTATATCCACAGGATTTGCTCCGCCATGCTGAACCCAGTAGGTATCCACAGTAAAGTTAAAGGTTTCGGGGTCTGTACCTTCAACCAGTCTGTCCCATACCCATTTGCCTTCAAGCTTCAAAAACTCTCTGGAATGGTTGTGGTAGCAAAAATACATCCCTTCTTCTTTAAGCCTTTTGCAAGCCTTGTTTGCATTTTCAATAAATGCATTTAGTTTTTCAAGATTTATAAAATTTTCGTCGTTCATGCCTCCAAGACCGCAAAGCTTACATCCAAGGGCTTTGTTGTATTCTATTACGGCTTCAATGTTATTTACAAAATCATCGTAGGGTCTGTGGGTTATTACACATTCCAAACCGTATTTGTCAAGGATTATCTTCATTTCTTTTGGGTCCAGGGGAGTTCCGGAAATCTGAACTGTTTTGTAACCGACTTCACTTACAGCCTTGCATAGAGTGTCAAAATCCCCAATGTTCTGTGTGAACTTTCTTACTGTAAAATACTGTGCACCAATTCTTTTGTCCATAATATATCTCCTTTATCAGTAAGTACCTTCTGTATCAGCGTGTTGTTTTCTTGTGGTCTTTTTGTGTGTTGAGTTCTTTATTTTTTCCTGAAGCATGTCGTAGAATAAATCTTCATCCAAATTTTTAACATCCACAGCTTTATCCAGCCAACTGCTTAAATGCATTGCATTGGAAATAGTAAGTCCTTTTATACCTTCTTCGCCATTTGCAATAAGGGTTCCACCTTTTAAAATTGTATTTGCAAAGGCTTTGAGCACACCGTTATGTTGTTCACCGCTACCTTCCTGCAGTGGAATCTTGCAATCCAAATAGGGGAGATTACCAAAAGATGCAGTACACTGTTTGTTGTATTCTCTTTCCGACATTTCATTACGCTTAAAGAAAAGTCCGTTTTCATCGGCAACAAGTATACCCATATCGCAGGCAATTTCAAGTCTGTTTGTTCCGGGGCTTTCGCCGGTTGAGGTAATGTACTGACCGGTGGTACCGTTTCCATATTCCATAAAGGCACATACATCGTCGTCAACTTCTATGTCATAGTATTTGCCGTAGCTTATTTTAGCATAGATTTTATCGGGCATACCAAACATCCACTGCCACAGGTCAAGCTGATGTGGGTTCTGATTTATTAGGGTTCCGCCGCCTTCAAGCTCCCAGGTGGAACGCCATGCACTGGAGTCGTGATAGGACTGGGGTCTGTACCAGTTGGTAACAATCCAGGTAATTCTCTTTATGTGTCCAAGCTGACCGGATTCCACCAAATCCTTAATTTTACGGTACATGGGGTTAGTTCTCTGATTGTACATTATTCCAAAGACTTTGTCTTGCTTTTTGGCAGCTTCATTCATTTCACGAACCTGCTTTGTATATACGCCTGCAGGCTTTTCGCACATTACGTGAAGATTATAGTTAAATGCCATTATTACATATTTAGGGTGGTCATAGTGAGGAACAGCCACAAGCACGGAGTTAATAAATCCGCTTTTGTACATTTCTTCAACATCGGTAAATGTTGCAACATCAGGGTAAAGCTCTTTTGCAGCATTAAGTCTGTCGGGGTCAATGTCACAAATTGCACCAAGCTCCATGCCGGGTATATCACCCTTAAAAATTCTTGCAGCGTGGCTTGTACCCATGTTACCAAAGCCTATAATACCAATTTTTACTTTATCCACTTTTTCTGTCTCCTTTGGCTTTTTTATTATATCGCAAAGTGCATTGTATGCAAGAGTAAAAGTTCCTTCTCCGCCTTCGGGAAGGTTTTCCATTTTGTCGTCAAGTTCAAGGTTGGAGAGCCCTTCAAAGCTTCCTAGGTGCGGTTCAAGGCTAAGATAACCGTCGTAGCCATTTTCAAAGAGGCTATTTATTATGTAAGGTACATTTCCCTTGCCATAGCCTGCAGGAACAACCTTTCCGTCATCGAGAGCGTCCTTAATATGTACATACTCGATGTAGTCCTTTAAAAGCTCATAGGCTTTTTTTGTATCTTCACCGCACTGTACGAAGTTTGCAGGGTCAAATACTGCTTTGAAGTTATTGCAGTAAAGATTATCCATGAGGTCTTTGCATCTTTCGGCTGTGTCGCCGTATATGCCTTTTTCGTTTTCGTGCAGAAGTATTAAATCATTTTCTTTTGCGACTTCAATAAGTCTTTTGAGCCTTGATATTACAAGAGAGCGTTCTTCCTCCAGCCATTGGGGTTCATCGTGGTAGAAGCTGAATATTCTTATGTATTTTGCATCAAGAATTTTTGCAACCTTAATTACATTTTCAAATACTTCAAAATGGTCGCAGAAATCCTCTCTTATTTTGATTTTTCCTATAGGTGAACCTATTGAAGACACCTTTATGCCGTGTTTGTCCATTTCGGCTTTAAGTTTTTTGGCTTCTTCCTCTGTAAGAGTAGAAATGTTTTTACCGTTTACACCTCTTGGCTCAAAGTATTTTATGCCAAGTTTGTTCAAAACTTCAAATTGAGTTTTGATATCCGATGCTATTTCATCGGAAAAACCGCTTATTTTAGAGTATGACATAATTATCCTCCTCAAATATTATACTATACCTAAATACTATCACAATATTTCAAAAATCGCTATACTAAAATTGTTAAAAACATTGCAAAAATTGCTATGGTGTGATATTATTCTTGAGAAGGGGATGATACGTATGCCGGAATATAGCTTTGGAGATGGAAGAAATCTTAAGGTGGATATGTCCAAATATCAACTGCACACCCACGATGAATACGAAATATTCTTTTTCCTGGAAGGCGATGCACATTATGTTGTGGAAGGCAAGAATTACAGCCTTGAGCATGGAGATATTATAGTAATAAGAAGACACGAAATGCACCGTATATTTCACCACAGTGCCGATGTGCCGTACAGCAGGTGTGTTCTTATGGTATCACCGGAATTTTTCAAAAACCACAACTGCCCACAGTATGAAAGGCAGTTTATAGAAATAAATGAAGGTGTAGGCAACAAAATAAGCGCCAAGGTTGTGCGTTCCTCCGGGCTTTATGATGCATTTGTAAGGGCGAGGAGGTATTCCGAAGATTTCACAATTACCGATAGTCCTGTTCTTCAGTCCGTTGTAACGGAAATACTTCACCTTATAAATGAAGTAACTCTTTTTGCTCACGACGATATACCCAATAACCAGATTAAGGAAATAATGACATTTATCAATAATAAATATACTGAAAATATATGCCTTGAAGACATTGCAGAGAAATTTTTTATTTCAAAATACCATCTTTGCCATATGTTTAAAAAAGCCACGGGGCTGTCTGTTCACAGGTATATTACGCAAAAAAGAATAACTAAAGTCCGCGAGTATATACTTGATGGAACCAATATTACTTCAGCTGTAGTTAATGCAGGATTTAACAATTATTCCACCTTTTACAGAGCGTATCTGAGAGAGTTTTCCAAACCTCCCAAAGAAGGTTTAACTACATAAAATTTAAAATTTTTTCAAAAAAGCTTTACAACTTTAGCATAATAAAGTATAATGTGTTTACCAAATAAAAATTCAGGAGGAATTTACAATGAAAAAATTATTAGCTTTATTGCTTGCTGTTGTTATGGTTTTCGCATTTGCTGCATGTAGCGAAGACACAGCAGAACAGGATCTTGAAAATATTCAGGAAAAGGGTAAGATTGTAGTAGGTATTACAGAATACGCACCTATGGATTATCAGGAAAACGGCGAATGGGTTGGCTTTGATGCTGACTTTGCAAGAGCTGTTGCAAAGAAGCTCGGCGTAGAAGTAGAGTTTAAGGTTATTGACTGGGATAACAAGTTCCTTGAGCTCAATTCCGGTGCTATTGACTGTATCTGGAATGGTATGACAATTACCGATGAGGTAAAGAAGAATACATCTTGCTCCAAGCCCTATGCTAAGAATGAACAGGTTATCGTTATGAACAAGGCTCTTGTTGACGACTACAAGGATACCGATTCTATTAAAGAACTCACATTTGCCGTAGAGTCCGGATCTGCTGCAGAAAGCGTATGTAAGGATATGGGTCTTGATTATGTTGCTGTTAAGACACAGGCAGATGCTCTTCTTGAGGTTGAAGCAGGAAGCCGTTTGGCATGTATCATTGATATTACAATGGCTACATCTATGACCGGCAAGGGCACAAGCTACGAGGATCTTACACAGGGTATTTCCTTAACAAAGGAAGAATACGGTATCGGTTTCAGAAAAAATTCCAACCTTACAGAGAAGGTTAACGGTTATATTGATGAAATGAAAGCTGACGGTACTCTTGATGAACTTGCTAAGAAGTACGGCGTTGCAGTAGCTGACTGATAAAAGTTATACATAATAAATAATACAAAAAATTAGATTTCCTCTGAAAAGTTTGTATGTAAACAAGCTTTTCAGAGGATTTTTTATTTAATTTTAACGATTTAATCAAAAAACACTTTACAACTTTATCTTGATAAAGTATAATATCATTGTTATGCTTATTTACTGAAAGGAAAGAATATAATATGTGTTCATTAGATCAATGCACTTTATATCCGGAGGTGATTTAAATGGATGGATTTTTATCAATATTATTAAGTGTCAGTACGGAACTTCTTGAAGGGTTTGGCACTACATTTAAGTTGTTTGCCCTCACTTTACTGTTTTCTCTTCCCATTGGTCTTATAATCAGCTTTGGTTCTATGAGTAAGATAAAACCCTTAAAATGGCTGATTAAAGGATTTGTATGGATTATCCGCGGAACACCGCTAATGCTTCAGCTTATTGTTTTTTATTACGGTCCCGGTCTTTTATTCAATTTGCCGTTGATGGATAGGTTTAACGCCGCATTGCTTGCTTTTGTAATAAACTATTCCTGCTATTTCTCTGAAATTTACAGAGGCGGCATTGAGTCCATAAGCAAAGGACAGTATGAGGCAGGTCAGGTCCTCGGAATGACAAAGTCGCAGATTTTCTTTAAGGTTGTACTGCTTCAGGTTATAAAGCGCATAGTACCGCCAATGAGCAACGAAATTATTACTCTTGTAAAGGATACTTCGCTTGCAAGAATTATAGCTGTTTACGAGGTTATATGGAGTGCAGAAAGATACATAAAGCTTGAAGGCTGGATTTGGCCCTTGTTCTACACAGGTGCATACTATCTTGTATTTTGCGGAGCTCTTACACTTTTGTTTGGTTACTTAGAAAAGAAAATGAGTTATTTCAGGAGTTAATTATATGTCTATATTGGAAGTTAAAAATCTTAAAAAACGTTTTGGTAAAACAGAGGTATTAAAAGGCATTGATTTCACCCTGGAACGGGGTGAGGTTTTGTCTATAATCGGTTCTTCCGGAAGCGGTAAGACCACTTTGCTTCGTTGCCTTAATTTTCTCGAATTTGCTGACGAGGGAACAATTACCGTTAATAATAAAGTAATTTATGAAGGCGGTGTAACCCATAAATTGAGTGACAAGGTTATACGGGATATGCGCCTGCATTTCGGACTTGTGTTTCAGTCTTTCAATTTGTTTCCTCAATACAATGTTTTGGAGAACATTACCCTTGCTCCAAAATTATTGAAAATGGATAACGGTCAAAATAACATTGAAGCCAATGCAATGTCACTTATTAAAAGAGTAGGACTTGAAGATAAGGTTAATAATTATCCCTGCGAGCTTTCCGGCGGACAGCAACAGCGCGTGGCTATAGCAAGAGCCCTTGCACTTAAACCTGAAATACTTTGCTTTGACGAGCCAACCAGTGCTCTTGACCCGGAACTTACAGGAGAGGTTCTTAAGGTTATAAAAGGTCTTAAGGGTACTGATACTACCATGATTGTAGTTACTCACGAAATGGAGTTTGCAAAAAACGTTTCTGACAAAATAATATTTATGGCAGACGGTGTTATTTGTGAAATGGGTACCCCTGAGCAGGTGTTTGACAATCCTCAGTCCGAAAGAACAAAGATGTTCTTAAATAAATCTTTTGAGAATATATAAGTTAAAAAAGGAGTATTTCAATATGAAGGTTATACTTGTAAACGGAAGTCCTCACAAAGAAGGATGTACTTATACGGCATTAAATGAAATTGCAAAAACTCTTAATGATGAAGGAATAGATACCGAAATTTTCAATCTGGCAGGTGAAGATATTCTTCCTTGCAAGGCTTGCGGCGCTTGTGCAAAGCTTGGTAAATGTGTAATAAATGATAAAGTTAATGAATTTGTAAATAAAGCAAAGGAAGCGGACGGATTTATATTCGGCTCTCCCGTTCACTATGCTGCAGCATCGGGACTTTTAACTTCGTTTATGGGAAGAGCATTTTACAGCGGAAAGGGTGCTTTTGCTTTTAAACCTGCTGCAAGTATTGTGTCTGCAAGAAGAGCCGGCACCACCGCAGCATTTGAACAGATTAATAAGTTCTTTACAATATCGCAGATGCCGGTTATTTCTTCTAAGTACTGGAATATGGTTCATGGCTCAAAGCCCGAGGATGTACTGAAAGATGAAGAGGGGCTTCAGGTTATGCGTGTACTGGGCAGAAATATGGCATGGTTTTTAAAACTCAAAGAAGCTGGTGAAAAGGCAGGTATTATGCCTCCTGTTCAGGAAGAAAATATAAGAACAAATTTTATAAGATAAAAGAGGTATTAATATGTATCCTTTAAAGATGAATCCCGTATTTAAGGATAATATCTGGGGAGGTTCCAGATTAAAAGAAGAGTACGGCAAAGATACGCCTTATAAGATAACCGGCGAAAGCTGGGAAGTAGCTTCCCATAAGAATGGTGAAAGTACTGTTGCAAACGGTGAATTTAATGGTAAAACCATAAAGGAACTCACTGCAGTTTTAAAGGAAAAGCTTCTGGGTGACAAGGTGTATGTCTCTGATGATGAAAAGTTTCCTTTGCTTGTTAAGTTTATAGATGCAAGGGATAATCTTTCAGTGCAAGTTCATCCGGACGATGAATATGCCCATTCAAACGAAGACGGAGAATTCGGTAAAACTGAAATGTGGTATGTAATGGATGCCACAGAAGGTGCCGGTATTTTGTACGGTTTTAAAGAACCTGTTACAAAAGATGTTTTTGAAAAATCAATCAGAGAAAATACACTTCTTGATTATACAAAGTTTGTTACCTGTAAAAAAGGCGACAGCTTTTTTATACCTTCCGGAACACTCCATGCAATAGGAGAGGGTTTGCTTATTGCAGAGATTCAGCAAAATTCTGATACTACATACAGAATTTACGATTACGACAGGAGAGATTCCAACGGGAATCCCCGTCAACTGCACATTGACAAGGCTTTGGATGTTACAAAGCTTGAACCTGCTCCCGATTATAAATTTGAAGGCAATCTTATAACTGATTGTGATTATTTTAAAGTTGAAAAGCTTGCTGTTTCGGGAACTCTAAACTGGGTTGTGAATAAAGACAGATTTGAAATCCTGGTTGTATGCTCCGGTGATGTTTGTATAAACGGTGTTGAGTTTAAAAAAGGAGAAACTGCTCTTGTTCCCGCATATATTGGTGATGTTACTCTGCTTGGAAATGATGCCGTAGTTCTAAGAACATATGTAAAAATATAAAAAATACTCTTTCGGTTTATTGCCGAAAGAGTATTTTTTATTCCCTGCGAAATTTTGATGGAGTAACACCTTTTAACGACTTAAAGGTCTTAATAAAGTAACTGAGATCGTTAAATCCACATTCGTAAGCTATATCTGTTATACTGGAATCCGAATTCATAAGTTTTCTTGATGCACGTTCAATTCTGTATGAAGTAAGATATTCCACGGGGCTTTTACGGGTCATATTTCTGAAAAAGGAGCAGAAATATTTAGGAGACATTCCCACGCAGTTTGCCATATCATTAAGAGATATTTGTTTTGAGTAATTCCCACGTATAAAAGTGAGGACACTTTTCAACTTGGGAATATTTTTATCTTTGGGTATTACCGCCCCCGATGTTGAATAGTGGTGACTGTCAACGATTATACCGAATAACTCGTACAGAGCACCGATTACCTTAAATTTATATCCCGATGAGGGGGAATTCATAAGTTCAAAAACGTTGTTGATTGCTTTGTTTAGCGGATTATCCGATTTGGGGTTATATTCCGTGATACTGATTTCCTGATTAAGCACACTATCTATGAAATATCTGCAACCGCTGTCTTGTACAGATAACATTTCCATATGCAGAACTATACATTCGTAAACACAGTCATCAACAGGATATGCACCATGAACTGTTTCAGAATTAACCACAAAAAAATCGCCTTTTTGGGCTATGTATTCTCTGTTGTATAACTTTACGTTTAGCGTTCCTTCAAGAATGCGAATGAGTTCAATCTCGCTGTGCCAGTGAGATGCCATTTCGTATTTTGGATGATTTTTGTCAATGTGATATAATTCTATTGGAAATTCAAGCGTTCCTCTTTGTTTTATTTCATTATATGATGCCATAAACATTGCCTTCTTTACTCAAAAATTATACAAATTAAAGAAATAATAGCTTTTTTTGAACACAAAACTGAATATTATTATACTTTTTACTATTGTAACACAAGTAATGTGCAAATTACAAGTATTATAATTAAATAAAGTTATATTTATAATTACGTAAGGAGGTCATCATTATGGCAAAATCCAGACTTATAGGTGATTACCCGGTAGTTGGTATTCGCCCTACAATTGACGGAAGACGAGGTCCTTTAAAGGTAAGAGAATCTTTGGAAGACCAGACTATGAATATGGCAAAGGCGGCAGCAGAGCTTATTTCATCCAATCTTAAATATTCCAACGGTGAGCCTGTAAAGGTAGTAATTGCCGATACAACCATAGGAAGAGTTGCAGAAGCTGCAGCTTGTGCGCAGAAGTTTAAAAAAGAGGGTGTGGATATCACCCTTACTGTTACACCTTGCTGGTGCTACGGTTCCGAAACCATGGATATGGATCCTATGACTATCAAAGGCGTGTGGGGCTTCAACGGCACAGAGCGTCCCGGCGCAGTTTATCTTGCAGCAGTGCTTGCAGGCCACGCGCAGAAAGGACTTCCTGCATTTGGTATTTACGGCCATGATGTACAGGATGCCTCAGATACATCCATTCCTGCCGATGTTCAGGAAAAGATTTTAAGATTTACCCGTGCCGCAGTTGCAGCAGCTACAATGAGAGGTAAATCATATTTACAGATTGGTTCAATTTGCATGGGTATTGCAGGCTCCATTATTGACACTGCATTTATCGAAGAATATCTTGGTATGAGGGTTGAATCTGTAGACGAGGTAGAAATCATCAGAAGAATGACCGAAGGCATCTACGATGAAGCTGAATATCAGAAGGCGCTCAAGTGGGCAAAGGAAAAGTGTAATATGGGCTTTGACAAAAATCCCGTAGACATGCAGCTTTCCGACAGCGAAAAGGAAGAGCAGTTTGCTTTTGTGGTTAAGATGATGTGCATCATCAAAGACCTTATGAACGGTAACGAAAATCTTCCTGAAGGCTGCGAAGAAGAAAGAGTGGGTCACAATGCCATTGCTGCAGGCTTCCAGGGTCAAAGACAGTGGACAGATTTTTATCCCAACTGCGACTTCCCCGAGGCTATGCTAAACACCTCCTTTGACTGGAACGGCGCAAGAGAACCCTACATTCTCGCTACAGAAAACGATGTATTAAACGGTCTTGGTATGCTCTTTGGCAAGCTTCTTACCAACAGGGCACAGATGTTTGCTGATGTAAGAACATACTGGAGCGGTGACGCTGTTAAGAAAGCTTCCGGCTACGACATAGAAGGCAAAGCAAAGGATGCAGACGGATTTATTCATCTTATAAACTCCGGTGCTTGTTGTCTTGATGCCTGCGGTGAAGTTAAGGATGAAAACGGTAATGCAATAATGAAGCCCTGGTACGAAATGACCGAAGCCGATCAGGATACAGTTATGGCATCCACCACATGGAATATGGCAGACCTTGGATACTTCAGAGGCGGCGGTTTCTCCTCAAGATTCTTAACAAGAGCCGAAATGCCTGCTACAATGATAAGACTTAACCTTGTTAAAGGTTTAGGTCCTGTTCTTCAGATTGCAGAAGGTTGGACAATTAATCTTCCCGATGAAGTTTCAGATAAGCTCTGGAAGAGAACAGACTACACATGGCCATGCACATGGTTTGCTCCCAGATGCACAGGTGAAGGTGCATTTAAAACAGCATACGATGTAATGAATAACTGGGGTGCCAACCACGGCGCAATTAGCTACGGTCACATTGGTGCAGACCTTATTACCCTTTGCTCTATTTTAAGAATTCCTGTATGTATGCACAACGTTCCCGAAGATAAAATCTTCCGTCCTGCAGCTTGGAATGCGTTCGGTATGGATAAAGAAGGACAGGATTACAGAGCTTGCAATGCTTACGGTCCTATGTATAAAAATATTAAATAGTGTTTAACATTAAAACAGCGGATTTCCTTGTTGGGAATATCCGCTGTTTTTTTCATTGTGTAATTTTTCAGATTTCAAAATCAAGACAGCTTCTTGAAGATGTATAAGGGCGAACCTTTGTGTCAGCCACTTCTACGTGTGCCGGATGTACTGCGTAACTCTTAAGCGCTGTTTCGCTTTCAAAGGTTGAATCAAGCATAAGGTCTGCGTTGGAGCTTCCAAGGCAAGAAGTCTGCACTTTAATATCAATAAGTCCTGGTATTTTGCCTTTAAGACCCTCAAGCCCTTCCTTTATACCGGACAATATGCTGATTTTTTCATCAGCTGAATACTCATCCTTTAACTTCCAAATTATGATGTGTTTTACCATTTTAATCACTCCTTTTTTAAAACTATAACACAAATTACACAGTTTTTCAATCTGTTGATTTTAGTTGAATTTTGTACATGGTAAAAATTTTACTTGAATGATGCCTCTGTTCCTGTTATAATGTATGTAGATAATAAAAAAAGGAGGCGTAAGCTTTGAAAAAAATAATCTGTAAAGTAGAATACGATACCGAAGTTTCGGAAATCGTATTTAAAAATACTAATGGAGAAATGGGCGATCCTGCCGGTTATGAAGAAACACTTTATAAAACTCCTGACGGTAAATTTTTCCTTTACACCAACGGTGGTGCAGAATCCCCATACACAAGCGAAGCTATAACCAGAATGTCTGCAAAAAAGGCAGAGGAATGGTTAGCTGATCATAAGTAAAAAAAAAGCCGCATAGTGCGGCTTTTTTTATTACATAGAAAACCTGCGTCAGCAATTGGTTTTAACAACAATATTTACCTTATAAATAGGTGAGCGAAGCGAACATTTAATTGACGAAGTTAATTTTGTTCTTTTTTTAGTTTTCTTGCAAGCAGTAAAGCACCATGGACAGGGGAACTTGTTACAAGCTCAAAATTACAGTTACAGCTACTATTGATATATTTTTTAATAATATCTATAAATTGGGGATTGTTGAGTATAAGACTGCCGTTAAATGCAATCTTAATGGAATCTTGCTCAACAAATTTAATTCCCGCATTTATTATCTTGGCAACCTCTTTCATATTTTCTTCGATTATGTCACTTGCCACCTTGTCGCCCATAGATGAAGCTTTGGTAACTGCTTTAGAGAACGAAGCAATGTATTTTTTACCTTTTGAGTATATTTCGGTAAGTGATTTTCTTACGGTATCTCCCAGAATTTCTTCAATAATTGGTTTAAGGAGAGTTTCTTCTCCGGTGCCGTCATCGGCTCTCAGCACAGCGTAAAGACCATCTTTGCCCAGATTATATCCGCCTCCTCCGGCATCGAATAACTGCCCCCAGCCTGCAATTTGTTTGAAGCAACCATCCTTTACCGCAAAGCCTACAACACCGGTACCCATTATAACAATCATACCATTTGAATCGCCCAAACCAAGTGCAACGGAGCTCATAATGTCGGAGTCATTGTCTACATCTGCAAATCCCAAATTTATGAAAAACTTCTTAAGAATTGCTTTATTGTTGCCGGTTGACCCTCCGGATATCCCTGCAAAAGCATATATGGATTTTTTATTATATCCTTCGGTTATACTGTTTATATTTTCCTTGAGAACTTTTTTTGTATTTGCAATGCCTATATCAACGGGGTTTGTTCCTTCACCTATATGTTCTTTTAAAACAGTTCCTTCGCTGTTTGTAAGCATATAGTGAGTTTTTGTTCCTCCACCGTCGATACCGAGATAATATATTTCGTTTTCCTTTTTATTTATAAGGCAGTTTATATCGGTGTTAAATATCTTACACAATTCAATTAAGGTATCTATACTCGGCAAACCGCAACCGGCTTCCCATTTACTTACAGATTTTTCGGAATAGCCTATTTTCTCTGCAACGTCTTTTTGGGTAAGATGTGCCAGTATTCTTTCCTGTTTAATATTTTCTCCGATAATTTTGCTGAGGTTATCCATACATATGGCCTTCTTTCACAGTTTATAAATTAAGTATAATTCAACTAAAGTCTATTGTCAACAGAATAATTATAACTGCACTTTATAAACTCTACTCTGGATGGAATTCCGTTTTGCGATGTTGACTTTGTGTGTAAAATATTATAAAATTTATAATGCTACAACTTATGTGAAAGAGGTAATATGATGATACAAAAAGAAGTTAATGAATTAAGAAGACGTTTATCTCCCGATAAAGGAGCAATAGGCAGAATATACGGATGCTATGTAAATAACAGAAAGGAAATAATTTCAAAAATTGAAGCTTCGTTGGCTACAATGTACCAATCTGACAGTGAAAAATTCCTTGGACTTTTTAAAAAGGTTTTATCGGGTGGTTTGGACAGATGCATGGTTAATATAGAGTTTTCAACAGCTCAGGTAATGGATTCTCCCGAGCACAAACTTCTTATGAATCTCAGAAATTCCCATCTTGAAGATGAGGCTGCCAGGGAAGAGCTTTTTAAAAAAATTATTGAATCCGTAAGCCTCGGAGATGACAATTATCTTATTCTCTTAACCTGCGATGATTATGATGTGCCCGTTTGGAGTAAGGATGAACAGGGATTCAAAGATTCCGATACGGTATTTTCTTATATATTATGTTGCGTATGCCCGGTAAGGGAAGGAAAAGCGTTGCTTGGCTATGTGCCCACAGAACAGGAGTTTAAAAGTTATCTTCCGCCCATGAGCGTTTCTTCTCCGGAAGTCGGATTTATGTTTCCCACATTTGAGGACAGAGGTGCCAATATTTATAAGTCTTTATTTTATACCAAAAATCCCGGTGAAATGCATGACGAGTTTATCAATACACTTTTCCATACCGAGGTTCCCATGTCGGCGCCGGAGCAGAAAGAAGTTTTTGCCGAAACTCTTGCAGAATCTCTTGACAATCAATGTAGCTTCGATGTTGTTCAGTCTGTTCATCAAAAATACGGGAGAGGATTACAATACACAAGGAAAGCAAAGAACCCGAGCCTCTTGAGTTTGATGCCGGAGATGTTAGCTACATATTGAAATCCGACGGGGTTTCCGATGAAATTGCTGATGCATTTGAAGAGAAGGTTACAGAAAAATTCGGAAGTGATGCTGTATTAAAGCCCGAAAATATAATAGACAGCAAAAAATTTCATATTGAAACTCCGCAGATAAAAATTACTGTTGACCCGGATTATTCATGCACGGTTGAAACAAGAGTAATTGACGGCAGAAAATACATACTCATTCCTGCAGATGACGGTGTAAGTGTCAATGGAATTAATGTTAAAATACCATTAGAATAAAATAATGGTGCAAACTTCAGTTTGCACCATTGTTTTTTGTAATTATAACTGCAATAGGAGGATTATTGGGGCGATTATAAAAATCGTGAACCATAACCGTATATAGCTTATGATTAAGATTTTTTAAATAATCCATTACCCTTTCTTTTTCTTCTGTACCGGAATTTTTGCCGTAATAAACCGTTACCGATATAAAACCATCGTCTGTTAGTAATTGAAGGGATTTTTCAATGGCTTTTATTGTGGTATCATATTTAGTTTGAAGGTTATGATCTCCGCCGGGTAAATATCCGAGATTGAAAATTACAGCTTTAACTTTTTCATGAATGTATTCATCCATATTTGCATGGCTGTCAAGTATAAGTACGGCGTTTTCAAAACCTTCCTCTTTCAGCCTTTGTTCTGTATGGCAAAGTGCGGATTTCTGTATGTCAAAAGCGTACACTTTGCCCTCGTTACCTACGGCTTTGCATAGTTTTAATGTATCATTGCCGTTGCCGGCGGTTCCATCAATTACGATATCTGCCGGTAGGATGTATTTATTTATCATATACTCGGTAATGTGTTGTGGTTGAAGCACGTTTTTCCACCTGCCTTTAAAAGCTTGCAATTATAATATACATCATCGTAATATAAAAATCAACATTGTCAATTAAGTTGTATTAATCTTTTTTCTGTGATATAATATAAAAAAATTATAGTTGGGTACACTCATGAAATACAATAAAATTATTCCCGGGAAGTTTATTTCCCGTCCAAACAGATTTATAGCAAATATTGAGATAGACGGCATTTGTGAGGTATGTCACGTAAAAAATACAGGGCGTTGCAGAGAACTTCTTGTTCCCGGAGCCGATGTTTTTGTACAGATGTCAGATAATCCCCTAAGGAAAACCAAATATGATCTTATATCCGTATACAAAGGAAATATGCTTGTAAATATGGATAGTCAGGCTCCCAATAAGGTGTTCGGTGAATGGATTTATAATAGCGGTTTCTTTAACAATGTAACATATGTTAAACCGGAATGTAGGTACAATAATTCCCGATTTGATTATTATATAGAAGCTGACGGTCGTAAAATATTTGTTGAAGTAAAGGGAGTTACTTTGGAAAATGGTGGTGTGGTATCATTCCCTGATGCACCTACAGAGCGAGGTATAAAACATCTTAATGAACTATCAAATGCTGTACAGGAAGGGTATGATGCATATGTGTTTTTTATAATACAGATGGAAAAGTGCTCATATTTTACACCAAGCCGAACCAACCATCCGGAGTTTGCCGATGCACTTAAAAACGCCTTTGAGTCCGGTGTCAAAATAAAGGCATTAAAATGCAAGGTTACAGATGAACTTTTGCTTGCGGATTCCTTTGTGGAAGTAAAAATATGTTGAATTTTTTTAAATTAAGTGATATAATTTTATTATAATTATTTTAAAATTCAGGAGGTAATTATTATGATGGACGTAAAAGTAAGAGAACTTCTCAATCAGCAGATTAACAAGGAATTGTATTCTGCATATTTGTATCTTGATTTTTCTAACTATTTTGAAGACAGAGGTCTTGATGGATTTGCAAACTGGTATTATATTCAGGCGCAGGAGGAAAGAGACCACGCAATGCTTTTCTATCGTTATCTTCAGAATAATAACGAAAAGGTTACTTTAGAAGCCATTGCCAAGCCCGACAAGGTGCTCGACAGCGATATGACTGTTCTTAAGGCAGGCCTTGAGCACGAAGAGTATGTTACATCTCTTATTAATGATATCTACGCTGCAGCCTACGACGTAAAAGATTTCCGTACAATGCAGTTTTTGGATTGGTTTGTTAAGGAACAGGGCGAGGAAGAAACTAACGCTAACGATATGATTACCAAGATGGAGCTCTTCGGTTCCGATCCCAAGAGCCTTTATATGCTTAACAGCGAGCTTGGCGCAAGAGTTTATACAGCTCCGTCTTTAGTATTATAATTAATTTATGTTTCCCGCCTCTTTATGAGTGCGGGAAATTTTGTAGGAGATATTGTTATGTATATGATACTTCTCACCGCCCTGGGTGTCGGAGGGGCTACAATATTTGGTTCTGTAATAGGTTTTGCTTTTAAGAAACTTTCTCATAAATTTTCCGACATTGTACTTTCTTTTGCTGCAGGTGTAATGCTTGCTGCAGCCATTCTGGGACTTATTATTCCTTCTTTGGAATATGGTGGAAAGTACGGGGTTTTTATAACCGTCAGCGGTATATTTGCCGGTGCTTTATGTCTAAATTTAATTGACAGACTTGTACCGCATATGCATAAACTTGTAGGTGCCGATACCGAAAAGCACAACAATTCAAATTTAAGCAAAGTACTTCTTTTTGTAAGTGCCATTGCCATACACAATCTGCCAGAGGGTATTGCCGCCGGAGTAGGTTTTGGTTCAGGAGATACTTCCAGGGCACTTATTATTGCAGGCGGTATAGCTCTTCAGAATATTCCCGAGGGTATGGTTATTATCGGCCCAATGCTTGCTGCAGGAGTTTCCCCTTCAAAGACTTTTATCTGTGCTATGATTACCGGCCTTGTTGAGGTTGCAGGAACATTTATAGGTTATTTTGCAGTAAATGTTGCATCAGCGATACTTCCTTTTGCTTTAAGCTTTGCCGGCGGAACAATGCTTTACGTAATAAGTGATGAAATGATTCCCGAAACCCACGCTCACGGAAGTGAGAGGGGAGCAACCTATGCTTTGCTTGCGGGTTTTTGCATAATGTTAATGATGGATGTGCTAATGGGATAGTTTCGTAATAAATTAAACCTCTTTATCTTAAATTGCAAGATAAAGAGGTCTTTTTTTACTCAATTATTTTTCCGTCTGCAGATATTGTTACAACATTTCGTGGAATAAATTTTCCGCTGTTGATAAGTGCACTTTTAACCGCGTTTTCAATTCCCCCGCAACAGTTGGCAAAAACATCATGTTTATTGTTCGTTGTTTCCGTATTTTGATTTTAATCTGTGCATCATAATACCGGTTGCAAGTATCATTCCGGCTATGGTGCGTTGCATGGAAATTTCATTTCCGTTTATAGGAGTGTCCTTGCTTACATACCTTTGGAATATGTTCATAGCTCCTACAGTACCGTGTTTTCTGATTATTGGGTTAAGCTCCATCAATTCGTTTGATAAATTGGATACGGTTTCAGCAAGCTTACCTTGTTCGCACATCCGGTTAAGCTTTCCGTGTTCGTCGAGAATACCGTCTATGTCATGTATTCCTGTTTTTGATTTAAAATAATATATTCTGTTCCAAAGGCAAAGCTTATGCCCAAGAGAGTGTACACAGTCGTTTTCTGAAGCAAAGCTCATTATCTTGGCCTGACGAGGTTTGAATTTTTCTCCATATTGTTTTTTAAAGGAACGTATTGCTTCCGGAGCAAAGCCTTGAGCATGAAAAGTATAACACTCATCCACTAAATCTGAGTGTATAGTAACAAACTGGGATTTGTTCCCGCCTTTGGAGTGTCCGCTCACGGTTATGTGGGTGTTCTCTATCCAATGGTTTTTTGCACATATCATATTGAACCAGTTTAGTGCCTGAGCCTGCTGAGCTGTTGCGTGGTCGCGAATCAGCGAGCGCTTTAATTCATTTCCGTAAGAATCATATGTAATGTAGGTGTTAGTTTCTGCAACTCCCGAAAGACCCTCGCCGTTGTCTACCCATTCTCCCGTTCCGGTACCTCTGTAAACAATGGTAACATTCCCATCGGGATGAATAAAGCTTCCTGCGGTAAGACCCTTGGGGGAATAAATAATATCTCTTATTGTTGTTTCTGCCAGATAGGTGTTCCTGTTTATTGCGCTAAGCATTATTTGCATCTGACGTTTTTCTTCGTCTTTCCATTCTTCTTTACGCATTACATACACACGTTCAAGGTCGTCTATACATTCCATAAGAGTTTGCCCTTCAATGGGTTGGCATCGGTCTATGAGATACATATACACATTGAGGAGAGCTGCTTCGTTGATTTTCGGCAAAAGCTTTTCGTCTACAAAATTCATTTTTCTACTCCATAAGAAATATTTGTTGTACTATATTAATATTACAGGATTTACTATGAAATTACAAGAGTTATTTTAAATATTACAGTTTACATTTGGTCTGTTTTATGTATGAATAAAGACTTGATTTAATTTGCATATGTGTTAAAATAAAAATATAGTATTGATTGTCGGAGGATAAATAATTATGGATGACTTACAAAGACTTAAAAATTTAAAGATTCCCACAGGTAAGATTGACGCAGTGCTTGACACGGATGCATACAATGAAATTGATGACCAGTTTGCCATAAGCTATATGCTTTTGTCAAAAGATAAAATCAATACGAAGGCAATATACGCTGCACCATTTCATAATACCCGTTCCACGGGGCCAAAGGATGGTATGGAAAAAAGCTATGAGGAAATCTTACGACTTCTTGATTTTCTCGGAGAGGATGTTAAGGTGTTTAAAGGTTCGGAAGCTTATCTTCCTAATGAATCAGTTCCGGTGATTTCACCTGCGGCTTCAGATCTTGCAGAAAGGGCAAAAGAGTATTCTCCGGAAAATCCTCTTTATGTAGTGGCTATAGGTGCCATAACAAACGTTGCTTCTGCCATTTTGATAAATCCGGATGTGGCGGAAAATATTGTTGTAGTATGGCTTGGCGGTCATGCTCATCACTATCATGATACTAAAGAGTTCAATATGTATCAAGACATTGCGGCAGCAAGGGTTGTTATGTGTTCGGGAGTACCATTTATACAGCTTCCGTGTATGGGTGTTGTAAGCGAATTCAGAATTTCAAGGCCTGAACTTGAATATTGGCTTAAGGGTAAAAATCCTCTTGCAGATTACCTTGCAGATGCTGCAATCAAAGAAGCAGACAGCTATGCATTTGGAACTCCCTGGACAAGGGTTATATGGGATGTTACCGCAGTCGGCTGGCTTGTAAATGATGTTGGTTATCTTATGAGTTCAAGATTAATACCTACCCCTATGCCCACTTATGATTACCGCTATTCTTCAAATCCCAACGGACATCTTATGAATTATGTTTACAGCATAAACAGAGATTGTCTTATGAAAGATCTTTTTGATAAAATAATTAACTTTGACAGAACGGTGAAATGAGATGAAAATATTAAATTTTGGTTCATGTAATATTGATTTTGTTTATACTCTTGATCATATTGTAAAAGCCGGAGAAACCGAAACTACATATAGGCTTGAAACATTCCCCGGGGGTAAAGGTCTCAATCAGTCTATTGCTCTTGCTCGTGCCGGTGCTAAGGTTTTTCATGCAGGTTGCATCGGTAATGACGGAAGTATGCTCCTTGAAACGCTCAAAGACAGTGGGGTAGATGTAAGCTACATGAAAGCCGTGGATACCAAGAACGGTCACGCCATTATTCAGGTTTCGTCACAGGGAGAAAATTCTATTTTTCTGTATCCCGGTTCAAATGTTATGGTTTCTGAATCTTACGTGGACTGTGTTCTTAAGGATTTTTCTAAAGATGATATTATTTTGCTGCAAAATGAAATTAACAATGTAGGGTATATAATTGATAAGGCTTTTGAAAAAAAGATGCAAATAGTGCTTAATCCTTCACCCTTTAATGAGCAAATAAGCAATATTGATTTAAAAAAGATTACTTATCTTGTACTTAATGAAGTTGAAGCTGAGGAATATACAGGATATAAGGAGCCGGAAAAAATATTGGCATATTTTGATGAAAATTATCCTCAATTAAAGGTGATGCTTACTCTTGGAGGTAACGGATGCGTGTATTCTTTCGGAAAACTCAAAGAACGACATCCCGTGTTCGATGTTTCGGTTGTTGATACTACTGCAGCGGGAGATACATTTACAGGATATTTTATAAGCGGCATATCTCGTGGTGAGGATATATCAAAGGTATTGAAGTTTGCTTCTGCGGCTGCAGCTATATCTGTATCAAGAGAGGGCGCAGCACCATCAATACCTGATTTAGATTATGTTGAAAGCAAAATTGCTTCCATGCAATTAAAATTAAAACGCAGTAATCCCATGAATAAAATCGAGGCATACTGCAAGGAAAATCTTTCTGATATTTCTCTTATAAAACTTTCCGGTCATATGGGATATACAGCGGTGTACACCGGAAATTTAATCAAAAAACATTATGGTAAAAATTTCTCTGAATTTATTCAGGATTTAAGATGCGCGGTTGCAGCTGAATATCTTCGGGAAACAGATATTCCCGTGGGTGTTATTATAAACACAGTAGGATATGAGAATGGGAGTTTTTTCAGGAAAATTTTTAAAA
Organism: Clostridia bacterium; assembly: GCA_045539515.1. Classification (GTDB taxonomy): domain Bacteria; phylum Bacillota; class Clostridia; order UMGS1810; family UMGS1810; genus RGIG8748. The sequence continues at coordinate 35,144 of JAZQFN010000061.1, forward strand.
ACAGATATGGGTTAAATCCGCTTGATTACAGAAAGAGAAATTAAATAATAGTATTAATACACTAAATTTGGGAAAAATACCTTATAATTTTGATTATAGGGTGAGAAGATGAAGCATACTGTCCGAACATTTATCAAGGACCAGATATTTATAATATCAGGAGTTTTTCTTATTGCTGTTGCTTTGAATGTTTTTCTTGTTCCAAATAAAATTAATTGCGGCGGCGTAAGCGGAGTGGCTTCTATATTGTTTTATTTATTTAATATACGCCTTTCATTAACAAATGTTCTTATAAATGGTATTATGTTTATTATAGCTAAACGATATCTCTCAAATAATGATATAATTAAAACATTATGCGGTATTTTTTATCTTTCATTTTTTCTGGAACTTACAAGGCTTTTGCCGGTATATCGAGGAAGTATAATTGTCATTGGATTTTTGGGTGGTTTGTTCATAGGTCTCGGAATGGGAATTGTGCTTCGACTGGGATATTCCACAGGCGGAAGCGACTTTGTGGCTTTAATTATGAAAAAGAAATCGGTTTACCTTTCGGCAACGGTTATTATAATGCTGGTTGACGGTTTAATAGTTGTGGCTTCAGGTATTATATTTAAAAGTGTTGATGTTACGGTATTTTCTTTATTGACACTGTTTGTTGCCTCCAGAGTAGCCGACTATATTATGGTTAAAGGCGACAGGGCAAAGGTCATAAATATCATTTCAACTAAAAGCGATATGGTGTCGGATGCTGTAATTAATCAACACCGCCGGGGGATTACCGGAATTTATTCAAAGGGAATGTATTCCCACAGTAATTTTATGTTGCTTTATTGTGTTGTATCTCCAAGGGAATTGCCCGGGATAGTGAAAACCGTAAGAGGTATTGATCCCGAATCCTTTGTGGTAATAAGTGATGCAAAGGAAGTTTTTGGTCAGGGATTCAAGTCAGAATAGTATATTTTTGGTGGTGAGTGTATGTGGCTTATTAAAACAAAAAAAAGAATAGCTTTGCTAATATTACTTTTAATATTAATTATATTGCTTATACGTCATATATACTGTGTCAATACCGTATTTTATGGTGTGGAATACAATAAGACTGATATATCAGACATTATAAAAAAAGATAATATAACCGGCGAAGATTATGAATTAATATATAAATCTACCGGAGTTTCGCCCGGAGCAGCTAAACAAATAATAAAAGATAAGAACTATCTTTTGCTTGAAAAGCTAAATGATTTGTATTTTGACACCCCGCCTACAGAAAAGAACTACATAGCTTTTCCCGTTACTGCTCAGGAGAACATAGTTGGGGATACAATACCCCTTGTACCTTTGGAGAAGGGCGATATACTTATAACCTTTAACACCCACACACTTGACTGGCGTCACGGACACTGCGGACTGGTATTGTCTGCGGATTATGATACGCTTCTTGAGCACTGTTCTATAGGAAATACCTCCGTAATAAACAGTGCAAGCAGGTGGGGCAGATATCCGGGATTTCTTGTATTAAGATACAAAAACAGCAAAATCGCAGAAAAAGCGGCAGATTATGCAAAAGAAAATCTTGTGGATATAGATTACAGTGTTTTTGCAGGTATCACCGATAAGGATATGTCCGATAACAAAGATATTGATTCTCACTGTTCGCATATCGTGTGGCAGGCGTATAAAGCTGTCGGAGTTGATATTGATTATGATAGGGGAATCCTTGTAACACCTAACGACATTGCCATGTGCGATGACCTGTACATTGTCCAGATTTACGGAATCAATCCCGAAGATTATTCCGGCAGAGTACTGCGTTAAAGGAGAGAAATATGAAGCAATCCAATCAAAAATTAAAACTATTGTATTTGGCAAAAATATTGCTGGAAACTACAGATGAAGAACACACTCTCACAGTTCAGGATATGATTGGCGAACTTTCCAAATATGGTGTGTCTGCCGAGCGAAAAAGCATATACGATGATTTAAACTGTCTGCAGCTTTTTGGCCTTGATGTTTGTTCGCGTAAGTCAAAAACTACAGATTATTATATAGCAAGCCGTGATTTTGAACTTCCGGAGCTTAAGCTTCTTGTAGACAGTGTTCAGGCATCAAAATTTATTACCAGAAAAAAGAGCATGGAACTTATTTCCAAGATTGAAAAGCTTACCAGTCACGATAATGCAAAAAAGCTGCAACGCCAGGTTTTTGTTACCAATAGAGTAAAAACCTTTAATGAACAGATTTACTATAATGTAGACAAAATACACGATGCCATAGCACAGAACAGGAAGATATATTTTAAATATTTTGATGTTGATGTAAACAAAACAAAAATATATCGTAAAAACGGAGATATGTATCTTGAATCTCCCGTTTCACTTACCTGGGATGATGAAAACTACTATCTGATTACTTATAAAGAGAAGTACAACAGCTACGTTCACTACAGAGTAGATAAAATGGAAAATATTCTGTTATCGGAAGAGGATAGATCACTTTCTAAAGAAGATTTCGATCTTTCTGCATATTCAAAAAAGATGTTTCAGATGTTTGGCGGTGAAGAAAGGGAAGTGTCTGTAGAGTTTACCAACGACCTTGCAGGGGTTGTGATGGATAGATTCGGTATGGATATTCCTCTTATTAAAAAGGATGACACACACTTTTGCTGCACTCTAAAGGTTGCAAGCAGCAGGAATTTTCTTTCATGGATTATATCGTTTGGCGATAAAGCAAGGATTTTGGGACCCGATGATGTGATACATGATTTACATAGCTTAATAGAAAGCGTTAAAAGCAAGTATTAATATGTTTTTTGCTCCGTTACTTAAGAGAAATTTAGGGTAACGGAGTTTTTTTCGGTATCAGGGCTGTTTTGCGACATTTATTGACAAATTTTTATGGTTATGGTAATATAATATGAAGTGTAATGCAATTGTTTTATTGTTGTATATATGTTTGGTGTACATTTACGCCGGAGGATATAAATGATAGATGTGTTATATACTGTATTTGGATATTTCGACAGCTTGTATGTCCAATTAGAGAATTATAGTTGGATTTTTTCTTTGATATTGGGAATTATGCTCTGTTATTTGGGTGTATATGCCGTAATAGGTTTATTCTTTACAAGAAAATTCAAACCTACAGACAACCTTCATAAATACGCTATTGTAATTCCTGCACGTAACGAAGAAGCTGTTATAGGTAATCTTTTAGACAGCATTAAAGCTCAGGATTATCCCGCAGAATATATATCTGTGTTTGTAATAGCAGATAATTGTACGGATAAGACTGCCGAAATAGCAAGGCAAAAGGGAGCCGTTTGTTACGAACGTTTTGATACACAGAGGCGCACCAAGGGTTATGCTCTTCAGTTTTTGTTTGAAAAGATAAGAGAGGATTACGGTATTGATTCCTTTGAGGGATACTTTGTGTTTGATTCGGATAATCTTTTAAACACGGATTATATTTCAAGGATGAACGAGGCTTTTGATTCCGGAGAGAAAATTATAACCTCATACAGGAACACCAAAAACTTTGATGAAAACTGGATTGCTTTCAGTTATGCCATACACTGGCTGCGTTCCATACGCTTTCACCACAGAGCAAGATCTCTTTTAAGACTGGCTACAAATATTCAGGGAACGGGATTTCTTTTTGCAAATGAGCTTGTCAAAGACGGCTGGAAATATACTTCTCTTACCGAAGACAGAGCTTTTACTGCCGATGCAGTTGCTCATGGTTATTCCATATCCTATTGTGATGCGGCGGTTTTCTATGATGAACAGCCTGTAAGCCTTAGGGTTGCTTTAAGACAGCGTTTGCGCTGGTCTAAAGGACATTTGCTTGCATTTGCGGAAGTTGGTCCGGCTCTTTTTAAAAATATTTTTGTAGGAAACTGTTATAAAGACAAATCAAAAAAAGAACCTCTTTCACGGAAACGAATTTTAGAGGGAATCAGACTACGGTGGGCTTCTTATGATATTTTGGTTCAGTGCTTTCCTGCTGCTGTTGTAAAAACTGCTTTTTGGATTATTTTCACTGTTTTAATTTTTGGAATTATAAGAGGATTTTACGGTATTGAAGATGCGAGCATTTTTGGTAATAATCCTTTGGGAACGGGGTTAAGCTATATATTCCCGGATTTATCACAATGTAATCTTTCGCCGGGTGTTGCAACTTTTTGGGCATCGGTAGGTATAGTTTTTCTGAAAAATGCTCTGGCGAGAATTTACTCACATATAATAAGTATTTTTATGTCTTCGTATTTGCTTATAACAGAGCGAAAACGGATTATAAAAATGCCTTTGTACAAAAAGATTTTATATTCTGTAACATGGCCTGTTTTTGATGCAATAGGAAGATGGACTTCATATATTGCGTTGTTTAAGAAAATAGAGTGGAAACCTATACCGCATAACAGTAAGGTTACAATAGATAGTATTATAAATTCGACAGGAGATACAGCTAAAATGGACGAACAAAAGAAAGAAGTATATTCCAAGGAGAATACAAGAGTATCCAAGCTTAATATTTTAATGCTGATACTTCCTTTTTTTCTTATTGATTGTGTAATAAGGCTTTTAACAATTGAAATCAACTATTTGCCGCCTCAATCCATTTTTCCAAGCATAGCATTTACAGGAATATGGGTTGCCTTTATGGTTAGATTTTCTCTTATGTTTAAAGGCAGGGTAGGCAGAATAGTATATGGTTTGTTTTTTGCGTTGTTTTTTATAATGTGCCTTACTCACTTGATATACTTTCAGTATACGGACTTTATATTCAGTTTCAGTCTTATGGATGCTGCCGACGAGGGAGCTTCTTACATTTGGGATACAATAAAGGGAACAAATATTTTGACTTTTGTTGTGTTGTTCATTATACTTGCAACAGGAGTTTGGGCTATAGTAAAATTTCCCAAACGAGAAAAAACAGAGTGGAAGCATCTGGGTATTACCTTTATAGCTTTTTTACTTATTCGATTCCTTGTGCCTCTCACTTATGGTGGTGCAAACGATGCATTGAAGTGGGATACATGGCGCAATCCGAGAAATGTTTATAATTCCTTTGGAGATAGCAATAAGAGCATAAAAGTTTCCGGAATTTATGAGTATACCATTAGGGATTTTTATGTTACATTTTTGCGCCCTGTTGATGAAATTAATCCTGAAGAGGAAAAATTTCTTAAAGAAGCATACAGTGAAAACAAGCCCCACGAAGTTAATTCATGCACAGGTATTTTTAAAGGAAAGAACGTTATTGTTCTTCAGCTTGAAGGTATAGACAGTTGGCTTCTCAATGAAAATGATATGCCAAATCTTCACGGAATGCTTAATAACTCTATGATATTCCATGATCATTATTCATATTATACCGGCGGTGGATCTACATTTAATTCAGAGCTTGCTGTAACTACCGGTTATGTAACACCCATATCCTACGCGCAGAATGCATACCTTTTCCATACTAACACATATCCCAATACTTTGCCTAAATTGTTTAAACAGGAGGGGTACGTTGCAAATGCATTTCATATGAATTCCGGTGAATTCTATATGCGAAATCTTAATTATAAGAACTGGGGTTATGACAATTATTACAGTCTTGTGGATGATTGTGATTACGACGATATGTCATATCAGCTTGATACCGAGCTTGTAAACAATGAATTTTTCTACGATAAGATGTTTAAGCAAGACAAGCCCTTCCTTAACTATGTTATAACCTATACTCCCCATACACCGTTCAGTCTTGATAGCGATGTAGGTGAGGCACTTTGTGAGAAACTCTATCCGAACGGAGAAACCATCCCTGAGCTTGGAGAAGAAGAGGTTGCCCGTATGTTTGCAACCGAAACTGACGAAATGATAGGTCTTATGCTTAAGGCTCTTGAGGATAATGACCTTATAGATAATACTGTTATTGTTGCATTTGCAGATCATTATTTATATACCCTTAATGACAAAACTATTTTGGACAAGCATAAAAGAACAGACAATAATCTTATAAACAAAACTCCTTTTATAATATGGTCAAAGGATATGCCTCAGGAGCATGTATATAAGACTAATTCACAACTTGATATACTTCCCACAGTCTTGAATCTTTTTGGAATAAACTTTAATGATGAGTACTATATAGGAAGAGATGTATGGGATCCTCAATACGGCGGTTATGTGTTCTTCAGCGATTATTCCTGGTATGATGGTTATAATTATGTTGAATATGGCGAGGTTGTAGAAGGTCCCGAAACAGATCCTCAACGCGTTGAAGAAACTAACGAACGTATTAATTATCTTATACGCAAAAATGACCTTACCTTAAAATACAATTATCTTAAGAATACCCGTCAAAGACGCTAGTAAGACAGCAAAAATGCAGGCATACTTTTGTATTCCTGCATTTTTTTATGCACTATTGGCATAGACACACAAGCGAAAATTTACTGATTTACATGAAGAATAGCCATCAGCTTTATGGGTATTGGAAAAGTAATTATAATTTATATATGGTATCATTTCCTTGACGGTGTTTCTGTTTAATGATATTATTGTGTTAGCGCTGGACATATCATGTCAAGGGCAAATGAAATGATTGACAAAGTTGTTGCCTGTTTTAAGGAAAGCAAGGAGAACATTATTGTATATACCTATCGCTACGACGAGGAAAATAAAGATATGTATATGGTTGCTTTTCGTGATGATTACGGCTTGCTGATTGGTTATTATGAAAAACATGAATATAGAACACCGGAAACCGGCAAGCTGTATGCTTTTAAATGATTAATGGTGATACGATCAATACAATAGAACTGATAAAATGTGTTATTTGAAAATGGCAGGAGAGTTTTAATATGATATCAAAACCGGAAGTTATAGAGTTTTGTCTTACATTAAATGATGCTTACGAGGACTATCCATTTCGTGACAATAACTGGACAATAATGCGCCATAAAAGTAATAACAAAATGTTTGCCGCAATTTATGAACATCTTGGAAGAATATGGATAAATGTAAAATGTGAGCCGGAAATGGTTTTTGTGTGGCGCGATTTATTTGATTCTGTGGTACCGGCATATCATATGAATAAGGTACATTGGAATTCAATTATACTGGACGGTACTGTACCTGTTGAGGAAATTAAGGCAATGATAGGTGACAGCTTTATGCTTACCGGTCCACGCAGAAAGAGGAAAAAACATGATTGACAAATTTTCAAAAATGATCAGAGAATGTGATAACATTGTTTTCTTTGGTGGTGCCGGAGTTTCTACTGAAAGCGGTGTGAAAGACTATCGCAGTCAGAATGGTCTGTATAACACCGTAAAAGAATACGGCGTACCTCCCGAGGAAATACTAAGTCATGAATTTTTCTTCGGAAATACCGATGTATTCTATGATTTTTACAGAAAATATTTCATTGTTGAAGCGTTACCCAATAGCGCACATAAGGCATTGGCTAAGCTTGAAAAATCGGGTAAATTAAAGGCGATAATAACTCAAAATATTGATGGATTACACCAAAAAGCAGGAAGTCAAAATGTAATTGAACTTCATGGAACTGCAGGGGAGTTTCATTGCGCGTTATGCGATAAAAAAGGAGTAACAGAAAAGGTACTTCACGAAATCAAAAGCGGATTCGTACCAAAGTGTAGCTATTGTGGCGCCGTTATGAAACCCAAAGTTGTGCTCTATGGCGAAAATCTTTATGAAGGAGTTGCCGAAGCATCAATAAAACATATTCAAAATGCAGAGATGCTTATAGTTGGAGGAACTTCTCTTGCGGTTTATCCTGCAGCCTCATTTGTGAGATACTTTAGGGGAAAATATCTTGTTATCATCAACAAATCAGCAACGGGATACGATGATAATGCAGATTTGATTATAAGAGAAAACATAGGAGAAGTTTTTGAAAAAGTAATGATTAGGATTGGTGAATGACTTTATGGGCAAGACAAAGTCCAGTTCAGACAAAGTAAATGCTGAAAAAGAAGGTGGGATTCGAACCCAACTGCCCGTTAAGGTAAACGAATTTCAAACTGTTAGAGAGCTTTTTTAGATAGACGAAATAAGCGGAAATTAAAGGAACTTAAAAAGCGATAAAAACCGCATAAAATCAAGGCTTTGAGGGTTTAAAAACCTTCAAAGCCTTTGCTGTTCTCGCATCTTTCGTATTGCCATTTTTTGATGCTTTTTTGGTTTTCGCTAGAAAAGTGCTAGAAAAATGTTAGAAATAGGAACAGCCAATAAGAGAGATAACATTAGTAGTTGTGAATGTTGAAAAATGTCAAATTATGTGGTATAATAAAAATTAAGCTAATAACATATAAATAACATATCTAACCTATTTGTTGAAGTGAGGGTATGTTCTTGGGCGAAAAGAGGAACGAAGAATTGAAATATCTCCGAAAAGAACTATTAGATGCATATAATTATGATTTAAAAAAATGCAGGGATATTCCTGAACTGCGAAGCCCACTTATTGGGATAGCGGATGTGTTACAAGCGCATTATATTTTAGCAGATTATTTCACAGATGAATCTGCTGGAGTAGAAATTGAATCAATGTTGGCGGGATTGAGAAACGAAGATTTGTTGGCATCTGCTTTATGCAGACAAACAGTTTCTTATGAAGGCAAACAAAAATATACTGATCCAATTGATATATGTTCCACTTTGTTTTATGGATTAGTCAAAGACCATGCTTTTCACGATGGTAATAAAAGAACAGCTTTATTGGTGTTGCTTAGTCAATTGAATAATTACGGTATTTATCCTAAAAACACTTTTAAAGAGTTTGAGAATCTTGTTTTGGCAATTGCAAGCAATTCTCTAAGCACAAAGTATAATAATTCTTGGAAAAAATTTAAGAAACAAGAAGATCCTGATATTAAATGTATTTCCTATATGTTGCGAAAATTAACAGAGCGAAAAGATAGATCATTTCATGTAAATATTAATATGAAAGAGTTTTGTAATGCGTTAGAAAAACATAATGTCAGATACACTATTGATAACATGAAAGTTAAGTTGGTGCGTACGATAACATTCGTTAAAATTCCAATCAAAAAGTATTCTTATACCATTAAATTTTATGGTTGGACACGTCCTGTGGAGGCCAAAATGGCTAGGGATACTTTTAACGCACTTCATTTGACAGAAGAATTTTCAAGCTTTAAAAAGCTTGTTCAAGGAGAAAAATCATTATATGCAATTATTAATCAATTTGAAATTCCATTGAGAAGATTAAAGGATGAATAAAAAGTTTTGATGAAAATAGCCGATGCAACTGCATCGGCTATTTTCATTTCCAAAAAACTTTCTTTTGCTGCAATGTAAAAAAGTGCTAGAAAAGTGTTAGATAAAAACTATGGATTGTTTTGGTGTTATTGAAAATTTTAAGATGATGTAGTATAATTGATACTGAGGTGATATGATGAACAGACCGCGCATAACCTGTCACATGGTGACATCAATAGACGGAAAAGTTACGGGAGAATTTTTGTCCCGACTGGAATGTGAAAAGGGTACAGATATTTATTATGAGTTAAATCGTGAGTATAACAAAAACGGCGCAAATGGATTTATTTGCGGTCGTGTGACGATGGAAAGCAGTTTCACCGGTGGTTGGTATCCTGATTTGACGAGGTACGAGCCTGCCAGCAACAAAGATGATTTCATTCCTGATAATTTATCGGGATTCTATGCCGTAAGTTTTGATCCAAAAGGCAAACTCGGTTGGAAAAATAGTAAGATTATCGACGAAGATCCGGGTTATGGTGATGCACAGATAATAGAAGTTTTAACCGAGCAAGTAGACGGGCGTTATCTTGCCTATTTGCAGAGTATGTATATTCCGTATATCTTTGCAGGCGAAACCGAGATTGATGTCAAAATCGCTCTTGAAAAGCTTAAAACCCTTATGGGTATAAACTCTATTCTTTTAGAGGGCGGAAGCATTGTAAACGGTTATTTTCAGCGTGCAGATGTGATTGACGAGATTAGCCTTGTTGTTGCCCCGATTATTGCTGACGCAGAGGACAAACCATTATTTATGGATAGCACATTATCCGAATTTAAATTAAAAGAAATCAAGCAATACGACGATGTTGTTTGGATGAATTATATACGAAAATAAGGTGGTTTATTAAATGAACGACAAAAAGGAATTTTTAGCAAAGGAGCCTATCGGTAAGCTTTTGTTTAAGTTGTCTATTCCAACGGTTGTGGCACAGCTTATCAATATGCTTTACAATATAGTTGACCGCATATACATAGGTCATATGCCCGGTGACGGAAGTATGGCACTTACAGGGGTTGGTGTGTGTATGCCTTTGATTATGCTTGTTGCGGCTTTTGCAGCTCTTGTAAGTTCAGGAGGAGCACCGAGAGCTTCCATTTTTATGGGCGAAAAGAATACTGAATCAGCGGAAAAGACACTTGGCAACTGCTTTAGTCTGCAGATTGTTGTATCGGTTATCCTGACCGCTGTTTTGCTTATATGGAACAGGGATTTGCTCCTTGCTTTTGGTGCAAGTGAAAACACAATTGGCTATGCAATCGATTATATGAGCATTTACGCCCTCGGAACTTTGTTTGTGCAGATGACTCTTGGTATGAATACATTCATTACAGCACAGGGCTTTACCACAATATCGATGGTTTCGGTAATTATCGGTGCAGTGTGTAATATTGTGCTTGATCCCATATTCATTTTTGGCTTTGATATGGGGGTAAAGGGTGCGGCACTAGCGACTATTATTTCCCAGATGCTTTCCTGCATATGGATTATTTCTTTCCTTTGCGGAAAGAGAACACAGCTTAAAATAAAGAAAGAAAATTTAAAGCTCCGGACAGATATAATTCTACCGTGCATCGCACTTGGAACAGCGGCGTTTGTTATGCAGTCAAGCGAAAGTGTAATTTCAGTTTGCTTTAATTCTTCACTTCTTAAATATGGTGGAGATATTGCAGTCGGCGCTATGACAATTATGACAAGCGTTATGCAATTTGCAATGTTACCTTTGCAGGGGATTGCACAAGGTGCTCAGCCCATTACAAGTTACAATTTTGGTGCTAAAAATGCAGGCAGAGTTAAGAAAACCTTCCGTCTGCTTTTAATCACTTGTTTGACATATTCCATCGCCCTTTGGGCGGCGGTTATGATAGCTCCGCAAGTGTTTGTTAAGATATTTACATCAGATAGCACCCTTGCACAGTTTGCAGCACCGATGCTGAGAATTTATCTTGGCGGACTTGGTCTCTTTGGAATTCAGATTGCCTGCCAGATGACATTTACATCACTTGGCAAAGCGGCAAACTCTATTGTGGTTGCAGTTGTGCGTAAATTCGTATTGCTACTTCCGCTCATCTATATTATGCCAAGCCTTTTGGCAGACAAGACACAGGCGGTCTATATGGCAGAACCTGTTGCGGATATTATTGCGGTTACATTTACGGCAATACTGTTTACATTCCAGTTTAAGAAGGCATTAAAAGAAATAACGGAGGTATAAAAAATGAAGGTTGTTATTGTTGGAGGAGTTGCAGGCGGTGCTACGGCTGCGGCAAGAATCAGAAGACTTGATGAAAAAGCGGGGAAAGTCGGGTCGTAGCCATGTCGTTCTGTGAGCCAAGGAGTTGTCTTACCAGTTTGTCTTCCTAAGACCGCTTGGCCTCCGACTTAAACACTTTTCCGGCTTTCTTATCCAACACTGTAACAGTTTTTCTTTCACGGTTTATTTTGGTTACCTCATGGAGAGTTCTTACATCAATTTTAAATCTGGACCAAAATCCTTCGGGTGTCTGCAAAAACAAGTCTTCTTTGTCAGAGATTTCTCCTCCGATATAGTAAGGGAGTCCGCAATTTGCATAGGAAACATATCCGCTTCTCTCAAATATGATTATCTCAGCATTTTCATCAAGTCTTCTGATTCTTGCCGCAGCCGTAGCACCGCCTGCAACTCCTCCAACAATAACAACCTTCATTTCTACACCTCCGTTATTTCTTTTAACGCCTTTTTAAATTGAAATGTAAACAGTATTGCCGTAAATGTAACTGCAATAATATCCGCAACAGGCTCTGCCATATATACCGCTTTTGTTTTGTCTGCCAAAAGGCTTGGCATAATATAAATCAGCGGAAGTAGCAATACGAATTTACGCACAACTGCAACCACAATGGAGTTTGCCGCTTTGCCAAGTGATGTAAAGGTCATCTGGCAGGCAATCTGAATGCCAAATAGTCCAAGTCCGCCGAGATAAACTCTCAGCATAGGAGCTGCAAACTGCACAAGTGATGCATCCGATGTAAATATTTTAACAAACATCTGTGGTGCTATCATAACCGCCGCCCATAGAGCGATGGAATATGTTAAACAAGTGATTAAAAGCAAGCGGAAGGTTTTCTTAACTCTATCCGCATTTTTAGCACCAAAATTATAGCTTGTAATGGGCTGAGCTCCCTGTGCAATTCCCTGCAGAGGTAACATTGCAAACTGCATTACACTTGTCATAATGGTCATAGCACCAACTGCAATATCTCCACCGTATTTAAGGAGTGAAGAATTAAAGCAAACTGAAATCACACTTTCACTTGACTGCATAACAAACGCCGCTGTTCCAAGTGCGATGCAAGGCAGAATGATGTCTGCTCTGAGTTTTAAGTTCCCTTTCTTTATTTTAAGCCGTGTCTTTTTTCCGCAAAGGAAATATATAATCCATACGCAGGAAAGCATCTGCGAAGTGATAGTTGCAAGTGCCGCACCCTTTACACCCATTTGGAAGCCAAAAATAAACATGGGGTCAAGCACAATGTTACACACCGCACCGATAATAACAGAAACCATAGAAACAGTAGTAAACCCTTGTGCTGTGATAAATGTGTTCATCCCCAAGGTCATCTGCACAAACAACGTGCCAAGGGCATATACGCTCATATAATCGGTTGCATAGCCGATTGTATTTTCGCTTGCGCCAAAGGCAAGGAGCAAATCCTTGTTCCATATAAGCAAAACTGCGGTCAGGATGACTGATACAACAATTTGTAAACTAAAGCAGTTACCAAGTGTTTTTTCGGCAGATTCATTATCCTTTTCGCCCATAAAGATAGACGCCCTTGGTGCACCGCCTGAGCTTACCAATGCCGCAAACGCTGAAACAAGCATAATAATCGGCATACAAACACCAACACCCGTAAGCGCCAAACTGCCATCACCGGGCATATGACCTATGTATATACGGTCAACTATATTGTAAAGCATATTGATAAGCTGTGCCACAACCGTTGGAATGGACAGTCTTAATAAAAGCTTACCGATAGGCTCTGTCGCTAAAAATTCCTTTTTATCATTCATTTAATATAACACCTTATTTTCGTATATAATTCATTAAACAGACTATTTTAATCTATAATAGCAAGTAGACTTGTCCAAACCTTCACGCTTTAGCTCTCCTTCGCTTACCATTTTACGAAGTGCCCCTTCAACGGAGCTTATGCTGAGCGACGGACAGAGTTCTCTGATATCTTGTTTAGTGGCCAACAAGCCACATTACTGTGTTTGTTGACACCTCGCTATGAAAATTCAAATACCGCAAATTATCTTTCGTTTACATATATTTCTTAATACAATCCATCACGCCAAACCATGCAACGGATATGTATCCAATTCCTCTTTTGATATATTTTCGGAAAACGGTTTTAAAAATTTGCCCGCTGTGTTCAGGTATGAATATAATATCACTTCGCCATCCGGAGCACTGAAGGAATCAAAATATCTTTCATCCGGCTTAAGCATCCACCCAAAAAGTGCCTTATCGTCAACAAAGTCGCTTATATAACACACAAATCTTACTGCGGCAATTACCTCATCTGTACGGTCCTGCCACCTTCCTTCATATATACCGGGAAAATCATTGAAATTACCTAAATCGTCAGTTATTTCAACCCATAAGGATTCATTTTTATCACTCATCAGGGTTATGCTGACAGGATGATACCCACCCATTCCGTTGCCTGCAACCACATAATCAATAAAGTATCCGTCATCTAACTTTAATCTTTTCCATTCCTTTGCCACGGCCTTTCACCTCTTCCCCCAAAATACACTTCAACTATAAATGTGAACGGCAATTATAAGCTTTTAATGTAATCATCAATTGCATTTCTTGCTTCTTCCATTGAATCATAAACTCCGATTATTTCATCAGCTCCCTCTTGCCATTCGCCCCGTGTTCTTACTGCCACATTACAGCCGGAGCCACCCATACAGATGTAAGCAATATAGGCTGTTCCGGAATCAATCATTACTCCTTTATCAGTATAACTGTATATTAGTTTATTTTCTTCCATTATAAATCCTCCCTGATATTTTTTAATAACATTATATTTTCTATAGCATCTGTATCGCCCTGAGCCACTGCCTTTTCATACCATTTTACGGCGGTTTTAATGTTTTCCTTTACTCCCAAGCCGCATCTGTAGCAGTCGCCAAGTACAACCTGAGCTTTTGCATACCCAAGCTCGCCGGAGCGGGTATACCACTTTATGGCTGTTTTAATATTTTCCTTTACTCCCGCACCGTTTTCATAGCACAACCCCAATTGATACATAGCTGCAGCATATCCGTTTCCCGCTGCTTTTCTGAACCATTTTACTGCTTCCTTATCCTGACTTTCTTTACCGATATTACTACCGTAATAAAGCCCTAACTCATATTGTGCCGCGGCTATGTTCTGTTTTGCCGCCAATGTATATAAGCTTAGTGCGGTTTCAAAATCCTTGTGGGTACCCTCACCACGTTCATAGCAAACAGCCAGATTATACTGTGCCATACCGTATCCCTGTTCGGCGGCAGCTTTGTAAAGCAACACAGCTTTTTTCTTATCAATCTCAAAATTGTACAAGCCTTTTTCATAACATTCAGCAACAAAAAATTGTGCCTCGGCTATACCGTTTTCGCAAGCCTTTTTATAAAGCTCTGTTGCCCTGTTCATATCTTCCTTCACAATTATTCCGCATTCATACAAAGTTGCCATTTGATATTGTGCAGGTCCGTAATTTTGTTCTGCAGCACATTTAAGCCATTTTACAGCTAAGGGATAATCCTCACAGGTACCGATGCCGTATAAGTAGCATCTGCCTAAATTATACTGTCCCACACAGCTTCCGCCCTCGGCAGATTTTTTGTATTCCTCAAAGACAAATTTTCTGTCTTCAAGGGTTAAAGCCTTTTTTTCATATTCACATCCCAACTGCGCGTGTAATTCCGCAGTAAAACTGTAATCTGATTCATATATACCGTAGGTTTTTCCCTTATATTTACTTAGCAAAATCCCCAGAATACTCAACTCCTTACTCGTCAGCGTTTTTCAAAATTCTTGCCTTTACTGTACAATAAAATTATAATCAAAGGTAAAACATCATATATGTTTCTGACAATGGGTACACCAACCGAAGTAGAATACACCAAAAACAAATTTGCCGACAACCCGATAACAAGCTTAATAATAAAGCTGATTGTTACCACACTTATCATCACGCTTTCATTCTTTCGGGTGTAAACAACCATCAGCCAAAGCATAACTGCATTTAGGCCCACAATTACAGCAGGAATATACCGGCCCCCAACACCTGACAGCCATGCCAACCGACAACCCCTTATCATAGGCTGAATACGGTGTATATTAACAACTGAAAAATCGCCGCTAAAAGAGGCATTCAGCATAGATATTCTGTGAGAAATCCAGTTTATAAAATCTCCGTCCGCATCTACAGCTGTTTTGCTGTAATTCAGGCTTTCTGTAATTGCAATAATTCGTTCCTGATTACACACCCAAAAAGATATTACCGTACCGATTATTACTGCAAAGCAAATAACATCCCATTTATCCGGCTTGATTTCCCTTGCTTTTAAATTGTACAGTAAAAAAGCTATCACAGATATAACATACATATAAAATTCCGCTGTTACATCTGCACTGACATAGCTGTATTTGAAAATTACTTCCTCCAAAATCCATATAAGCCCTGTTATGACTGCGTTATAAGCCACACAATCAACCACAAATGGCTTTAACCCGATTTTTTCTCCCATTCTGATGTATTTAGCAATGGCATAACACAGTATGGGCCACAGGCTGATTACAAGCATTTCGGCATTGGATTTTATACCGCTTAAATATTCACCGCCGTATTCAAACAGACAATATGTATAAAATGCAATAAGTAAAACGGCAATTGCAGTGATACCAATTTTAAGTTTATTTTGTGTGCTCATCGTAAAGACCTTCCTCAATTGCAGCTTTTTTCAGAGTTTCTTCAAAATCCGATAAAAGCTTTTCATAGTTTTCCATATCCTCAACAGACATTATTTCCACAAAAGTTTCTAATCCGCAAAAAATAATTTCGTCTGTTTTTAAGTGCTTCATTATAATTTCAGGCACTTTCCACAGGTTATTTTTATCAAGCAAAAAATCACCCGTGGATAAAACTTTATACTTATCGGAATATTGTTTGTTTTCGGAAATATATTCTTCAAGCACATCTGCATTGATTATTGCGTAATTGGTTACATAAGCATCGTCAACCATACTTTCGGATGCTACCCATACTCTGCTTTTTTTCACAGGAGAATCCCATGGAAAAGCAACCTTTCCGTTTTCAATTTTTAATTTATATTCACCAACGTATTCCATTAACCGTTCCTCCCGATACAGCTTATGCAACTACTTATTCTTTCGCTGTTTTCCGATTGCCTTTTTTAAAGCTCTGTTGTTGATGTATTTCAAATATTTTAGCTTTAGCTTGCTTACCTTTATTCCAAAAGCATAAAGCTGTTCCTCATATACCAGCAAATTAGGGTGGTAATTGGGATTGGTCCATATTTTCCTGTCGGATTTACCGTAATATTTCATAATAGCTGCAGCCATAGCTGTGCTTCTTGATTCACCGCTGTCACAGCAGACATAAATTCGTCCGAAATCACTTTCTTTTTCCAAAAAATCCTTCACCGCCATAGCTTCACGGTAATCGAAGGAAAAAGGCTTGTATTTAAGCTCTGTGTCAAAAACTCCCACCTTGTGAAAAGCATCAAGTAACTTTAAATTTTCATGCCACACATCCTCCATAGTAAGGAGAATGGCAATTGTTTTTTTGTCAGGCAAATTCTCATCAAGCTCAGAATAAAGCCTTTTTATAGGGCATATGTATATTTCCTTTGTGTGAGATAACATCATAATTATTCTCTCCCGAAGCATTAATTCTTCTTTTATACCCTTTTGGCATCAATATCCATTTTCTTTTTAAGGGCATCAAGCTCTTTTTTAAGACTTTTATTTTCTTCTCTTAACTCGTAGTTTTCTTTATCCAGGTTATCATACTTGTTTTTCAACATATCGTAGCCGTCACAATTCATATCGGTTTCATCGGATACAATATCATATATTCTGTTTGCAAACCTTCTGCATTCTTTACGGATAATGTCACTTTCCTTGGTCCAGGATGAAAACAGCATATCAAAACCAAGCATTTTTGATATCATAAAGCTATACCTGTATACCTCCATTTTGTCATAGTCATTTCTGAAAGCAAGTCTTTTTCTGAATAAACCCATATGTATCAACTCCTGTGTTTTTACAATTATATCAAATTATTTGCCTTTTCCGCAAAAGCTTATCTGATTGCCGGGGCCCTGTTTTGTTGGTACGTTAATATTAATCTGCATATAACCATTCCTTAAATTTATAATTATTTTATTTTTTCTTTAAGATTTTCTTTAACCAACCGAATGAATCTCCTGAAAACATTCCAATCGGTCCGGCAGCAGCACCCATACCCGATGTGGTAAGAGATGATAACAAGCCCGAAAACATTGACGCTAAAGTACCGCCTTCAACACCACCTGCAGCAGATACAGAAACTGCAGATATTGCATCCTTTAATTTTTGGTAATCCTTTTCATCATAAACATCTGCCCCATCCACCAAAATAGCGATAGCCTGAGGAAGAACAGTATTTTCCCTGTTGTTTTCGATTTTATAATCCAAAACTGTTCTTATTGCTATATATTGTGTCAGATTCATTGGTGTTTTTTTGTTTTCCAGATTACTGATTGTCTGTTTGGTTACACCAATTTTTTCTCCTAATTCTTCTGCTGTCCATCCGGCAATTTTGCGGATTACAGACAGATTATCCTGCAAACAATTAATTTGTTCTGTTTTTTTATTTTCCATATAAGTCACCGCCCAAGTTAATAATATCAAATAAATTTATTCTTGTCAAGTATTTTGACCAAAGTTAATTTTTTTACTTTAAATAAATAATTTTACACATAAAAAAATACACCCTACATCAAAAGATGTAAGGTGTATTTAGTTAATTATTATTTAACACAAGGAAAAGGACTGTCCCATTGTTTTACATATAAATCCAACAGTATTATTTTGTCCAAGACAAGTTATCAATCAAATCGGAAATCTTATCATCAAAAAACGTGGTCATAGTTATAGTTGCTAAATAACCATCGCATTTCTTTTGAATCATAGTTTGATAAACATTTACACCATTAATTTCCGCAGTAGTACGCAAAGCATCAAATGTCTTTCCATCAACATCAACAGTAGTGATTTCACAGTTAATATTTTTATACCCCATATTTTCAAATCCTTCCTTAAGTATAGGTATAACCACTTGAAAATTCTCTGCAATGTTCAACAATAACAATTGATCATTACTAACTTTTTCGAGGTTTATATTTACATTATCAAGTTGGTCATCATCAAAAGCACACATAACATCAACAACTGTCGCGTCCTTAAGCAACTCTTCAATTTTATCCCCTGCCATATCAACGGCAATATTATTAATTTCTTTAATTTGTTCCTCGTTATAGAAAGTCCAATTTTCATCCAACCTATAACTAACGCCTATAAAATCGTTTATATAAACATTTCCTGATATATTTCCTAAAGAAAATTCTTCTGTGTATGAATCTTCTGTGTTCGATACATCAGACGAAACATTTGTTGTATCATATTCATATTTACCTCTAATATCAACAACATTATTTCGACACCCGCAAACAGTAAACAACAGCGCAAATAACACTAAAAAGACAATTGTTTTTTTCATATCTGCTCACTCCTCAAATCATTTTTTACATTATACCATATTACTCCAACAAACACAAGAGCAGGAACGGTAATATTGTGTTTTGTTTCAACACAACAGAACCGTCCCCTCGTGCTCTTTAGAATATAGTTACTTAACTTTAAATCTTCAGGCAACTTTATGCCCGTAGTTTCATAAAATGCTTGTCTAGTCTCTCTTGTAACCCTGCATCAAATACATTGTTTGCAACAAAAAATACACCCCACAATTGTGAGGTGTACTCTTCAATACC
>JAZQFN010000062.1:0-24125 GCA_045539515.1 Clostridia bacterium
TCAATAGATTCAGAAAAAGAATATTACATATGTTTAACTACAAAAAATCTAATACTGGAAAGGCGGCTGCTTAAATTTCCGCAACCGCCATCAAAAATTCCATTATTCAATTTTGACCCCAACTATTGACAAAGAGCCAAATTATAATAAAGCAAAAACAAGGGCGAACCCGCAAGGGATCGCCCTAAACTTTTAATATTCAATTAAAACAGATTCTTTTGTGCCAAAACCAAGTCCCTGATATGCCAGGTCTCTTACCTTGAAATGATGTTCGCCATATGCTCCCGGGAAACCCAAAACATGTTCTATAAATACAATAGCAATATTATCCATTGTATTAAACAGCCCCAACGAACCTGCAGCACCGGTAACTTCAAATTCACCTACAGGAACGTTTGACTCACAAGCACTGTTATTCATAAGAACACGGAATCCAAATCCATATGCATAACCCTGACTTGCTCTGGGATACTTAGTAATGTCTTTCATATGATTTCTGCGCATAAGATTGATACTATCTTCCGAAAGTATTCTCTTGCCCTCAAAGCTTACACCTTTGTTTGCAAGCATAAACGCAAATTTAGCGTAATCATCCATGCAGGACATCATACCTGCGCCACCGCTTGTGGTTTTGTCGGAATTAAAACGATATTTAAGATTAGATTCAAGGCTTTCAAGGCACTGTTTTTCACCATTGTATGAATAAAAATCGGCAATCTTCTTTGCAAGTTCAGGAGTGTATTTAAAGGTGCTTCTATTCATACCGAGAGGCTCAAAAATGTATTCTCTGATAACATCTTCATAAGCTCTTCCTGTAGCAACTTCAACAATAGCAGGAAATACATCGTAGCAAAGACTGTACTGGAATCCTTCGCCGGGTTCATATTCAAGAGGATATTCGCTTAATGCAAAGGCAACATCTCTGTTTGTGGCGTTGGGCTTTTCAGCGTACATCTTTTTAAATGCATCACTATCAAAATCATAACCGTAGCCGCCTTGCATCGTAATTAGATTATAGAGTGTCATTTTATTTTTACAAGGAAGAATCTTACCGTCTTTTTTGTATGTCATTTCCGCATATTCGGGAAGATATTTATCAACAGTATCTTCAAGAGAAAGAATACCTTTTTCAACAAGTATCATAATAAGAGCAGATGTAGTGGGCTTAGTCATGGAATACATAAAGTACATATTTCTGTCTTTATCATATTTGCCTGCCTGATGGTCGAAAACCACCTCACCTTTATGTATTACTCTGCATTCGCAAACGGGAAGACCGTCTACATTACAAATTTTATCAAGATAATCTTTTAATGGCTGAAAATTCATCAAAGTCACTCCTAACTAAATTATATAACTATATTAAATCATAAAACATTTTATTTTTCAAGTGTTATAACACTAAATCTTCCATTCAATTTCACCCATAAATAAATCATGACCGCCTTGTTCATCTTCAGGAGGTAATGTCATATAATCACCGTACATTTTTGTAAGGTACTCATGGTAGTTTGAAGGTACAGGATACATATCCCCTTCGAATTCAAGCTCCTTTTCTTCGCCTTCAATATACGAACGCTTAACAAGTTTTGAACCTTTGCTTAACACACACACATACTCAGAATCATCTTTATGAAGAGAGAAAATTTTAAAAGCAAATTTAATGAAGAAATGTCTTACGGAAATAGGAATTTTCTCAAGTATACGAACAAAAAAGCCATGACCTTCTTCATATTTCGTCATACCGGCAAAATTCATTTTCCTTGCAACTTTAAATAAAAAAACTTCAAAACTTCTTAAATACTTATTTGAACTGCAGGGATAATAAGGAAATATATCAATACAAATACCCCAGTTTATAGGTAACTCTTTATATCTGTAAGGCCTTGAAAGAGTACCGTTATCGCGAATTTTTGCCCAGGTAAGCGGATTATGCTTCTCGTTGGTAAAATGAGTTATTGAATACTTCTTGTCACCTTCCTCAGGAAATATCTGCAATATCTTATTTAGTTCCTTATAGTTAATAATTAAATCGATATCGTCATCCCATGGTATAAAACCTTTGTGTCTGACAGCACCTATAAGCGAGCCTTGTGCAAGATAATACTTAATATTATTTTCTTTGCAAACTCTGTGGAAATCATCAAGAATCTTTTTTTCGCAAAGCTGTATATCCCGTTTAGTAATACTCATATCTCTTTCCCCTTTTTAATAAACCTTCTAACAAAGTTTTTAAACACTTCGCTTCTTCCGCAAAATATCAAAAGAACCACTATAAAAATAACTACTGAAATCAAGCCGGAAACCATTAGTCCCAAAAATCCGTCTAAGGGTACCGCTTTGGACAGGAAATACGCCAAAAAGCAACCGACAGATGCAACAAACAGATACTTTATATAGTTAATAAAATATCTAAGCGGAGAAACCTTAAGAGCATATTTATGCACAGCCAGGGTTTCCCACCATATACACACCGATACCATAGAAACAGTAGTGCCTAAAAGTACGCCGTAAATTTCCATATCCAAAACTATAAGAAACAGAAGCGACACAACAAGATTAACAACAACCTCACTTACTGCCTTGGCGCGTAATTTATTGAAAAGCCCGGCGGCTTCAATAACAATAACATTTGGCTGGCGCATACCGGTAAGGAAAAAGTTAACAATTACTATGAATGTTATCCAAGGCGAAAGAACCCAGTCTTTACCTGCCCATAACTCAATAAACCTCTCCAGGCATCCGGCAAATCCTACCGAAATAAAAAAATAAAATGCAAAAGTCGCAAAAACAAATTCAGTATATACTTTACCTTTAAGTTCTTTATCATCCTGAACCATAAGGTTGCCCATACTTCCAATAACGGATTGCAATACATTGTATACAAGTCTGCTTACAATGCTTACAACCATGGAATAATTGCTGTATATGCCCATAAGAGTAAGCTTAGCATATGAAATCATAAGATTGTCGGTGCTGGTAACAAGCTTTGCACCAATCTTCTGATACATAAGCGAAACTACGCTTTTGCTTAGTTTCTTTTTATCTTCGGGCAAGAGCTTTTCTTTTTTATATTTACTTATAAAAGGGTATTTTTTGTTGCATACACAAGCAATTACTATATTAGCCGCACAATTACACACAATATTGATAACTATGTATCCGATAAAGCTCTTATAAATAACAAGTACCAATATCTGCAAAACATATTTTAATAACGCAAATAAATCTTCAGAAACCGTATTAATGTAATTTTGCTGATATGCACTAAGCAATGTCCTTTTGTACGAAAACAAATAGCTTAAAACAGTATTAAGAAGAAACAAAAGATATATTATATTAATATTGGCTACATTAGCAGCATCTTTGGTAAAGAACTTCATAAACGGTAAAAGAAGCGGACCAAGTACGGCAGTAAGTATTGCCATAGCGTGGTAGACCTTCCGGTAAAAGGTCATAAGGCTTCCTATTCTTTTCTCATCGCAATCGCTGATAGGCTTGTACAATGCAAAAGCAACAGATGTACCTATACCAAGCTCCGTCATAGAAAGAAGCATAAGAATACTCTCCATAACAGAGTTAACGCCAAGGTATTCCTGCCCTAAATTATGTACAAAAAACCACCTTACAACCATGCCGAGCAGCATGGTGATAATTTGTCCTATAAATGCGAAAGCACTGTTTCGCAATGAATTGTAAAACCGCATTACTTCACCTTAATCCACAAAGTTATTTATATATTCAACAAAATATTTTATCAATTCTCCGTTGAACGCTCCGCACTTACCCTCCAATATCATATTAAGTGCCTTATCTCGTGACAAACCATCCCGGTAAATTCTATCGTTATAAAGTGCATCAAAGGCATCACATAATGATACAACACTCACATACAATGGTATATCGGATATCTTGTTGTACCCCGAACCGTCAATTCTTTCGTGATGATATCTGCATATATCGGTTACGATGGAATATTCCTCCTCGCCGAGCTCATCCTTTATCATTTCATAGCTATGCTCTGCATGGGTTTCCATTGCAGCACGCTCTTCAACATCAAGTCCGGAATCCTTGGTGAGAATATAGTTATCAATATTTAGCTTACCTATATCATGAAGCATAGCACCTTTACATATGCAGTCAATCTCAAAGTCATCAAAAGCTGTATACCCTTTTTCGTTAAGTATATGCAAAAAATCATTTACATATTTTTTTGTACGAAGCATATGAAAAAAGGTCTCAGAATTATTCTTTTTAAGTTCTTTCATCAGTTTGTCAAGCTTCTTGGAAAGTACTATCATGCTCTTCCCCTCCATCTGTTTAAAAAGAGCCATTTAACAAAGCAAACAGGCAAAATAAGCAAAATAGCCGTAATAAGTTTGTCTTTTCTAAGGCGAGGATCATTTCCTATATTTTTGTATGCACAGTAAGCATCTTTCTTTCTTCCGTCTATTATGTAGTGACGTGCTCTGCGCATAGTAAACCACTGCATTATTTTCTTAAGATTTTCTTTTTTGTCGTTACTTATTCTGTTATCTTCGTAAAGTTCGTTTACACTGTCGAAAAATTTCCAATCAGGATCAAATGATCTATCCTTGGTAGCTGTGCTGTTTACCTTCTTGTAGGTAGCAGTAGCCTTTGGAGATAAAACAACCGGAAAATAGGCAGCAACTCTGAGCGAAAGTTCAAGGTCTTCACCTATTGCGCATCCAACCGGAAAAAGTCCTGCAACATCCAGAGCATTTCTGCTAAAACAAGTTGTAATAACAGTAAACATCTTTGCAGATTTATCCAGATAATATTCTTTAAAAAAATCCTTGGTATAAACTTCTGTATCTCTATTTTTAAAATAATTACATTCTTCAATAATTTCCCCATTTACAAGTTCGGTACGGGTAAATGTTCCGTACATACCTGCATCGGGATACTTTTTAATTAAACTATACATTACCTCAAGATGATTGTTATGCCAAACATCATCTGCATCAAGAAATACAATATGACTTCCTTTACTCGCAGTTATACCATTATTTCTGGCAACAGAAACACCTGCATTATCCTGAGTATAAACAGTGATACGTGGGTCAGCTTCATATTTTTTGAGCACATCAGCGGTATTGTCACTTGAACCGTCATTTACTATGACAATTTCCCAATCGGTAAAAGATTGTTTAAAAACACTTTCAATAGCCGTATCTATAAAAGTTGCACCGTTGTATACCGGAATTATTACAGAAAACACAAGCAAACACCTCTTTATATAAAGTAAAACATCATATATGGCCAGTCAACGAAAAAGTCAACGGATACTCCGAACACCAAAAAAGCAAAAGCAAAAATTAGCTGAAGCATCTTTATGTCCTGATTGCCATATCCATCTTTCTTTGAAAAATGCAATTTAAGTCTGTACGCAAATGTTGCAACGAAAGGAGCATATATAGCAATAGTGCCGAGTATACCGAAGTTCATAAGACATTGAATGTACGAATTATGACATGCCATATCGGTAATTGAAGTATCTAATGCGTGAACTGTAATCGAGCTTCCGCCAAACAACTTGCCCCATATACTTTTATTGGAAAACACATCAAGGATTTCTCCCCAAATTGAAGCTCTGTCTGTTGTAAGCAAATCCCATCGACCTCGTGGAATATAGGAAAGTTTTTCCTCTATACGGATAATAAAACCTGCAATAGCTTCTATTTCCCTGAATTGGGGTATGGAGAGCAAAGCAGCAAGACCTATGATGGCAACTATTGCAAAAGCCAGTAATATGACAGCCGCCTTAGCACGGTACTTTAAAACAATTAAAAAAGCAAGCAAAACTCCAAGAATAAGCAAAGCCGATAAACTAACCGTCTGCAACTGTAATACTAAAAAGATAGCAATAAAAACTACCTTATTCCACAAGGGGATTTTTTTGTTAAGTACAGAAGTCAGAATACACAGGCTGTAAAATAAACCCGCAAAATTAGAATCACCAAGGGCGCCGAAGTTCCTGTTTACTGTATGAGCGCCTGCACCGCTTACGTTAATATCTACAGATACGTCCTTATTCACCCAACCATATACACCGGATGCAACACCGCCAAGAAGAAATGCATATAGGAACTTTCTCATAAGATTATCGTCAGAGAGTACCTTCAGCATTACAATATATATAATAAGACAGTCCACAAGAACATTTAAACCGATTCTTAGGCTTTCTACCTGAGGAACTGCAAAAATGCAATGCAATAAAATAATAAATATTGCAGGCAAATATGTAACTCTGAATTTTGTCTTAAAAATTTGCATTGCAAAACGCAAAACAACAAGATAAGAATAGAGTCTGTAAACAGGTGTATCGCCAATGAGCATCTTATATCTCATATACATAAATAATGCGGCATACAAATAGAGGTTCTCGTCGAAAAAGCTTATACAAATGCATAGAATCATTAACATTGAAACCGGCGTAGTAAGTGACGGAAAAGCACCGGGAACAAGACAGCACAGAAAGCCAACAGCAAATACAACATCGTAAAAACGTCGCTTGTACTTTTGTTTAAGCTGTTCTTTGGACATTACGCCTTCCTTTGTCTGTACCAAAGTATTCACACGTGCCGCCTCCCCTCTGTACAGGTTAAATTAATTTGTTTATTATATCATAAAACAAAGATATCTTATTTTCATTTCCGTAATCCTTGGAAACAACATTGTTACTCAGCTGTTCAAGTTTGGTGGGATTGGAAATAACATCTTTAAGTCCGTTGTACAACCCTTCTTCGGAATTTTCAAAAACAAGACCGTCAAATCCATTTTCAATCTGTTCATTTGCTGAAGAATACTCAGTAACAATCGGAACCAACCCCATTATAAATGCCTCGGTAACAACCATAGGCTTTCCTTCGTTGCGTGAAGGCAAAAGCAAAGCATCAGCCTTTGCCATATAAGGAATTGGATTTTCTTTAGCACCTATTGGCTTTATATTGTTTTCAAGACCCTTTTCCTTAATTCTGGCCTTTAAATCTTCGAGCAAAGCGCCTTTACCTATTATTGTCCAGCAAACATTATCTAACAGTCCTTCTTTATGAAGTCTATCAAACACATCAACTGCCCTGTCGTACCCCTTTTCGGTGTAGTTAATACGAGATACCGACAGAAATTTAATTTTGCTTTCGCAATCTGCAAAGGGAAGATTTACTTCTTCGTTATTTTTGTTTAAAACATACTCTGAAGAAAGAAGATTGGGCATGTGATATATCCTATTTTTAAATTCCGGATACTTATCTCCGAAAATTTTTCCTGTTTCTTTACTCACAAACACAAGTCCGTCAAAATCCTTAAAGGTTTCGCGATCAATGCTGATATCAAAGCCGGCATTAACATAATCCATATGATGCCATACCAGTTTCCTTTTAGCACATATTCTTTGATGAATATAATTCATGGGCCATGAGAGCTCATATGCAATTGCAACATCATATTGTTTATCATTGGGCCTTGAATATCTGCAACCTACGGATGACATAATCTGTACGGCTTTATGTTTATTGTGTTGAATTTTTCTTGCATAAAACTCCTTAATTTTACTAACCACATATACAGGAGAAAGTGTTTTTGTAAAAAGATTGGATATGCTGAATTTTTTATGCATCATACCCTGAGGTAAAATATTGATTGTTTTTTTTATGCCGTGCCTTCCGTCATTTTGATAAAACATCAGGTCAACATCGTATTTATCGGTATCAATGGCATTTACAAAGTTAACAAGAGAAGTCATAGCACCGCCAATATGTGCCTGAATGAATCCTATAAATAGTTTTGTCTTCTTTCCGCCCATGTCTTCAAGAACGATATCATTATCCGAAAGCCATTTTTCATCCTTAAAAGGATGAGGTACGGGCAGGGTGTTATCCGTAAGAACACCATCAATAATGTCCGGGTGAGTCATTATCTCTGTATTATATTTATAAAGAGGAATATTGTTGGTTTCCTCCAAATCCTGATATGAGCAAAAATACTCTGATGTATTAATTTTCGTGCCATTTACTTTCAGCTTTTTCAAAGAGCTATTAAAAAGAGATTTATAAATTTTAAATAATGGTGACAAACTGTTTTCCGGCAGATTTCTGCTTATTCTTACAGATGTAAATCCATATTCTTTTATAAGCTTTTCAACTTGAGAATAAACACTTAAATATGAATGTGTATAATTATGAGAATCCAGATGTTTTAAAGTGAATCCCATTTCAAAAAACTTATTAATCTGAGCCTTTGTTTCGGCATATATGGCTTTTCTTATGCTTTTTTTTAGATAAAATCTTGATTTATATCCAATATGAAATGTACCTTTAAAATAACCGTTTTCATCGCAAAGCTCGGAATCGGCACATTCCTTTGAAAGAGCCTTTCCTTCTGTAAGGTTTAAATGAAGACCGACGCTGTGCAAAAATCCGTTATCCCGAGCAATAGTGTAAGCATTATCCGCCTCGGGCATATTGACCATAACAGTAGTTCTGTTAATAAGACCGCGTGAAAAGCATATTTTTACAGCCTCGTTGACACTTTCGCTGTAACCAAAATCATCTGCATTAACAATCATTTTTTACTCCTCGACTACTACTTTCTTAAACCAAATATCTTTCCCATCCACACTGAACTGATGGGTAATATATAAAACCCAATGTACATAAGACGTCTTTTAAAAGCAATCCCTTTTCTTTTGTACATTTTTCTGAAACATTTACGGTACATAGACACATACTCACCGTTGACGCAAGATTTTTCTCTATCTTCCTTTTTAAGCCACATTTGCTCTGTATAACGAAGAATAATATCTGTGCAGATTTTTTCATAAGTACGCATAACCTGCTCGGGTAAATTTTTTGTTTCAAAAAAGTAAATTCTTTCTTCGTATGCCTTCAGCCAATCCAACCGATGAGGGTTATCCTTGAGTTTTCTGGCAATAACATCCATTATACTGTCGTTGTGTTGAAAATAATAGTACAATTCCAAATCCGAAAAAACAACTTTTTCAGCATTGTATACAGCTTTCCACGTTGTAAATTCGTCTTCATTAAGAACACCTTTGGGATACCTTACATCTTTAAAAAGAGAAACTCTGTAAATTTTGGCACAGCTCTGGGATTTAAGCCTTTGATTCAGTAATGCATCATAAGCAGTACATAATAAGGGTTTATCGAATTTTTCTGCCGAAGAAAATCCATCCAAACTACCCTTTTCGTAATTACATTGAGCAACCTGAGCGTTAAATTTTTCACAAAGCGAAATTAAATAATAGCTGTAATTCTCTCTCACAAAATCATCAGAATCAACGAAGGTAATATAGTCATTTTTTCCTGCTATTTCCATTACCTTATCAATACCATAATTCCTCGCATCGGAAAGTCCGCCGTTTTGTTTGTGGATAACAGTTATATTGCTGTATTTGTCTGTGTATGTATCACATATAGAAGGACAGTTATCCGGTGAACCATCATCAACAAGAACTATATGCACGTCTTGGTATGTCTGACGAAGTATAGAATCCACACATCGTGCAAGATATTTTTCAACTTTGTATACCGGCACAACAAAATATATCATACAATCACTTCGCTTTACTTTTCAATGTAATAAGTACAACTTCAGGAGGATTAAAATATCGTTTCTTTTCGGGGTTTTGGTCACAACCGGAAGAAACAATCATAGCTGAGGAATCTCCCTCCTTGTAATAACCATAATCATAATCCGGATTATCAAGCTTACCGTTGTCGCCAACTATACCACCGATAAAGGGTAAACGCACAATTCCACCGTGAAGGTGACCTGAAAGTATAAGGTCGCAACCGGAATCTTTAATTTCCGGATAAATATCAGCACGGTGACTTAAACAAACCGAAAAACACGGTCCATCAGGAAATTCGTCCTTTATAGCTTCACGGGCATGTTCAAAATCATCATCCGAAAGCTCATCATGCTCCAAGTCAGCTATTCCAAGCAACAGAAAAGAATCCTCACCACGTTCTATACAAACACTGTCATCCTCAAGACATATAATTCCGTTTGCCCAAAGCTTATCATAAATAATTTCTTCGTAATTATCATTTTGCTTCTCATGGTTACCGCTTACTGCATAGCACTGAATCTCCCCTTCAAAAGCCTTTGCAATCTTAAGGGTTTCGTCAATATCACAATGAGGAAGCTGAACCATATCACCGGTAAAAACTATGATATCCGGCTCAGTTTCCTTTATGTGCTCAATAATCAAATCAGAA
Source organism: Clostridia bacterium (assembly GCA_045539515.1). Taxonomy (GTDB): domain Bacteria; phylum Bacillota; class Clostridia; order UMGS1810; family UMGS1810; genus RGIG8748. The sequence goes on from JAZQFN010000062.1 coordinate 10,263, forward strand.
AAAGAAGCATTGTGAATATCCGAAATCATAAAAATCTTATATCCGTCAAAAGAAGCCGGAACTTCCTCGTGTTCAAATACATATTTGGTAAGAGTAACATCCTCGTTGATTCTTTCGTTATAAAGGTATAAACCCAAACACAAAGCAACAACCAAAACAAATATGACAGAAACTGTAATAAGAACCTTATTTCGGGCATTCATACTATAGCTCCAGTTCTGCGGGCTTGGAATAATAATATCCCTGCTTATAGTCAAAATCAAGCATCGAAATTGTTTGTTCCTGAGATTTATTTTCAATTCCGCAAATACATACTTTTATATTCTTTCGGTGGCAACTTTCTATAATACCTGAAATAATTTCAATCATTTCATATGTGGCATTAATATAGTCATCTTTTGTTGTAGCATACATATCATAATTCAGAATATCCATGCTGAGTTTAACAAGCTGAGGTTCAATAACCGATATAATTTCGCGGTTTTCATCGGAATTTTCAAAATGGTCAATACATACAGAAACTCCGAGATGCTTAAGAAGCATAATATCCTCCAAACAATCGGCAATGTTATCACCGTCAAGCTCAAAACAGAGTTTTTCAGCAGGAATTTTATTTTCTTTAACGCAATTCACAATAATGTCACTTACGGCAAAATCCTTAATTTGTTCGCTGGGGCAATTAATATGTACGACAGGAGCCTCGCCGGTGCTCTTTTTGCAGGCAGCAATATCCTCGCATACTCTCTTTATAATCCACTTGTTTAATTCTTCAAACAGTTCAAGCTTGCAAGCAGTATCCACTATATTGCCGGGAGCAACCATTCCCAAAGTTTTATTTTTCCAACGAATATATACCTCTTTTCGGGGTTCGTCATATTCGTGCTTGGAAACCATATCCTGATACACAAGATAAAACTCCGGAAAGTCCTTCTTGTACTGTTCGTAGAAAATTATTTCAAGTTCGTCAAGAGCATCTGTATTTATAAGCTTTTTATTTGTTAACTCTTTTGTTTCTTCACCTGTGCTCTTTGTTTCCTGAGATTTAATAAAACGCTTAAGAAATTCTGCAAGAATATAGCCTATTAAAAGAACACCAAATGCTAAAATAAAAGCAAAAATTGTAATAACCTTAACCGGTTTATCAGCAACAACTTCAGGTGCAATCAGATACTGAAGATCGTTGGTTACCTCGCGGTTGTACAGCTCTCTTGTGGTGTCGTTTGTAATTTTAGCATACTCAGCAGAAAGATACTCTATTTCATTAAATATCTTTTCATTTTCCAAAAGAAGACGGTTCTTTGTTTCCTTGGAAACATTATCGTTGGTAAAAGAATCAATAATTGAGTTGTAATAATCCACAGTATGAGTTGCATCTGTAGTCTTTGTTGCATTATCAACATAGCTTAAAATAATGTTATCATATGTGTTTTTGTGCTCTTCTATATCGTAATCCTCAAGAACATCCTGATCCCTATTGTTTGAAGAGTCTGTTTCTGTTTGCACTCTTTCCGCCTGTCTGTAAAGTCCGGATGCCTTATATGGGTCATAGAACGTAGTTATGGAAGATTTATAATTTTCAGCGACCTCTGAATTAACAGACTTTGTTTCTTCAAGTTCTTTAACCTTGGCCTGATAACTTTTGATTACCATTTCAGAGTCCTTTGCAAGATTAGCGGCTCTTATATTACCGTAGTACTTTGCGTGCTGTATATTTCGGATATTCTGATATAAAGCAGCCAGCTCGGCAAAAGTATAACCTGTAGTCTGTGATCTGAATTCCGGATACTCGGCTGCAAGATTGTTAAGATACTCTATGGCAGAATCAATTTCCGTTGCCATAGAATCGGAAATATCAATGTAGTCAGCAGAAGAATCTTTAACTATCTTGGCAAAGTCCGCAATTGTTTTTCTTTTGTAGTACTTATTCAGAAGAAACTCATCGTACTCATTTATAATGGCGCTAAACATCTTTGTGCCAAATTCATCACCGTATTTAGCATCATATTTGAATGTCATCTCATATTCCACAGCAGCTACTTCATATTTTTCTCCCAGTAATGCCGCAGATTCCGTAACTTCCATATCAAGCTCGGATACAACCTTATTTACGGTAATATTCTGTCTTACACCTTTAAGATCCGGTGTTTCCTGAGAATTAGCAGAAAGACTCCTGAGTGCACCCTCAATAACAAGAGGATTCTGAATTTCATATGGATCGAGTTTGCTTTCACCATCGGGAGCAAGACCTGTTTCCGCACCGCTGTGGTTATACTTAAAGCCAAGAACGCAGGTGTATGTCTGCATACTATTCAAAACAAAATATGTGACAAGTGCTATAAGAACAGAAAGTGCAAGCACGCGCAAAAACTTCTTACGAACAATCTGAACCATCTCATAGATACTTAAAAGTCCCATGCTTATACACTCCCTTCCTTACTTTCTCTTATATCTTCAAGCATTTTTTTCTTTTTCTTTATATCCCTGTTGTCACGGATAACAGAAGCTCCGATAGACATAATAAATACAATCAAAGCTCCTATAAAAAACACAACAAGCAACTTAACAAAAAGTCTTTTTGAGAATATGCTGTCCTTCTCTACCGTTGCAGAAATATAATTTTTATTCGAAAAGTTAAGATATTCTTCTACAATATCTGCTGATACGGCTGTAAGCTCTGTGTACTCCTTGTCTAATCCTGCAAATAAATCGTCAGCTTTTTTTATAAGTCTTTGTTTCTCCTCATTGGAACGATCTATGGATGAAAACTTTTCAAGATCTTCATTTAAAATTGCAATTTCCGTTTTAAAATGAGCAACAGATTCAAGTTCCTCGTTATTTTGCGTTACAACAGTATCAAAAGCAGTTTTTGGTCTTGCCTGATATAAACCTTGTTTATCATCTCGAACAACATTTATAAGGTTTTCGGTGAATGTGTGGTCATAGTTTTTAACCGCATATTCATTAATGATAGAACGATCCAAAGCTTTATTGAACTTAAGCTGATTATTTTCAATATTGACGTAGATTTTGTTGGAAGCAACCTCTACATTTTTGGAAATTGCTGAAGAATCCACAAAATCCGATATACCATCAAGCTTATTGGTAATAAGTAGTCTATAGCGGCCTTTAATATCACTTATGGTAAGATTATGTTTTTCAGAAACAAAATCCGGAACTTCCTTTTCGATGGAACCAAGATAAGAAATTATAGCATTAATCTTGGTTCTGTAAATTCTTATCTGTTCATCATAATCATAATCCGATGTATTGTCTTTATTTGACAATATGTTAAAACCATTGATACCACCTTTGCTATTGGAAACATATTTCTTGTTAACATCAACCAAAACCTGAAGAAACTCATCGCTGTGGTCGGGAGTGAAAAATCTTGTTGTTATACTGTTATTTTTATAATCGTGAGGCTGAACAAATGTGATATCGTACTCATTGGCAACATAACTGAAGTCATTACCCATAGAACGGTTTGATGAAACAGCATTGCTGGCAGAACCATCAAGATAAGAGTAAACATAAAACTGTCCCTTTAAATCGGAAACGGTGTAGTTGAGATACTTACCTCGCGACTGCATAATATCAAGAGCTTCCTGAAGTTTTTCGTCACTTACAAAATCATAATACACAAAACGACTTCCGTCGGGGTACCCGGATTCTGCAATTTCAGGATAGTTTACAACAATGTGCGCATCGGAAACTGCATATTCCATATAAGCGAATCTGCAGAAATAAAGCAATGACAGCAACATTCCCCCTATTACCATAAGAGCCAGCATACCTTTGAAGGTTTGCATTCTTCCTTTGTAAAAAACTCTCTTAATACCTTTAAAAGGTTTTATCTTTGTCATTTAGTGTTCACCTCTTCCTTTACTTCGGACACGGTTTTTTTCTTAAAATCGTCTTCACCATCTGCAGCAGATTTCATAAACATGGTTTTTGACGTAAGAAGTATAATCCTTAAATCAAGGAAAAACGAATAGTTGGTAATGTAGAATAAATCGTAATAAGTTCTGTCGTGAATATATGTGGAATATCTGCCGTATACGTGAGATAAACTTGTAAGACCGGCTTTAACCGCAAAACGGTAATCGTAATCGTCGATTTCCTTTTCGAATTCTTCTACAAATACCGGACGCTCGGGTCTGGGACCAACAAGTGACATATCTCCTTTTAAAATGTTTAATAACTGAGGTAGTTCATCGAGTCTGCATGCTCTTAAAACTTTGCCGACTTTAGTAATACGCGGGTCATCCTTTTCGGCAAATTTGGGGCCGGTAAGTTTTTCGGCATCAGGAATCATTGTGCGAAACTTATATATAAAAAACTTCTTTTTATTTTTTGTAAGTCTTTCCTGCTTGTAGAAAACAGGTCCGGGTGATGTAAGCTTTATTGCAAGAGCAATAATTATCATGGGTATTGCTGCAATAACAACTCCGATTACTGAAACAAATATATCAACAAATCTTTTTAAGAAAAAATCAAATCTGGATATGTAGTTCTTTGGCATATACATGGTAAGTACATCGTCAAAACGAACAAGGCTTGCGTTGGTTTTACCAACGTCAATCATATTAGGTACTATGTATAAGTCCTTATTTTTCTGAACTGCAGCCTTTACTGCGGTGTTATATTCAAATTCATTTAATCCGTCAAGAATGCACAATGCATCATAGTTGTCAAGATTGGCATCAATAAATTCTGCAAGTTCTTCCAAAGACATGGAATCAATGTTTTCATACCAGGAATCGTAAGCGTTAAGAGTGCCGTATTTAACTCTTTTCATCCTGAAAAAGTTCTTTTCATCAGAAGCAAGTATCAAAAGTTTGGGACGTCTGTACCGCTTGGGGTTATGAGTAATCTTCTGATTTATGGCATCCAATATGCTCATAATCACAAATATACTGCCGGAAAAGATGCCGTCAATTATAAGACGACCTGTAGATCTGAAAAGAATAAGATTGATGAAGGAAAGAATAACAAATGAGTATATAACCGATAAAAAGTTAATCAGTATCTTTTCATAAAGTCCGGAAATAACAACAGAGTACTTTTCAAGAAAATACATAAAGAAAACAACCATGGCTGAAAATAAAACATTCAAAAACAAAATGTTTTTAATGCCAAACTTCTTTAAATCGCCAAAGGAAACAGGCAATAAATCATTGATGGCTAAAAGCCACAATACAAAGGATACAGCAAAGCATATAGTAATATTCATAAAGAATAAATGCCTACTCTCCGACTTTAAGTTTCTGGTTTTAATTTTTGAAGACATATCAATACCCTTTCTCAGCTTATTTTTTTAATATCTTTTCTCTGATAATTCGAATGATCTTAGAAACAATAATGGTGTACGGCCTAAAATATGTAAGTAGTTTATAACCAACGGTGTTAATCCCCCAGGGTTTAAGGTGCTTCGCCATAACACGGGAAACTTTTCTGTTTGAGTTCAATCTGGTTTTAAAAGGCATTGCACTTCCCGTAAGTGAAGTTTCATACCTGCAGTAATGATACATAACGTCTGTTATAAAACTATATTTTTTAACTTTATCAAATAGTCTTACACAAAACTCAAGATCCTCAGCAGTAGGTAAACTTGTATCAAAGTACATTCCGCTGATTAATTCCGAACGAATCAACTTCATACAAACGTGGTTCATATTGATGCCTGTCATCATTCGACGGTAAACTTTTCGAAGTTTCTTACCCTCAAGAACTTGTTCTTTGGAAAAGGCACCCTTTGGCAGGAATGTTCTGCCTCCGGGAAAATCATATATAAAACGGCACTGCACAACATCGCAGTCATATTTTTTAGCTTGTGAAATCATATTTTCAAGCATCTGAGGTTCCCAATAGTCATCAGAATCGAGAAAAGCAACATATTCAGCATCAATAATTTTAAGTGCCTGATTACGGGCGTTAGAGGAACCGCCGTTTTTTTCAAGCGAAATGCATTTTATTCTCTCGTCAGCTTTTATATATTGATTGATCAACTCAAGGCTGTTATCTTTAGATGCATCATCAACTAAGATAACCTGCCAATCCCTAAATGTCTGATTTAGTAAACTATCAAGACATTTTTTTAGGGTTTTGGAACTGTTATACACCGGTGTTACGATCTGAACAACATATTCCGGCATATTTTCACCACCCAACAGATAATATAAATAAAAAAACTGCAACAACAAACAAAGCCTTTACGGTATGTTCATTCATTGCAGCCCGACCAGCTTAGCAAATGCCTTAGCTTCATAGCTTTGCGTCCTTAACTTTCGCTAAGTTTGCCAAAACAATATATACATCATATATGTTAAAAATATTTTACAACAAAACCCACTTTTTGTCAATGGTTTTTCGGCATTTTGTGTGCATTTAAAGGGTGTTGACACCAAAAGTATAAAATGCTAAAATTATTCTGTAAAAAACATATGGAGGAAAGACGATGACTTTAAACGAAACCCCCTCTGCCAACAGAATACACATAGCCTTTTTCGGTAAGCGAAACGCTGGAAAGTCCAGCCTTATGAATGCTGTTGCAAATCAGCAGATTGCCGTTGTTTCCGATGTTAAAGGAACAACTACCGATCCCGTAAACAAATCTATGGAATTACTACCCTTGGGACCTGTTGTACTTATAGATACAGCCGGCATAGATGACATAGGACCTCTTGGTGAGCTCAGAATTAAGAAAACAATGCAAGTTCTTAACAAAACAGATATTGCTGTTGTTGTAGCAGATGCAAGATTCGGTTTATCGGATGAGGAAAAAAGCCTTTTGAACAAATTCAAGGAAAAAGGAATTAAATATCTTATCGTTTACAACAAATGCGATCTTATCGACAACGTACCGAAAGCAAAAGAAAACGAGATATATGTAAGTGCATCCAAAAATACAAATATTGAGTTAATGAAGGAAATGCTTGGCAAAATGAAGCCTGATATTTCCGAAAAACGTATGGTTGCAGACTTTATAAATTCAGGTGACATAGTTGTATTTGTAACACCCATTGACGAATCCGCACCCAAGGGAAGACTTATTTTACCACAGCAGCAGGCAATAAGAGACACTCTCGATGCAGGTGCAATTTCCGTTGTAGTTCAACCAAACGAACTTGAAGCAACTATTAAAAACCTCGGTGATAAAATCAAACTTGTGGTAACAGACAGTCAAGTATTTGGAACGGTGAGCAAAATTGTTCCCGAAAATATTCCTCTTACATCTTTTTCCATACTGATAGCAAGAATTAAAGGTTTGCTTGACAGCGCTGTAGATGGTGCAGCGGTTTTGACAAAACTTAATGACGGCGATAAGGTACTTATATCTGAGGGATGCACTCACCACAGACAATGTAACGATATAGGAACTGTTAAACTTCCAAAACTAATACAGAAATTTTCAAAGATAGATATACAATTTGAATTTACATCGGGAGGCACATTCCCCGAAGACCTAAGCCAGTACAAACTTATTGTACATTGCGGCGGATGTATGCTTAACGAAAGAGAAATGACAAACAGAGTAACAGAGTCGGCAAAGCAAAAAGTCCCAATAACAAATTACGGTATAGCCATAGCCCATATGAATGGTATTTTAAAACGAAGTCTTGAAATACTACCCCATTTACAAGAAAAGATATAAAACAATCCCATCAGAACCATAAAGAATCTGATGGGATAATTTACGCCTTTTTTATAAATTTGAATTTACACTTTGGGCAGGTAACCTCAATCTTTCCTACACCTCTTGGAACACGTATGCTCGTTCTGCATTTTGAGCACCTGAAGTATTTGTGGGTTTTTCTGTTTTTAAAGGCATCTCGCCTCACTTTAAACCATCCTGTAATCTTGTTTTTAATACCAAGGAATTTTATTCTCTCATTAAAACGTTTTGATATGTTTCTTGAAAATACCCTAAAAAAGCAAATTCCAGTAAGAATAAGTGATATTGGATATAGCACCGGAAAGAGAACAAATCGGGATAAAAACATCAAAATACATGAAAGTATAATCAAAAATACATTCAGCTCGTCTCCGCCATATCTTCCCATCATAAAACTTCGTATTTTTAGTGCCATATTATAGAAAAAACGCCCAAACAAAGCAATCTCCCTTTCGACTTGTATTAGAGTGAGTTTAACATTCAAATATGCATAATGTCAAGGTTTAAACACAATAATTTATAGTTTCTTTTCATATTGTTTAAAAATCATTTACAATCATTTTTAATTTTTCCTATTTACAAAAATTATTTTATGTTGTATAATACTTTAGTCTGATTAAGTTAATAAATGAAGTTTTATATATTTAGCGTCATCTAATCGGTCATAATGGACATGGCTCGAAATCCCCTCGGTTACACTGTAACTATACCCCTACAAATAGCTTAACCATGCGGGCTTAAGCGAGGTTCAAACCTTGTTTTTACACCCTTATCTAGCGGTTTTTCTAGCCATTTCTAACACTTTTCTAACAAAATTTTATAATTTGCTCAGTTTTTTTCTCCGTCAAATCGGAGTTCAAACATATCTGGAGATGTACCCAAGTGGTTGAAGGGTCTGCACTCGAAATGCAGTAGGTCGGCAATCCCGGCGCCAGAGTTCAAATCTCTGCATCTCCGCCAAAACTCTTAGAAAGCAATTGTTTTCTAAGAGTTTTTATTTTAAACAAAAAATAGAACAGTGTATCTAATCACTGCTCTATTTCTCCGCACCTGAATTATCCCTTATGTGCATTGGGACAACAAATTGCACAACCATCAGCATCTGAATAATATGCTTTAGCAGCTTGAACTGCCAAAATTTCATTGGCATGATAACCAAGTGAAATTCTATTTGCAATTCCTAACTCGTCCGCATGGCTGACAGTATGTACCTCGTGATGCCAACCAGGGTTCATTGTTGAGTTTTTGTTAACACAATAATATGCACCCATATTCTTTCCTCCTTTCTTTGTCATTTAATTTAACTAAACCTACTGTTTTGTAAATTTAGTATTTGCACAACGAGGGCATGGAGGCAAAGTATCTTTCTTGTCATCCAGAACCACTTTCTGTGGGCACTTAGTGCACTTGTATGTGCCTTTTCCAGGTTTTTCACCTGTAGTATATGTTGCCATATGTACACCTCCTCTCTCTTAATTACACCAAAACTGGCTTCTATTATTTGCCATTTTTGTAGCATCTTAATGTTATAATATGGAAACTAATGCCTATTTCTCATTTTCTTTTCTTATTGTCCCAATTTTCTTATCACTTCTAGCATCTCGTCCGTCCTTATTTCTAATTGTACCTGCAGGCAAACCATGTTTTTTCTCAAAGGTGCCCACTCTACAATCACTTCTTGTCTTTCTCACAAAAATCATTCTCCTTTCCTTTTTTCTTCATGTAAACATTTATACCTAACTGCTTTGCTAATTCTGGATTCTTTTTTTGTTTTTCTAGCAGCCTTAAAGCAAGAATTCTTTCCCTTACAGTCATATACATCATCTCCTATTCAACTGACGGATCAGTTCTTACTATACTTTAATTATACAGTTTCTTTATACTGTCCGAAATATCTGTTTCAGCAAAATAATAGTGTGTTTTTATACTAAATCAGCAAAATAAAATAGCGTTTTAGGTTTTTATACCTAAAACGCTATTTCAACATTTATGGATTTAATATTCTTCGTTTCGTATTACTTTCATCTTTTCGCACCAAATTTGAATTGCTTCAACAGCCATTGAAATTTTTTCAAGTTCTTCGAGAATCTTGTTTAAGTCTAATATTTCTGTATCATCTACTTTGCCATCTGCAAGTATTTCCATTAAGCGCATTTTCTTTGCATTAATTGATTCTAACGATACAGACATTTCAACTAGTGTTTTGTGAACATTACTAGCATCATCAACTTCTGGAGTATCCAATTTGCCTATTGAACATTGATGACAGCAATAATAGTTCCTTAATTCCGGTCTGTTGTACGCTTTCGAAAGAGCTACAACATCATCCGGTTGCACCTTTACAGTTCCGTGTTCTATCTTAACCAATTTATTTTCATCAAGATATCCATATTTTCCATTATCAACTTCTGCAATTAAATTTGCAGCTTCCAATCTGCTTAATCCAAGCTCATCTCTAACTTCTTGGAATGTTGTTTTAGTTTCTGGTGTTTTTGCCATAATATTTCATCTTCTTTCCCATCTTTTATCTACACTCACTGTCCTACATCAAATATTATACCATATTAATTGATAACTTTCAATATTTTGACAATATTCTGTAAAAATAGATGTTTTATTATGATTAAATTATCATCAGAAACATTGGCTCACACGCCCTTTAACAGACGTCTTATTTGCGATTTAATGTCTTGGTGGTGTAACTACCCTACCCGAGAGAGTTTTGTCTTACAACCCCCTTTAACAGCCTTTGACATTCGGCCTAAAAATCGATTTTAAATGCTATCAAGCACATTCACAACTTTTATGCCTTTTTTCTTTGCATAATCAACTGTATTCTTCGTCCCACTCTTCTGTCCATTGAACACAGCTATCACAAGATTTGACTTGTCAACCATCCACTCATTTCTCACCTGATAGCATCCTGTAAAGTAGTGGTCGTTGATTTCTTTTACAAGGTCGGCATTCTTGATGATTTTATTAAACCTCACCTTTTCCGGCACACTTCGTCTGCTCTCAAAATTTGGTTGAGGCAAAGCACATATCAGGTGCAACGCCTTGTTTCTTTTCTTTCTCTCTAAAACAATCTCCGCTGCCCATATATCTGTTCCCATTGCCATACCTGTTATAAAGGTTATATATCCATTTGCAATAGCCTCATCTACTGCTTTTTCAAGTAACGGCTTAATTTCTTTTTCTCCAAGTTTCATTTTGTCAGGACGATGCCCCGTAAAACAACATCTGTGTAATCTTAATTCTTCACTCACAATAATTACCTCTCACAATTATTGACCAATATCACGGACAATATTTTTCTTGATTATATCATACAATATAATTAGTTGCAACCAATACTGGTCAGCTATGAATTGTGAGGTGTAATCTATGGAACAAAAAATAAGACGTGACCGTAATATGGGAGATAATTTAAGAAAATTAAGACTCGACCACGATATATCACAAGAAAAACTTTGTGCTGAACTTCAACGCCGTGGTTGTGATATTGGTCGTAGTACTTATGCAAAATACGAAGCAGGCGAACTCAACATCCGTGCAAGTGTAATTATCGAATTAAAGAAAATCTACAACTGTTCATACGATGACTTTTTCGAAGGTCTTGATGTTAATATTTAAAGTGATCGGAGCTACCAATCGGCAGCTCCGTTTTTATTTTATGTTTTGAATCATTGTCAATGTTTCAAGTTTTAAGGCATATTAAAAGACGATTGTAATTCCGTCATCCGAAATACAATCGCCTTCATCGTGCATTTCCTGTGCTGCAACGCATGCTTAACATAAATCGTATTAAGTTGTTCTCGTATCATTTTGGCGTCAGCCTTTTGCTCTACCAATCTGAATACTTCCATAAATACATCACTCTCAATGTTGTACTTCTCTCCACACATAATCTCTTCTAATGTGTACTTTGCCATCCGTGTCACCTCCTTTGGTAACACAAACAGTACCACACAAAGAGATGTAAGTCAACGAAGGAATTTACAAAATGTCAATGTTATTTTCTACAATTTCATCTAAATGTTCAATTATAAATCTTTGGGCATCTTCGTTATACAAATTAACACAGTACTTTCTCCCACATTCACTTGTTCTTTCTTCGTGCGAAATACCAATAGAAGCAGATTTTTCCGTGGTGATTTTAAATTTCCTACCATCATCATGTTCAATTTCCTCTAAATATCCCTTTCTTTCTAACCAAGAGGTTACTTGAACAGCCTTAAGCTTTTTCATGACTCTTTGGTCAACTTTTTCGTTTATGCTGTGTACAAAAGCACTTACAGAAATAGGTTCTGTTGATATATCAATTTGAGATTTTTCTTCACAAGACAGATAAAATGCATATTTTTTTCTCCTGTCTATAGCTGTTGGATTAAAATCTAGTTTTAATAGCTTATCAATAATGGTTGCCGCATCATTTAGTATTTGTTTATTAAAAGAATTTTTAAGAATTGTATCTTCAACCTGATATCCTGTTTTGGGATCTCGCTCATTTGATAAAATTTCTAGATTTTCTTTTAACATTTTTAACTCTTCGTATGTCATTACACTCACCTCAATAATCCCACTGGATATTTTTTGCTATCGCAAACATTTTCTTTGCTTCATCCGGTTCAACCATGTTGACAAAATAAATTTTACCATACACATGTTCTTTATAAAAACTCTTGTTACAACCAATTTTCTGCAAATGGTTTTCTACACCGTATTTCGAGCAGTAATACAGCTCCTGATACAACTCTCTTTTATATTTCTTGCATACTCTTATTTTGTCCCCATTAACCAACAAGCCTGTAACCTCTTGTCTTTGATGAGGATACAATATGCGGGTTTTTTTATCATTAACTATAAACCCCTCATCCTGTATAATTGAAATTGCAGCTTTTACAATACTTTTAATATCATTTTTACCAGAAAAAGTTATGTCATCTGCGTAGCGCGAATAGTCAGCCTCATATTTCTTGGCTAATGCAGACAATCTTGCATCCAGTTTTAAACAAATTATATTAGAAAGGTATGGGCTAGCCGGAGATCCTTGTGGCAAGCGCCCATTATACGTACAAAGTTTTGCAAGTGTAAAAGAAACTTCTCTCGTATAGCCAAAATACAAAAACATCCTAAATACTTGTTCATATGTTATTGTTGGAAAGAAATTTTTTATGTCCATATTTACAATACAATGCTTGTTAATATGAATTTTTGCATTATCTAAAATGGACTTGCTTTTACAAAAGCCTATTGCATATTCTGAAATTTGAATTTTTTCAATGATATTATCTAGTATCCATCTTTGAATATATTTTAACTCTGCCGCGGGCATATCAAGTTCTCTATGTCCACCGCTTTTTTTAGGAATCTTTCCTGTTGTATAGAACCTTTCTTCAGCAAATAAAATTTTTGCCAAATCCGAAGCTGACATTCCTATCAAAAGCGCCAGATGTTTTATATCAAAAACAACTGGTAATCTGTTATCAATTAAACGATTTGCATACCTTAAACACTTGGCAACATAATACTTATTGTATCCGGATTCTAATATTAAATTTTCTAAACTTTTTAAATAATTATCGTTACTCATGCAATCACCTATTAAGCATAATGATGTACCGATACCCTTACCGTTATTGTTACAGCACCATTATCTATCTATTGATAGATAATGGTGGTGATAAATGATTGTTATTCCAATTATTTATCACGTTGGTGCGTCATTGACGAATCCAACGTGTATAATTAAGGAACATTACAACCACGAAAAACAACTTGTTTTTCTGTTTCTATCGGCACATTTTATGCTTATTTATAATAATAGTCATTAAGAAATACCTTTTCTGTTATTGAAACACGACAAAACAGTTTGTAGCATAACTGCAAATTGTTTTGTCATAAATGACTGTTAGTCACAGTCATTTATGATGATAAAAGTACTTTGTAATTTTATCATCGTAAATTAAGAAGCATTGTTTCTACGAACAGCAACTTGCTGCCCTATTTCTATTTCTATAACAACTATTTATTATCCATCGTATTTTTTTGCAAAATCTTTAGGTACATAAGGCTCTGTTATACTGAGTGCATTATCAGGATTGATATGAATCAAATTTATGTTTTCTGGTGAAAACGAAAAATCTTCCATTTCATTAGCAATCAAAAGGGTTAATCCTTTTTTGGAT
>JAZQFN010000063.1:0-13292 GCA_045539515.1 Clostridia bacterium
TCGACGTGCCCTCGCACGCCTTCGGGTTACCACTCAAAGCAAGTCAAAGCCTTGCTTTGAGTTCGATTTGACAATTCTGAATCGTTTTTTCCTATTCCCTAATGGAGTGTAAATTAATTCGCTGAATTAATTTACACTCCCATTAATCTATAGTCTGTAAAAATTGTATTTTTCAAATCCTCTGTTGTTGTCTAAGAGGTTAAGCGGATCATCTGCAGTCTTTATTTCACAAGTTCCGCCTTTGGGAGAAATGAGGTTTTCCATAAGCACATAACGCACACAATCATATATGTGGTCTTCTCCTGTAGAATCTATATCCTCCACATTTGACGGGTCATATACCAACGCAGGGACAGTTCTGATAAAATTGACACAATTTTCAAAAACATACATCATAGGTATGTTATTACTGTCAAAACTGAGCCTGTAATGAAACTGCATTTTCCCTGCAAGGCGTGCATTGTCACCATAGTCAAAGAACACACCTTCTCTGGCAAACATATCCGCTATACTTTCGCCGGTTTCCGCCTTTGAAATCGCCGGGTCGGCAATACCGCGGATTTTTCTTCCGGAAAGATTCGGATGAGCCTCCTCCATATTTCTGATTTTTTGAGCGATCTGCGAAGGTGTGTATTTTACCCCTTCGTTGGGAGTACCTGTACTTCCGTACAGTTCCGCTATTACATAGGCTCTGCCATCGTGGTCTACTGCAATCCACTCAACGGCAAAAGGCCTTGAATATCCGAAGTCGAACCCCCGAAACACCCTCCAGCTTTTGGGTATAAGGAATGGTTTTATTACATGGGTGGCAATTCTGTCATCATAATGAGCAGGGTCATTCTTCCACTCTGTGAAAACCTGTCCTGCAAAGCTGTCCCAATCTCCATACAAAAGTGCTCTTTTTTCCTTTTCGGGCAAAAGTGACAAATTGGCAAGATAATTGGGGTCGTTTTTAAGAAGCTCATTGTTGTCAAATACCGTAGACGGCACAAAAATTCTGCTTCTTTCCATCTTAAGAATCTTTCCGTCAGGTCCGGGAATCGCCACCTTGGTTTTGACAGGAGTCATAGCAGGTGCGGCAGTTATGAAGCGTTCTTTAACCCACCCGTGGCCTATGCCTCCGGGATTTGTAGTGGCTCTTATGTAGCATCTTGTACCGGAGCCCGATGGCCTGTTACGGGAAAACATATATGAGTATTCCTCCCAGGTAAAATGAGTGAGTTCATCAAAAGCTATAAAGTCATACCGTTTTCCCTGATAGTTTATACGGTCCTTTGTATGCTGCATCGCTCCGAAATAAATCTTGGCACCCGACGGAAACTTCCAGAAATGCTTGCTGTCGTTATATACCGCCTTTGGATATGCCTTAGAGTACAGCTCTCTGCTTCTGTCCACAAGCTCCGAAAGCTGAGGATATGTTTTTCTGAGTATAAGGCCTCTGTAATGAGGAATGTGCACCTGTCTGAGAGCTTCTGTGAGAAGCGCATCGGATTTACCCCCTCCTGCCGCACCGCCGTAGAGAGCCTCATATTCTCCACGTGACTGAAAAATTGCCTGTTTTGCCTGAGGAGTCCAGATTGTTTTACTCTTCATAAGTGTCTTCTTCCTCCAAAACTTCGCTGAGCAAGATGACCCCTGACTCTTCTTCGTTGCTGCCCTCATCACCTTCTATGGAACGGTGAATATCCTTTATATCCTTAAGTGTTGACACAAGTTGCTTCAACCCCATTTTATCTATCATTCCTTCGATTATCTGGATATCCTCTTTTTCTTCCACAACTTCGTTTATGGGCTTTTTGGTATCGTAGTCGTATTCCAGAGTTTTTGTTTTTTCCTTGCATTTTACTATGCATCGGTCAAGCTCAGTAATGGATTTTTCTATTTTATCCAAAAGAGAATCACTTATGTTTAAAATCCTCTCTTCTCTGGATATTGCAGAATTATCGGCCTTTTTTCTGGCGTTATGCCACCCTTCTTTTGAGGCAACTTTGCATAGCGAACTGTACTTGACACCGTGTTTTTGGCATATATCTCTGTAGGTCATATCCGAGGACATATAGTCCTCTTTTATAACATTCCAATCGGTACTCAGCATATTCGACACAATCCTTTAAATGGCTGACTCAGCCTTTGCTGCATCACTCTGAAGCTTTGCCTGATACCACGCTGCAAAGCTGTTCTGCTGTTCACTGTTAAAAAGTGCTTCGGCATATTTTCTGGGAATCTTGACCTCGATTCCTCTGGGTACTATCATGCCCACACCGTTAACTGCAACAAATACATCGTCTTTATATTTGTTATTGTCCTTAAATAGTTTAACTGTTATATATTCGTTGTAGTATTCCTTTATGTTGAACTTTTCATTGGCTTTGGTATTTGTTTTTGCTGCCATAAAATCATTCCTTTCTTTTCAAAAAATTTGAATATAGGGTCATTGGGGCTATACGCCCCAACGACCTGTAAACTTATGGGCGATTAATTAATTTTCGCCGCTTTCAAAGCTGGATACACTTTCGATTCTCACCATGTAGTTATCCACAAGCAATTCGCACACCTTGGTACCCTTCCAACCTGCTGTAGCACGCTGATTGAGAGGATCGGCAGTACCGCCGGAGCCAAGCTGCTTAACGATGTGTTCAAGTCCTCCGCCTGTTACTTCGGTAACGCCGTATGCATTGGCTCCGAGCACCAGTGTAGAATAAACATCTCTGCCCTTTATACCTGCTTCACCGGGATAAATTATTTGATTTGCAACTATGCTGAAGGGAAGAGAAGCAGGAATTGAAGACTCCGCGATATAAATTGCATTTCCGGAGGCAGAAACACCACCTATTGTAAAATAAATTACACCCCATTCGTTTTCAAGGGCAGCTTCATAAACTATCTGTATTTTTCTGCCTACAAGATTCTTGGCATCTTCGTCTGTGATAGTTTCCTTTACCACAATCTTATACGAACTTACGGAGCCATAATCTGCGGTAGTATCCGTGGCGGTCTTGGTAAAGGAGTTTACGGTAAGATTTCTGGAACCTGCAATAAGATCCTTTGCATGGAAAATCTTGGCTTCGGTGCTTTCCACAAATCTGACACCGCCGAGTTTACCGATTTCGCCGTTGAAGATATTACCGGAGTTTGAATACTTGTTTACATCCACCCATTCTTCATCTCTCATAAGATCATAGCTTACGTCGGGATGTACTATGGCAACATATCCGCCATCAATTTTGGGAGCATTCTGTGACTTAAGGAATCTTGCCGCACGGAATATATCATCAACGCCAAGTTTAGATGTTACATCAAGTGTATTTCTGGATTCCATACCTCCGGCGTACATAACGCTTGTACCGGAGTTGAGTACTTCTCTGGATACGGTATCCAGAGTGCTTCCTGCCTGATTACCGAGAAGACGTGTGGTTTCTACGAGAGTATTGTCTACTGCGGTAAGCATAAGCACATCAGAAAGAGTTACATAGTAACCGTACTGGGAAACCTCCGCAGATACATTTGTCACGGAAAGGCTTCCGCCATCGGGAGTTACGCCTTCTGTAAGAGGCTTTGACGCCTTGCTGAAGGGTACAAACTTTCTGAAATTGATAGTTTTGCCGCCATTTGCGGGAATAGGATGCTTCTGACCAAACTGATCATGCACAAGGTTGGGTACAGCATTATCTATAAGATAGTCACTGTAATATGTTTTCATTTCGGCAGAAAGGCCGTTGGTTGTGTTGGGATTCATATTGAATTCGCTGCTTATAATTTCTGACATTTATTTTCCTCCTTTTCTATTTGGGTCAAAAGGTGATTCTCTCACCTCTTGACACCCTGCGGGCAATTTCTGCCCGTTCGCTCGCAGAGAGCTTTGATACATCACTCTTTATTATTGCAGAGCTTTGTGAGGAAAGACCGTTTTCAGCAGGGCGCATTGCTCTTTGTTTTATGGTTTCTGCAGCACGTATTTCGGCATTTCTCGCAGCTTCGTCAGCTGCTTTGGAAACAATTTCGTTGTGATGTACCGCCTCGTAGGCAGTCTTCACATCTATGCCGCTTTTTACCAATGAAACAAAAGATGCATTTTTGCTTTCTTCAAAAATATTGAAGTCAGGATATGTTTCCTTCAGTTTCTGGCTTTCAAGGTACCAACGCTCCACAGTCCTGTTTGCCTCTTCCTCAGCCTTATAACGGGATGAAAGATCACGATATCTCTTATTCTCCGATTCCAGCTTACGGATGTACTTATAGTCATCAATGCTCATTCCCCGCTTTTGAGCTTGTGTCAAAAGATAAGCATCATCAGACTCTATAGCCCTCTGTAAAGCATTAAAATCACCTGCATCCACATTATATTTATCGCAGAGCATTTCCACGATACGGCTGTTGCGGAGATTTTTCTCTTTAAGCTCGGCATTCTCCTTGAACCGTCTTGAAAGGTTTTCCTTAATCCTTTCCTCATAAAACTCCTTGTAATCGCCTTTGATGAGCTTTTCAAATTCCGCTCTCTTCAAAGACTTGCTCTCGACTTCTTCGGGATTATCTGTCACGGTTAGTCGGGATCCTGACGCACTGTTATCAATATTTTCGGTTGCATTCGTCCCTTGACTTTCCGTCTGAATATCCTCTCCGATAGCCGGAGCCACGGGCTCAGCGACTTCCCCGGTGGGGTTTACAACCCCTTCTGCTGTGTTGGATACGGTGTTTTCCATATCCGGTGTTACGATTGTTTCTTTTTCCATTTTTTTCTCCTTTCGTCTTTCCGAAGTGTCAGCAAAGTCTGCGGTCTTTCCCGCGTGTCACCTGCTGTAATCTCATTATACAGCCGTGCACACAATTTTTTCGCGTACTGATTTTAAAAAAACAAACGCCCTCAAAACCCAGTATTTTCCTATGTTACAGAGATTACAAAGATTAATAAAATGTGAAATTTGGATTAAATTTTTGCATAAATGTTGTAACAGAGCAATATTTTTTGATATAATTCATATCAATCTTATAAAAAATGAAGGTGATACTTTGAAATTAAATAGAATAATAGCCTTGTTACTTGCAACAGTTATAACAAGTGCATCCGGTGTAAGTGCATCGGTGTTGGGCCCGGAAACAATAAAAAGCTCCCGTACAGAAATCGCCCATGGTGCCGTGTTGGAGTCAAATGTGGTTTACAGCTCCCAGAGCGGCGTGGGCTATCAGTCGGAAAATTTTGTGGAATATACCCCCAACGAACAAACAGTTCCGGTATTGGTCAGAAATGACAGTCTGTATACAAGATATTCCGTAACAGACAAAGCCTCTTTCTTTATGGAACAAAACGTATATCCCGCAATGATGATGAATGCCGACTTCTTTTCCATGGATATGGGATACCCTGTAAGCCACCAGATTGCTGACGGCAAAATAATTGTGCAGGACTATCAGAATACCGATGCTCTGGGCATAAATAAAGACGGTACGGCATTTATAGCTCCCATTTCCGTTACAACTCAAATGGAAATAAAAGCTACACCGGTACCCTTAACGGTAATAAATATGGTTCGTCAGGACTGGGGAATCTTTGCATTCACATCCGATTTTGGTCTTACAACCAAGTCAAAAGGGCCTGCAATTCACGTAGTAATAAATATTCCGGAGGATATAACCCTTAATTCCACAGTGACAGGTGTCGTGGAGGACGTCTTTGAATCTGATGACGAAGTTGCTCTTTCTCCCGGAAAATTGGTAGTAACTGCCGACCTTAATGCCGAGGAATACATTATAAACTATATGAAACTTTTTGAAATCGGCGACGAGGTTAAATTTACCAACACATGCCAAGGCGATGAGCGTTGGCAAGATGCCAAATACATCTTAGGCGCTGTAGGCGGAAGACTTCTTACAGACTCTCAAATAACCATAAAAGATGCGGATGCTGCTCCCAGAACTGCAGTAGGTATTAAGGAAGACGGTACCGTTATCTTCTATACAATAGACGGAAGGCAATATGGCCACAGCTACGGTGTAAGAACACATACCCTCGCCAAAAGGCTTAGGGAGCTTGGATGCACCGATGCGGTTAACCTTGACGGCGGCGGTTCCACGGCAATAGGTGCCATATATCCCGGAACCGATAATTTTGCCTTGGTAAACTCTCCCTCCGGAGGAAGCCAGAGAAAGGTTCCAAGTTATATTGCACTTATTAACAAAACAGAAAAAACAGGAATTACGGAGAAACTTTTTGTATATCCCACATCCGGCAACTACCTTTCCGGTACAAAGGTTCAGTTTACAGCGTATGCCACAGATGAAAACTACTACAAAACTCCCGTACCTGACAATGTAACATTCAAAGCCGGGAACAGTACGAAATCCAACGACGGAAAGATTACGCTTAAAGGCGACGGTGAAATCACCGTTACGGCAACGTCGGGGGAAATAACGGGCAGTACCGTTGTAAACTGCTTTGAAAGCCCCACAAGCATTCCCATAAAAAATGCCTCAACCGGTAAGGCGGTAACTTCCGTTGACATACTTACGGAGGAAAGCATATCTCTTACCGCAACAGCCGTATCGGGAAACAAAAAACTTATTGCAGATAAAAATCTCTTTAAATGGGATTGTTCCGAAGATATAGGTTTTATAGATGAAAACGGCAACTTTACCGCATCGAAAAAAGCCGCAAGCGATGAGATAACCGTAACGGCAGGAAAATACACTGAACGTATACCGGTAAACGTATATAAAGAAAATGAATATACAGAAATTATTTTCTCCGAAACCGAAGACGGAACGGTGAAGATTGAATTTAACTCCAACAGCAAAGAAGAACTTGAAAAGAAAAATATAAGCATAAGAACAGACGGAAAAGAAACGGAATTTGAACTTTCCGACAACTGTATTGAATTGGAATTTGATGACGATTGGACTCATAAAATAAATGTACAGGTAATGAACGCGGAAGGATTCAAATCCATAGCAAGCCATACAACCACCGGCAAAAGCCATCCTAATATATTTGCCGATGTTGACGATAACTACTGGGCAAAAGATTATATAACATATATGAATTATCACAATGTAGTCCGCGGAACAATAGTTTCCGGCAAAAACTATTTTAACCCGGCAAGCAATATTACAAGAGCCGAGTTTGCAGTTATGGTTGCCAACATACTTGGTATAAACACAAAGGACTTTGAGAGCGAATCCCTGGGCACTGCCGATGAAGACACAATTCCTGATTGGTGCATAAACCAGATAAAAGCCCTTTGCGAGCTTGGCATTATGAATGGTAAAGAACAAGGCGAAGAGATTGTATTTGACGCTTTTGCAGAACTTACAAGAGCCGAGGCTGCAAAGGTTATATCCGACCTTCTGCCGGAGAACCTTCAGACAGAAGAAAAGAGCTTTAAGGACGAGGACGAGATTCCCTCCTGGTGCAAAGAATCTTTTGAAAAGCTCGCCGGAATAGGAATATTATCGGGATTTAACGACGGCACGGTAAGACCTATGAACAAAATAACAAGAGCAGAAGTTATAAGAATGCTCTACACAATATATTAACTACACAATATATTAAATAGTAAAGAAGCTCCCGGTATAATTCCGGGAGCTTCGCTGTTTTGCTAATTATGCAATATAATATTTTTCTTTATAAGCATCGTAGTTGGCAGTAAAGTTTGTACCTTCCTCTTCCTTAATATGTCTTAAGTAGCTGTGGGTGTCAAAGCTGTCGTGAGATACACTTATAAGACATACACCTATATTGGAGCAATGGTCTGCCGCTCTTTCCATATTGGTAATAAGATCGGAGAATACAAAGCCTGTTTCTATTGTGCAGTTGTTGTTCTGAAGTCTTTCTATATGATTGGATCTCATCTTAAGTTTAAGACCGTCAATTACCTGTTCTAGGGGTTCTATTTTTTCTGCAAGTTTAATATCCTCACCGGTAAATGCCTTGCAGGTATTATCAAGAATTTCCTCAAGAGCCTTCTTTGCCACATCAAGTTCTGCTCTTGCTTCCCCGGAAAAGACTATCTTTTTGTCAGCTATTTCCTCTGCAGACTGCACTATATTTACCGCGTGGTCGGAAATTCTTTCAAAGTCACCTATGCAATGAAGCAGATTGGATATTTCTCTGCTGTCTTCTGCACTGAGGCTTTCTCTTGAAAGCTTTACAAGGAAGGTGCCGAGAACGTCTTCATATTTATCGGCTTTGCTTTCAAGTTCTCTTATTTCCGTTGCTTTCTGCGAATCATAATTTCCAACAAGTGCAAGTGAGCTGACAAATGCTTCCTTTGCAACACTTGCCATTTTGTCGGCAATCTTCTTAGCCTGAGCAATAGCTACGGGAGGAGTTGTCAGAAGTCTTTCGTCTATGATAGTTTCCGTCTGCACCTGCTTATTGTCTTTTACAATAAACATAGAGAGTTTTTCAAGCTGATTCACAAAGGGCACCATTATAACGGTAGCAAATATGTTGAATACAGTGTGTACTGCCGCAATACCTGCCGCATTAATAGGTTCGTTAAAGAAGGGAATACCCACAAGATACTGAATAGCGTAGAATACAGCCATAAAGCACAAAGTACCTATAATGTTGAAACTTAAGTGAACTACTGCAACTCTCTTGGCATTCTTATTTGCACCTATTGACGAGAGGAGCGCGGTAACACAGGTACCTATATTCTGACCCATTATAATGGGAATTGCATTGGAATAGTAAATATTACCGGTTGTGGAAAGCGCCTGAAGTATACCAACGGATGCAGAAGAAGACTGAATAATTGCTGTAAGAACTGCACCGGCAAGTATACCAAACAGAGGATTGTTGAATAGTGTGAGTATACTTGTAAAGGTTTCATTACCCTTAAGGCCCTCAACAGAACCACTCATCATATCCATACCAACCATAAGCACTGCAAAGCCCACCAGAATTGAACCTGTATCCTTCTTTTTCTGCTCATTGAAGAACATAATAAGCACAATACCTATAAGTGCAAGTATCATAGAGAAAACAGAAGGCTTTAAAAACTGCATAACGGGGTTGTTGCCCTCGATGCCTGTAAGACTTAAAAGCCACGCTGTAATTGTGGTACCTATATTTGCACCCATAATTACACCGATTGCCTGTTTGAGTTTCATAATACCGGAGTTTACAAAACCTACAACCATTACCGTTGTAGCAGAAGAACTCTGTATTATTGAAGTTACACCGGCACCCAGTAATATGCCCTTGAAGCGGTTTGAAGTCATACTTTCAAGTATTGATTTAAGCTTACCGCCGCCACGTCTTTCAAGGCCGGCACCCATAACATCCATACCAAACAGGAAGATTGCAAGACCTCCCAAAAGGGTTATAATTTCAAATATTCCCATAATATTATCCTTTCTTTTTTGTTTTTCGTCATTATAAAGCTTAACATTTCAAATGTAAAATCCGATATCTTTATAGTGTAAAGTTTAACTTAAATATAATAAAAAGAATGTAAAAAAGCTCCCGAAGAGAGCTTTTTTACATTCTTTTATATTGATTATCAGATTTTATTACTGCAATATGCCGAGAAATCTTTCGTATGCACCATCAAAGCCGCTGTCCTTGGGCTCATAGTGCACAACTGCAAAGGAATCAGCAATAATCTTTCTGGCTTCGGCAAGGTCTTTGATTTCCCCTGCAGCAATAAGCTGTACGGCAACATTACCTGCTGCGGTAGCTTCTATGGGACCTGCTATTACCGGTACTCCGGTAGCATCGGATGTCATCTGACAAAGGAAGCCGTCCTTTGTGCCTCCGCCTACCATATGAATTGCCTTAAAATCACTTCCGGTACATTCTTTAAGATTATCGAAAGTAAACTTATACTTCATGGCAAGGCTTTCGTAAATACAACGTACTACTTCGCCGTCTGTTTCGGGAACAGCCTGACCTGTAGCCTTGCAGAAATCCTTGATTCTCTGAACCTGATTTCCGGGAGTTACAAATACCTGAGCATCAGGGTCTATGAAGCATTTAAAGGGAGTTGCCTCTCTTGCCATAGCTTCCATATCCGCATAGCTGTAATCCTTGCCGTCACGCTTAAATTGACGACGGGTTTCCTGAATAATCCAAAGTCCGATGATATTCTTTAAAAATCTTGTGGTATCATCATAGCCGGTTTCATTGGTGATATCCAGCTTCTGGGACATTTCATTTATGCAGGGAGCTTTAAGCTCTGTGCCGAAAAGACTCCATGTACCGCAGGAAATATACACAAAGCTTTCCTCCGATGCAGGAACTGCAGCAACGGCGCTGGCAGTATCGTGGCCGGCAACTGCTATTACGGACTTGGCATCTATGCCTATTTCCTCGCATATTTCTTTTTTAAGAACACCAACCTTAGTGCCGGGGTCTACCAACGAAGGGAAAAGCGAACGCTTAAGGCCTATTTTGTCTATAAGCTCCCAGTTCCATTCTTTGGTGTAAGGGTTAAGCAATGCAGAGGTAGATGCCTCACTCTTTTCACCATATACCTCTCCTGTAAGGAGATATCCGAAAAGTTCCGGCATCATAATAAACTTATCTGCAATTTCATAGACATCGCTTGTCTTTGTCTTATCCGCAAAAAGCTGATAGATTGTATTAAAGTTCATAGACTGTATACCCGATGCTTTATACAGCTCTTCATCGGAGATTATCTCTCTGATTTTATCGGGAACATCAAGTGTTCTTTCATCTCTGTAGTTATACGGATTTGAAAGAAGCTTACCGTTTTTGGTAACAAGGGCATAATCCACGCCCCATGTATCTACACCTATACTTGTAAAATCAACATCCTTAACCTTGCGAATTCCCTGCTTTACCTCGTGGAAAAGTCTGGGTAAATCCCAGTAGAATCCGTCATTTATACTCACCGGTTCATTATCAAAGCGATGAACCTCTTCCAAAACAAGTTTCCCGTTTTCCAGACTGCCCAATATGGCACGTCCGCTGGAAGCACCGAAATCAAATGCAAGAACCTTCATATAATAATCACTCCATTAATTAAAATTATATATAAATTCTATCATACAGCCGATAAAATATCAATAATTAATTTTTCCGCAAGGACTTGTTTTTACAAAATTCCCCCTTCCCCCTGTGATACAATCAAATTAACATCCTCCCTATGAAAGGAGATGATATAAATACAGATAATCTATATAGACATACTTTTTGCCACAAACTTTATTATGAATGTTGCAATTTTTGAGGCAACTGCCATTATTACAAAACAATCCGTAAAAACTTTACGCATTGTAATTTCATCTGTACTGGGCGCCGCATATGCCTGTGTCCTTTTTGGAGCAGATATTGTTTTTGCAGGTCTTTTGCCCATAAAAATCATCTTCGGATTTATCATTACAGCAATTGCATTTAAGCCTAAAACTATGCGTGCTTTTATAAAGAAAACCCTTGTGTTTCACGGAGTCACTCTGGCTTACGGTTTTTTAATTACGGGGCTTCTCTATTTTACAGATTTGGGTCTGATGTTCGGCGGAGCTGTGAAAAACGGCATTTTTTATTTTGACATACCCCTATGGTTTATTATACCTGCAAGCATTATGGCACCCATATCGGCCGCATTAGTCAGCAGGATAACCTCACATTCTCCCGTAAAGGAATGCCACGTAATAACATTGGAGCACCGTGGATTAAAAACTCATATTACAGCACTTGCCGATACGGGCAACTTTCTTAAAGACCCCTACAACGGAAACGACGTAATAATCGTTGAAAAAGAGGCTATTTTACCATTGTTTCCGTCAGAGTGTTTATGCACGGAAAACTTTTCTTCATTGCCCGGGGGATTCAGACTGATTCCATATTCATCCCTGGGTAATTCCACAGGATTTATTGCGGGATTTGTACCCGATAAAATTGCAATAGAAAAAACTACTGTCACCCGGGTGACAATTGCAGTATATGACGGCATACTGAGCCAAAGCGGCGATTATAGTGCTGTTTCAAAACCAATAACAATTTTTGCGAAAGGACATAATCTATGCTCAGAGAAAAGCTTATTATCATAATACAAAAACTCTTTAAAGATGACATCCACTACATAGGCGGAAGTTCAACCCTTCCGCCTCCTCTTGAAAAAAACGAAGAAGAACGGCTTATTGAATTACTTAAAACAAATCCTTCCAAGGCAAGAAACGAGCTTATAGAGCGAAACCTCAGACTTGTTGTATACATATCCAAAAAATTTGAAAACACGGGTATAAATATAGAAGATCTTATAAGCATCGGCACCATAGGACTTATAAAGGCCATAAACACCTTTAACCCCGAAAAAAACATCAAGCTGGCAACCTATGCTTCGCGCTGTATAGAGAATGAGATACTTATGTATCTGAGAAAAAACAACGGAAGAAAAACCGAAATTTCCATAGATGAACCTTTAAATGTGGATTGGGACGGAAATGAACTTCTTTTATCCGACATACTGGGAACAGATAACGATATAATTTACCATAATCTGGAAACAGAGATAGACAAGGAGCTTTTGGAAATAGCTATGCAAACCCTTAGCCCACGTGAAAGAAACATTCTGGAGCTGCGTTTCGGTATACGCCGCCGAGATGCCAAAACTCAAAAAGAAGTGGCAGATATACTGGGAATAAGCCAATCATACATCTCCCGTCTTGAGAAAAAAATAATATCCAGACTCAAAAAAGAAATTACACGGTTGATCTGAAAATAATATTGAAACCCCGGAGAAACTACTTATTCCATAAATGTATATATTTACATAATACGGCGTATACTTAGAATACAATAACAAAAAGGAGTTTATAATATGCCGGGAAAAAAAGTTAATGTACTAAGTCAGTTCTTCTGTGTTTTTAAATCCAAAAAGCCCGCTGAACGGGATATCGTGTCCATGGCGGACAAGATTATAGAGGATTATATTTTCTCCAAAAACAAGCTGATACGCCGCAAAGAAAAGAAAAATCCGGGAACAAATATTCTGATTGTTGCGGGATTAATTGCAGCCGGAACCATCCTTCTTATTTTAAATATAATATAGCAAAAGGGAATGTAAAAAAAGTCCAGACCGCAAAAAGGCAGGAATAAGAAAGAATACAGAGTATAAATTATCCTGTAAATCATTTAAAATTACCATAAATGTTGAAAAACATCTGTTTTACCAGATGTTTTTCTTCAAATATATGCCTTTTTGCTATTGCCAAATCTCACCTCTCGACGTGCCCTCGCACGCCTTCGGGTTAACGCTCAAAGCAAGTCAAAGCCTTGCTTTGAGTTCGATTTGACAATTCTGAATCGTTTTTTCCTATTCCCTAAGGGA
>JAZQFN010000064.1:0-9678 GCA_045539515.1 Clostridia bacterium
CCGACAGGATTACCTGCGTTTTTGGCTCGATTATAACGATTTTTGATAATCTTAAAATTCTTCGACCTGAAAATCTTGTATTTTTGAATAGATTTTGGTGCGGAGGACGCAGGAAGGCTTTGTGCCTTTCAAGGACGACAAACCAAAAGATGCCGAAAATACTGGTTTTCAGGCGGGTTCGGATAATACTTCAATGGCTAAGTATAAAATAACAAAATATTAAATATGAAAAAACACTTGATTTTTTCATATTTATATGTTAAAATACATACAATGATTATTGTTTCATAGTATTTACTGTTGGAGTGGGTTGACAAACCCACTCTTTCGTATTATTATGATGCGCTTTAATTCACAAAGGAGGCGATTTGATGGCACAAGGCTCCAAAGTATGCGATACCGTATACAATATGGCGCTTCCCATAGCGGAGGCAAACGGTTGCGGTATATATGAAGTGGAGTACAAGAAGGAAGGCTCCGACTATGTTTTAAGAGTTATCTTAGACACTTTCGACGATGAGAACCCCGTTTCCATCACCATGTGCGAGAACGTAAGCCGTGCCTTAAGCGACAAGCTCGACGAAAACGACCCCACCAAGGATGTATATATTCTTGAGGTCACATCCCCCGGCATAGACCGACCCCTTAAAAAGGAAGAGGACTTTACCCGTTTTGCCGGCAAGGAAATAGAAATTGGTCTTTACAAGGCATTAAACGGCTCCAAGCTTATCACCGGAACCCTTATCGGTCTTTGCGACGGAGTTATTACCGTAACATCCGGCAAGGAAACCCTGGAAATCAAAAGAGAAGATACCTCTTTTGTACGACTGGCAGTAATTTTTTAAAAATATATAAATAATTTTGAGAGGAATGATTATAAAAAATGAACAGCGAATTTCTTAATGCATTAGACGAAATCGAAAAAGGCAAAAATATAAGCAAGGATATATTGCTTAATGCCATTGATGCAGCTTTGGTATCTGCATACAAAAGAAACTACAACACCAACCACTCCAACGTTGTTGTAAACATCGACCGTGAAAGCGGTGAAATCAAGGTTTACAAGCAGAAGGAAGTAGTAGAGAACGTAGAGGACGATTTTACCCAGATTTCTCTTGAGGAAGCTAAGGCTATAAGCGGCAGCTACGAGCTTGGCGATATGGTTAATATCGAAGAAAAGCCCGCAGACTTTGGCAGAATTGCCGCACAGACCGCAAAGCAGGTTGTAATGCAGAGAATCAAAGAAGCTGAAAGAACCCTTATCTACGATGAATTTTCCGAAAAGGAACACAAGATAGTTACCGGTACCATTCAGCGTATCGAAAAGAAAAACATTTACCTTGATATCGGAAAGACCGAAGCATACCTTGCTCCCGGTGAACAGGTTCCCACAGAGGAATATACTTTCCACAAGAGATTAAAGGTATATGTAACAGAAGTTAAGAATCTTACCAAGGGTCCTCTTGTTACTGTTTCCAGAACAAGACCCGGTCTTGTACTTAAGCTCTTCGAGGAAGAAATTCCCGAAATCAGCGACGGCATTGTGGAAATCAAGAGCATTTCCCGTGAGCCCGGTTCAAGAACCAAGATTGCCGTATGCTCTTCCGACCCCAACATTGACCCCATAGGCTCCTGCATTGGTGCAAGAGGAACAAGAGTTCAGAACATTGTTGATGAATTAAACGGCGAAAAAATAGATATAGTTAAATATAGCGAGGATCCCAAGGAGTTCATTACTGCAAGCTTAAATCCTGCAGAGGTTGTAAGTCTTGAAGTTGACGTGGAAAACAAGGAAGCATATGTTATAGTTCCCGACCATCAGCTCTCCCTTGCTATAGGTAAGGAAGGTCAGAACGCACGCCTTGCCGCAAGACTTACCGGATACAAGATAGACATCAAGAGCGACGCACAGTAATTTAAATCGGAGGTGACACCAATGAGCAAAAATCCCGTTCCCACAAGAATGTGCTCGGGCTGTATGACACGCCGCCCCAAAGAGGAGCTTCTTCGTGTAGTAAGAACCCCTGAGGGCAAAATGACGGTGGATTATACCGGCAAATCCGACGGCAGGGGAGCTTATGTGTGTCCCAATGAGGAATGTATCGCGAAAGCCGAAAAGAAAAACCGTTTCGCACACAGTCTTAAGTGCGAAACAGACAAAGATATATATATTAAGCTGGCGGAGCTTGCAAAAGGAGAGTGAACATCCCTATGGATAAAGCATTGGGACTTATAGGTCTTGCCAAGAGAGCCGGCAGAATAGCCGCCGGAGAGGAAGCTGTTAAGGATTCCGTTCGCTTCGGCAAAGCCCAGGTGGTAATCCTTGCTTCGGATGCAAGCGATAATACCCGCAAGAATATTACAGACAGCTGCAAATACTACGGTGTGCCGTACTATGTGGCATACACCAAAGAGGTTTTGGGCCACGCCATCGGCAATAACTTCAACGCCGCCATTGCGGTGCTGGATAGTGGCTTTAGCCAAAATATTGAGAAGTATCTGCAGCAAAGTATTGATGGAGGTGACAAATTATGACCGGACCCAGAGTACATGAATTAGGTAAGGACATAAATTTAACAAGTAAGGTGTTAATTGAGCTTTTGGAAAAATACGGTATCACGGTAAAGAACCATATGACTACCTTAGAGCTTGACCAGACCGATGTAGTGCTTACAGCACTTTTAAACAAATATGATGACGGTTCCAGCATAGAAGATTACTACACCAAGCTTCATATGGAGCAGGAGCAGGCAAAGCCCAAGGCAAAGAAGACCAAGGGCGAGGAAGCCCCCGTAGAGGAAGCTCCCGCAGAAGTAGAAATTATTGAAGAAGAAATCGGCGAAATCGAAATCAGGAAGGACAATAAGCAGAAGGTTGTAGACACCCGTCACAACACTGTAGACCTTGACAAACTCGATACCGAGAAGATAGAAAAGCTCGTAGATATCGACATTGAAGAAAAGGCTGAAAAGAAGCAGAAGATTAAAAAGAACGCTCAGCCTTCAAAGAAGCTTGACAAAAAGGCAGAACAGCAAGCTGCCAAGGAAAACAAGAAAGCTAAGGAAGAAGCCAAGAAGGAAGAACCTCAGGTTGTTGAAGTTCCCGACGAAATCTCCGTTGGCGATTTTGCCGCAAAGCTTAAGCTTTCTCCCACAGCAGTTGTTAAGAAGCTTTTTGAAATCGGCATTATGGCTGCAGTCAGCCAGACCATAGACTACGATACAGCTGCCCTTATAGGCGCAGACCTTGGCTTTGAAATTACCAAGGAAGTTATCGTTACCGATGAGGACAGACTTTTCAACGATGTTGAAGATGCCGAAGAAGACCTCGAACCACGTTCACCCGTAGTAGTTGTTATGGGTCACGTTGACCACGGTAAAACCTCACTTCTCGATGCCATCCGTAACACTAACGTTACCGCAAGAGAAGCCGGCGGTATTACACAGCACATCGGTGCTTACAGAGTGCGTATCCGCGACAAGAAGATTACCTTCCTGGATACTCCCGGTCACGAAGCCTTCACCACCATGCGTATGCGCGGTGCTCAGGTTACAGACGTTGCTATCCTTGTGGTTGCCGCAGACGACGGTATTATGCCCCAGACAGTAGAAGCAATAAATCACGCCAAAGCTGCGGGAGTTACAATAATTGTAGCTATCAACAAGATGGATAAAGAGGGTGCAAACCCCGACAGAATTAAGCAGGAGCTTATGGAATACGAGCTCGTTCCCGAAGAATGGGGCGGCGACACCATCTGTGTAAATATTTCTGCTAAATTTAATCAGAATATAGACGAACTTTTGGAAATGGTTACTCTTGTAGCCGATATGAAGGAGCTTAAAGCCAACCCCAACAGAAGAGCAAAGGGTACAGTTATCGAAGCTCAGCTTGATAAGGGCAGAGGCCCCGTAGCTACAGTTCTTGTGCAGAACGGTACCTTAAAGCAGGGTGATATCGTGGTTGCAGGTACTGCTACCGGCAGAGTAAGAGCCATGGTGGACGACAGAGGCAACCAGGTTAAGAAGGCAGGTCCTTCCGTTCCTGTTGAAATTATAGGCTTAAGCGAAGTACCCGAGGGCGGCGACATTCTTTACGCAGTAGACGACGAAAGAAAGGCAAAAGCCGTTGTAGAAAAGAGAAAAGAAAAGATTAAGGAAGACAGCATCAAATCCCGCGCAGCGGTATCTCTTGATGCGCTCTTCGACCAGATTAAGCAGGGTGAGGTTAAAGACTTAAACATCATCGTTAAGGCAGACGTACAGGGCTCTGTGGAAGCTGTTAAGCAGTCACTTACCAAGCTTTCCAATGAGGAAGTAAGAGTTTGCTGTATTCACGGCGGTGTTGGCGGTGTTACCGAATCCGATGTTATGCTTGCAGCCGCATCCAACGCTATTATAGTAGGCTTTAATGTACGCCCCGACAACGGTGCACTTGCCTCTGCAAAGCAGAACGATGTTGACATCAGACTCTACAGAGTTATCTATCACGCTATAGAAGAAATCGAAGCTGCCATGAAGGGTATGCTTGCACCTAAGTTCAGAGAAAACTTACTCGGTCACGCAGAAGTAAGAAACACCTTCAAGGTGTCCGGCGTAGGTACTATTGCCGGCGGTTATGTGCTTGACGGTAAGATTTCCAGAAACTCTCAGGTACGTATTGTCCGTGACGGTATCATCGTTCACGAGGGCGTGCTCTCCAGCTTAAAGAGATTTAAAGACGACGTTAAGGAAGTTGCTACCGGTTACGAATGCGGTATCGGCATAGAAAACTTCAACGACATTAAGGAAGGCGACAGAATCGAATCCTTCGTAATGGAAGAAATCAAAGAATAAGGGAAAGGTGATGTGGCAGAGTACGGTGTGTGCTCTGTCACATCGTGGATTTATTATGGCTTTTAACAGAACAGAACGAATAAGCGAAGAAATCAAAAGAGAACTTTCGTCTATAGTGCGTACGGTTAAAGACCCCCGTATGTCACAAATGGTAAGCATAGTTTCCGCAAGCGTTACCAAGGACCTTAAGTATGTAAAGGTTTATGTTTCCGTTATGGGCTCCGAGATAGAAAAGAAGGATACCATGGAAGCTTTAAAGAGCGCAACCGGATATATCAAGAAAGAGATAGGAAGCCGTCTTAACTTAAGATGTGTTCCTCACCCTACATTTGTGCTGGATACTTCCATTGACTACGGTATGCACATAAATGAGCTTCTCAGCAAAATCAATAAAGACGGTGAATAATATGGATATTACTAAAATAGCCGACATAGTAAAAGAGAGCAGCACAATTGCTCTTGCCGTACACAAAAATCCCGACAGCGACTGCATAGGTTCCGCATCGGCAATTCTTCTTGCCTTAAGGGCTATGGGTAAGACAGCTCATATATTTGTAGACGGTGCTATCCCCGGAAGACTTAGTTTTCTTATTGAGGACAATTACTTTACAGAGGATACTGCATCTTCTTACGATGTATGTATAGCCGTTGATGTGGCATCCGAGGAGCTCATGGGCTCCGTTAAGGAAACTGTATACGATAAAGCCAAGGTAAGGTGCTGCATAGACCACCACGGTACAAACCCCGGCTACGCCCAGTACAACTATGTGGACGGTAAGTCTGCAGCGGCAGGCGAACTTGCGTACTTTTTTATAAAGGACTTTCTTTGCTGTGAGGTAACAGTAGACATTGCTACCCGTCTTTATGCTGCCATTGCCAGCGATACGGGAAGCTTTCAGTATTCCAATACCACCCCGTCAACTCATATTATTGCTTCCGAGCTTATGGCAAAGGGGATAGATGCTCCCTTTGTAATGCGTACTCTCTTTGAAATGAAAACTGCGCAACAGCTTCAGCTTAAGGCAGAGGTTACAAGTAATCTCAGATTCTATGCCGACGGCAAAATATGTGTAGCTTTGGTAGATAGCGAAATGCTTTCACGCTACAGTATGGCTTTTGAGGAAGCAGACGATATAGCAGGACTTCCCCGAAGTATCATAGGCGTAGAGGTCGGTGCATATATCAAGGTAAAAGGGGACAAGGAATGTAAGATAAGTCTTCGTTCCAATGAGTATGTCGATGTGTCCTGTGTGGCCAAAGCCTTTGGCGGCGGCGGTCATATAAGAGCGGCAGGCCTTACAATATATGAAGATGCAAAAACAGCAGAAAAACTTGTGGTGGAAGCTATAGGAAAGGTTATATAATGGCAGAGTTAAACGGCATAGTTGTTGTAAATAAAGCTATGGACTATACATCTCACGATGTGGTGAATGTAGTCCGTAAAATACTGGGAACACGCAAGGTTGGTCACACGGGTACATTAGATCCCAACGCCACGGGCGTGCTGCCTGTTTGTGTAGGCAAAAGCACAAAAGCCTGCGATATGCTTACCTTTTCCGACAAGGAATATATTGCCGAGGTAAAGCTCGGTATAACTACCGATACCTACGATATATGGGGCAGTGTGCAAATGGAAAGAGAGGTAAATGTATCTCCCGACAGTTTAAAGGAAGCCATAGAACACTTTACCGGTGAAATAGAACAGCTTCCGCCTATGTACAGCGCCATCAAGCAAAACGGAAAAAAGCTTTACGAGCTTGCCCGTGAGGGTATAGAAGTAGAGAGAAAAAAACGAAAGATTACCATTTATGAATGTGAGCTTTTGTCCTTTGAGGGCGATACCTTTAAAATAAGAGTTTATTGCTCCAAGGGTACTTATATACGTTCTCTTTGCTACGATATAGGAGAGTACCTGGGTTGCGGTGCCACCATGACGGCACTTACCAGAACAAAATCCTCCGTTTTCTCCATTGAGGATTCCCTTACTTTGGAGGAGCTTAAGGAAAAAGCTGAAAGCTTTGGTGCAGAAAGCGTGCTTTCCGGTGTAGACAGAGTGTTTAAGGAATATCCGGAATTTCGCGTTACCGACGCCGTTAAGGCAAGACTTTTAAACGGCGCACTTTCAAGAGTTTCTGCAAAAGAAGGTACCTACAGAGCCTATGACTTTGATGGTAATTTTGTAGGAGTTACCGAGGTTTTCAAGGGCGAAAAGGGTAATGTAATAAAGATTGTAAAAGCATTTATCTGAATTTTTAACAAAAATTTATAAGGTGTTATTCCAAGCGAAGCCGAAGAATCACCTTTACCAATAATAAAGGATTATATTATGAATAACTCCAAAACAGTAGTCGTGCTTGGTAAATTTGACGGAGTGCATATAGCTCACACCGGGCTTATATCCACAGCGGTGGATATTGCAAAACGTCAAGGCATCAAAAGCCTTGTGTACTCAATGCAAAAAAGTGACACTCCCTCAATGACCGACAGCCCCCAAAAACTAAATATTATAAAATCTCTCGGCATAGATGAGGTTGTTATGAGGGAACTGGACTCTAAGTTTATGATGCTTTCGGCAGAGGAGTTTGTGTCCGGCATACTTAAAGAAGAGCTTAATGCCTGCTGTGTGGTAGTGGGAGAGAACTTCCGCTTCGGCAGAAACCGCAGTGCCGGCATAGAAGAGCTTAAGGAAATATGCAGTGTGCACGGCATAGATGTTGTTGTTATGGGTATGGTTCGCATAGGTGACGAAACCGTAAGCTCTACCTTTGTAAGAAAGCTTCTTTCCATGGGTAATGTATCTTTAGCCAAGGTGTATCTGGGCAGACCTTTCTTCGTAAAAGGCAAAGTGTCCGAGGGAAAGCATCTTGGCAGAAAGTTGGGTTTTCCTACGGTAAATATTTATCCCGGAACTTCTGTATATCTTCCTGTAAACGGTGTTTATGCCACCAATGTGCGGTTTATGGATAAAGACTATCCGGCAATTACCAATGTAGGTAAAAACCCTACCGTGGAAGAGGGCAGTAACATAAAAATAGAAACTCATATCTTCGGCGAAACTGCAGTTGCCTATGGCGACGAAATTACCGTGGAATTTTTGGAGTTTATCCGCCCTGAGGTTCACTTTGCAGATATGGACGAACTTACAAAGCAAGTGGAAGAAGATAAATTAAAAGCAAAAAAGATTCATAATATTTAAAAGGGAATGTAAAAAAAGCAATATCATTAAGTTAAGAACAATATAAAAATTTAAAACACATCTAACGGAATATAGAAATTCTAAGTTAGGTGTGTTTTTCTAAAAAACGACATGCTAAAAAGGCAGGCTGAAAAGTCTGCCAAAATTCGCTTAATTAATTTACAAATTAATAGAATTATGGTATTCTGTATAAGAAGCTTGCAGCTACTCTTGCATGTGCTTTTCGTGGATTGGCAAGTCCCTGTCGAATTGGCAACAAATGACGTAGTAACAATGCTTCAATTTTAGGCGGAGATATATTTTTCAAGAAAAAATTACGGCATATATGTACTGAAACAGCAAAGTTGATTCTGTATGAATGCTTGCGTTTCTTTTGTTTAACAATTATGTGTGAGATAATTAGTTGACTAAAATTGTACATAGTAAGTCTTGCAAATATTTCTTGGAGAATATACTCCGTCTTTTTAGAATGGAATAACATCAGAGACAGTGAATATTTCAAATTTCTGAAAGATGTTTCAATTCCCCAACGCATTGCATAAATATTTTTTAATTCATCAACTGTAAACTCTTCTTGAGATAGGTTTGTAATAAGAACTTCATATTTGTCATCGGACAATTTAAATCGTATTACACGAAAAGTCATATGATATGGAGGAACAAATATGCTTTTTCTTGATGTTTTAGGTAAAAAATCAAACGGTGAAGTATGTGATATAAATTTCAAATTACTGTTTTTAGTATCCTTAGTTTGGCTTCGTGTTAATTCAACGGAGACGGAAACATCAAATTCTTCATTATCAGGAAGAGGAAGTTTTGAAACAATACCAAATCTATCTACATCTTTTACTCGAATTAAGAACTTTTGTCCTTTTTCCATTACATGAGCTATGTTGTTGTAAGATTCATAACCTCTGTCAGCAATATAAATAGTTGGGATGGATAAATCATCTCTATCAATCATAGTAACAAAAGCCTTGTGCTCATTACGATATTTTATCGGCTGAACAATAGCATCAGTATAGATATTTCTTCTAAGGTCATATAAAACATTAAGATGAAGTAGATTAAATGGTTTGTATCCTTTGGAATTTTGATAAAAAGATTCAGTTTCTTTCCTGTTGCTTGGAACATGGAGGTCCGAACCATCTACAGCAAGCAAGCGAAAACCTTTGTATAAATTCTGTTCATCAATAGCATTTGTAAAACTATGAAAAAGTTTTTCAAATGTACAATAATTGATTTTATCGCGTTGCTGACCAAATGCTGAAACTGTTGGCATAGAAATATTCATATTAAAGTAGTCCATAAGTTCACCATTAAGAGATTTTCCACTCATAGCTAAAATACATTTAATCATTTGGTCAAAAGGCAGTTTACGATTACGAATAAAGTCTTTTGAGGGATTTTTTGCATACACTTCCGGATGAGCGGAAATATCATCAATACATTTATTTAGAGATTTCTTAATTGTTTTTGATGTGTAGTTCATATTATTCTCCTTGTCAATAGAAATTGTACTTCTATTAACAAGGGCTGATTTTATTAACAATAGTTAATAAAATCAGCCGCACAAATTTCAAAATTTGTCAAGTATTTTTCGAAATAATTTTTAATATTTACATAAAAAAAGGGGGGCAAGCTCATAGA